>BNZI01000125.1 GCA_026000945.1 Clostridia bacterium | reverse complement strand
TTCTTGTCTTACTTCTAGAGTGGTTCCTTCTTCAAGAACAATAATTCTTAAAGTTGTTTTGTTAAATTTGCGTCGAGTCGTAGGAGGCAATTGCTTATAACTACAGCCGTTGAGTTCGGTTAGTTTTTCGAGGTTTTTCAGTATTAGTTCATCATTTAAAAATTCTTCGAGGGTAGAAGTACGTTGTACGCCATCAATTATATCACAGCGACCGTCATCAAGGTCCGAAAAAAACATGAATGGGATAGGATATCCCAGTAAAATAGATTCAATAAAACGGACTCTTCGATCGTTATCCCAAATAAAATTACGTTGGTAGTCTGTGTCGATATAGAAAGTTCCCTTTGTAAATTCAGACACCAAAAAGTCTATTGCGTAATCACGTGTAGTATAATCAATCTCATTTCGAAGAGTTGCAATTTGATTAACAATACGAATCTCTCTTTCTTCATCATAGTTAGTATTAGGCATTGTTAAACTCCTCCTTAATGTGCTTTAAAATACTCATTCCAATAGTTTTTCCTAATTCGACAGGAACAGCATTTCCTATGTGGATGCCAATTTCTCTGCTATTGAATTTTTCTTCTTTGGGGTCGAAAAATACATAATCAGGAGGGAAAGATTGTAAAAGCGCTCCTTCTCGATATGAAATTGCTCTGTCTTGCTCTGGATGTCCAAAACGCCCATTTCCATAGCCGTAAAATTGTGTGGTTATTGTGGGGGAGGGGGCATCCCATTCCATTCTGCCATATACAGAACCATAACTTTTACCCGTAGCCTTTCTATGGCAGTTTAAGATTAATTCTTTATCCCAATCTCGCCAAGTACCACCTGGAACTGAATGTCGTATCCTTGCTATATTAGCACTATTAAGTCTAGCTGAGCGATGTAAAGAATCAGATTGGCAAGTTTCACCACTAACTATAGGCGTTAAATTACCAATAGCATGACGAACGGTCAAATAATTTTCTGGTGTATGTAATCGCTTTATTAGCTTTATTTCAC
>BNZI01000124.1 GCA_026000945.1 Clostridia bacterium | reverse complement strand
GGTTTTTCTAAGAGCCTATTTCCGTATCTCCGAACGTAGAGAATGTTGTGTACAGTTTTTTTCCTACACGAAGAGGTGACGCAGGAATACT
Organism: Clostridia bacterium; assembly: GCA_026000945.1. Classification (GTDB taxonomy): domain Bacteria; phylum Bacillota; class Clostridia; order Lachnospirales; family Lachnospiraceae; genus BNZI01. The sequence continues at coordinate 919 of BNZI01000124.1, read as the reverse complement.
GGAGGTATTTCAAGGAGACTCGACACCGTAGGAAGAAAAATAGACCAAACATTCTCCCGCAAGTGAGATACAAAATAGGCTCTCTTACACGAAGAGGTGACGCAAGAATGAAATTTAAGGCATCGTAAGCGAGAAAATGGACCAACATTCTCCCATAAGTGAGATAAATATAAACCAGTAAAAACCTACCAAAATATGGACACTTTACGATGGTGTGGACACACCCTAATCTAATTTTCTCCTCACTATGCTCTTTCAGTTCTTTAACACACTACCAGCATTCCTGTGCTATCTCTTCTTATAGAAAAAATTATACATAAAATTCCCCTCTTTAGTTTGTCTGCTGATTGCTTTGATCGGACTTTCTCTAAATCTAATCTTTCCCAAGCTCGAATGGCCAAATGAAATGTATGTAGTAAAACGAGGCCTATCTGCCATGCTTACTATATTTGGTAGTTTTGCTGTGTTTATTGGTTTCTATGCAGTATATATGTTTTGGTTAAAAGATAGCATGTCATTGTTGATGTTTTTATGGCTTTGTGCGGCAGTCTGTTTTTTGGTGAGTGTTTTAAATTATTTATGGTTGATGAAGTATGGAGTGAAAAGGTTTATAAGACTTTCGGAATAGCTTAGTTAAAAGAAAAGGATAAAGAAGTTCAGTCTACACTTGATGAATCGCCTTTTGTCTATAAACTCATGGATGAAATTATAGACAACATAAAAGATACAGTAGAAATTGAAAAAGTAATCAAGCCAATTTATAACTTTAAGGCGGCGGAGTAAGATAAGTCAACGGAAGTTGGAATTTAAGGGGATTATTAAGAAAGATGAATATCGAAACGAAAATAATTGACGGCATTGCCGTGGTAAATAGTCAAATACCAATCATCGTAGATGCGCAGTCGGCACTTGATTTGCT
>BNZI01000123.1 GCA_026000945.1 Clostridia bacterium | reverse complement strand
GTCAAAAATTTTGGATAAATCTTTATGGGAAATTCCTTCTCCCGTATTTTGGATGGTACAAAGAATACGATATTTTTCCTGTTTGAGATTAATGTGAATTTCACCTTTTTCATTTGTATATTTAATGGCATTTTCAAAGATGAGTTGAAAACTTTGCTTAATTAAGGCAGGGTTACTTGTGAAAAACAATTCTTCTTGTAGAGATTTTGACAAGGTGATTTGTTTTTCTTTGACTGCTACTTCCATGGGGAGGAGAGTTTCTTTGATACATTCCGTAAAAGAAAATCGTATTTTTTCAATATGGAAATTATTTTCTAACCGAGCAAGAGAGAGCAATTCAGAAATCAATTGATTCATTTGATCCATACCTGTTCTCATATGGGAAAACCATTGAAATTGACTGTTAATGGTTTCATCTCCATTCGCTAAGAGGGCATCATAATTTGCCATAATAATGGAAAGGGGTGTTTTTAGTTCATGAGAGGCGTCAGCGATAAATTGCCGTTGTTTTTCCCAAGCTTTTTGTACAGGTTTAATGGAATGGTTGGCAAAACCAAAACTGATAAAAAAAATAACGGTCAAAACAACTCCGCTAACGAACATAAAACTGAGTCGAAGGTCATGTAGGGTTTTTTGTGTACTGGTAATATCTAAAAAAATGACATAGCGGTATTGCGCGGCTATTGCTTCTTCGTTGAGATTTACAGACATCAGTAAAGTGCGTGTACGATACATCCAAATTTTGTTAAAAAATTTGACTAAACCAGATGTACTCGTCTGATTTTGTCCGATTAAATCAGCGGCTTCCTGGCATATCTGAGAGGATAGCTGGAGTTGATTTTGCTCAACTCGAATAATTGCTCCTTGATGATCTAAAAGCAAAGATAAAAATGGTGAATCTAAACTTACACTGCGAGAGGTGTTAATCGTTCTGAGGTCTAAAGCATTGTTGATTTTACGTATATTTTCTGTTTGGATATTATAAAAGGTTATGCTATAAATTAAAATAAAAGAAA
>BNZI01000122.1 GCA_026000945.1 Clostridia bacterium | reverse complement strand
CTACCGGGGTACGTAAGTTTTCCATAGCAGGTACTACAGTTTGTAGATAATATTCCGCTTGTGCTTTTGCTTCTTCTGCTTGATTTGTTGCGGCATTTGTCACTTTTTCCAATTCGGACAATGCATTTTTTACTTGGCGTAGAAGTTTTGTATTTTCTTCTAAAATTTCTTGCTGTACGGAAATATCCAATGATTCGTCAACTGTTTTGATGTCGCAGATTGTTTTGGCAAGATTACCATTATAGCGGATTACTGCTGGAATGATTTGTTTGGTTGCAATGTCTATCATGGCTTTTGCTTCAATATTGATTGCTTTTTTGTAAGCTTCATAGCGGATTTCTGCGCGGGATTCTAATTCTCTTTTGCTGTACACTTTAAATTCTTCAAACAAGGCAACCGTTTTAGGATCGATTAAACTAGGAATTGATTCTACCATGGAGCGGACATTAGGCAAGCCCCTTTTTTGAGCTTCCACTAACCATGCATCGGAATAGCCATTACCATTGAAAATAATCCGGTGGTGGTCAGCAAAGATTTTTTTAGTCAATTCATGAGCATCCATGAAAAAATCTGTTGATTTTTCTAATTGGTCGGCCACTTCTTTAAATGCTTGTGCTAAAATAGTATTTAATACGACATTGGGACTGGAAATCGAATCAGAGGAGCCTACCATACGGAATTCAAATTTATTTCCAGTAAAAGCTAGTGGTGAAGTACGGTTACGGTCCGTTGCATCTTTATGCAGATCAGGTAAGGCATTTACTCCAGTTTTTAACATACCTCCTTGTTTGGAAGTTGTAGCGACTCCTGCATTTAGCAGCTGGGCAACAACATCTTCTAACTGATCTCCTAAAAAGATGGAAATAATAGCAGGAGGAGCTTCATTTGCACCTAAGCGGTGTTCATTGCCAGGAACAGCTGCTGATTCTCGCAAAAGCAAAGCGTGTGTATCCACTGCTTTTACTAAACAAGCTAAAACTAACAAAAATTGGATGTTTTCGTGAGGTGTTTTTCCCGGATTGA
>BNZI01000121.1 GCA_026000945.1 Clostridia bacterium | reverse complement strand
TCTCTTTGGCTTCCACCAATAATCTCACCAATAGCCGGCACTAAACAATCCATAGCTGCTACCGTTTTTTGATCATCATTTTGCCTCATATAAAACGCTTTAAATTCTTTTGGATAATCTATAACAAAAATAGGTTTTTGAAAAATTTTTTCTGTTAAATATCGCTCATGCTCCGTCTGCAAATCTTTACCCCAAGCCACGGGATAAGTGAACTTCTCTGAAGATTTTTCCAATAACTCCACAGCTTGTGTATAACTGACCCGTTCAAAATCCGACTCTGCTACCAAATGCAAACGATCCAATAAACCTTTATCTACAAATTGATTGAAAAATTCCATTTCATCAGGTGCTTGTTCTAAAATATAGCAAATAAGATATTTCAAAAGACTTTCTGCTAAACACATATTGTCTTCTAAATCAGCAAAAGCAATTTCTGGCTCAAGCATCCAAAACTCTGCAGCATGTCTTGATGTATTAGAATTCTCTGCTCGAAAAGTGGGGCCAAACGTATAGGTTTTCCCAAAAGCCATAGCAAAACATTCTGCATTAAGCTGTCCACTGACTGTTAAATGTGTCTTTTTTCCGAAAAAATCTTTTTGATAATCTGGCTTTTTTCCTTCTAGCTTTTCTAAATTCAATGCAGTCACTTGAAACATTTCCCCTGCTCCTTCTGCATCATTACCAGTAATAATCGGGGAATGTACGTATAGAAAATTTCTATCTTGAAAATACGAGTGAATCGCATAAGATAATAAAGAACGCACACGAAAAACAGCTTGAAACATATTCGTACGCGGGCGAAGATGAGAGATTTCCCTCAAATATTCTAAAGAATGCCGTTTTTTTTGTAATGGATAATCATTTGGACTGCATCCCTCAATCATAATCTCTTCTGCCTGCACTTCAAAAGGTTGTTTGGCATCAGGGGTAAGTAATAACGTCCCCGATATGCGCAAAGCTGAACCTACACCCAGCTTAGAAACTAATTCAAAATTTTCTAAATTTTCATGATATACTACCTGTAAAGGGGAAAA
>BNZI01000120.1 GCA_026000945.1 Clostridia bacterium | reverse complement strand
AGGTAAAGGACATGAAGATTATCAAGAGGTCAAAGGAGTAAGGCATCCTTTTTCCGATCAAGAAGTGGTAAAAGTTTGTATACAAAGCCTTTAGTTAATGAGAATTATTAGGAATATTTTACATATCAGTAAAGGAAGAAAATTTGGTGTATAGATTTTCAAAAAGCCTGTACAATTTCTTTGAAAGAGGTATCCAAAATGCAATATAAAGGCACTTTGATTGCTGTAAAGGATATGATAAAATCTAAAATGTTTTACCAGACCGTGCTGGATTTAGACGTTGTAATGGATGCCGGTGCAAATGTTGAATTAACAGGTGGTGTTTTTCTTCAAACACTTGATACTTGGGTAAATTTCATTCATAAACCAAAAATAGAAATCATGTTTTCAAACAACGCAATAGAATTGTACTTTGAAACAGATGATATGGATGGCTTTATTCAAAAGCTAAAGGTACTCACGGATATAGAGTATATTCATCCGCTGATCGAACATAGTTGGGGGCAACGAGCCATAAGATTTTATGATTTAGATCATCATGTGATCGAAGTAGCTGAAAATATTGTTATGGTAATAAAAAAGTTCATCGACTCTGGTCTTAGTATAGAGCAGACGGCAATACGTATGGATGTTGGTCTTGATTATATTCTATCTGTTTTAAGGAAGTAGTGTAGGTGGTCGCATGGTCATGAGCACAACTCCAAATATCCAGTTTATTCCCGGATATAATAAGCAAAAACGTTTATTATACCGTTTATGCACACAATTTGATTAGGAAGATGATGTGCAAAGCACACTCAAATTGGCGCGATCATGACTGACTTCGCAATCATGATATAATAAGCAAAAACGTTTATTGTATCCGGGAAGTTTACCACGTTCCCAAGTCGCTTTAATCACCATAGGTTCAAGAGCGACTAAGCACCTGATCGCTTCAGCTACAATTGGCAGTAGAAAAAACTCTTACTGATTAAGCTTCAGTTGATGCACACAATTTGATTAGGAAGATGATGTGCAAAGCACACTCAAATTGGTGCGACCATGATTGACTTCGCAATCA
>BNZI01000119.1 GCA_026000945.1 Clostridia bacterium | reverse complement strand
TGAACCACATACCAAAAATACACCCCGCAAATATGCTCTTAAACTTTCTAAAGTATGCTGATCCATCGGAAGATTTACCCAAGTAGAAATTTGTTCTAAAATTTCTTTTTCTTCTCCTTCTTCCGAAAAATTTTGCACTTTATATATTTTAGTTTTTTTTGTATCTGAAGGTCGGTAGAGTGAAACTTTGGTCTTTATCTTAAAGGTTTTTTTCAGCAATGTAAAGTATTTTCTTGCTACAAAAAAATTCTCTGTAAAAATAGACAAATGTCCACCTTTTTCTGTTGCTAAGATAGAACTTTTTGAACAAAAATGGTGGAGTCTTTACTTCTTTTGTCAATTTTATTGAGAGAATGAGTACGAAAGAAGTAAACCGCAGGACGTTAGAGAGTTTTGTAAAATCGGGGGCTTTGGATGGTCTGGATGGTACAAGAAAACAAAAAATAGAATCTATTCATGAATTATTGGAGCAAAAATTAAAGCAAAAAAAATCTGTTTTACAAGGACAGTTGAGTTTTGGAGAAATGTTCGCTGCGGGAGAAGAAAAAGAAGATTTTCAATTTCATTTTCCCGATGTAGGAGAGTATGCAAAAGAACAGCTTTTTATGGAAGAGAAAGAAGTGACTGGAATTTATATCAGCGGACATCCAATGGAAGAGTATGAGAATTTATGGTCGAAAAAAATTTCTGCTACTACACAAGATTTTCAGCTAGATGAAGAAAGCGGACAAGCAAAATTGCAAGATAAGCAGAAAGTGATTGCAGGGGGGATTTTACAAACCTTGACCTTAAAAATCACAAAAAATAACCAATTGATGGCTTTTGCTACTTTAGAAGATTTGTTTGGGCAGATTGAACTGGTGATTTTTCCAAAAGTTTTTGAACAATATCGTAACTTACTGCAGACAGATGCAAAAGTATTTGTACAAGGTAATGTGGTATTGGAAGAGGAAAGCACAGGAAAAATGATTGCGGAAAAATTTGCTTCTTTTGATGACAGTAAGCAGGAACTTTGGTTACAATATGCAGATAAAGAAAGTTTTTTAAAAAATCAAGAGGAATT
>BNZI01000118.1 GCA_026000945.1 Clostridia bacterium | reverse complement strand
TCCTCTTTTACGAGAATAAAGTACTAACCAACGAAGTGCCAAAGCTTGACGCCTATCTGGTCTAACTTCAATTGGAACCTGATACGTGGCACCACCGATACGCTTTGCCTTAACTTCTAAAACAGGCATGATATTATTCATCGCTTCTTCAAAAACATCCAAAGCTTCTTTGGCCACAGATTCTTTCCTTTCAGCTGCCTCATTCCAAGAGACTACAAAAGTATTGACGGAAGCGGCAATTAATGGAAAAATAGATAATTTGATTGGATTAAAAGAAAATGTCATTATTGGAAAGCTTATTCCTGCTGGTACAGGAATGAAACGTTACCGTTCAGTAAAATTGGATACGGACGGACAAGAAAGCCCAATAGCGGATATGTTACTTGCACATCATATTACGGAAAAGATGGATAAAGATTCAGGACAATTAGAAGAGTTAGAAGTTTAGATAATCGACCGAGAGCACAGAAGCGTAGGCGGCGGGAGTGTCTATCAAGGTCTAAAAATGAAACGATTAAAACGATGATTAATAGTAAAGAAAAAACCTGAAGAATAACGAAGATGGTTTGGCAGTTAAGAGAAGCTGTTGTGAGTAAAGAAATACACTTACCAGTATGTTCTGTTTCCAAGAAACTCCCACTTAAAATGTTAAGAACCTTTAGTTTAGCTAAGTGGTGAGCGCTCTACTGGCTTAGGCATAGTTTGAGAAAAATCTTGACATAAATAATTTGACAAGTATATAATGATCCGGTATGCAATGAAATTCTTTGGGTCTTTCCTTTTATCTTAAGATAGGGAACGACTCTTTGAATACTTTGTCTACAACCGCAGAAAATCTATTATCCCCATGTCGGGATTATCTTTTAGGAGGTGAAACTATGCCAACATTTAATCAATTGGTGCGAAAGGGCAGAAAGACAGTACAAAAGAAATCTACAGCTCCGGCTTTGCAAAAAGGTTTAAATTCTTTAAAAAAGAGAACGACGGATACATCTTCTCCACAGAAAAGAGGGGTATGTACCTCAGTGAGGACGACTACTCCAAAAAAACCAAACTCTGCTCTTCGTAAGATTGCCAGAGTACG
>BNZI01000117.1 GCA_026000945.1 Clostridia bacterium | reverse complement strand
CATTCTGGAGGAAAATTCATGAATTTTCAAAAGACTTTAGCAGAAAAGGCACATGAGATTGATGAAAAAATAAAGCAATCTTTATTTGAGGCAGAAGAAGAAAGAAAAATTGATCCAATGCTTGATGAAGCCATGCAATATAGTTTGTTTATTGGTGGAAAACGTTTGCGACCGATTTTAATGGAAAGCGTCTATGCAGTATATGCTTTACCGGATCAGAAAATTGTTCCTTTTCTAGCAGCTATTGAGTGTATACATGCATTTTCTTTAGTACATGATGACTTACCTTGCATGGATAATGACAGTATTCGCCGGGGAAAAAGTACACTTTGGAAAAAATATGGGGAGGGAATGGCATTGCTTTGTGGTGATGCTTTGATGGTTTATGCTATTGAAGTTATTTTAAACCAGAGTGAAGAAATTCCACCTCAAACTGTCAAAAAAGCGCTTTCTGTATTGGTGAATAAAAGTGGAGTTTGGGGTATGATAGGTGGTCAAGCTTTGGATATTCGTTATACCAACAGTCTAGTAGATGAAAAGGCTTTACTGGAAATGTATCAGAAAAAAAGTTCGGCACTTTTAGAAGCTGCCATGTTGATTGGTGCAATTTTAGGGCAGGCAAAAGACGAAGACTTGAAAATATGGGAGAATATCGCTCGGAAAATTGGTTTGGCTTTTCAAATTCAAGATGATGTATTAGATGTTATTGGCAAAGAAGAAATTTTGGGAAAAGACATTGGTAGTGATGAGAAAAACCAAAAACAAACTTTCGTTGCTTTGTTTGGCTTGGACAAGGCAAAACAAACCGTACAACGCCTTTCGGAAGAAGCCCTCCAAAGTTTAAATCAGTATTTTGGAAAACAAGAGTTTTTGGAAAACTTGATTTTGTATTTGTTAGAAAGACAAGCCTAATTTCTTTGGGTAATAAGATGGTTACAAATGATCTACAATAGTTTACATTTTATAAGGAAGTTGGAGTACAAATGCAATTGGTATGGAAAAACTCTTGTTCACCTAAACAAATATTTTTCCAGTAGCTAGCTTTGTAGTGTGTGTTTTCAAAAATACTAAGGTGAAAAATTTAGC
>BNZI01000116.1 GCA_026000945.1 Clostridia bacterium | reverse complement strand
ATGCAAAACCCCATCAATTTTTACCTGACTTACAGCTGCTCCAGGTAAAGAAGAAAGCATAATCCTACGCAAGGAATTTCCTAAAGTAGTACCATACCCTCTTTCTAGCGGTTCAACAACAAATTTTCCGTATCTCCTATTTTCAGAAATTTCTACAATTTCTATTCTCGGCTTTTCAAAATCGAACACGATTAACCCTCCTTGTCGAGTATAGTTCAAAATTATTTAGAGTACAACTCGACAATTAACATTTCATCTACCGGAACATCAATCATATCTCTAGTAGGTAATTGCTTAACCGTGCCTTTTAAACTTTCCAAATCAGAATCCAACCATTCCGGTATTAAACGTGAAGCAGTAGTTTCCAAAACATCTTTGTAGCGCTGAGCAGGTTTGTATTTTTCATGTATTTCAATCACATCCCCTACTTTAATCCGATAAGAAGGAATATTGATTATTTTCCCATTTACAGCCACGTGCTTATGATCCACAATTTGCCTAGCTTCTTGTCTCGTTCTTGCAAAACGCATACGGAAAATTACATTATCCAATCGACATTCCAACAAAACAATCAAATTGTGACCCACAAGACCAGAAGTCATACGATCTGCTCTTTTATAATAATTTCTAAAGGGTTTTTCCAAAACCCCATAAATAAACTTTGCTTTTTGTTTTTCCCTTAACTGAAGACCATATTCGCTAATTTTTTTATTCGACCGTTTAGACGTTCTTTTAGATTCTTTTGCTAATCCTAATACACTAGGACTTAAACCTAGTGAACGACAACGTTTTAGAACAGGAACTCTATTTACTGCCATAATTACACCTCCATTACACTCTTCTACGTTTTGGCGGACGGCAACCATTGTGTGGCACAGGTGTGACATCACGGATACTTGTTACTTCCAACCCACAGGCCTGCAATGCACGAATTGCTGCCTCACGTCCTGAACCAGGACCTTTTACCATTACATCTACTGTTTTTAAACCGTGTATAAGAGCTGCTTTTACGGCAACTTCCGCCGCCATTTGTGCGGCATAAGGAGTAGATTTCCTTGAACCTTTAAATCCCAGACCACCTGCGCTTG
>BNZI01000115.1 GCA_026000945.1 Clostridia bacterium | reverse complement strand
ACATCCACATCCAATTTTGCCCATGGCAAATTTGCAGCATCTTTTTCTGCATAAATCTGAATTTCTTTGCCATCTACAATAATGGAATTATCTGTAGATTGTACCTTATCACACAATTCATAACGTTTCTGCGCAGTATCATATTTCAACAAATGTGCTAACATTTTGGGATTTGTTAAATCATTAATTGCCACCACTTCATATCCACTTGCTCCAAACATTTGACGAAAAGCCAAACGTCCAATACGTCCAAAACCATTAATCGCTACTTTAACTGCCATAATTAAAATCCTCCTAAAATTCCATTTGGTTATCCGGTAACATTCAAAAAATACACAGAAAACAAGATTTTTCTATGCTTTAACAGGAATCAGCTATAGTCAAATCAACTTTTAACTATATTATTTGTTATTCTAACCAATTCAGTGAAAAATAGCAAGTCCTTTTCAGGTCAGATTGACTTTACCTTTGATATCTATAACATAATGAAAAGGCAATCCTAATCAATACACTTTGCTCATGAACGAAAGCTTAGAAACTGTTCAAATTGGTAAACGCAAAGAAGAACATTGTGAATATTTTTTGCTCCTATTACACTACTCTACTAAGTTATATCACTTTGTTTAAAGTCTATAGCACAATTTAATTCCCTATTTTTCACTAAGATGCTTACGAACTGCTAAAAAACTACCAAATAGACCTATTCCTACTCCTAAAAAAATACATACCGGAATCATTACTGCTAACACTTGCCGAATAGACAGAAATTCAATAATGGAAGATAGACTGTGAAATCGTTCTAAAATCATTTTTGTACTTCGTTCGTACAAATAGTACACAGAAAAAAGCGGAATGACTACTCCAAAAACGCCTAAAATCATCCCTTCAATAACAAAGGGGGCTCGAATCATAAAATTTTCCGCTCCAATCAAACGCATAATTTTAATCTCATCTTTTCGCACAGAAATAGCCATAGCAATCGTATTATTAATTAAAAATACAGAAACCAATAGTAATATCCCAATTACTGCAACAGATAAAATGGTTACAATCTGATTAAAATTAATGATTTAACAAATCCCAAAATGTTAGCA
>BNZI01000114.1 GCA_026000945.1 Clostridia bacterium | reverse complement strand
TCTGGATTAAGACGTGTTCACACTACTACGGGAAGTCTATCTTTGGGTAGATTCTGTGCTAGTCCGCGTTTAGAGTCTATTTTCGTATCATCTCACTCACGAGAGAATATTTAGTCTATTTCCCTCCTAGGGTGCCTGAATTCCTTGAAATACCTCCGGTATGCCTGCGTCACCTCTTCGTGTAGGAAGCCAAACCTATTTACAACATTCCCCTCGTTCAAAGATATGAATATAGGCTCTTGTAAAAATTATCTACAATATTCTTCTCACTTGGAAATACTGAACAAGCTCTTCATTTTCTTGAAATACACATGATTGTCTGCAAAATTTACTCAAAATCTAGGCATTTCGGGTAATGTGAACACACCTTAAATAGAGTGATAGAAAATTAAAAGTTAGTATAATAACTAAAAATACTCTATGTTGAATATTCTATGCTGATTATACTGTATTTTTTTCCTTGATTGAAGCACAAGAAGCACAGTCGCCGCTGCAACCACCACATCCGCCTTTTCCGTTTTTCTTCTGAAAAAACATCACAGCAAGAGCACACGTCACCATAGCTAAGACAATTATCACAATCAAATAATCTATCATCACTTCTACTCACTTTCTACATCATCAAAAACCAATTGGAACACTGAAAACCTATTTAGCATCTCATCTATGGTAAATGGATGGTTTTTCCTATCATGTCAAAATTTCTTAAAATACCTTCAATATTTTTATGCATCTCTCCGTGCAGAAGAAACAATCTACACAAAATTCTCCTCGTTTACAGATATACTCCACAAGCTCTTAGTAGTTTAAACTCCAGCTTATATATGTAAATCAAATTTATATTTTCTCAGACTACACAACCATAATTTTGGCTGCCAAAGCTCTATTTAAAGCTATACGACTACCCTTTAAAGACAAAATCAATCCGCTTTCATTTTCTGAAACCAATCTTACTCTTTCCCCTTTAATAAAGCCCAAATCCCGTAAATGCCGCTTTAATTCTTCTTTTCCATTAAAATCTGTAATCACCCTTGTATCGCCCAAATTCAACATTGATAAAGGCATATTCATTTCCCCTTTGAAATTGATTTTCATTTACATTATCTATATCAT
>BNZI01000113.1 GCA_026000945.1 Clostridia bacterium | reverse complement strand
TTAGCAAGGACTTATGTACAAAGTAATATAGGAGATGAAAAAGAAATTTTAGCTAGTACGTTTAAAATGAGATTTTGGAATTTGGATGAGCGGAAAAAACGTTGGGGTGCGAGTCATTTTGAAATTTATGAGGAAAAATTAAGGCAGGCTGTTCAAGACACTAAGGGCAAGGTAGTACAGTATGAAGGGAACTATATTGATCCAATGTTTCATGCTGCTAGTTCGGGACAAACTCGAAACGGCGATGGTAATCATCCTTATTTTGTGGCAGTATCTAGTGCAGGAGATATTGAAATGGAAGGCTACTTGGGGATATATCTATTTGAATTACAAGACTTTGCGTCTCGTTTAGGTATTGAAGTTCGTGAGAACCTTGTGGATAGTATAGAAATTGCAAAAAGGGATGAGAGTGGATATGTAGTAGAACTTCTAACAGGCAGTGTGGTTTTTAACGGAGATGAAGTTATGCAAAAATTAGAGTTAAATTCAGCTTGTTTTACGATGAATAATAGAAATTCCATATTTTTTGATTTGTTGGATATGATCACTTGTACCATATCCTTTATGAGCGGCAAAATGATAGTGAGGATAAATCCCATCATATTGTTTCATTAGATGATCCCGATAGACTTTTGCTACGATACTAGCGGCTGCAATCGAGACACTTTTTTCATCTCCTTTAATGATTGCCTTTTGCGGCAATAAAAGCTTAGGAATATCCAAAGCATCTACTAATACCATCTGTGGCGTGAAGCTTAACTTTTCTACTGCTTTTTTCATTGCTTGATACGTAGCTTGTAAAATATTAATCTGGTCAATATCCTTTGGACTAACAGCCGATATTGCATAGGCTAAAGATTCTTTTTTAATTTTTTCCGCTAATTTTTCCCTTTTAAAAGCAGATAATTGTTTTGAGTCTTTTATTTCGTGAATATCCCATGGTTTTTTTAAAATAACAGCACAAGCAACCACTGGTCCAGCTAAAGCCCCTCTGCCTACTTCATCTACTCCACAAATAAAATTAAATGATGAATAAGAAAACTCAAATTGCTTCATTTTTTCCAAGCGAAATAATTCTTCCATCCACATTTCATATTTGTTCCTTGCCTTTTGGCAAAGTTGC
>BNZI01000112.1 GCA_026000945.1 Clostridia bacterium | reverse complement strand
CATAACGACCTTTTTGACACAAAATAGCTGATGCATCACAGTCTACATCTTTTACTTTTGGACCTCCAAAAAATAGATTCTTCAATGGACCACGATCTTGTTTTGCTGCATCCCAACCTAAACCGACCAAAATATTTTTCAATTCGCGAGAACCTTTTTTTAAATCTATCCGTTGTCCTTTTTGTAAACTAATTGACATCTCTTTTCATCCTCTTTCGCAAAATTAAGCAGCATCTACTCCATAATTAGCACATAAAGCGGCCAAACCACCAGAAAAACCACTGCCAATGGCATTAAATTTCCACTCATTTCCTTGCTGATAAAGTTCTCCTACTACTACAGAAGTTTCAATCGAAAAATCTTCCCCTAAATCATAGTGCAAAAGTTCTTCTCCTTGTTCTGCATTGAGAATACGGATATAGGCATTAGATATTTGCCCAAAGTTCTGTCTGCGTTTTTCTGCTTCATAAATTGTTACCGCAAAAGCAATACGACTAATCTGTGTAGGCACTAAACTTAAATCGACCTCAATGACTTCATCATCTCCTGCACCCGTACCTGTACGGTTATCTCCTTGATGTTTTACAGATTTACTTTTATGCTCTAAATTTCCGTAAAAAACAAAATCTTCTTGACTAGAAACTTTTCCAGATTCCCCTAATAAAAAAACGGAAACATCTAAATCAAACTCTTCACTTCCATCATAACGGTTAGTATCCCAACCTAAACCAACGATTAATTTTTTTAACCCCGGATTTGTTTTTGTTAAATCAATTTTTTGTCCTTTTTGCAAATTAATTGGCATGATATCCTCCTTGATACTACATCTCCCCTAAGAACCTATAAAAGATCTCATCAGGCTCTCTAAGTCTGCATTCCTATTTCATGCAAACTCTAGAATTTTGTTTACTACTACTTACGTCCTAAAGCTTTCCTGATCATATCGATCGGAATCATCGTAATGGATAAAGCGATCACCACTGCCCAGCCTCTCAAACCGAAACCTTCACAGGAGAAAAGCTTTCCACCGATATAACTTAACACGACTTGAATCAATAAAATAATTCCCATAATACTAATAAACTGCGGATTTAAATGAAATCCTTCAAAAATATTCGCTTTTTCACTTCGAACATTAAAAC
>BNZI01000111.1 GCA_026000945.1 Clostridia bacterium | reverse complement strand
ACCTGACAAGAATGAATTTAATCATGTGTAATTCCAATCCCAATCATATCTTTATTCAAAATGCTGACACGCTGGAAGATGGTTGGTTATGCGATGATTATCCACCACTTCATGCGGATGCTATCGTTTCCAATCCTCCCTATTCGCAGGCATGGAATACGATCGGAAAAGATAATGACCCACGATATACAAAATTTGGACTAGCACCTAAAACAAAGGCTGACTTTGCCTTTTTATTACATGGTTTATTTCATTTAAAGCCCGAGGGTATTATGACGATTATTTTACCGCATGGCGTATTGTTTCGTGGTGGAGAGGAAGGGAAAATTCGCAAGAATTTACTTGAAAATAACCACATTGACGCCATTATAGGCTTACCTGCTAACATTTTCTTCGGAACAGGCATCCCTACCGTTCTTATCGTGATCAAACAGGTGAGAGAGACGCAAGATGTATTGATTATTGACGACTCAAATGGCTTTGCTAAAGTAGGTAAAAATAATCAATTGCGTGCTTCTGATATCAAAAAAATTACGGATGTAGTCAACGCTAGAATCACCCTTCCTAAATTTTCACGTTTGGTTACTCGTGAAGAAATCCGACAAAATGATTACAACTTAAATATTCCACGCTATGTGGATAGCTCTGAGGATGCGGAAAACTGGGATATTTCTTCTTTGATGTTTGGCAGTATTCCCGTAAGTGAGATTGACGTATTAAACAACTATTGGAATGTCTTTGATCGTCTCAAACAGTCAATTTTTATCAATGACGGAACACTTTATTTTAGACTTGCAACAGACGATATAAAAGCTGCAATAAAAGATGATGCTTCAGTACAGAGTTTTAAAGACCGTTTCACATCGGCTTTTGATGACTTTGCTGATTTGCTAAAAACCAGGCTCATTGACGGCATGAGTTCTATTGATTTAGGTAAAGAAGAAACACTTCTTGCGAATGAGATTTTTACAAGACTGTCTGAATTTCCATTAATAGACCCCTATGAAGTGTATCAATGGCTTGATGATGAGTGGAAAAAAATTGTTGTTAATTTAGAAATCATCCAGACAGAAGGATTTGCCACCATAAAAAAGGTCAACCCCAACATGGTACCTAAAAAGAAAAACGGGAAAGACGTAGAAGTGCAAGAAGGTTATAT
>BNZI01000110.1 GCA_026000945.1 Clostridia bacterium | reverse complement strand
GATGAAAAACCAAGAAGTTTTGCAAAGTTTATCTGAACAAATTGAAGAAGAGCAAAAGAGTGAATGGATTTCTGAGCGGAAACAAGAAAAACTAAGTGCCTTGTATAGCCGCAAAGAGTTAATTGATCAAAAAATACAAGAAGAGGAAAGCATACGTGAAGAGGTTCGAGCAATCAATCTAGCTATTAGTACGATAGAATCCTTGTCGGTTTCTGTACGAACTCCTTTTGGTACTTACTTAAACCAAGCTGCTTCACGGAATGTGGCAGAATTAACACATGGGGCATATGCAGATCTTTATCTTGATGATAATATGAAAGTTTCTTTAGATAGCAAAGTGCAAATTATTTTAGCTGAACAAGCGGGAAAAGGCACATTAAGTCAAGCATCTTTAGCTTTACGCTTGGCATTGATTCAGTTTTTGTGGCCAGGTCAAGAAATGCCTTTGATTTTAGATGAAAGTTTTGTATTTTACGATGAAGAAAGATTAATTTCTTCTTTATCTTTTTTAGCAAAACAATATAAAGGACAAATTTTGTTATTTACTTGCCATAAAAGAGAAGCAGCTATTTTGAAAAGAATGGGTGTCAATTATCAACTGATTACTTTGTAATTTGGCAGAATTTCATCTAGGGTTGCCATAATTTTCATGTCAAAGGAGAACCTGAAAAGGTTCTTTTTTCACTTTATTTTTGATTTCTCTTTCCCTAAATTTAAAAATTATGGTACAATAGCATTCATACATAAATTTAAACTTAACCGGTAGAGATTTTTGTTAGAAATGGTGGAGAGATAATGATTAAATTAATCGCTTTAGATTTAGATGGTACCTTAAATAACGATCAGCATGAGATCAGTCCCAGAACAAAGCAAGCTCTTTTGGATATACAAGAACAAGGTGTGATATTGGTACTTGCTTCCGGTAGACCGGCTCCTGGTTTGTTGCGAGAGGCAGGTGAATTGGAATTAAAAAAACATCATGGTTTACTGTTGTCTTATAATGGGGGAAAAGTGGTTGATATCATGACAGATGAAGTATTATATGAAAACAGTATTCCGAATGAAATTGCTAAACGCCTCTTACGCCATTTAGAAAATTTTCCTGTCGTACCTATAGTAGATGATGGGAAATTTATTTATACGAATACACCAGAAGGTTTTAAGGTACGTTATGAG
>BNZI01000109.1 GCA_026000945.1 Clostridia bacterium | reverse complement strand
TGTGCCTCGGCACTTGGTGGCTTGGAAAGGAATTTGACAGCAGGAGAGATGCTGGAGCAAATTTATCAAATCCAAAAAGATAGTGGGCAAAGAGTTTCTCATGTTGTAGTCATGGGTACAGGTGAACCTTTAGATAATCAAGAAAATTTAGTACAGTTTATTCGTTTGCTGAGCAATCCTCATGGATTGGGGATCAGTCAGCGGAATATAACAGTTTCTACTTGTGGTTTGGCAGATAAGATTTTAGAATTAGCGAAAGAAAAATTAGGGATTACTTTGGCGTTATCCTTGCATGCGCCTAATCAGGCATTGCGAGAAAGTATTATGCCGATAGCGAAGAAATATCCCTTGCATGAAGTATTGGATGCTTGTAGGATATATCAGAAGGATACAGGAAGAAGAGTTAGTTTTGAATACAGTATGATTCAGGGAATAAATGACCACACAGATTATGCAAAAGAATTAGCAGGATTATTGAAAGGCTTTATTGGACATGTCAATTTAATCCCTCTAAATCCAATAGATGAACGGGAATATTCTCCTGCTAATAAAAAACAAATATTTTCTTTTTATCATATCTTAGAAAATGCCGGCATACCTGTTACTATCCGCCGTGAAATGGGACGGGATATCCAAGGTGCCTGTGGGCAGTTGCGCAAGTACCAAAAACAAGGATGGTAAAAAGAGAGAGGAATCACCATGAATGTTTATGCAATAACTGATGTCGGACAGCATAGGAAGGTAAACCAAGATGTTGTATTTACTTCTTTAAAACCAGTAGGCAGATTAAAAAACCTTTTTTTAGTAGCTGATGGCATGGGGGGACATAAAGCAGGAGGGTTTGCTTCCCAATATTGTGTGGAGCAAGTCATTAAATACGTGGAAGCCTCAAAAGAAAAAACGGCAATTGCTGTTTTGAGGGAAGCAATTCGTTGTACAAATTTAGATTTGCAAAAATCGTCAAGATCAGATATTAGCTTAGAGGGAATGGGAACGACGCTAGTGGCCGCAACAATTGAGGATGAAACTTTATTTGTGGGAAATGTGGGTGATAGTCGTTTATACTTATTTCATGGGGGAGATTGCAAGCAAATTACGAAAGATCATTCTTTAGTGGAAGAAATGATGGGAGAAGGAAAAATAAAAAAAGGTAGTAGTGACTACAAAAGCAATAAGCAT
>BNZI01000108.1 GCA_026000945.1 Clostridia bacterium | reverse complement strand
AGTATTTGCAAAAGGTGGAATATTTTCATCAGAAAGAAACATTGCAATATTTTTATACAGAAGAGGGAAGAATTTCAAGTATTCATGATGCTCAGGGTTTATGTTGTTTTAGAGATCAATACGATACTTTAGGCAGAGTGTTGGAACAACATACTTTGCAGTTTGAAGGCAAAGAACATACTATTTCACTTAGCTATGACGAACAAAAAAGAGAAAACTGCTTAATGTTAGGAGAAAATCAAGCAATCAAGAAGTATTTGTATGATGAACGGAATCTATTGATTCAAATCCAACAAGAAAATTATGGAACAGAGTATTTCCTCTATGATGAAAGGGGATATTTAAAAGAATATCGAGACCAAAGAGGGAGAAAATATTCTTATGAGTGTACTGCATGGGGAGCGGTATGTAAAGAAATCTTTCCTAATGGATTAGAAAAAACGACAGAATATGATCATAACAGGCGGATTATCAAAGAAAGAGATAATGCAGGTAGAGAAAAGTCTTTTTTATATAATTATTCAGGTTTTTTGGCTTGCGAAAGGCTTAAGATAAATGAGCAGAGCAATCAGGATACTTACTATCAAAGGGATCGTTATAATCGTATTCTCAAAATAAAAGATGCACAAGACATAGAATATTCTTTTTCTTACCAGCATTGCGCCAAACCGGTGCAATATAAAAGTCCAACGGGAATGATAATCGAATATTTCTTTGATCTAGCGGGACGTTTAATGAAAGAACAAAGTCCAAGAGGAGAAAGATGTTATCTTTACCAAAAAGATGGTAAACTTTATGATGAAGCAGTACAGTTTACGGATGAAATGAATAGGATATGTGATGTGCAAGCTGATTCAGAACAAAGATTAAAAGAAAAAGATTATTTGTTAGAAGAAAAAAAACATCAGCAAGAAGCAATAAATAACGGATTTTTGATGAATTATGACGAAATAGATCGATTAATTGAAGTAAGGAATGCAAATAATCAAGTAGAAAAACGCCTAATCAGGGACTTACATGGAAATGTGATTAAAGAAATTTCAGCGAAAGGATATCATTTAGCAAAGAGTGACCAAGAACGTATAGGTATTTTACGTAAATATAATTTAGCAGGTTGGTTGATAGAAGAGAGGGTGCCAGTCAGTGTTCCAAAACATATAGAGAATATGAATGATGAAACTGAAT
>BNZI01000107.1 GCA_026000945.1 Clostridia bacterium | reverse complement strand
CAGGAGAAACACAAGAGAATTTTTCAGATACTTTAGATGTGGTACGAAAAGTGAGGTTTGATGCGGCTTTCACCTTTATTTATTCTAAAAGGCAAAACACCACGGCGGCTTTGATGGAAAACCAAGTAGAAGAATACGTAGTAAAAGAACGTTTTGGTCGTTTATTGGAAGAAGTGCAAGAAATCTCTAGACAAGTTTGTGAACAAGATGTGGGAAAAATAGTTTCTGTTTTGTTAGAAGAAAAAAATCATCAGGATTCTTCTTTATTAACAGGACGTTTAAGTAATAACCGTTTGGTACATGTAGAAGGAACTTTGGAACAGATAGGTACAATAGTAAAAGTGGAATTAACACAGTCTAAAGGTTTTTATTATTTAGGAAAAATCATACCAACTGACTGTGAAAATTCAAATTAAAAAACTTGATTGTCAAATGAATTAAAAAGATTTATAATGAAGAACACTATCAATGGAGTCTGTATGCAAAAAAGTAGAGGACCGACTTAAGAGCAGCGTAAACCCCGCTGCTCTTAGTTGACGAAACCCCCGCTTAGAAAGCAAATATATAAGATATTGCTTTCTGCTAAAGCGGGGGTTTTCAACCCTTGATTAAAGTTAGAAGTAAAAGGAGGGGTTTTATGTTAAGCAAAAAAGAGCGATTACAACAGGTGATTCTTCCCATTATATTTATTATTCTTTTACTTGTTGTGCAAGCGTCTTGTGATTTGAGTTTGCCGGATTATACATCTCGAATTGTGAATATAGGAATTCAGCAAGGCGGAATAGAACATGCGGCAATGAAGCAAATTCCTAAAGCTGAATTTGAACGTTTTCAAGTATTGATGAGCACAGAAGAAAAAGAAAAATTTTTTACTTTTTATGAAGAAAAAGAAAGTAAAGAAATAGGGGAGAAAAATTTAAAGGCGGGCAGATATTATGTACGAAAAGATGATCGTCCAGAGGCTTTAGAAGAATTGGATCAGATTTTGACGTTGCCGATGGCAGCTATGATTTTGATTCATTCTGATTCGGAACAGTTAAAAGCAATGGAACGACAGATTAAAAGTACTGTGCCTCAATCCATGGAAGACATGGATATTTTAGATATTCTACCTAAACTGCCAGAAGAGCAAAGGGAAAAAATATCTACTGCGATTAAGGAAGCTTTAGTAGGTATCGAACCTTCTATTT
>BNZI01000106.1 GCA_026000945.1 Clostridia bacterium | reverse complement strand
AATCATTGAGGAGCATAAAGGAAAAGTATGGGTAACAAGTAAGGAAGGTGTAGGAACGCAAATGCACTTTGTGTTGAAAAAACATCAGGAGGTAACAAAGTGAGTAGGATTTTAATTTTGGAGGATGAAGAAAGTATTGCCGAGTTAGAAAAAGACTATTTAGAATTAAGTGGATTTGATGTAGAAATTGATCATTCAGGCGATACTGGTTTAGAGAGAATAACGAATGAAGATTTTGATTTATTAATTTTGGATTTAATGCTACCTGGTATAGATGGTTTTGATATTTGCAAAAAAGTTCGCGAAACAAAAAATATGCCAATCATTATGGTTTCGGCAAAGAAGGATGATATTGATAAAATACGTGGTTTGGGACTTGGTGCAGATGATTATATTACCAAACCATTTAGTCCTAGTGAATTAGTCGCTAGAGTAAAGGCTCATTTGACGCGTTATGAGCGTTTAATTGGTAGTACATCATCTGAGAATAAATTAATTGAGATTAGAGGCTTGTGTATAGATCGTACAGCAAGAAGAGTTACAATCAATGGGGAAGAAAAAGGTTTTACCACAAAAGAATTTGATTTGCTTTGTTTTTTAGCACAAAACCCGAATCATGTCTATACAAAAGAAGAATTATTTAGTAAAATTTGGGATATGGATTCTGTAGGTGATATCGCTACAGTAACCGTACATATCAAAAAAATACGGGAGAAAATTGAGTTTAATTCTAACAAACCACAATATATAGAAACAATTTGGGGAGTAGGTTACCGTTTTAAGGTATAATCAGCATTAAAATGCTGATTATACCTTTTGATGCACACAATTTGACGAGGAAGATGCTGCGCAAAGCGCATTTCAAATTGGTGCGACCATTTGACTCTGTCATCATGGTATGAATAGCATTAAAATGCTGATTATACCTTTGATGCACACAATTTGACGAGGAAGATGCTGCGCAAAGGTATTTAAATAAAGTGCAGTTATGAATCTTTTATTTCTATTTTTTTCTAGGAAGTGTAGCGTATATTTTTTTGCAAAAAAGCCATACTTTTTAGTATACAAATGAAATACAATAAAAGATAAAGGTGAGTCCATGGATAGCCAGTTAAATAAAAAACAAAAGAAGGTTATACTTTTTCTGGGAATTACCACGGTGGTATATTTAGGCTTTCGCTATATACTACCGCTGGTAGTTCCTTTTTTAACGGCCTATCTCATTATGG
>BNZI01000105.1 GCA_026000945.1 Clostridia bacterium | reverse complement strand
CGAAATTTTGCTATGCCATCTCCTGAAGGATATAGAAAAGCTTTGCGTTTGATGAAGCAGGCAGAAAAATTTTCTCGTCCAGTTATTTGTTTAGTAGATACTCCCGGTGCTTTTTGTGGTATAGGTGCGGAAGAAAGAGGACAGGGTGAAGCAATCGCTAGAAATTTATTTGAAATGTCTACATTAAAGACACCGATTCTTTCGATTGTGATTGGCGAAGGTGGAAGCGGAGGAGCCTTAGCTACTGCTGTAGCAGATGAAGTGTGGATGTTGGAAAATTCCACATATTCCATTTTATCTCCGGAAGGTTTTGCTTCAATATTATGGAAAGATAGTCAAAAAGCACATGAAGCGGCAAAAATAATGAAAATTAGTGCTGAAGATTTAAAAAAATTAGGAATCATTGAAAAAATTATTTTTGAGCATCCGGAGGCAGATAAAGAACATAGCCAAATTATTTTTCAACAAATTAGAGATTCTTTGCAAAAATTTCTTCAACATTACCAAAACTATACTACAGGAGATCTTTTAGAGCACCGTTATCAAAGATTCCGAAAAATGTGATAGAGTAGGAGAGCAAATGTTAGACATTAAATTATTAAGAAGTAATTTTGAAGAAATAAAAAAAGCATTATCGGCTCGCAATGAACAATTTGACTTGGATCAGTTTCAAGTTTTGGATGAAGACAGAAGAAAAAAATTAGCAGAAGTAGAAGAATTGAAAAATAGGCTGAATCTCTCTTCAAAGGAAGTGGCAAAGAGAAAAAAAGCGGGAGAAGATATTTCTGATTTATATCCTATCGCCCTTTCTCCAGGGACAATTTCCTCAATGGTATCCACTAATAAAAAGGGATGACGATGAGGAAGAATTTTTTGAATTTCTGGAATATCTAGCATTTGACCTCCTGTTACTCAATCCGAAAAAGATCTTGTCCATATTCTACAATTTGTTCATTTTTTACTAAAATCTCACAAATTACTCCATCATATTCACATTCAATTTCATTCATCAATTTCATTGCTTCAATGATTCCTAATACATCTCCTTTTTTTACCTGAGTTCCTACCTGTACAAAAGGTTTGGCATCTGGAGCAGAAGCTTCATAAAATGTACCTACTAAAGGAGATTTTATCATTTTCCCTTTTATTTCTTGAACTTTTTTTGTTTCCTCCCCTGTTTGCTCTGCAAACTGCAAAGTAGGAGAAGAAACCATTGTAGGAACAGTAGTAG
>BNZI01000104.1 GCA_026000945.1 Clostridia bacterium | reverse complement strand
CACTGCTGCTATCTCTGACAGCAACCCTGAATGGCAGGAAGCAAACCGTTTGCATATTCCTTTACTGAGTCGGGCTGATTTACTAGGCTCACTGATGACAGACTATCAAAAGTCTATCGCCGTATCCGGTACGCATGGCAAAACTACCACTACTTCCATGTTTGCACAAATCCTTCTTTGTGCAAATACTGATCCTACCATTTTGATTGGTGGTATATATCCTCCGATTAATGGGAATTTATACATAGGAAAATCCGATCTTTTTTTAGCAGAAGCCTGTGAATATAGCAATAGTTTTCTTTCTCTCGCTCCTTATCTTGCTATTATTTTAAATATCGAAAAGGACCATGTGGATTTTTTTGAAAATTTGTCAGAAATTCGTTCTGCATTTACACAGTTTTCTAGTAAAATCCAAGCCGAAGGTACTTTACTTATTCATCAGGAAATTTCAGACTATCAAGAAATCACCAAAGACTTACTCTGCAAGATCAAAACTTTTGGTTTGGACAAAAGTGCAGATTATTCCGCTTCTGATATACGCTATGACCAAGAAGGCAAAACAACCTTTACTTTTTTTGCCCAGGGTAAAAATCTAGGAGATATTCATTTAGAAGTACCAGGAGAACATAATGTTAAAAATGCTCTTGCAGCAACAGCAGCAGCCTATTGCCTGGGTATTCCCTTTTTCTTTATTCAAAAAGGTCTATCTGAATTTCATGGCACAAAAAGACGTTTTGAAAAAAAAGGAAACTTTCAAGGTGCTTTAATTATAGATGACTATGCTCATCACCCGGACGAAATAGAAGCTACACTGTCTGCCGCTAAACGCTGTCCACATAAAAAACTATGGTGTATTTTTCAACCTCACACCTATAGTCGAACAAAAGCCTTTTTACATGAATTCTCCCAAACTTTAGCTTTAGCTGATGAAATTATCTTAGCAGATATTTATGCCTCCCGGGAAACAGATGACTTAGGCGTGAGTACAAAAGATATTCAAGAAGAACTCAAAAAACAAGGACGCTCAGCTTATTATTTTTCCAATTTCCCTGAAATTATTCATTTTCTGCATAACCATCTAGAAGATCAAGATTTAGTAATCACCATGGGTGCAGGTGATATTTTTAAAGTAGGAGAAATGCTTCTAAAAAACTAAGACTTATGTTATACTTAGACCATAAAATTTTTGCTGACCCAATCAAGCACAGCCGGGGTTATCTGACCTTTCCCGGCTACAGC
>BNZI01000103.1 GCA_026000945.1 Clostridia bacterium | reverse complement strand
ACCTAAAGGACTTCAATCAAACAATTATTCCGCCAAAACGCTTAAAGAAGAATTTCCCTTACCTTCCTAGTTTATGCTGTTTCATCTAGAAAAACGATAAGGGAAATAAAAACATATGATTAATCAGATTATTTTTCTTGTAATTTAGCTAAAGCCTCATCATATAGCCTTTGAGCTGTTTCTTCTTTGGATACTGCTGTATTCCACGCATCAATCGCTTTTGCACTCTTTTCATTCGCTGTCTGCTGAATAGAATTTGCTCGATTAACATCCGCAGTTGCTAAACCAACTTTTTCGCTTAATTCAGATACTTTAGTAGTCCATTTCTCTAGATCCTCTTTTGCCTCCAAAATCCCAGCATCCACATCACCTTGATACAGAGCTTGTTTTTCTTGAGCTTCTTTTAGCTCTTTAGAAAGAATTTTTAAATTTTCTTGTGCTTTTAACAAATCCGCTTGTGCCTGCACTTGGCTATCTTTTGCTACATTTTTCGCTTCTTCGGCTTCTTTAGCTTCTTCTTTCGCTTGATCTAGCTCTTTTTTTCTTTCACTTACTCTTTGTTCCAAGATAAGTGTACTTTCTCTCACAAGAAAATCGCTATCATCAAAAGGAACCTCACATATTACAGAAATACCCATTTCTTGTAAAGCACGAACATATTCTTTTTCTGATGTATATTCCTCTCGTGCAATCGTAACTTCTCCATTATTTACTGACAATACTAAGCCATTTGAATCCGTTGTATAAACAAACCCATTCTTTCGTACAGTCTTCTTTTTTTGGATTACTCCTTTTTCATTGATCAAAATTCCTAAAGGTTCTTGAAAATCTATATCTACATAAACTGAATAATCTTTACCGTCTTCAGCATTAACACGGATACCATTAAGATAATAAGCATCGTTATACACACCGTTATAACCAGAACCTTTTTTTCCAGATGCTCCATCTTTTGTGGAGAAATATGCCGCCCATACTGTACCAGAACTATCCTCAATATTCGCTTTTCCCATTTTTAAAGAACCCTGTCCAGGAGTAAAGTAATATAGTGCATCTTCAATGACTTTCAAACCTTCATACATTACCCCATGTTCATCAAAACCATAGTATGAGTCAGAAATTTTTTTGATATCATCCTGACTACCAGAGCCGATATAAGGCTGTCCTGAAGCTTGGAAGTAATACCAATGTTCTTCTGAATCTCCATCCACTGGAGAAGCGATTTTTTGCCAAACATTCT
>BNZI01000102.1 GCA_026000945.1 Clostridia bacterium | reverse complement strand
ATATGCACGAGATGTTCATTGATTTTTGCCCCAAACAACTGATCGTTTAAGTCCAACTCTCCAACTTCTTTGCCTTCCATATTATAAAGCTTTACTTTTGCCACTGTAATTCCTCCTTTCTTTTTTATTAACTAATTTTCACTGTCTCTTTGATTGTAACTAAGGATTTCTTTGGTCCTGGCACACAGCCTTTAATTAATAAGAGATTTTTTTCCACATCTACACGCACAACTTCAAGATTTTGTGTGGTGATTTGTTTATGTCCCATCTGACCAGGCATCTTTTTCCCTTTAAACACACGTCCTGGAGTTGTGGCTGCACCGTTTGAACCAGCATGACGATGGAATTTTGAACCATGGGTCATTGGTCCTCTAGATTGCCCATGACGTTTAATCGCCCCTTGAAATCCTTTTCCTTTTGAGATCGCTGTAGCATCAACTTTATCTCCTACAGAGAAAATATCTGCTTTAATTTCATCTTTTACAGAAAACTCTGAAACATTCTCTAAACGAAACTCTCTTAAATAACGTTTATAGCCTACACCCGCTTTGTCAAAATGACCTTTAACCGGTTTATTCACTAATCTTTCTGCTTTATCATCAAAACCTACTTGAATGGCTTCGTATCCATCTTTATCTATGGTTTTAATTTGTGTAATCGTACAAGGTCCTGCCTGTAATACAGTCACTGGTACAAATACTCCATTTTCATTGAAAATCTGCGTCATACCTAATTTTCTAGCAAGTATTGCTTTTTTCATTCTTTACCTCCTATCAAAGATAAGGAAGTTCCTTCGACTAGGCTTATCTAAAATTTGTAAGCCGCTTTCAGTCAGAGGATCACTCCTGTGATCTTAAACTTTTACCATTTACTAATGATTATTTTGTTTTCATACTTAACTTTAAATCCACGCCCAAAGGAATTTCTAAACGGGATAAAGCATCTATCGTTTTTTGTGTAGGTGCAATAACATCCAATAAACGCTTATGTGTTCTTTGTTCAAATTGTTCTCTAGAATCTTTGTATTTGTGTACTGCCCTCAAAATTGTCACGATTTCTTTTTTTGTCGGCAAAGGGACAGGACCGCTGACTTTAGAACCTGTTCTTTTTACAATTTCAATAATTTTTGCCGCTGACTGATCAACCAATTGATGATCATATGCTTTTAATGTAACTCTCATTACTTGATTTGCCATAAAAAAAGCCGCCTCCTTTTCGCACTATTTCAGTACGACAAGCGGTGACTGCACACATAC
>BNZI01000101.1 GCA_026000945.1 Clostridia bacterium | reverse complement strand
CGGATCTGAAGTCGTAAACCTAATTCCGTAGCTTCCAGAAGAACCATCACCATAAAAATGGTTATGACTAATCAAAGCATTGTCTGCCTTATATAAAGTGTCTTCTATCGTTTGGGGGGCAAGTCCTATCCCATAACGTGAAAAATTGAATCGGCAATTCGTTACACGGCAGAATGTTTCATAAATCATCAAACCATACTCACAACCAGAAATCCGACAACCTGTTATACTACAATTGGTTGCTTCGCAGCGGATACCGTAGCCAATATCAAGTGTTCCTACACGATTAATTGAGCAATCTATAATTCTAGTAGAAGAACAAGCAAAAGTAACAACAATTCCTACAGATCGTTGTGAATAAATAAGGACATTTTGTAGTAAATTTCCTGTTCCTCCTGAAAGCGTAATGGCAGAATAGCCCGTGGTTGTCCCTGTCTCGATCATAATATTTTCAATATGTACCCTTGGAGCTGTGCATTTAAAATAGACGGAATCTTTTTCAAAACTAATACTTGTTCCATAGGCACATGCGCCGCTTAAATGTGCATAATACTTATTTAAATTGATGTCTCCCGAACAATGATACAAACCGCCCATCAGTATTACTTGCCCTCCTCGGCTAGGTAGGGCTTGTATTGCCGCATTAATTTCTACTTGATCGTCTACCCCATCGCATAGAAAATCCACATCATATGTGGTGTAACCCATCACAGACGATCCCACAATAACAATATTCTTCCTAC
This sequence comes from Clostridia bacterium, assembly GCA_026000945.1. GTDB lineage: Bacteria > Bacillota > Clostridia > Lachnospirales > Lachnospiraceae > BNZI01. Next base: position 514 of record BNZI01000101.1, on the reverse strand, counting down.
TAGGTATCGTTAATTCCGTCCACTCACCATTAACGGAAACGTACTGCTTATCATCGGTAACGGTCATTTGATCCATTTTTCCGGTGACATCTGCCGCATAATCCATATCCCAATCCCATTGTGTGCCATCCCAAACATAGCGAGAGGCTACTCCATTTGGGCCATTCGTAACGGTAGCGAAGTTATTCGTTGTAGTTGCGGGAGGTAAATCTGAAACAGTATCAAAACGCCCGATGTAGGAACCTAAATTCTGCAAGCCATGAATCTGTGAAAGCAAATAAGAGTATCCTGTATCACAATTGACTTGATTACCCGATGAATCCAGCAAAGATATAGCCGTAATTGCAGAGCCTTCCGTATCTCTCGTTTTTTTACTCACTGCGTTTTTCGTTAGGATAATCGTTCCGATTAAATCCCCATTTGCATTTTTAAGGGTAAGTCGGTTATCAGCACTTTGGCTAAGGGCTTCACTTGTTGCATTTCCAACAAATATGCCATTTGGAGTGTTTGTTAA
>BNZI01000100.1 GCA_026000945.1 Clostridia bacterium | reverse complement strand
AGTATGGACTTGATCGATCAAGTCCAGTGAAACACGTACTTCGTTTCTATTTTTCAATTAGACTTCTTTTCAGGACTATCTAATCAAAACTCTCTTTATTCCATAAAGAACCAATCTTTATATTTGCTGATAATCCTGATTATAGGTCAAATAGTCTTTATCTGTAAATTCCACATGCCCGCTTGTATAGTTTTGTCCATCAACTAACAAACGAAGCTTATCCAATTGAAAAGCTTTCGTAAACGTATTTCCTACAGCGGCTAAGAAAAGCGCTTCTTCCTGACTTCCAATATCTGTATTCAATCCAGTTAAATTCAATATTCCGCTTTTATCTCCCTCTGAAATATGAAATTCTTTCACACTAACTCCTTCAGGCAAAACTTTCTCTTGAACCAAAGCCGAAAGAATAGCCGCTGGATATACTTCTCCCTCTACTTCTTTTTCTACTAAACCGTTTCCATTTGCATTTCCTACATAAATTAACATATTCTTTTTCCCTTTCTTAATCATTGATCATGTACTAAGAGCCTGTTGAATCTCTCTCATGAGAATTTTTTGTATATTTTTTCTAAATGACTATTCCCTATCTTTCAACGAAGAAAATTTTTTTCCTATATTTTTTGTAAACAGGAAATGAAACAAGTTCTCACGCTCTAACAAATGATGAGTACGATTACACATCTAAGCACCTGATTCTCGAACTATAATTGACAATCCAATCCAAACACTTCTGCTAAAAAAACCTATGTTCATTATGGACAATGTCATGATTGTAATAAAATTTTTGTAAAATCAAGACGCCAGGATGCAAATCATTGTCTTATTAAATCGACAAGTTACACAAAATCACAGATCAGAATTGCCTTGATCTCCTATGCATACAACTTTCTTAATTATAAGTAGACTTATCCATTTTTACCTAGCAGACTTCTGCTCCGAACATCATATCTTTTTCCGGAATCATCAATGCTAGATTTCCCTCTTTATCTTCCGCACAAAGTAACATTCCCTCTGATAACAAACCTGCCAATTTTGCTGGTTTTAAATTTACTACTACCATTACTTTTTTCCCAACCATTTCTTCTGGAGTATAATAAGCTTTAATTCCTGACACAATTTGTTTTACTTGGCTTCCAATCTTTACTTGACTACAAACCAACTTTTTGGATTTTGGCACTTCTTCACAGGAAAGAATTTCTCCAATTTGAAATTGTAATTTAGCAAAATCTTCATAAGTAATTTCTTCTTTCGCTTCGATATCCATATGCTTAGTTACT
>BNZI01000099.1 GCA_026000945.1 Clostridia bacterium | reverse complement strand
TATGTGTAATGCTGCAATCTTTATGGAGAGAAGAAAATTTGATTTATGGCCGAATAGAAGATACTTTGGCTAAAGTTCTTTATGATATAAACATTCCATTAAGTATCACTAGATTAGAGAGGTATGCTTCTTGTGCTTATGCCCATTTTCTGCAATACGGTTTAAAATTAGAACCAAGAAAAGAGTGGGAAGTACAGGCAGCGGATATGGGAAATTTATTGCATTCTGCTTTAGAGTTTTATTTTCAGACAATGAAAGAAAAAGAGTACAATTGGAAAAGTTTTACTGAACAGGAAAAAGAAACGCTGTTGCAAAGCTGCTTAGATCATGCCTTACAGGATAATATTTTATCAGATCAAGTAGATGATGCAAGAAATCGTTATATTGTTCGCAGTTTGAAGCGTATTTTAACAAGAAGTATTTGGGCTTTGAGTGAACAGATAAAAAAAGGTTTATTTGTGCCTAAAGCTTTTGAAGTGCAGTTTCATTTAAATTTTGATTTAGCTGAACGAGAAGTTGCACTTGCTTTACAAGGTAGGATAGACCGTGTGGATACTTACGAAGAAGACGAGCGTACATTTTTAAAAGTTGTGGATTATAAATCGGGAAAAATGAGTTTTGATTTATCTGATTTATATGATGGATTGGAGCTGCAATTAGTGGTATATTTGGATGCTGCTATACAAAAAGAACAACAAGAGCATAGTAAGCAAAAGGTCATTCCAGCGGCAATGTTTTATTATTCTTTACAAGATCCGCTTTTGGAGACGGAAGAAGAAGTTACGTTAATAGAAGACATTAGACTGAAAAAACTTATGCCAAATGGTTTAGTTAATGACGATGAAAAAATTATCAGTTGTTTAGATGGAGATTTGAAGAAAGATTCTTTGGTGATTCCTGTGTCTAAAAGTGAAAAAACGGGTCAGTTTTCTTCTCGAAGTTCTTTAGCAGCAGGAAAACAATTTCAAGATCTCATTACTCATGTACGACTTAAAATTCAAGATATGGGAAAAGAAATGTTTGCAGGAGATGTGAGTCTCAATCCTTGTCAAAAAGGACAAAAAAAAGCTTGTGATTTTTGCCCCTTTTCTTCTATATGTGGTATTGAAGAAAAAAAAGATGCCTACAGAAAATTAAAACAGCATAGTAAAGAAGAAATTTGGGAAAAATTAAAAAAATAATATTTAGATATTCCGTTTCTTTCTATATTTTGTAGTTACTTCATAAGCAAGTATTGACAGCATGTATATTTCATGTTACTATAAAAAACACTCTATTGTGGTGTGGTATGCC
>BNZI01000098.1 GCA_026000945.1 Clostridia bacterium | reverse complement strand
ATGAGTATATCCTGGCATAATGCTTGCTTTATGTACTTTGGCTTTTTCTAAAATAGCTTCTAGCAAGGACTGGATTAACGGAAAAAGTTCTATTTGAATCACTCTACGTAAAAATAAACGAATATCCAAAGCCACTTGATCATTGCGACTTCGTGCGGTATGCAAACGTTTTCCTGCTTGACCGATTCTTTTCGTCAACTCCACCTCTACAAAAGTATGAATGTCCTCCGCTTCTAGGTCAATGCTCAACACTTCTTGACGAATATCTTCTTGCATTTCTTGCAGCCCTTGCTGAATCTGCTTACTATCTTCTTCAGAAATAATTTTACATTCGCCTAACATCTGCGCATGAGCAATACTTCCCATAATGTCTTCTTCTACCATGCGACAGTCAAAGCTTAAGGAAGAATTAAACTGATTGAGTAAAGAATTGCTTTTTTCTTTGAATCTGCCCGACCACAATTTTTTATCCATGAATTTTTCCTCTGACTTGATAAGGCAAAGACAGTAAATTGATAAAACCTTGTGCATCCTCTTGCCGATAGTCACTATTTTCTCCAAAGGTAACTATTTCTTCCCGATATAGTGAATATGCAGACTTTACTCCCGCAACGTAAATGCCCCCTTTGTACAATTTTAGCTTTACTTCTCCCGTTACATACCGTTGTGTTTGTTGGACAAAAGCCGTCAAGGCTTCTCTGAGCGGAGAAAACCACTCTCCTCGATAAACTAAATCTGCAAATTTTTGAGAAATACTTTGTTTAAAATGACTCGTTTCTCGATCTAAAGTCAACTGTTCTAACTTTTCATGAGCATAATATAAAATTGTTCCTCCAGGAGTTTCATAAACACCCCTAGATTTCATTCCCACTATCCGATTTTCAACTAAATCTAAAATACCAATGCCATTTTCTCCCCCCAGTTTGTTTAGTTTTTTGACTAAACAAACTCCGTCCATAGGCAAATCGTCTAAGGCTACCGGCATTCCTTGTTCAAAACGAATACTAAGATAGACAGGCTGATCTGGTGCTTTCTCTGGTGAAACACCCAATTCTAAAATTTTGTCCAAATCTGCTTCATTCTCCGGATCTTCCAAATCCAATCCCTCATGACTTAAATGCCAAATATTTTCATCTTTAGAATAATTGCTCTCTCTTGTAATCTCCAATTCAATTCCCTTGTCTTTGGCATATTGGAATTCTTCCTCACGACCTTGTAAATCCCAAATTCTCCACGGAGCAATAATTTGCATTTCCGGTGCAAAAGCTTTAATGCCCAGTTCAAAACGCACTTGATCGTTGCCTTTTCC
>BNZI01000097.1 GCA_026000945.1 Clostridia bacterium | reverse complement strand
CATGGAAGTAAAGTTGAGTAAACCACTAGAACCGATATGGATTTCGTCCTCCACACCGGGAATGATGTTGATGATAGCACGGTTTTGTGTTCCAGCGTAGACAGTGTTGGTGATATTATCCGTTTTATTTCCGGCACAAATTCCTTCAACGGACTTTGCATCTTTTAGAGTTACTGACACATTTTTTGTTAACTGATTTTGGTATCTTGTTGCAAATAACTCTCCGATATTCGAACCCGGAGCGTCTACATAAACATTGATATTTTTTCCTTTAAAACGATCTCTAGCAGTGGTGGTTGTTCCGCCGCCATCACCATAGATGATCGCACCATTTAGGTTATCTGAACCGGTATTACCAGTATAAATTTCTAATGTAATACTATTATTTTCATTTGTCCCTAAATTCGTGTTTTCAGCATAGGGACGTCCTCCGCATAGGTAAGTGCCTTTTGGTAGAGTAAAGCTGGAGGTAGATTGGCGGAAGTCGAAAATAACTTTTGCATTTCCTTTGATTGTACCTTGATTACTTACTCCGCCGGAAAAGCGTTTGTTACCATCACGAGGGACACCGGAAAAGTCACCTCCTGTAACGGTTAGGGTGGCATCACCCTCTATGGTATGGCCTGCACTGGAACCATAGCTACCACCGGCACTGGAATTAATCACACCTCCGTAGATATTTAACGTAGCGTTTCCTTTGAGTAATTCAGTATTCCAGCTTCCGCCGCTGGTAAACCAATCTACTTCACCGCCATAAATATCCGCTTGTGAATTTCCAGTTACTAATCTTTCATTGTATCCAGAGCCCTCCATTGTATCTACAACACCAGCATAGAATTCGGAATAGGTGTCTCCTTCGATTGTTCCGCCAAAACCTCCTCCATAGGTCCATCGTGCTAAGGTGTTTTTGAGGATCGTTTTGGTATCACCTTTGATATAAATCGAGTATGCTGCCCCTGGTTCACCGCCGCCACCTACGATGTCCCAGCCAGTATGGTAACCTCGTTCGCTTTCTCCACGGGTTTTTGAGGGTCTTTCCGTTATATCTAGACTACCGTAGTTACCTCCGTATGCTAAGCCTTCAGTGCCGACTGTGATGGTGGTATTTCCTTCGATGTATCCGCCATATCCTCCGGCACGGGCGAAGTTAGCAAAGCCTCCTCCCCCATGTGCAGCGCAGCCTTTGGTGATGATGGTATCTACATTTCCATACACACGAAACGGAGCATTTGGACCGTTGTTGCCGCTGTTACTTTCTGTGTGTGCACCACCTGCACCTTGCACACCGTAAAAAGATCCTTGGTTATAATCTCCAGCAGTA
>BNZI01000096.1 GCA_026000945.1 Clostridia bacterium | reverse complement strand
CCTAGTAAATCCCGTCTGGCAATCATTCCCTTATATTTTCCCTTTTCATCTAAAACGGGAAAGTTACGATAGCGACTATTGGCCATAATCTCTTTAATTTCATCCAAATAATCTTTTAAGCTAAATGTAACTAAATTTTCTTTAATCATCACAAAACGCAGAGGTATACTTTGGTTGATTAAACGTGCAACTGTATAAGTATCATAGGGAGTGGTAATGATTGTGCAATGCTTTTCTTTAGCTAGTTGAGAGATTGTCATGGAAACTGTTGCTCCTTCACAGATGATAATACAACTAGCCCCTCTTTCGATTGCACACAATTGCGATTCTTCACGGTTGCCCAAAATAACCAGATCTTTTTCTTCAATGTAATATTCCATCATATCCGGATTGGCTGCAAAAATCAGTACTTTACCTTGATCAAAGCAAGCATCTTCTTCTCCTGATAAAATTAAACCTTCTATTGTTTCTACAATATTTCGATAAGGTGTTTTTGCCTGTGATAAGAGGCAATTATCGTAAACATTCATGTACGATTTTGTAATATCCCCCACCGTAACCAAACCTATTAAATGCTGATGATCTAAAATAGGCACTGTAGAATGTTTTCCCTCTTGCATAAATGTCCAAACTTTTTTTATACTAACTTCCTTATCAAAGCCAGGAACAATTTTAATGTGTATATCTTCTACCTGCGTTTTTACATTTTTAACTAGTTTAGGTTCTTCCACTTGAAAATAATCTAAAACAAAGCGGGTTTCCGAACTCACATTCCCTGCCCTCGCAGCAATATAGTTCGTTTCCTGCTTTAATTTCTTTTTTAAATTGGTATAAGCTAATACCGAACAAATAGAATCGGTATCTGGATTTTTATGTCCAATAATAATAATATCTTTTTTAATATTTTCCAATGATAACCTCCTTTCTTCTGTTTTACCATATGAAAACTTACTTCCTTCACCCATACTGGCCTCTAGCGTAATAGGGATAATTGAGCAGCTATACACAGGATTTTTAGAACTACAATCCACAATTCAGAAAACTTCTTGCTGGCGAATTTTCAGCTTGCCAACAGACTAAAAAATATCATGGTTCACTTTGTGGCTCTTGTGGCTGTACTATCTCTGCCTCTGACTCCTGCGGGCTTTCTGTCTCTGCGCTTTCAGTTTCTTCTTGTGTCGTTTCCAAAATGCCTACTAAATCTGTTAGGACGAATTCCTCCCTTGCATAATCGGGATTATTCATTTTTTGTTGTGTTTTGAAAAAATTAAATGCAGTCATACCCAAACCTATAATAATAACAGCTAAAATAACCCAACCAAA
>BNZI01000095.1 GCA_026000945.1 Clostridia bacterium | reverse complement strand
GCATATTGGAGGGGAGATCAAAAAAATGCTTCCTTAAGCCGTATTTACGGAACAGCTTTTTATACAAAGCAAGAGTTAAATGAGTATTTAATACAGTTGGAAGAAATTAAGCAAAGAGATCATAATAAAATCGGCCGGGATATGGAAATTTTCACAACTGTAGATGTTATCGGTCAAGGTTTGCCTTTGATTTTACCAAAAGGAACAGTCATTTTGCAAACTTTGCAGCGTTGGATTGAAGATGAGGAAGAGCGCAGGGGATATATGCGGACAAAAACTCCCTTTATGGCAAAAAGTGACTTATATAAAATTTCTGGACATTGGGATTTATATCGAGATGGAATGTTTGTTCTAGATGACAATAAAACAGAAGGAAAAGAAGACGCAGAAGTGCTTGCTTTACGTCCCATGACCTGTCCTTTTCAATATTATGTGTATAAAAGTTCTCCAAAAAGTTATCGGGATTTACCTTGTCGTTATGGGGAAACCTCTACTTTATTTCGAAAGGAAGAATCGGGGGAAATGCATGGTTTGACCCGTGTACGGCAGTTTACTCTTTCAGAGGGTCATATTGTTGTGCGTCCTGACCAAGTAATGGAAGAATTTATTGAATGCTTAAAGCTGGCAAACTATTGTTTGGTCACATTGGGTTTAAAGGAGGACATTGCTTATCGTTTATCAAAATGGGATCCGAATAATCAAAAAAAATATCTGGGTGGACCAGAAATTTGGGAAGAATCCCAAGGGCTTATCCGGAAAGTTCTGCAAGATATGAATTTACCATTCACAGAGGCAGAGGGTGAAGCGGCTTTTTATGGACCTAAGTTGGACTTGCAAATGAGAAATGTATATGGAAAAGAAGATACAATGATTACCATTCAATTGGATTTTTCTATAGCAGAAAAATTTGATATGACTTATATTGATTCGGACGGTACAAAAAAACGTCCTTACATTATTCATCGTAGTTCAGTAGGTTGTTATGAGCGTACTTTGGCAGTATTGATTGAAAAATATAAAGGGGCTTTTCCAACATGGCTTTGTCCAGAGCAAGTACGGGTTTTGCCTATTTCTGAAAAAACAGAAAATTATGCAAAATCCGTACAAAAAATCTTGCAGGAAAAAGGTATACGCTGTGGCGTGGATTTACGTGCAGAAAAAATTGGCTATAAAATACGGGAAGCTCGTACACAAAAAGTTCCTTATTTACTTGTGGTAGGACAACAAGAAGGAGAAGCGGGTGTTGTGGCAGTGAGAAGTCGTTATTTAGGAGATATCGGACAAAAAAAATTAGAAGAGTTTTGCCAAGAAATTTTAGAGGAAATTCACACAAAAGAGATCAAAAAGG
>BNZI01000094.1 GCA_026000945.1 Clostridia bacterium | reverse complement strand
AGGATAAAAAATTTGCAACATTTTTCTTCTTGCATTTAAACGGGATGGTTGGTCTTTTTTAATATCTTTTTCCACTTCATCAAAAATGGTGTTTTTCTTTCCGTCAACCAACTCTTTAACCCTTTTTCCCTCTTTGTCCTTACGAGGTACTTTTGCTTTTACAGTAACTGTTTCAAAATTATCTTTTTCTTTAACTGCTAAAGTAATTAAACGCTCAGCAATTTTACGAATTTCTTTTGCACGGGCTTCAGTCGTGGTAATTCTTCCATGATACAAAAGACCAGTCACTTGATTCCTTAATAAAGCTTTTCTTTGGCTGGAAGTTTTCCCTAACTTACGATAACCAGGCATATTTTTACCTCCTTCTTCATTCTTTTATCACGTGCGAACTACTCGCTCTAATACTTTCACTCTTTGACAACTCTCAAAGCCAAGGATTCTTGGTTTTACATCCATTGGCAATCAAGCAAATGATCGTCTTACCTGGACTCACCAAGCGTTTTGGTTCGGACGTGTCCCGCCCTACCACCAGAAAACACTTCCATCCTCATAACGAATAGCAATGAGAGATATTGCTTGTTTGATCAGCGAATAGATCATTGATTAGAATAACTACTCACCTGATTACTTTCTCTCACATCTATGGTAGACTAAAATAAAACTCCTGCTAATTCAGTTTCAGTTAATTTTCACTAAATTGATTCAGTTGTTTAATCTTCAAGAGGTTTGAGCTGCAAGTCCAACTCCTGGAGTTTGGCAAAAACCTCTTCCAGTGATTTTCTTCCTAAATTCCTTACTTTCATCATATCATCAGGAGTTTTGCTAATCAACTCTTGTACAGTGTTGATTCCGGCACGTTTTAGACAATTATAGGAACGTACAGATAATTCTAATTCATCTATATTCATCTCTAAAACTTTTTCTTTTTCATTGTCTTGTTTTTCTACTAAAATTTCTGCTGTTTTGGCATTTTCCGAAAGATCAATAAACAAACTTAAATGTTCGCTCAATACTTTTGCCGCTAAACTAATGGCTTCATTCGGTGATAAAGTGCCATTTGTATATACATCCAAAGTTAGTTTATCGTAGTCCGTTATTTGACCCACACGAGTATTTTCTACAGATATATTGATTCTTTCTACCGGCGTATAAATAGAATCAATAGCAATCATACCAATCGGCAAATCTTCGGATTTATTTTTGTCCGCTCCTACGTAACCCCTGCCTTTTGTAATGGTTAATTCCATATCAAGCTTGCTGTCTGCCCCGGCATTTAATGTGGCAATCACTTGATCCGGGTTTACAATTTCTAAATCCGGATCATTTAACTGAATATCCGCTGCCGTTACTGTGCC
>BNZI01000093.1 GCA_026000945.1 Clostridia bacterium | reverse complement strand
CAACCGACTTTTGTTGTTTTTATAATCATGTTTATTTTATGTTTTTTTAATCTATCTTTGCCGGATAGATGGATGAAACCTTTTGAATTGCTTGCCAGTGCAAATTCTTTTTTGTCTATCTTTATGATTGGACTTTTTGCGGAAATTTCTTTGCCGAAAGAAGGAATTCGCCAAGTGAAAAAATTGTTATTGACCCGTTATCTTTGTGCAACGGTTTTTGCTTTGCTTTTTTATTTTCTTTTACCTATTTCGGCATTAATTAAAAAAATATTAGTATTATTAATGTATGCGCCGATTTCCAATATGACGGTTATTCAAGCAGTCAATTTTGGATCAGATGAAGAAATAAGTGGTTTGGCAGGTTCGCTCAGTATGATTATTTCGTTGATCATTATGTCTATGGTAACTTTAATTTTAAACTAAATAATAAATAAAATAAATAATCAAAGGAGTATAAAAATGGAATACAAAAAATTATTAAATGAAACAAGGATTCCTCAACTAGGATTGGGTGTTTGGCAAATGAGTGATGAAGAAGCGATAGAATCGGTGGAAGAAGCTCTAAAAATTGGATATCGCTTGATTGATACTGCGGCAGGTTATCGCAATGAAGCTGCTGTAGGAGAGGGCGTGCGCAGGTCTGGGATTGAACGGGAAGACATATGGATTGCGACCAAAGTACGAAATTCTAATCAAGGATATCGGGAAACTTTTCAAGCTTTTGAGGCGAGCTTGAAAGAATTGCAAATGGATTATGTAGATTTATATATGGTACATTGGCCAGTTAAGGCTACCGTGAAGGAGACTTGGCGTGCAATAGAAGAAATCTATCAGAAAGGTTTGGCTAAATCCATTGGAGTGTGTAATTTTCATGCTCATCATTTAGAAGAATTAATGGAAACAGCTAAAATTTTGCCTATGATTAATCAAGTAGAATTACATCCATTGCTTTCTCAAGTAGATTTAACGGAATATTTTGAAAGTAAAGGTATTGTAATTGAGGCATATTCTCCTTTAGGTAACGGTCAAATTCTGCAAAATGAAAGTATAGAAAAAATTGCGCAAAAATATCAGAAAACTGTGGCGCAAATTATTTTGCGTTGGGAAATACAAAGAGGAATTGTAACGATTCCAAAGTCTGTGCATAAAGAACGTATAATTCAAAATTTTGAAGTGTTTGATTTCACATTAAGTGATGAAGATATGTTTGCCTTGTCTGCTTTAAATCAAAATCAGCGAGTGGGTACAGATCCTGAACATTTTGAAGAAATTTTTGCGAAGAAAAAGTAAAGGAAAACTGATGAATGAAAAGGAAATGAGTATAGACAATAGATAATGATTCGGATCAATCGCCATGCATGATGTCT
>BNZI01000092.1 GCA_026000945.1 Clostridia bacterium | reverse complement strand
CATAATATACGTACTCATCGTCTTCAAATTGCGCATATTCTACTCTAGCATAATCTACAGAAAAGTAAAAAAACTCTAAAGCAAACGCAATGAAAACAGATCCCGCTATACTAAGCAAAAACCCAATTAATGAAATTTCAATATTCAAAAAAAAGCTGCCTGCTAAAAATAAACTAATTTCTAACAAACTCCCAATCGTAATCGCTAAAGACCAGTTATAATCTACAGATAACTTTCGAATAAAATATACTAAAATTGTCGTGGCAATAAATATCGTAATTAATAATAGTGTTTCTTTTCCACGTAGAACTTCGATCAACAATTGTATACATCGTTCCACAGAGGAAATATCTTCTTCTTTTTTGATTTGTACCAAACTCAATTCGACGTATTTCATACATTGATAAAGAAGAAGCCCAACTACTAGAGAAAATGTGCTAGAAAGGGAATCCATTAAACCAATCATTAATGGGAGCACATAGGGCAATTTCAGATAAAAAAATATAGGAGCCAATAGTACAAAAACAATACCATCAGGCTGTATACCACCATAAAGTAGAAAAATCACCACAGCCAAAAAAACAGCGATAATCATCAGCTCTATCGAAATGGCATAAAACTGTATAAATAAAAATAAAGAAAACACAAATACAGTAATACTAATCGGAACAGTTGCGCAGATAGCTGCTGCCAATAAATAGATAATCGGATTTTTCAGCATAGGAGAATATCCCGTCATGTCCTGTAATACAACAAAAGAAATACATGCCAATAAAAAGCGTGCCAATACCCCTATTTGAATAGGATATTTGGCATATAAACTTTTTAGGTTTTCTTTCAAAACCAATATTCTCATTGTCATGTTTCATTCTCCTTCTTTATATCCGGAGTCTTATCAAAGGTAAAACTAAGACTCTCTCGTTTCAAAAACGATAGAATTTAAGAATTATTAATTTCCAGATTTATCTGATAACTCATACATATGATTTAATCGTTTTAAACTGGATTGATAAATTTTCACCTTTTCTTTCCGATGATCGTAACGGGTATCATATACCCAATATACAACTGTCAAATAAGGTACCGCAGTAATTAAATAAAATAAAGCAATAACCACTACTATTTCCCATAATCGCATAGTATTAAACTTTCCCAATTCAGTTTCTACTAGGCAAAAAATCACACCGCCTATAATTAGCCCAAAAGCTATAGTAAAATAAAACAAAGATTTTAATAAATGATAAGCGATATAATCAGATTTAAAAAATTTTTGTACAATAAATTTTTGCTTACCTTTCCCTTCATATAAAGAAAGCTTTGTCATTAATTTAATTTTTTCCGGATTTAGCAAAATAGCTCTCTCCTTTGATTACCGTTATCTCAAGCCTACTCATATTTACACACAGGTATTC
>BNZI01000091.1 GCA_026000945.1 Clostridia bacterium | reverse complement strand
TAATATTGATGAAGATACTGGAGATCTATGGGTATATACGGATGGAAGCTGGATGGACGTCGGATTGATCCAAGGTCCTATAGGAGATACTGGTCCTACGGGTAATACAGGCCCTACTGGTCCTACGGGATCCACCGGTCCAGGAGCAATCATCCCCTTTATCTCACCGGTAAGTACTGTACTAGCAAGCAATACCAGCGCAAACATCATGACTGTTTTCGGCCTTGCTTTTTCCTATTATCGCAGTGGCTCAGGTTATACCGTTTCCAGTGCTGGAGTAAATGGTGGAACTTTCACTGTACCAATTGGTAGCGATGGAGTGAATTTTATGTTCCCTCTTTCTTATGATGCAACAGTTTCCAGTATATCTGCCATGTTTAACCTTTATTCAGGATTTTCGCCGGCAGTAGGTGCATTAGAGATAATATCTGCGCTATTTGCATAAGAACCAGCGATTGTACCGACAGAGCCAGATTGTCCCGTAGGACCAGTAGCACCAGTGGGACCCGTGTTGCCAGTGGGACCAGTATCCCCTGTTGGACCGATGTCTCCAGTAGAACCGGTAGCGCCAGTGGGACCGGTGTCCCCCGTAGGACCAGTGTCCCCTGTAGGGCCGGTGTCCCCTGTAGAACCAGTAGCGCCAGTGGGACCGATGTCCCCAGTAGAACCAGTAGCACCTGTAACACCCGTATTACCAGTAGCGCCAGTAGCACCTGTAGGACCAGTGACACCCGTTGGACCTGTATTACCCGTAGGACCAGTAGCGCCAGTAGGACCAATAGCTCCCGTACTACCAGTAGCACCCGTTGGACCGATATCACCAGTGGCACCTGTAGAACCGGTAGCACCAATAGCGCCTGTATTGCCAGTAGGACCAATAGCACCAGTAGCGCCAGTCGGACCAATAGCTCCGGTATCCCCTGTAAGTCCAGTGACTCCTGTATTGCCCGTAGGGCCAGTAGCGCCAGTAGGACCGGTAGCACCTGTAGAGCCAGTAGCTCCGACCTCTCCTCTTGCACCAGTAGCACCAGTAGGACCAGTATTTCCCATAGGACCAATAGCTCCGGTAGCTCCGGTCATACCTATTGGTCCAATAACACCTCTAGGACCGATAGGTCCTGTATCTCCTGTAGGACCGGTATTTCCAGTAGGTCCTATATCTCCTTTAGCACCAGTATCACCCTTTGGGACTTGCAGACCAAGAGGACCGGGATTACCTTGTATACCTTGCGGACCAGGATAACCAGGATCTCCCTGTGGACCAACATCTCCTCTAGGACCTTGTGGCCCTCTAGGACCTTGTGTGCCAGCAGGACCGGGAGGGCCTGGATCGCCCTTTTCACCGCGCTCTCCTTGTGGACCTTGAACCCCCTGAGATCCTTGTATTCCTCTAGGACCTTGTGGACCTGGAGGGCCTGGAATAGCTGGATACCGTTCAAATTGCTTAGAGT
>BNZI01000090.1 GCA_026000945.1 Clostridia bacterium | reverse complement strand
GCTTAGCGGAGGAGAGCAGCAACGTGTGGCAATCGCTCGTATGTTGCTCAAACCTTGCGATATTATTTTTGCGGATGAACCTACAGGAAATTTAGATCAAAAAAACACAGAGCGAATCATTAGCTTGGATGACTACTTCGGTCTATTTTTATCTGGACACGGACTCAGATGTCTATGAAGAATTGCTTCCTGTTTTGGAAGAAACAGAAAGCTTAGATTTTATTTATCGTTTTAGCATTGAGGATGTGTCGGTAAATTTTATTTACGCACAAGATGATTCTAAGTATTTTACTTATAACAGTGAAACGGGAAATCCAGAGGGGAACTTCATTGTTGATCCTTTGGTAGAAATTTATGATCAAAAAGTAGATGATAGCTGGCTAGGCGCTTGGATGACTACTTCGGTCTATTTTTATCTGGACACGGACTCAGATGTCTATGAAGAATTGCTTCCTGTTTTGGAAGAAACAGAAAGCTTAGATTTTATTTATCGTTTTGAACCCGTGTATGATCAACTGGGGGAAAGGATATACGAGTTTCAAAAAGGCCTCCAGAGCATCAACACTAATATCATTCTGATTTTTGCTCTTTCGATCTTTATGGTATTTTGCGCGATTTACTTTTTGTATGAGAGAAAACAAAAGCGTTTATCTATCCATATGCTTTTTGGTTATTCGTTTTTTTCTTTGTGTAAAAATGAATTTCTTTGGATTTGTGTTCCGACATGGTTTTTGGTGGTGGTACTTCGTTTGTTTTTTCCTCGTTTAGATTTTATTCTCTATAGCTTTTGGTATGCGTTGATTGAGATTTTCATGGTTTGGCTGATTTTGCGTTATTTTCTCACTCGAAATGTGAAAGAAGCAATTGGAAAGGAAAGAAAGTAAAAAAAGATGAAATGTGCAGTAGAATTACAAGGTGTAGATAAGGCATTTCATGGGCAAGAAATTTTTCATGATTTATCCTTGTCTATCGAAGAAGGAAAATTTGTTACCCTAGTAGGGGCAAGTGGAAGTGGAAAAAGTACACTGATTCATTTAATGGGTAAATTAGAAATGCCAGACAAAGGAAAAGTGTTGATTTATGGGAAAGAAAGTCAGAGCAAAAAAGAAATTGTTTTACTCAAACGTTATGTATTCGGTTACATTTTTCAAGACTATGCTCTAATCGGTGAGGATAATGTGCAACAAAATTTGTCAGTTGCTTTGAAATATGCAAAAAATAAAAAAAATACACCATTTGTTTCTACTGAAGCGGCAGATCAATCTGCTGAGATTGCGGGAAGTTTTTCTGGTAAAAAGCAGGAAGTGATGGTACAGGCTTTAGAAAAAGTAGGACTAAATCCAAATATACTCAAGAAAAAAGTATTCATGCTTAGCGGAGGAGAGCAGCAACGTGTGGCAATCGCTCGTATGTTGCTCAAACCTTGCGATATTATTTTTGCGGATGAACCTACAGGAAATTTAGATCAAAAAAACACAGAGCGAATCATTAGCTTG
>BNZI01000089.1 GCA_026000945.1 Clostridia bacterium | reverse complement strand
TTTTTAACCCATTCTCGTATTGATTCAAAATACTTCCTCCTTTTATGTGATATAATAAACAAAAAACGTTTATTATATCGTTGATGTACACAATTTGACAAGGAAATTTACCACGTTCCCAAGTCGCTCTAATCACCATAGATTCAGGAGCGACTTGGCACCTGATCGCTTCAGCTACAATCAGCAGTGGAGAAAAACTCCTGCTGATTAAGTTTCAGTTTATGCGCAAAGCGCATTCAAATTGGTACGATCATGATTTACTTCGCAATCATGATAAAAATAAACATAAAACGCTTATTATATCGTTTATGCACACGATTGTGTAAAGAATTTGCTCACGTACATTCGCCGCAATCGATGCAACCATGATTCACTTTGTAATCATGATATAATCTTAGTCTAAACTATGAAGTGCACTTGATAGCAAGTACTATTTTGAGTTTAAATCCATATGCCAAGAAATTTCCCACATCTAAGGTAGTGGGGGTACGTCATTGAAAGAAGTTTTAAACATGACAAAAACTTATAAAATATCAGAAATTGCTAAAATAACTGGACTATCTATTCCAACTTTGCGCTATTATGAAAAGTTAGGACTTTTACATCCTATTCGGAATGTGACGAACTATCGAGTTTTTACAGATAATGATCTACGTTGGATTGCATTTATTTACCGTGCTAAAGCGACAGGTATGTCCTTATCAAAAATTATTGACTACTCTAGATTACGTGAAAAAGGTGATTGTACCATTCTAGAAAGAATAAACATTTTGGAAGAACAAGAAACGATTTTACAGCTTGAACAAGAAAAAATACAAAAACATATTGATTTTCTGCGAAATAAAAAGAAATACTATACCGAATTTCTAGACAATACCAAAAAGTAATCACTTTTCAATCAGTGATCTAAGCTTAAATCTTTGTAGTATAAAAGAAAATGAATAGAACCAGTAATAAACGGACATTGAAGAAAAAGACCTCCTGTCGTAGGATAAAATACAGTAGGAGGTTTTGTGCTATCCCCTGAAGTAGCACAAAACAGCTTTTCGATCTTCTAAATGTCGTAGAAACTGCCTACAAAGCCATTTTTCTTGAGCGCTATAGCCTTCTTCCAGATTAAATGAAATTCATCGTATTACTATATTTTCTACTATATTCCCCAAATCGGTACAATCAAATTTTGACGGTCAAATGCCGATAGCTTATCTGTTGTGCAGAGTACTGCTCCTGTTCCACGCTCCAGAGAAGCCTTATCAATCACTCCGAATACTCGAGTGAGCTGGTGTTGAGGTGTGGTTGTTTTTTTGATTTCCATAGGATATAGCTTGCCATTGTCTTCTAACAAAATATCTATCTCCTTAGTATCCTTATCCCGATAATAATAAATAAAGGCTTCCCGCCCGCAATTCTGATAACTTTTAACAATCTCTGACACTACAAAATTTTCAAGAATTGCACCGCTCATGGCACCATTCATCAGGGTATTGCTGTCGCTCCATTTA
>BNZI01000088.1 GCA_026000945.1 Clostridia bacterium | reverse complement strand
AAAGCAAACAGAGTATACTGCTTTAATCATGTTTTGTATGGACATGGCATATTACGAAGTGCTGAAAAAACTAGGAATAGAGGCAGATATTGTTGCAGGGCACAGTTTAGGCCAATATGTTGCTTTGGTTGCAACAGGTGCGTTGACCTTGGAAGATGCCGTAAAAGTTGTTGTTCAAAGAAGCAAATTGATGGCGAAAGTAAAAAAAACAGGAAAGTTATGTGCCGTTAGTTTCCCTTACATAAGAGAAGAGATAATAGAAAAAATATGTGCGGAAATTTCCGAATCTACTCGGAAAATCTTGCAAATTGCGCTCTATAATTCTGAACATCAGATTGTAGTAGGAGGCGAAGAAGCGGCCATTACACTTTTTTGTGAAGCAGTCAAGACTTCACTCAACTATAAAACGATAATCTTACCTGTAGGACAGGCATTTCACACGGCAATTATGGAAGAAATGACAGAAGAATTCAACGAGTATTTAAAACAAATTCCTATACGTCAAAGCCAAATCCCTATTTTATTCAATACAAATGCACAGTATTATGAAGAAACACAAAATGGGAATATTTTGCGTAAAGAATTAGTCCGGCATTGTGCACAGCCTTTACAGTGGAAAAAAACAATGAGGCAGATTAGCCAATTTCAAAATTGTGCTGTAATTGAAGTAGGACCAGGGCATACTTTATTAGGCTTTTTAAATTCATTTTTGACAGGAAAAGATAAAGGGATTTTTTTATACCGTGCAGATAAGAAAAAAGAGATGGAAAAACTGCTGCAACAGTTGAAAGGAAAAAATCATGTGGAAATTATTTGAAGAAGGTAGTACAGCATTAGTTACGGGTGCTTCGAAGGGAATCGGAAGGGCAATTGCTTTAGAGCTTGCTAGACAAGGCGTAGATATTGCGATTAATTATTTAAGACATGAAGAGCAAGCCAAAGCCGTACAAAAAGAAGTAGAAGAATTAGGAAGAAAAGCTATCTTGGTCAGAGCTGATATGCAAAGTACACAAGAAATTAAGCAGATGTTTAAAGTAATTAAAAAGGAATTTGGACATTTGGATATTTTAGTCAACAATGCCGGTATGATTAAAGATGGCTACTTTTTGATGATGAGTGAGAAAAGTTTTTGGGAAGTAGTAGAAACCAATCTAGGTGGTTGCGTACGTGTGACACAAGAGGCACTTAAGTTGATGTGTAGTGCAAAAAAAGGAAGTATTGTAAATATTGCTTCTAGCAGCGGTATTGTTGGACAAGAGGGACAGGCCAATTATTCTACATCTAAAGGAGCAATTATTTCTTTTACCAAAGTAATTTCTCAAGAATATGCTAAATTTGGAGTTCGCTGTAACTCTATCGCTCCAGGATTTGTAGAAACAGATTTGACTAAGAAAAATGGTCAGGAACAGATATTAAAAGATAGATTTTTACCTTTTATCCCCTTGGGACGTTTTGGAGAGCCGGAAGATATTGCTGATGTAGCGGTATTTTTAGCTTCTGATCGGGCACGTTATGT
>BNZI01000087.1 GCA_026000945.1 Clostridia bacterium | reverse complement strand
AGAGTGAAATCCTTACCGAACTCCAGAATGAAGTTGCGCAGGTTGGCGATTATCGCTTTGCGAAGTTCTTTTTCCTTGTGGTGTTCGGGAATGTCGAGGAACTCAAGCACATAGCTGTCACGCAAAGCGACAAGCCCCGGGCTGCGTTCAATGAACAACTGGTTCTGCTCATTGGAGATCATAGTCCGTTCAAAGAGTGCACTGTCAATTTGGCGCTCTAATTCACGACTTGAATACCGGTTCTTTGAACACATTAACAGATAGAATTTACGTACCTCTTCGGTTTTCGCCCGCGACATGATGGCAAGATTGTTCGCCCAGCTAATTTCTCTCACCAGTGGTGAGAGTTCTTCGTTTCCGGCGTAGGTCTCGTAAAACTGCTTCATGCGCCAGATGTTTTGCGGCGAAAAGCCTTTTATACCGTCGTAATGCGTTTGAATAAAGTACGAGAATTCCTTAACGATGGATTTTCCCCATTTGTCGTTCTTGACTTTTTCGCTGATGTACCTTCCGATTTTCCAGTATATGTCAATCAACTTTTGTGTATCATTTTCTAAGAACTAAACAGACTCTCACACACGCAGAGATGACACTAAAATGCTAGAAAAATTTCAAGAAATCTCATTCCCTAAACAAAAAATTCAATAGCCTCTAAGAAAGCAAGCCAGAAACCAATCCGGGAATTAATTGCTTTTTACGTGAAACTACTCCCTCCAAATAAACGCTTTGTTCCTGCGTTTTAACATGAAACGCATTTTCTACCAATTGCCCTGCTCCTTGACCAACAAAAATCAATTCTGTACTTTCATCCAAAATGCTCGTTAGCATGAAAAATATCATATTTAAATCCGTCAATTGGCTAAGCATTTCCTCCATAAACGGAAGTAATTTCACTTTTAATTTTTCTAGCTCCTCTGCATTAAGTGAATTAATTTGACCAACTCCAAAATTCTTATTTTCAGAAGAAAACCGTTTGAAATCTTGATAAAAAATATCGTTCAGACTTTTACTTTTTAAATCACTACCTGCTAAAAACATCTGCTTCGCATAGTCTTCTAGTTCGATACCCGCAATTTTTGCTAAAGCCAAACCCGCTTCTTTATCCACATCTGTACAAGTGGGCGAACGAAAAAGCAAAGTGTCTGAAATAATCGCACTACACAGTAAGCCGGCAATTTTTTTTTCAATAGGGACTTGATTTTCCACATACATCAAATAAACGATCGTACAAGTACAACCAACAGGTTGATTCCGAAAAAATACGGGCGACATCGTTTCAATTGTACCCAAACGATGATGATCAATAATCTCTAAAATTTCACTATCCTCTATACCATCAACTGCTTGACTGCGCTCATTATGATCTAATAAAATGATATTTTTCCCTCTTGCTCCTAGTAAATCCCGTCTGGCAATCATTCCCTTATATTTTCCCTTTTCATCTAAAACGGGAAAGTTACGATAGCGACTATTGGCCATAATCTCTTTAATTTCATCCAAATAATCTTTTAAGCTAAATG
>BNZI01000086.1 GCA_026000945.1 Clostridia bacterium | reverse complement strand
GCCTTACTATTGGATTAGGATGAAATTTTCGATCTATCCGATACAAAATACCTTGATGTTCCAAATGAATGCGACCGCCGTAAGGAACTTGTGAATCCCAGGGTTGGTAACGCTGAAAAAGTTCTTGATTATCCTGATCCATGCCAAATAGCATTGCCTGTAAGAAAGAATGAAGCGTAGATTTTCCTGATTCATTTTTTCCGTAAACAATATTGATGTTTGGACCTAAACGAATGGACTCATCACGAAACCTACCAAAACCACTGGCATACAAATGCTTGATAACCACAGACTAAACCTACCCTTCTTGTGTATTTTGCATCAGTGCTTTTAATCCATAAGCTAAAGCTTTCTTTTCTGTTTTATTCATTTGTGTTTTTCGCAAAGACTGTATATATAAACCAATTAAATCATTTTCATGCTTTTTTTCTAACGACTCATAGTCATATTCAGGTTCTGATTCATCCAAAATATCAATAATCTTAAATTCTTCTTGCAGACTGCTCAAATCAAAAGATTCTTCTGGATTAGAAAATCCCCTCAAACGAAAACGATAAATATTTTGAATACCTCTTTTTTTAATTTCAGAGGAAACTAACTCAAGCAGTTCTTCATTACTTGTTTTTCTTGTAATATGGATCACTAAAGAAATATATTGCAATCTAGCTAAAGGCATATGTCGAAATGTAAGTGTTTTTCCCAAATATTCTCCAAAAACATATCCATGCTTACCCGGCTCATTTTTCCCTAGAGGTTCCAAAGATCCCGCATAAGCCACTTTATTTTTTACAATCACACTTGGACGATGCAAATGCCCCATAGCAATATAATCAAAATCTAAACTTAAAAACGTTTCCATACTAATCGGCAAATGCTGCTCATCTCCTCCATGAGCTAACAAAATCCGAAAACACTTTCTATGTTCTGGAATTTGAATATGGTCTAACAAAGGCTCTGTGATTTCTGGTGAATGATAACTAAATCCATAAACTTCTGTATCCAACTCTGGAAAATAAACAGAAGTCAATTTCTGATCAGATAGGAAGGTAACATTGTCTGCCCAAACAAAACCATGATAGGGTGAAGAGGCTCGAATATAGTCTTGATTTCCAGCAATCAAAACTACTCTTGTTTGCGAAATGCTAGCAAATAGTTGATTCACTTCTTTTAAATCCCGTAAAAGAGGTTGGTTGTGAAATAAATCCCCAGAAATCAAAAGCAAAGGTATTTGTTCTTTTTTCACCAGAGAAATTAAAGAACGGAACGTATCTTGAATGGCTTTTTTTCTACTTTCCGCCCAAGGAGAATCGACATCCGGAGACATATTCCAATGAATGTCTGCAGTGTGTATAAATTTCATGGCATACCTCCTGATTCTGTTGATTTGAACAGTAAATATTAATCAATAGAATTGACCCATCAATCACAATTGCCTGGTGTACGAGGAAAAGGAAGAATATCTCGGATATTGTTTATCCCTGTAATATACATCACTAAACGTTCAAAACCCAAACCAAAACCCGCATGGCAA
>BNZI01000085.1 GCA_026000945.1 Clostridia bacterium | reverse complement strand
GTACTGGTATATATTGCGAAAGAAAAAGCGATGAAGCGTCTTCCTGATAACTATTCGGTTCTGCTAGAAGAAGCTTTTTTAGAGAAATTAAATCAAAAGTTAGGAAAAGAAAACGTAAAATTAAAGGAAATAGAGGGATAATTATGGAAGAGCCAAAACTAAAAACCATTGCTGTATTAACCAGTGGGGGAGATGCGCCAGGTATGAATGCAGCTATTCGTGCAGTAGTACGTAGTGCAACATACAGGGGGATAAAAGTAAAAGGTATATGCCGTGGGTATGCAGGTTTGCTTAAAGAAGAAATCATAGATATGGATGGAAACAGTGTTAGTGATATTTTAAATCGTGGAGGTACAATTTTATACACTGCTAGATGTGAGGAATTTAAACAATTAGAGGTACAAAAACAAGCAGCTGAAATTTGTCGTAAGCAGGGTATTGAAGGCTTAGTGGTAATTGGTGGAGATGGTTCTTTTATGGGAGCTTTGAAATTATCTAAGCAAGGAATTAATACCATTGGTTTGCCGGGAACGATTGATTTGGATATTGCTTGCACTGATTATACGATTGGTTTTGATACAGCGGTGAATGTAGCAATGGAAGCGATCGACCGTGTGCGGGATACTTCTACTTCTCACGAACGTTGTAGTGTTATTGAAGTCATGGGAAGAAATGCGGGCTATTTGGCCTTATGGTGTGGGATTGCCAATGGTGCGGAAGATATTTTATTGCCAGAACGTTATGATCGCAACGAAGAGGCATTATTGGAACGTATTGCAAATAGTAGAAAAATTGGAAAAAGACATCATATTATTGTCAATGCCGAAGGAGTAGGAGATAGCATTAATTTAGCAAAACGAATTGAAAAAGTTACCGGGATAGAAACTAGGGCAACCATTCTTGGGCATATTCAACGAGGGGGTACACCGACTTGTTCAGACCGTGTACACGCTTCTTTTATGGGAGTTAGAGCAGTGGAGCTTTTGGCACAAGGGACAAGTAACCGTGTAGTAGGTTTTAAAGCGGGAAAATATGTTGACTATGATATAGAAGAAGCATTACAGATGAAAAAAGATATTATTGAAGAACAATATCAGATCAGCAAACAATTAGTTCGCTAGCACATAAGAAAAGAGATAGGATTTTGCTATCTCTTTTCTTATGTGCTTTAAGTGTTCTTTACGAAACAATGACAGTGTTGTATTGTTCAAGAAAGTATAAAAGTCATCAGCTTAGAGTCTGTGTAAGGTCTCGTAAAAAGTAAAATCAGCATAAAACATTTATTATGCCATTCCGATGTACACAATTTGACGAGGAAGTTGATGTACAAAGCGCATTCAAATTAGTGCAACTATACTTGTGACTTTGTCATCATGGTAAATAAGCATAAAACGTTTATTATACCATTCGATGTACACAATTTGACGAGGAAGTTGATGTAAAAAGCACATTCAATTAGTGCAACCATGATTGACTTTGTCATTATGGTAAAATAAGTATAAAACATTTATTATACAGTTCATGCACACAATTTGACG
>BNZI01000084.1 GCA_026000945.1 Clostridia bacterium | reverse complement strand
TACTGGGTGTGCATGACGTCTTGATTCATAATTACGGGGAAAATAAAAATATGGGTTCGGCACATGTGGAGATGTCTAGTGAAATGAGTTTAGAGGATGCTCATGCAGTGGCGGAACGAATTGAGCAGAAGATCTGGAAAGAATGCAAAGTTTCCCTTGTTGTACACATTGATCCAAGAGGAGATAATTATTGGGAAAGAAAGCATTTGCAGTCTATCGTTGAAGAAGGTTTGTTTTTTTTAGGCGAAGAGGATTTATCCTATCATGATTTACGTGTACAAGCCATAGAAGGGGAAAAGTGTTTATCTTTTGATTTGACAGTCCCGTATGAATATACGCAAAAAAAACAGGAAAAAATCAAACTTTCGATTGAAGATTGGATTTATACTCAGTCTAATATGCTTTGTCAGATTACCATGGAACATAATTATGTGTGTTCGAATCCGAAGAAAATAAAGAAAGATAAAATAAAAAATGGAAATGGATAAGAAAGAAAAAGAGATTTGGGATTGTGTGATTATCGGAGCAGGAGCTTGTGGGCTAATGACAGCCATTCATGCTGCGAGTCAGACAAAAAAGATACTTATCTTAGAAAAAGAAAAAAAAGTAGGCAGAAAACTTTGTGCCACAGGCAATGGGAAATGTAATTTTACGAATGCTTGGCAAACAAAGGATTGCTATCATGGTGAAGAAAAATCTTTGCTTTGGTCTGTTTTAGAAAACTTTCCTTTAGAAAAAACTTTGGACTTTTTTTCGCATTTAGGTCTTTATCCAAAAGAAAAAAACGGATACTTTTATCCTTACAGTGAGCAAGCTAGCTCGGTTGTAGGGATTTTAACGGAAAAAGTAAAAAGTTTAGGAGTAGAAATTTACTTAGAATATGATGTCCAGTCTTTAAGTAAACAAAAAGAAATCTTTTGTTTAAGCGGAAAACATTTTGTGTTTTGGGCAAAAAAAGTGGTTTTGGCCACAGGATCTTTGGCAGGTCAATTTTCGGCAAATGACTTGCCTTATCAATGGGCGGAGCAGTTCGGGCATAGTATTGTGCCGGTATTGCCCGCCCTTAGTCCTTTATATGCAAAAGGTAATCTTTGGGGGACATTAAAAGGTTTACGTATCGGAGCAGAAGCTACCTTGTGGATAGATGAGCAAAAGATTAAACAAGAAAGCGGGGAAATTCAATTTACAAACTATGGTTTATCGGGAATAGCAATTTTTCAATTGAGTCGTTATGTTGCCTGTGCATTAGAGAAAAAGCAAAGAGTTCGGATTGTATTAAATTTTTTTCCGCAAATGAATCCAAAGGAATTGGAGACGTATTGGAACAAACGTAAAGAAAGGCAAAAAAATCAAAAAGCAAAAGATTTTTTATTAGGATGGTTTCCTCTGGCTTTACAAAAGGTATTGTGGGAGAAAAGTCAAGTAAATCCCGAACAAGAGATTTCTACACTTACTGGAATACAGCAAGAAAAAGTTTTGGCTTTGATCAGTTGTTTTTCTGTAGAAATTCAGAAAAAGGCTGATTTTTCTCAAGCTCAAGTATGCA
>BNZI01000083.1 GCA_026000945.1 Clostridia bacterium | reverse complement strand
GATCTGACATTTCTTTAAGTTCGTCCGCAAGTGATTCTACTTCAAAAAAGTCTTGATCGACTTTGACTGTTTCTTCTGGCTGAGTTTGTCCTGACGTTTCCTTGGATTTTTCTGCAAATGGCTCTTCTTCTAAAAAATTTTGATCTATTTTAGCTTCTTCTTGATAGGTCTGATCGGATATTTCTTTGAGTTCATCTGCAAGTGATTCTACTTCAAAAAAGTCTTGATTGGCCTTGACTGTTTCTTCTGGCTGGATTTGTTCTGACGTTTCCTTGGATTTTTCTGCTACTTCAGCTTCTGCAATTGATTTGTTTACTTCAAAAAACTCTTGGACAGGCTCGACTATTTTTTCTTGGGATTCTTGGGCTTTTTTTTCTAAGGTTTGACGAAAAAATGTTTGTGCATGAACAAACTGAGGTTGACTATTTTGTGCTTCTTCTGCTATAGGATTTTCCGATTCAATATCAAATTGATCTTTCAGTTTTTTTCTCAAGTCATCCAAACGGCTTTGAGCAAGATGCCACAATTCTGTAGTTTCTTCCAAAACCTGAATCACATTTTGATAATCATCACTTACGGCAAATTTCCGGTAATGATTTTCTGCTTCCTGCCAAATTTCTTCTGCACGGAAAAAATCTTGTTCTGTTTCTTTGATCGCACCTTCTAAAAATTCTCTTTCATCTTTTGTTTCCGCTACTTCATAAACTTTCCTTGTCGATTCCAATAATTGCTCAGTATGCTTTTTGCTATCTAATGCTTCTGTACTTTCTTTTTCCAAAGCAATATATTTTGCTAAAAAAGGATCTGCCGTTTCTTGTACTTCATCCACAATTTCTTTTAATTGAAGCAATTCCTCTTTTGCCAAACGAATTTCTTCTTGCATTTGTTCAAGAGATTGCATTTGTCCATCTTGTGTGAGCGTATTATCCATTTCACTATTTTCTGTATGATCCATCTTGATAAAAGACAAGCCCTATATGCTTCATTCTGCATTTTTCTTGCCTCCAACTCCACCTCCTTTGTATATATGTCGAAGGCAAGCTTGCGTCCAGTTATTGTTGAACGACAAACCTGCCTTTAATTCTTTTTCTGTCAGTTAGCTAATGAAAGATGTCTACCCTTCAGTTTACACTTGCTTGGCTTCATCAGACTCTGTTGGCTGCAAAAAAGACGGTAAATGTTTCTGACATACCTCTTTTAATGCTTTCAAAAAAGCTTGTTCAATAATGAGCTTATGATCTAGCTTATCCAGATTCTTTTGATAATATTCTAGGTTCATTACGCTTTGAAATGCAGTATTCATCATAGTCAGAGGCTTAATTCTTTTTGTGTTCCAACCAGTCACTTCAATTTGTTTTGGAGAAGTTTTTACGGAAAAAAAGAGCAAGTTCCAAGTGTTCCATTCTGTTACAGTAAATTGGTAGTAGGAAGGATTGTTGATGTTACCAAAGATACTTCTCATTTTCTTTGGACTCTTTACTTTTGTTTGTGCATTGCCTACGGAAACGAAAGGGGTATTCCATACTTGATCTACTATGCTCTTTATCCCCTCTTCTTTCTTTTGGTCTATTCCTAGTTGATTCACTA
>BNZI01000082.1 GCA_026000945.1 Clostridia bacterium | reverse complement strand
AGCAAGTGGAGCAAATGAAATTTGATGGAAAATAAAGAAGAACAGTATCAAAAATTAGGTATATCTCCAGAAGTTTTGCGATTGGGAGAAGCAAGTGAAAAAAGAGTGAAAAAGCAGTTTGCCAAAGTGGAAGAAATTGCAGAATACAATCAGTTAAAAGTGATTTATGCCATGCAAAAGAATCGTATTAGTGACATCCATTTTGCTAATGTTTCTGGATATGGATATACGGATTTAGGCAGGGATGCGATAGAAGCAGTTTTTGCAGAAATATTCCAAGGAGAAGCCGCTTTAGTACGTCCCCAAATTATGAGCGGAACACATGCTTTAGCTTTGGCGATTTTAGGGAATTTAAAAAGCGGAGATGAACTGCTTTCTGTTTTTGGTAAACCTTATGATACCTTAGATGAGATGTTAGGCATTCGAGGGAATTGTGCAGGGTCTTTTTTGGATTTTCATCTTTCTTACAAGCAAGTAGATTTGCTTGAGGATAATTCAATTGATTTCGATGGAATTGAGGCAGCTATAGGGGAAAAAACAAAATTAGTTTTACTACAGCGTTCTGCTGGTTACAGCAGCAGAGGTGCGTTTTCTATAGAAATTCTAGAAAAAGTTATCAGTGTCATTAAACAAAAAAAACAAGATGTCATTTGCTTGGTGGATAATTGTTACGGGGAATTTGTAGAAGAGAAAGAGCCCTTAGAAGTAGGAGCAGATTTAATTGCAGGTTCTTTGATCAAAAATGCAGGGGGCGGATTGGTGCAAAGTGGAGGATATGTAATTGGAAAGGAAAATTTGGTCAATCATGCTGCTTATCGTTTAAATGCGCCTGGTTTAGGAAGAGAAATAGGGGCAAATTTTGGCATGAATTTATCCCTGCTTCAGGGGATTTTTTTTGCCCCTATAGTGGTGGCCTGTGCGGTTAAGACAGCCATCTTTGCTGCGGATATCTATGAGCATATGGGATATGAAGTGAAACCTAGTAGTACACAAAAGCGAAGTGATATTGTACAAGGGATTGTTTTAGGGAGCGAAAAGAAGGTCTTATCTTTTTGTGAAGGAATACAGAGCGCGGCGGCAGTGGATAGTTTTGTTAAACCAGAAGCTGAATCAATGTTAGGCTATGATTCTTCTGTGATTATGGCGGCGGGTGCCTTTGTGCAAGGGGCTTCGATTGAATTAAGTGCAGATGCTCCGATGAAAGAGCCTTACATTGTGTATTTGCAGGGGGCTTTGACTTGGTATCATGGTAAACTAGGAGTTTTAAAATCTGTGGAGAATATCTTAAATGTCTAAGGGAGATGTGTTGATAGTATCCACCATGCCTAAGTGCCTGCTATTTTGTTTAATTTTTTCACTTGCTTCTTCTAAAGAACATTTCCCATCTAAATACGCAAATAATTCCTGATAACCTAT
Source organism: Clostridia bacterium (assembly GCA_026000945.1). Classification (GTDB taxonomy): domain Bacteria; phylum Bacillota; class Clostridia; order Lachnospirales; family Lachnospiraceae; genus BNZI01. The sequence continues at coordinate 175 of BNZI01000082.1, read as the reverse complement.
GCCTTTCATTGAAACTAAACCTTTATGGCAACCCATTTCCTTGAGTTTCCTCACTTCTTCCACGAGCCCTTTTTCTAGCATTTCATCCACTCTTTGATTGATTCTATGATACAGTTTTTCTTTTTCATCGGTTAATACCCAATACAAAAAGGAGAAGGGAGATTGTTTTTCTTTT
>BNZI01000081.1 GCA_026000945.1 Clostridia bacterium | reverse complement strand
ATGGCTCCTAATCTAGGGGCGATGGATGGTATAGGAAAAATTTTTGGTTTGAATTATCATGCGACTTTGTTTGGTGCACCTGTTATTTTTCCGATGAATGGATATTTATCCAGTGTAATTCCTATTATTGTGGCAGTTTGGTTGGCGGCTAAATTAGAAAAATGGGTTAAACCAAGGATGCATGCTTTAGTGAAAACCTTTTTAACGCCTTTTATTGTTTTACTTATTATTGTACCAATTACCTTTATTGTTTTAGGACCGATTATGAGTGCATTTAGCTCTTTTGTTTCTACGGCATTCGATACAATCATGGGAATCAGTCCTTTGTTGGCTGGTTTGGTTTTAGGAGCAGTTTGGCAGATACTTGTTATTTTTGGTTTACATTGGGCATTGGTTCCTATTGCAATTTTGCAAATAGGAACGCAGGGATTTACTTCCGTATTAAGTTCAACGTTTGCTGCTAGTTTTGCGCAAACAGCAGTTGTATTAGCTATTTTTTTGAAAACAAAAGATAAAAAATTAAAAAGTACAGCTTTACCAGCTTTTATTTCTGGTATATTTGGTGTAACAGAACCAGCTATTTATGGTATTACTTTACCAAGAAAACGTTATTTTGCTATTTCTTGTATTGGTGCAGCAGTAGGTGGTGCACTGATTGGTTGGAGGAATATCAAGGGTTATATCATGGGCGGACTTGGTGTTTTTGGTTTTCCCTCTTATATTAATCCGGAAACTAACGATATCTCTGGTATGTTGTGGACATTTTTCGCTGTTGCTGTAGCGATGATTGTTTCGTTTGTTTTGACAATGATTGACTATCGAGATGATAAAGGAAGTGTTTCGGTTGCACAATCAGGAGATAATAGTACTCTAAAAGCACAAGGAGAAGTAAAATTGAGCGGAAAAAAAATAGAAGTATTTAGTCCACTAAAAGGAAAAACTTTAGCTTTGAAAGATTTGGCAGATCCTGCATTTTCAACAGGAGCTATGGGACTTGGTGTAGCACAACTCCTTTACAAAATACGGAATTAATTTTGATTTTACTACTATCTGCTACAGTTATTCCCGCTGATTTTTTGAGAAAAATCTTTTTAAGAAGAAAACAAAAAAGTTTCCCTTAACACTTAGGGGTATTTATAAATAAGAAAATACTAAGCGATAACATGCTCGTAAAAAGTAGCCATCATGCTCATTTCCATGATGACTACTTTTTTTATAAAGAGTTTGAACTCGTTTTATGGATACTCTCTAAAAGGCTCTTTGGGTACAGTAAACATCCAATTTATACCAAACTTGTCTTGTAAAGAACCATGCAGAGTAGCGAAAAAACTAGTCATTAAATCCATATGAATTTTTCCACCCTCCCGCAAATTCAACCACGCCTTGTTTACTTCCGAAGTACTCTCCGTTTGTACAGAAACATACATATTATTTCCACGTTCCACCGGACCGATGATATCTGCACATAATAATTCTCTACCATCTGGCCAAATCAATCGTGAAAATAAAATTAAGTCCTTATCCTCTTCCGAAACCACTAAACCAGAATCTTCAGGAAGATCTCTATAGTATTGTACATCTACAATTTGCCCTCCAAAAGCCCGTTGATATAAGTTGAGTGCCATTGCACACTCCTTGTCAAATGTCAAATATTGTGCAAACATTGATTTC
>BNZI01000080.1 GCA_026000945.1 Clostridia bacterium | reverse complement strand
AATTAGTCCGGCAAATAAATAATTTAAAAATCGTATAGATTGTTTGATTTGCTTTTCTTCGTTCATTGTGCCTCCTTTCTCTTTCTGATTACGCGCGAATTTAGAATTTGTATTCATCGTAAATCATCATCTTTGTTTGTCATGGGTTTGGAAATTTTTTTAATTAAGGTGTGGGGGTTAAAACATTGTTCAGTCTAACTGACGAGTAATGTAACAGTTGCATAAAATGATGTTACAAGAAGGGGCATTGATCCACGATAGATACAAATTCTTATTTTGGAGTAGCTTAACTTTTACCTGCTTCTTGCAAAAGAGAAAAAATTAGGAAAATACTAAGTAAGGAGCTGCCACCATAGCTTAAAAGAGGAAAAGTCATACCAGTTAGTGGGATAAATTTAATTGCTCCTCCGACATTAAGAAAAATTTGTAAACTATACATTAAGGAAAAACCTAGACTGATTAGGCGTAAAAACATTGTTTTTGCTTTAAAAATAATTAAGAAACATTGTAAAATAACAGCTAAACAAAGTAAAATAAAACAGATAGCAAATAAACCGCCGAATTCCTCACATAAAGCAGAGAAAATTAAATCTTTTGTCACAATAGGGATTTTTTGTGCGGAGCCTTTGCCCAGCCCAAGACCAAACCAGCTTCCGCTGGCAATAGCAATTAAAGATTGAGCCATTTGATAACCTTTGTTATAAGGGTCATTCCAAGGATTTAGCCAAGCTTGTACACGTACTTGTACGTGAGAAAATAACCAGTAAGAAGAAAACCCTCCGGCTGTAGTCAGCGCAATTCCGACGATCAAATACGATAAGCGACCAGAAGCAATAAAAGCAATAAAAAGATAAATGAAAAAAAATAACAGAGCAGAACCTAAATCTCTAGAAAGTACAAAGAAGAACATATGTCCAAGAGCGAGTAAGCTGACGATCACATTTTCATGAGAAAAAAGAGTTTTGCATAAGGAAAAGAATTTTTGTTTTAAGGACTTTTTCTGTTGGATGTTCGGTTCTGGCATGGGTTTCATGACTTGATAGTTTAAATCTCTGACGATGTCGTCTGTGGGAGAGGGCAAAGGAGTATTTTCTTCTTCTGTAAATGTTTGAATAGGTTCTTCACTTGACATGTAAGAATCCGGTATAAAATCCTCTTCTGAAGAAAGAACTTTTTTTTGCTCTGATAGGTCACTCTCTTCTGCAATAGGTATGTCCATTTTTGAATTTTTGGTTTTGTTCTCTGTATAATTTTTACTAAAAAAACCTGCTAAAAAACAGATATAAGTGATTTTTACTAGTTCAAAAGGTTGGAAACTAAAACCTGCGATTTGAAAGGATATTTTTGCTCCATATTCTGCTCGTCCGAAAAAAAAGACAAGAGCAAGTACGAAGATACCAAAAAAGCCTAAAAATAGAGGAATGCGAAAAATCCATTTAAATGGTCGAAATAAAGGAATAATTAAACTAATGGCAGCAGCGATTAAAACTAAAATAAATTGGCGAATAGCTTTATCTAAGGAAAGGTGACTTAATAAAAGCAAGCTGATACAAAGAGAAAAACAGACATAAGTAAAAAGTAAATGCGAAATATTTCGGTAAATTAAACGATATAATAGCCAATAAACGAGAAAAAATAAAAGCTGTGCCGCATAAAAATAAATAAACTCCTGTTTAGGATGTTGAAAAAAGAGTAAAAAATTACCC
>BNZI01000079.1 GCA_026000945.1 Clostridia bacterium | reverse complement strand
ATTCCTAGTTGATTCACTACTTCTTGCGCACCATAATGCAGCGTACTATCTCTAATTTCTTGCGCAATTTCACTTTTAAGTAGCTGTTCCATATAAGGACCTTTTGCCGCTTGTTCAATCATACTTTGAATAAAAGGTATTCCGGAAAAATTAGAAAATTGATTTTCTATCATATCTTTTAATAAGGGAACTAACTGTCCTTCTATGGCCTCTTTTAAAATATCTGTATCCCCAATTTGCTTTTTTACTTCATTTTCCACAAAAGTAGCAACTAAGTCTTGCACTTTTTGATAATTTTCATCCATTGCTTGACTAACTACTTCTGTCAAACTTTCATAACTTACTTCAGCTTCATCTTCCGGTGGTTCTGCCCATACCAAAAGTGGTAAAAAGAAACTGCACACACTAAGTAAAAGAAGAATTTTCTGCAAACTCCACCTCTTTGCTTGCATCTTATCGTTCTCCTACGGATTTAGCCTCACTTTGTCCAAGCATTTTTTTGACTAATAAGGACTTTCCTGTCATTTCTGTTGGTTGTTCCAGTCCCATCAATTCAATAATGGTAGGAATAATATCCGCTAAACAGCCATTTTCACGTAAAGAATATTGGGATTCAGCATTCACCAAAATAAAGGGTACTGGATTGGTAGTATGTGCTGTAAATGCCCCCTGCGTAGTGGGATCAATCAACTGTTCCGCATTACCATGATCTGCACAAAGGAATAAAGTTCCATGATGACGTAACAAAGTTTCTAAAATTTTGCCTACACAATGGTCTACGCTTTCAATCGCCTGAATCGCCGCAGACTCTATACCTGTATGTCCTAACATATCCGGGTTGGCAAAATTGACAATAATTACATCAAATTTGGTACTGTCAATCGCTTCTACAACTTTTTCACAAACTAAATATGCACTCATTTCCGGCTGTAGATCATAAGTGGCTACTTTTGGAGAAGCTACTAAAAACCTTTCCTCTCCTGGATTGGGATCTTCCTTACCTCCATTAAAGAAAAAGGTAACATGGGCATATTTTTCTGTTTCGGCAATACGGGCTTGCGTACGATTATTCTTGGCTAAAAACTCACCGAAAGTATTTTGAATACCCTCTTTTGGAAAAGCAATAAATTTATTTGGTATCGTTTCATCATAATCTGTAAAACAAACAAAGGTTAAATCTAATTGAGATGCTCGAGAAAAACCAGAAAACGAGGGATCACAAAAAGCTCTTGTCAATTCCCTGGCTCTATCTGGTCTAAAATTAGTAAAAATTACACTGTCATTTTCACGAATAACGCCTATCGCTTGATCATTTTCTGTGATTACTGTAGGAAGTACAAATTCATCATTCAATGCTTTCTGATAAGACTCCGTAATCGCAGTACTAGCATCTTGTGCTTGATTACCCTTTCCTTGTGTGAGTGCTGCATAGGCTAATTCTACTCGATCCCAACGATTATCTCTATCCATAGCATAATAACGACCGGACAAAGAAGCAATTTTTCCTACTCCAAGTTCTTTCATTTTATCTTCCAATGCTTCTAAATAAAACTTTCCAGAAGATGGTGGCGTATCTCTTCCATCTAGAAAACAATGCACAAATACTTTGGATAGACCCTCTTGCTTTGCTAAAGCCAATACGGCATACAAGTGTTCAATGTGGCTATGCACTCCCCCATCTGAGAGTAAACCTAGAATATGCAAAGAAGATGACTTTTCTT
>BNZI01000078.1 GCA_026000945.1 Clostridia bacterium | reverse complement strand
AAGTAAAGCACCTTCGCGGAAATTTTTCTCCTCAGAAAGATAATAGAGTTTACCGCCAATGGTTTGTAAACCGGTCAACATATATCCATTTTGATCAAAATAATACCATTGCGCTTGAATCTTCCTCCATCCATTTCGAACTAATCCACCGCTTTCTTGATAGGTCCAGCGACCTCCCGATGAATGCCAGCCTAAAGTGGTACGAGAAGGTATACGACTAGCCAAAGTCATCTCTTCTGTCTGTGCTTCCTCTTCGGAAACTGTCACCAAGAAAACTTGTGGGTCTAAGTCTTTTACATCGCTAAGAGTCGCCAAATCGTCAATCAAAATTTCTTCAGACAAAGGGGCTATTCTTGCTTTTGGGCTTGTATTATATACTAAATCTCCATTATTCGGTGTGGTATAGAGTAAAGCACCCTCCTCTGAATTCTTTTTCTCAGACAAGTAGTACAATTTTCCTCCAATATCTTGTAAGCCAGTAAGCATAACCCCATCTTGATTAAAATAATACCATTGATTATTTAAATAAAGCCAACTTTTGCTTATTAAAGCACCTTCCTCTGAACCTTTTTTCTCAAAGAAGTAGTACCATTTTCCACTGATATATTGAAAACCGGTCAGCATAACCCCATCTTTGTTAAAGTAATACCATTGGTTGTTTATTTTAAGCCAATTTGTTGCTCTTTTTCCATCCGGACCATAATAATACCATTTTGAACCAAACTCTATCCAACCTTGTATCCTTGTTATCTTGATCTTCATCGAAGATTTTGGTTCATCCTGTACAGAAATCTCAAACCAAGATTTTTCTAAACTCAGTGAAGGTGTCGTACTTGGTGAAATAAAATGAACTCCAGAAGTAGAATATAAAGCATTGACTTGTGTATACTGTTTCTCCATCAAAGCAGAATATCCTAATGTCTTCTCATTCACTTCTAATATCTTGACTAAATTTCCTTGTCCAATATTATTTTCAAAATTTGTATTGATATGATAAATGGCAATACCACCCTGGGCTGATGCACTAGTATAGGCTCTCATTCCTGCATCAAAGCCTTCGTATTGTCGATTTTCAACTAAAAAATATTCTTTAGTATTATTCTCTATATTGATTTTGAAAATATTTTTCCGACCTGTAGACATCGCCTCCAAAGGACCATCATAACTTTGTGCAGTACTAAAAGGATTAAGAGTTGCCGCTTTCACAATTCCTAATTTATCCAACGAATAGGCATCAAAATGACTGGGACTAGAACCATAATCATAATTTTCATTTACTCTACCCCACGAACCGGAAGCCATCACACTATATCCACCCAGACCTTGTGTTACAGCCTCTGTACCCGCATAAAGATCTGTCAAACCTAGCTCATGTCCTAATTCATGACAGATTGGTCCTATGGTAGCCATATGTGTTTTAGATGCATCCCCATGTTTTTCTCCTACTTGTATATAACTATGAATCTGTTTCCCATCTACAAACGCTCCCTCAGATAATAATGTCCCATAGCTCCAATGAGCATTCAAATTAGGTTCCAAAGCACCCAAAGCACCCGGATAACTAAATTCGTATCCCGCTACGATAGTCAAAATATGTAATTCATCTGCCGTAATCACTCCATCTTTATTTGAATCATACTGCGCAAAGTCTACATAGTCGCTCGCTTTTTTAATTGCTTCAACTTCTATTTTAACAAGTTTCTTTGCATCGTCCGTACCCATAAATTTTCCTTTTGTATT
>BNZI01000077.1 GCA_026000945.1 Clostridia bacterium | reverse complement strand
CCTCCATTGCTGCCTAAATCCCCCTGCCCCCGGTAACGTATACTTTGACCGTGGTCAATACCTGCAGGTACAGAGATGGGTATTTTTTTTCTTTGGTTTTGGTAACCTTTTCCTCTACAAGAAGGGCTGTTGTATGCCGATGTAGATTTAGAGCGTTTAGTAAAAGATAGACAAAGAATGAATACTTATGGGGAAATTCATCCGGAAAGTCATGTATGGAATTATTTGACGATGGATTCCACACGTATGGAAATTGAACGTTTTATAGACCCTACACCCTTTGTTCCTAAAGATAAACAAACAAAAGAAAAACGTTGTGAAGAAATTTTATCTATTCAAAGCTACGGCCTAAAAAAACGTTTAGAGCATACACAGTGTATCAATGCCATCGTTGGTGTTTCTGGGGGATTAGATTCCACTTTGGCTTTACTCGTTACCGTAAAAGCCTTTGATCTTTTAAATTTGCCTAGGGAAAATATCTTGGCAGTTACGATGCCTGGTTTTGGTACAAGTGATTGGACTTATCAAAATTCTTGCCGATTAAGTGTCTGCCTAGGGGTTAATCTGAAAAAAATTTCGATAGAAGAATCTGTACGCCAGCATTTCAAAGATATTGGACAAGATGAAAATGTACACGATATTACTTATGAAAATGCTCAGGCTAGAGAACGCACACAAATTTTGATGGATTTGGCAAATAAGATAGGAGCTTTAGTCATTGGTACAGGGGATATGTCAGAGTTGGCTCTTGGTTGGGCCACCTATAATGGAGATCATATGTCGATGTATGCTGTGAATACAGGAGTGCCAAAAACTTTAGTACGCCATTTGGTAGAACATTATCAGAATACAGTGAAAGATGAACGTTTATCTCTTATTTTACAGGATATACTCAATACGCCCATTAGTCCAGAGCTGCTTCCTTTGGATAATCAAGGCGGTATTACACAGAAAACAGAAGATACAGTAGGACCTTATGAATTACACGATTTCTTTTTGTATTATATGTTAAGATATGGATTTTCTCCTGCTAAAATTGATCATTTAGCTGAATTGGCTTTTTGGCGATATTATGATAGAGATATTCTCCGAAAATGGATGAAAGTTTTTTATAAGCGTTTTTTCAGTCAACAGTTTAAACGTTCCTGCTTGCCAGATGGTCCAAAAGTAGGTTCAATAGCTCTTTCTCCTAGAGGTGATTTAAGAATGCCAAGTGATGCTAGCTCTCGTCTTTGGTTAATTGAAATTGAACAACTATAAAAAAAGTAAACAATCAAGACATGATTAATATCCTGATTGTTTACTTTTTTATGCTTTTCTGTATCCCTTTTTTTGATGAATAAATTCAATTAAATTTGTGTGGGACCACTTGTTTTCTACACCTATTTCATCGGTATAACTAATCATTTCTGATTGATTTCCCAACATTTTCATGGCTTGAGTAAATAGTGTGGTTAAAAATTCAGTATCACCTTTAACACGAAACTCAAAATTCGTTTTTGTATTTTGAAAATATAGTTCATTAATCATTGGCTCTTTTTCCATTTTATCCTCCGTTTTTCCTGTATAGCATCACAATTCATTTAAATAGTTTGTTGTTTAGATTGATATAGTCCAGTTTATTTAAAAATTTAGTAACTACTGATACTTAGTTTAATAGATTTAATTAAAAAAATCAAGAGTTTGTAGAAAAATAGTCAAATGTTGGACATTTTTGGAATATAAGAAGTGATAAAAGAAGAATAATTTGACAAAGAAAAGGAAACTCTATAAATA
>BNZI01000076.1 GCA_026000945.1 Clostridia bacterium | reverse complement strand
TTATTGATTATTTATAAAAAATATTGTATCTTTATTAAATAAAATATTTAAACCATTTTTATATCAAATTTTAAAAGATTACCATGTAGAAAAATGTTTATTGTGGTTATTTTTTCAAAGAATGATCACAAATTCTTCTACATCAACCACGTATTTCTCTACCTCAAAGCGAAGAAAGGAAAATAATGAAAAAAAGAAGAATTGCCTTATGGCTAATCCTTGCTTTATTATTTCAATGTATGATCCCTACTATGTTTGTACAAGCAAGCACAAACACAGCTAGATACTTAAACCAAGGCTATACAAAATCAGATATTATTACTAAATGGAAGGCTATACAACCTTCCAACTCTTCCGCTTATAAAAGTACACCTAAACTTAGTTCACCCTATAATACTCCAGGCTCAGCGACCGATAAATCTTTACAGGCTGGATTAAGCATGACCAACTTAGCACGTTATCTTGCTGGTCTATCTAGTGTTACTTTATTTGCTAACTATAACTCCTTAGCGCAAGCCGCTTCTTACCTACTAGCAGTAAATAATAGTGGATTAACCCACTACCCCCTTAATCAAAAAGGAATGGATAACACAACTTTCCAGCAAGGAAAAAAAGGAGCTGCTGAATCCAATTTAGCATGGCTACCTAGTAAAGCAAAAGAAAACTTCGCTAGTACCACTGTACTGATGTATCTGGACGACTCTGATTTACACAATATCGGTCATGTAGGTCATCGTAGATGGATTTTAAACCCGAAAATGACAAAGACAGGTTTTGGTGTAGTAGAAAATTATTCTGCAATGTATGGTGTGGATTTAGCAAGTGCCTCTGTAAAAGATTATGTCGCTTGGCCATCAGCAGGATATTTTCCAGTAGAAATGTTTAAAAACCAAAGCAATTCATTAGGTGAAGCTTGGTCTGTATCTCTCAACTCTGCAAAATATGGAAAAAACTATTCTGGCAGTGTTGTGGTTACCATGACAAACAAAAAAACTTCGGACGTTACTACTTTCAATCAGTTGATGTCAGCACCTAGTTCAAACGGAAAGTATTTCACCATTGATAAAACAGGCTACGGACAAGATTATTGCTTGATTTTCCGCTCTGATAAATCAGTGGTTAACAAAGGAAATGAATATAACATCGTCATTTCTGGTTTAAAAAATACCTCTGGGCAAGCTTTACCCAACATAGAGTATGATACGGCTTTTTTTTCTGTCAGTGATCCTATAGACAATACGACAACAAACCCTACTACACCAAATTCTGTAACGTTAAACTATAATTATGCAGAAAACGGTGGTACATCCGCCAGCAAAACGACTGCTTCCTTGACCAAAGGGTCTAGCGCAGATTTAAAACCTATTGCTGTAAAATCCGGATGGACTTTTATAGGATGGAACACCAACAGCAACGCAACAAGTGCTCTGACTTCTTTGACAGTCAATGCAAACACCACACTTTATGCAATTTATAAAAAAGACCTAAAAGCTACAATAATTGATTACAAAGACACCACCAAAACCACCAGGGAGTCTACCACTACCATTTATAATAAAGCCACCAGCGGAAAAATCACAGTTCCCGCCCAAAATGTGTACACGGGATGGACAAAGAAAGGCTTTGCTTCATCTACAGATGCAGCTGCCCCTGTTAGCATTGTTTCCGGCTCTTATACGATCAGCGAAAATACTACACTTTATGGACTTTATCAAAGAACCTTTACACTGAATTATCAAGCAAATGGAGGTTCAAGTACACCAAAAAGCCAAAGCGGAA
>BNZI01000075.1 GCA_026000945.1 Clostridia bacterium | reverse complement strand
TATTGTACTCTTTGTCTCCCTATGCTATACTTCCAACTAATCTTATTCGGATTAGGAGGTGAATCTATATGAAAAAGATATTCATAACGCTTTTTACATTAGCTGCTATGTTTACCCTGTTTAGCGTCACAGCATCAGCTGAGACGACAAAGACCGTTAACTATTATGATGAAAGTGGAAACCTCATCACGATTAATGGCATGTATTATAATAATCAAGGTTATCCCATGTTCAATGCGAACTGCTATTATACCGATGCCAATGGCAACCCAGTTTACGTTGGCGGTTGTAGGGTATATTACACCGATACAAACGGTAACCTTACAGCAGGTAATCATTATTATGATGCAGATGGAAACATCGTTTCCCCTCCAACATCATATCCTAATGGTTGGGGTTGCGGATCATACTGCTACAACGTACAAGGCAATATAGTCAACGGCGCATATTATTATGACGACTTTGGCAATCCTATTGATCCTCCAGCTACTACACAACCCTCAACAAATTATTGTTGTGGCCATGGTGGTAGTCGGTAAACACAATACTAAAAATAGAAAAGATGCTGCGCGATCACAGGTCACGCAACATCTTTTTTCTATATCCCCCTTTTCTCAAAACTTATTGAAGAGGTTGTGTGTCACTTTATATTTGCTTAGACGGATAGGATGAAAAATTAGCTACTATTCTCCACCAGTTCCTCTGCTATCGTATCTTTTCGAACACTTACCCCTAATTGCCTACTCATTTTATCTTTTACTACATTTTCTAATAGCAATTCATAAAGCGGACCTACTTTACATATCTGTGGAATAGCATAAGATATTGCGCAAACAAAAAGTCCGGGTAAAAAAATATTAAAAGAATTGCTTGCTTCTAATAAAAATACTAGACCGGTCAGAGGAGCTTGTACGACCGCACTGAATAATCCTGCCATGGATAAGAAGATAAAAATAAGAGATATTTTATGTTGAACGGAAAATAGATTACTATAAAATGCACCTACAGCAGAGCCCAAAACAAAAAGAGGGGTAAAAATTCCACCTGGCACAATGCAGGCTATGCCTAAAGCAAAAAAAAGAAATTTAATGATAAAAAAGGCAAATAAAAAATGAAGACTGGTAGAAGCAATAATATCCGGAAAAATATCCCGCCCACTACCTAAAGCACTTGGAAAAAATAAAGCAATAAAAACCGCCACGATGAAAACACCTAGTGGTTTAAATATAGACTCAGGTTTCCAAGATTGTTCATTAAATTGCCTTAAAAAAATCACGATTAAATTAAAAATTACGCCTAATATACCCGTTGTAACTCCGATTAATATGCACCAACCATATTGCAAAAGGTGAAAATCTTCTTTAATGGGAAGTTGAAACAAAACGGTATGCTTCATTAAACAACGGGATACATAATCAGCTAAGAAAGCAGTGAGCATGATTACCCAGATACAGGTAGAGGTCAACGAACGAAAAAGCTCCTCTATCGTAAAAATGACTGCAGCTAAAGGAGTATGAAAAGCAGCTGCAAGACCTGCACTAAATCCTCCAGCAACCAAATATTTTCGTTCTTGTTTATCTTTTGTAATATCTCTCATGCTATATCCTATACAAGTTCCTAAATGTATCGTAGGCACGCCCATAGGCAAACCGAAAAAAACACTGAGTAACGCACCAAAAAATTTTAACACTAGGGTAGAGAGCCAAGATTCTTCCCAGTAATCCTTAATTACCCCTTTAATTTGTGGAATTCCGCTTCCACTGATCATGGGATTTTTCTTTAA
>BNZI01000074.1 GCA_026000945.1 Clostridia bacterium | reverse complement strand
CCCTCTAGTCATATCATTATAATCTTTACAAAAAGCAGCCAAATTGACACCTGTAGGTCCTAATGTTGTACCTACAGGAGGTGCTGGTGTAGCCTTCCCTGCATTTAAATCCAATTTTACAATTTTTTTAATTTTTTTTGCCATAACTAATTCCTTTCTCTTTGTGCTAGAGCCTGTTTGATTTCTCCAAATGTGTAGGATGTTGCCTATATTTTCTCTCCTACACGAAAGAACTGACGTAAGAATATTGGATTCATTTCAAGGAATTTCAGGCATCGTATTAAGAAAATAAAGCCTATATTCTACCGTAAGTGAGAGATAAAACAGGTTCTTAGTAGGCAAGACATTTTATCTAACAAACATCTTTTGCGCAAATATCGTACTTAAGATGAATGCGCTACTTTTTTCTATTTTAAAGTGCCGGAGTATCCCTGTCAAGGAAAATAGTCTACAAGTTTGCCTTTGATAACTCTCCGTGACTAAAAGAAAGAATTCTCTTGGTGCAGCGTCCGTTGCTGCGATAAGAAAGCGATCGTCTTACCTAAAACGTGTTCACAACCTAGATTCTCCAAACATGGCTTTCTAAGTGCCCCAAGTTATTGAACAGGATGCATCCACTTGATTCTGAAAAGATGTTTTCGCTAAAGCAAAAGATTTTACAGTATACTTGGTGAAGATCAAAACAAGTTACCTATTGCCAATGATGGAGAGGAAGCTTTACAGGCTATAGAAAGTTTTGTTCCACAGTTGGTTATTTTAGATATTATGCTTCCCTCTATGGATGGATATGAAATTTGCAAGAAAATGCGGCAAAAACATTCCATTCCCATCATTATGCTTTCTGCCAAAGGAGAAGTTTTTGACAAAGTTTTGGCTTTGGAGTTGGGAGCAGATGATTATATCGTTAAACCGTTTGATGCAAAAGAATTGGTTGCTAGAGTGAAAGCGGTTTTGCGTCGGTATCGGCAAGGTTTAACTACAGTGACTAAGGAAAATATTATTGAATATACAGATTTAGTGATTAACCGCAGTAATTATTCTGTAGTTTATCGAGGAAAAGTATTAGAGATGCCCCCCAAGGAGTTGGAATTGCTTTATTTTTTAGCTGCTTCTCCTGAACAAGTATTTAGCCGGAGTCAGCTTTTAGACCATATTTGGGGTTATGATTATCTGGGAGATACAAGAACAGTGGATGTACATATTAAGCGTTTACGAGAAAAAATTAAACATGGGGCATGGTCGATTTCTACGGTTTGGGGGATAGGGTACAAATTTGAGGTAAAAGCATGAAAAAAAAGTCTGAACAAAAAAGAATGTTGCTGCGATCTAGCCCATTAATTTTTCTGTATTCATGTTGTTTGTTATTAGGTATCCTTTTTTTATTTCTGTTTTTGAAGCCAAGGATTAGTCAAAATCTTATTCAAGATAAAGCAGCGGATTTATACAGTGAGGCTACTGCTCTAGCATCTTATTATAGTAAGTTATACCATAAAAGCAATCATTCTTTTTCTTCTTCAGATATGGAAGAAAACGCCGCATATTCAGGAGGCAGAGTATTGATGATTAGCAAAGAAGGAAAAATTGTTAATGATACTGGTAGTCCTTCGTTACAAAATCAGTTGCTTCGGAAGACATCTGTTTGTTTTTGCTTTTGGCAATTTCCTTAACCCAAATCTGCAATTTACCTTGCGTTTGTCTTTTCGCCTCAAAAACATAGCCCATACGTGCAATCCACTGATAAAGTTTAGTGCGCTTATCTACTTCTTTTTCCATGAATACAACGTAAGTATGCTCAGAAA
>BNZI01000073.1 GCA_026000945.1 Clostridia bacterium | reverse complement strand
AGATACTTTTGTAGACGAACATTCTTTATTTCGAGGTGCTGTAGTAGTAGACGGTACAGGAACAATGGAAATCAAAGAAGTCGGCATGTCTACCATGATGGGAAAAATGGCTGCAGAGATGCAGTCTGAAGAAGTGGAATCCCCCTTAAAAGTTAAATTAGCAAAATTGGCAAAGCAAATTTCTACTTTTGGTTATGTTGGTGCAATTATCATTGCCATAGCTTTAATGCTTAGTTTCATTGTAAAAGGCGGTGGTTTTTCCGCATATTTCAATTCAGGTTTCCAAATCATTACAAAAGATATATTATCTGCTGTTACGCTGGCAGTTGTTATTGTTGTTTGTGCCGTACCTGAAGGTCTGCCTTTGATGATCAGTTTGGTTTTAATGCAGAATACTTCAAAAATGCTACAAAAAAACGTTTTGGTGCGTAAGCCTATCGGTATAGAAACAGCGGGTTCTTTAAATGTGCTTTATAGCGATAAAACGGGTACGATTACCAAAGGTCAATTAGAGGTTGTAGATTTTTTTACTGGAAAAGGTGATAGTGAAGATACGAAAGGAAAAAGTAGCATTCAAGAGAACTTTTTGTTGTCCATTGTCAAAAATACAGGAGCAATGTTTGATGACAGTCATCAAATTATTGGGGGAAATGCCACAGATAGAGCTTTATTGAAATTTTTAGGCGAAGAAACCTTTAATCAAGTCAATGAAAAGTATCAAACAGAAGCTTATCAAGGCTTTAATTCATCGAATAAGTTTTCTTGTGCACAAATTGCTGGTTTGAATAAAACCTTTTATAAAGGCGCACCGGAACGTTTACTAGCAAAAGCTACAGGATATCTCACTGCGCAAGGTGAAGTAGAAGCTTTGGATATGGATATGATCAACCGTCGTATTGATTCCTTAGCGGAACGTGCAATGCGAGTTTTAGCCTTCGGGTATAGTCAAAAATCTTTGGTGGAAAATCAAATTCAAGATGATTTAGTCATTATTGGCTTTGTAGGGATCAGAGATGATGTGCGCCAAGAAGCTAAAGAGGCCATTACTCAAGTGCAAAAAGCAGGTATACAAGTTATTATGATTACTGGTGACCGTAAAGAAACAGCGGTAGCTATTGCTAAAGAAGCGCATTTACTACGCCATTCTGACGATATTGCTCTAACTTCTGATGAATTAAATAAATTAAGTGATGATGAGATAAAGAAAATTCTTCCCAATATTCGTGTGATTGCTAGAGCTTTACCGACAGATAAATCCCGTATGGTACGTTTGACACAAGAATTGGATCTAGTTTGTGGAATGACTGGAGATGGTGTAAATGATGCACCTGCTTTAAAACGTGCAGATGTTGGTTTTGCTATGGGTAGTGGGACAGATGTAGCAAAAGAAGCAGGCGATATTGTCATTTTGGATGATAATTTCCAATCTATACGCAATGCAATTTTATACGGTCGTACAATTTATCACAATATTTTAAAATTCTGCCGTTTTCAATTAATGATCAATGTAGCAGCGGTTATTGTTTCTGCTTTAGCTCCTTTTTTCGGTATTCATGAACCATTAAAAGTAACACATTTGCTTTGGATTAATTTGGTTATGGATGCTTTAGGTAGCTTAGCTTTAGGAAATGAACCTGCCTTAGAACGCTATATGTTGGAAAAACCAAGAAAAAGAAACGAAAATATTGTTTCTGCACCAATGTTTGGTCAAATTTTGACCATGGGTCTATGGTTAGTCATCATCAGTTTTCTCTTTTTGAAGCTACCTTATTTTCGCCAGTTTTTTGGTACAGACATGCAGTTTATGAC
>BNZI01000072.1 GCA_026000945.1 Clostridia bacterium | reverse complement strand
CCTTGTCAATAAAAATTTATCGAATATACAGCCAAATTAGTCTACAGATATGCATACTCTACTTAGGGCATGTTCACACTACCGCAAAGCGCCCATCTTTTGGTAGGTTTTGTACTGATCTGTGTTTAGATCTTGTTTCGTATCTCACTTACGGCAGAATATTTGGTCTAGTTTTCGTCCTATGTTGCCTGAATTCCTTGAAATACCTCCAGTATTTTTGCGTCATCTCTTCGTATGTGGGGATCTATTTTCGTATTCTCCGCACGAGGAGAATATTGATCTAGTATTTACTCCTATGGTGCCTGAATTCTTTGAAATACCTCCAGTATTCCCTGCATCACCCTTCGTGTGTGAAGAAAAACTATCCATAACATTCTCCTCGTTCGGAGATATGGAAACAGGCTCTTAGCAAAACTGTCCACAATATTTTCTGCGCTCGAAAATACGAAACAAGCTTGTATTTTCTTAAAATACGCACCGTATGGCTGATAAAATTTTCCTTTCAGAGGGAAAACCCACTCAAAATCTGAGATTCCACAGTAGTGTGAATACACTTTAATTTATTTTCTAGAGTTTGCATTTATTATGAATAGTTTTCCAAGTTCTAGACTATAATATCAGATATAGTAATATATATTTATTTTAAATGATTCTCAGATTTTTTTCTCTATTAAGAAAACTGTGAATTTGGAGACGAGGTCATGAAGATGTTAAATTCCTTTTTAAGAAGGAAGCAAATCAACTACAATAAGAAAAAATTGCTTTCTGAGATTGAAGAGGTAAAATCTGCTTTGGATTTAGCACGTAACAACTTTGAACAAGTCCTAGATCCAGAACTCATTGACTGCTACATTTATGAGTTAAACGCCGCTCAACTGCGTTACCAATCTTTGTTAAAAACAGCAAAGCAAGCTGAAAATTGACCACATCCGTTCACCGGATAAACGGTGTAAAAGATAAATAAAATACAAGTCAACGATAAAATTTGTATTCTTTTTTTGATACCTATTCGCTTGGCTAAACTAAATTGCAATCTCAAAAATAAAAAATACAGTCTACTATCACACAGACTGTATTTTTTTCATTCATTGCTCCCATAAATACATATTCATCAACTCACGAATTGTCAAAAAACCCATGGGTCCTAAGAAAAAACCTGCTATGCCAAACAATTCTAAGCCAATATACATTGCCATCAATGTCTGTAACGCCGTAAGACCCAGACGCTCCCCCATCAATTTTGCTTCTAAAAATTCTCGTAAAAAACTACAAACTAAATAAAGAACAATGCAGATTATCATTTCACTCATTCTGCCTGCTAAAGCAGAAATGATAGCCCATGGTAAAAGAACCATTCCTGTCCCAAAAATAGGAAAAGCATCTAAAAAACCCAATAAAACACCCAATACTATACTATAATGATTACCTAAAAGCATAAAACCTAAAATACATAAAACGCTAGTAATCGCGCAAATAATTGCCTGTGTTTTCAAATATGCTCCGCCCACAATAGACAAACGTTTACTGACTAAAGCAATCTCTGTCCGAAAAGTTGAATCTTTAATCAATTGTTCAAATTGATGCAAATCTTTTACTGAAAGCAACGTTGCCGTAATTGTAACAATCACAATTGCTAACAGTTGAACACCCCACTTCACCCAAAGCAAACTATTTTTCATCATATACTGCATCAATTTTTCTGGAGTATCTTCAACAAAAGAAGCGATCCATTCTTTTGTTTTTGACCAAATCACTCCCTCTTGTAAATGAAAATGATTTTCTATATTTCCAGAAGATTTTTCGATCATTTCTT
>BNZI01000071.1 GCA_026000945.1 Clostridia bacterium | reverse complement strand
GTCTATGGGAAAGCAAAAATTGGTTTGAAACCATAGGCATTGCTTTAGCAGTTTTTTTATCTACCTTTATTTCTACTTTATCCGAATATGGCAGCGAAGCGGCTTTTAGCAAACTTCAAGAAGATGCCGCCAAAATTCAAGTGAATGTCAAACGAAAAGAAGGTATTATACAAATTCCTTTATCTGAATTAGTTGTAGGTGATCTAGTACTCTTACAAGCTGGCGAACGTCTTCCTGCCGATGGCATTCTTGTTCAGGGTCATGTATTAGTGGATCAGTCCGCCTTAAACGGAGAGAGTGCTGAAATGACGAAATTTCCTGTAAACAGCCAAAAAAGTGAATGGGATCTACTAGAAAAACATCAACTTTTCTGCGGCAGTGTAGTGACTTCTGGAAATGGCCTACTTGTTGTACAAAATGTGGGCGATCAAACATTTTATGGGCAATTAGCAGGTGAATTACAAGAAGATAGTTTAGACAGCCCTTTAAAACTTCGTCTTTCTCATTTAGCTAATACCCTAAGTAAAGTTGGTTATGTAGCTGCTTTTTTAGTTGCTTTTTCCGATTTGTTTCATAGATTGGTGATTAACTACCATTATCAATGGGATCTTATTTTGCAAGAATTATCCTCCTTACCTAATGTGTTTTCTCATTTGTTCCATTCGGGTATGTTAGCTATTTCCGTCATTGTTGTTGCTGTTCCTGAAGGGCTTCCTATGATGATTACGGTAGTACTATCTTCCAATATATTCCGTATGCTAAAAGATAAGGTCATGGTAAGAAAGTTAATCGGCATAGAAACAGCAGGTAGCATAAACATTTTATTTTCAGATAAAACTGGCACTTTGACTAAAGGCTTATTGAGTGTTTCCCATTTAATTGACGGAGAAGGCAAAGCTCATGAAGAACTTTCCTCTTTCCGCCACCATCACCCTTTTGTGCAATACATAGGTCTGTCTTGCCTGTATAACACTTCTAGTGTCTTATCCGGTCAAGAAGCCATCGGCGGAAATGCCACAGACCGTGCTTTACTCGATTTTTTTTCTAAACAAAAAGGAAGCTCTCTGAATCAATCCTGGCACATTGTTAAATTTCAGCCTTTTGATAGTGTGAAAAAATACTCTTTTGTTCAAGTGAAAAATCAAAATCAAGAGTATCATTTAATTAAAGGTGCTAGTGAAATTCTTTTTCCACATTGTAACGAATATGTAAGTTCTTCTGGAAAGATTCTGCCTTTTACCAAAAAATATCAAGTGGAAGAAGCTTATCAAGAACTGACTCGCAAAGGGTTTAGAGTACTGCTACTTGCTGTTTCTCCGAAAGCGATTGAAACCTATCCTCAAAGTGCTTCTATCCGTGGAAATCTTATTTTTCTTGCTTTAGCTGTCATCCATGATGCCTTAAGACCGGAAATTCCCCTTGCTGTACGTACAGTAAAAGAAGCTGGCATCCAAAGTATTATGATTACCGGAGACAATAAAGACACTGCCATGAGTATTGCCCGTCTTTCTGGAATTTTAGACAGTAGTACAGATAGAGTATTAACCAGCTCGGAATTAGCAAAAATGACCGATCAACAAGTAAAAGATATTCTCCCTCATTTAAAAGTAGTTGCCAGAGCTCTACCCAATGACAAAAGCCGCTTAGTCCGAATTGCCCAAGATATTGGTCTTGTAGTAGGCATGACTGGCGACGGTATCAATGATGCCCCTGCTCTTAAAAAAGCTGATGTAGGTTTTAGTATGGGCAGCGGAACCGAAGTAGCGAAAGAAGCCAGTGATATTGTCATTCTAGATAATAACTTTGCTTCTATTGTTAAAGCCA
>BNZI01000070.1 GCA_026000945.1 Clostridia bacterium | reverse complement strand
CAAAGCATATACCCATACTTTGTAAGATACTGACTGAATAATGGTTAGAAATTGACAATCAAAAAAAGAAAGTACAAGTAGTATTTATCAAAGGTCAAGAACAGACTTGCCTTTAACTTTTTAAAGAAATTTTAGGAGGAAACTACGAATGAAAATTACAGATGTTCGTGTTCGAAAAGTCACTAAAGAAGGAAAGATGAAAGCTGTTGTTTCCATTACTATAGACGAAGAATTTGTAGTACATGATATCAAAGTCATCGAGGGAGAAAAAGGATTATTTATTGCTATGCCTAGCAGAAAATCCGCCGACGGAGAATACCGTGATATAACCCATCCTATTAATTCAGAAACTCGTGAGCGTATTCAAGCGATTATTCTTGAGCATTATAAAGAAGCTTTACAGCAACAAGAATCTGAAGATATGACTGAATAGAACCCATTTTCCCCCACTAGTGGGGGACTGATCCATTCGTTTGAGGTCTCATAAAATCTATACTTTTTGAAGAAAAATTCACAAAAGTAGTCTCAGGTTCAGCTGTGCTTTGTACGACTTTAGGCCCTACATTATCTGTATAAGCATGAATATAAACATTAAATTCTTTACAACTTTCAAAGGACAAATTGTCTTCATTTGTATATAAACTAATAAAAGATTCTCCCTCATTCACACGTACATGCTGACTAATATTCTCACTTTCTATCGCTACTGCCCCTTCTTCTACCCCCTTTGGTTTTGTGTATTTCACGACGATAGCAAAATTCTCCTCTGCTTGGATAGGCAAAGCTTCTTCTAATACAATAGTTTCGATTCCTGGATTTCTTTTTATTCCTGAAGCTACTTTTACCAATTGATTTAATTGATTGATTGAATCATTATTCACATTAACATAAATTTCATAAGGCGTATCATACTGTCTAGTAGAAATTGCCACAGCTTTGAGTACTTCTTCCTGTTTTGGTGCAGTAAATACATTAGCGATATAGCAATGTTCTCTGTAGAAATTCAAAGAATAATCTCCATAAAAGTCTGTGTGACTATACTGATGATCATAATTATCATTCTCTTCTACTTGATCCACACCATATAAAGCCGAATAGGCAAAATAATAGTCTTCATAAGATAAGTAGTAATAGCCCTCATCTCCCCAATATGGACCCCAACTATTTTTTACAATAAATGCACCATCCCTATTAGGACGTAAAGTAAAATTCTCTTTAGGATAATAATCATCCCAGCCTACAATTAAACTGGTATGATTCACTTCTGCTTTTGCAAGATACTCTGGCACATAATAAGCTTGATGTTCTTTATTCACAATTCCACTATCTAAATCACTAATATTCCATGAATAGCTTAATGATCCATTATTCCAAAGATGTTCTTTTACTTTTTGTATTTTCTGGTACAATTGCAACTCGTGATCATCTTGTTCTAACGGAGGAAGAACAACCATTCCTTGCACATGCACAACAGGTGTTTTTACTAACTCATTCAAGGCAACAGCCCGTTTGTCCAAAACAGAAACATAGGGCATTTCTTCTTCTGCAACTGGTCCTAACCAACGCATTGCACTGTAAAGACTCATATATTCATATCCCACACCTCCCGCTGATCTAGGATAAGCATGAATATTTTGAGCATAAATACCATTTGCATTTTCTGCTGTCAAATAATCCATATATAAAACGGATAGCTTCTGTTCTATTCCTTTTCTCAATAAATAGCTTTCTATGCTTCCTAGAGAAGAAAATGCCCAACAAAGATTTCTTTCCCCTTGACTTTGAACCGGAAAGTCCAAGTAGCCCCTAGGGTCAAAACTTTCCGGGAACTGCTGATTTTCTATTACAAAAGAACTAGGCTGTTCCGCTTTTTCTACTATTTGATTCATTGCATAAGCAGAAAAATTAATTGGAATCATCCCCAATACTGCTACACAAAACCAT
>BNZI01000069.1 GCA_026000945.1 Clostridia bacterium | reverse complement strand
GGTAGATTCACTCGGACCCGCATTCGCATAAACATAAGCACAAAGTAAACGGGCAGACTGGCTATTTACCAATTCCCTCCGATATTGCCGTTTTCCTACCAAAGAATTGCTTGCAGAACCATTGACAATGATGGTTGCTCCTGCTAAACAATGGCGTACACTAGGAGCTATAGGACTCCAAAGATCCTCGCAAATTTCTGCCGAAACAGATAAATTAGGAATTTCATGACTAGCAAAAATCAAATCTGTCCCAAAAGGAACTCTATACATTTCATCCTCTAATCCTTGAAAAGGCAAAGCAATCGCTTCCCTCATTCCAGATGTAAAGTAACGCTGTTCATAAAATTCATTATAATTTGGTAAATGAGATTTAGGAACCAGACCATGCAAACGCCCTTTTTGAATCATTGCCATCACATTATACAATTTCCCATGCATACGCCACGGCATACCAAACCAAATCATCATATCACTGCTTTGTGTATAAGCCATCAATCTGCGTAAAGCATAAAGAGATTTTTCCCACAATACATCCTGCAAAAATAAATCTCCGCAAGTGTAACCCGTTAAACACAATTCTGGAAAGACCAAAATTTGGATATGGTTTTTTTCACTTTGGTCAAAAAAATATTGCATTTGATCTAAATTATGTCCTATATCTGCCACCTTTGTTTTGATTGTAGCCGTAGCCACCCGTATAAATCCATAATTCATTCTTTTGCTCCTTCACAAAGGACACTGAAAAAATTTTCACTTTTTTTCAGTGTCCATGTTTAACTTCATTTGAACAATTTCCGTTTTTTCTTTTCTGCTTTCTTTTCTAATTTAATATTATGTTGTTTATTTCCTTCATCATTCATCAATTGAGCAAAATGACGTAAAGCTTCTTTTTGTTCGTCATTTAGTTTTTCTGGTGTTGTGATATTCAAAGTGACATAATGATCGCCTCTACTTGAAGATCTCTTTAAATCAGGCACACCTTTACCTTTTAAACGAACTTTTGTTTCTGTTTGTGTACCAGCTTGAATTTCACAATCTACTTCTCCATCTACCGTTTTAATACGCATCTCTCCACCTAAAGCAGCTAAGGTAAAGGGAATATTTGCTTTAGAATAAATATCCATTCCTTTTCGAGTAAATTCAGAGTGTTTTTGGACATAAATTTCGATTAATAAATCTCCTCGTTCTCCTCCATTGCTGCCTAAATCCCCCTGCCCCCGGTAACGTATACTTTGACCGTGGTCAATACCTGCAGGTACAGAGATGGGTATTTTTTTTCTTTGGTTTTGGTAACCTTTTCCTCTACAAGAAGGGCAATGTTCAGTAATTACAGTCCCTTTTCCTTGGCAGTCTGGACAAGTTTGGTTACTTTGGATCTGTCCAAAATAGGATTGT
Organism: Clostridia bacterium; assembly: GCA_026000945.1. Lineage (GTDB taxonomy): Bacteria > Bacillota > Clostridia > Lachnospirales > Lachnospiraceae > BNZI01. The sequence goes on along the minus strand of BNZI01000069.1, from coordinate 554 downwards.
TGTACATACACAATACGTCCTTTACCATTACATTTTGCACAAGTTTTCGCTGTCGTACCTGGTTTAGCCCCACTACCATGACAAGTTTGGCACTCTTCTTTTACATTGATCTCTACTTCTTTTTCTGTACCAAAAACAGCTTCTTCAAAAGTGACTTGCATTCTTAATTTAACATGCTCACCCTGCCTTGGCATATTGTGATTTCTATGTGAGCGACTTCCAAAAATATCACCAAAAATATCGCCCATATCGGAACCGAACATATCTCCAAAGATATCTCCAAAGCCGCCAAAATCCCCTCCGCCTCCGCCAGAACCATCAAAAGCCGAATGTCCAAATTGGTCATATTGCCTACGTTTTTCCGTATCACTAAGTACTGCATAGGCTTCAGAAGCTTCTTTGAATTTTTTTTCTGCTTCAGCATTTCCTTTATTGGTATCTGGATGGTATTTTTTTGCTAAACCACGATAAGCTTTTTTAATTTCTGCTTCAGTGGCATCTCTAGATATTCCTAATATTTCATAATAATCGCTGGTCATTGCCATATTTTATAC
>BNZI01000068.1 GCA_026000945.1 Clostridia bacterium | reverse complement strand
AGATATTGTGGATATTTCCAGTAATTACTCCTGTATAATCGTTTGCACCAGCAAAATATAGCTCATTGGTATATTGACTGATGTCTACATCATTGTTAATGGCTATGCTTCCTGCTGGTAAATCCGAGCCAATATCTCCTTATCTTGAACCACCATAGAAGTAAGCACCGCTTAAAGATTTTCCTGGTCCGCTGATATGATTCGTAATACTGCCGGAAATATTTCCATATTCACATCCGCCATAGAAAGGGTTGGGAAACTGACCAGACATTTGATTGATAGTGGTTGTTATATTTCCTTTAACATGAGACGGTGCGGAAGCAGTTCCCCGGCCTCCTCCATAAAATGCGGAAATCGCATTACTCGTATTGTGAATGGTGACATTGATATTTCCAGTAAGCGTACCTCCGCTTTGGTTACCTCCGCAGATTAAAAAAGCGGCAGTTCCAGTAGATTCAATGGTGATCGATACATCTCCAGTAACGTCTCCGATTCTTGCCCCTCCATAAATGCTAGCACCAGTAGCTGTATCAGAAGAGCCGTGAGCAAGAAATAAATTGTGTGCATTCATGTAAAAATTAGAAAAGTTATATTTGATATTACGCATGGTCAGATGTGTACCGAAATAAATAGAAGTATTTAAGGTTAAAGTGGTAGCATCCGTTGGTGCAGCATTAGTAGTAGTTGTAGGGTCGGTAATTGAGCCGACCAGAGCTAATTCATTGACTTTACCTGTTAAAGAACGAAAGCTGACATCAGAGGCGGAAGTCGCCGTAGCGGTATCCGCTGCGACTGCAGCAGGTGCAGTGATGCTTGTTCCAATGTAAATTGTATAGTCGCCACCTGCTCCATTTTGATATAATTCAAACAAAGCACTTTGAAAGCCTGCTGCAGTACCAGGAAATGATTGGTATATACTTCCGTCTGTCGCTGGAAGGATGCAAATGTTTTTGGCATCCGCTGTGTTAATCATTCCTGAAATAGAAGCGTAGATTTGTCTGGGCTTTTGCTCGGAAGGTGGGAGTATTTGTGTTTCTCCCTCAGTTTCTGTCTGCTCAGTGTTTTCTTTTGCTGTGCTTTCCTGATTGATATTGGATTCGACAGCAGATGATTCCCTGGAATTTTCCATAGTGGAAGTGGAAGATTCATTGCTTTGTGATTCAGGGGGAGAGTGACTAGGTAGTTGTGTTTGTTCGGTATTTTCTTGCGTTATTTCCTGTGTAGTTTCTATTTCTTTGCTACTACTGTTTTCTGTAGGTACTTCTGGTGTAGTGGCCGCAAAGCTACTTAGTTTTAATCCGGATAAGTTAGGAGATAAAAACGATAAAATAATCCAGATGCTAAGCAGTCGTTTTGGAAAACTTTTCATTGTGACTTCCTCATTTCCTTGTATATTGTGATAACTTTTATGAAATATAGAAAACTTGTCTGCGATTTTTCAAGCTAATGTGGATTTTCTATGTGATTAATTTGTAAAATAGTTAAGAACTATTCTACCCAAATTCGACAAAATTAAAAGTGCGAAATAACTTGTCAAATGAAAGATAGAATATGGTTCTGAAAAAAAATTTTCTTTCATAGAATCAATTAAGTTAAGGAAGAGGAAAAGTTAGACGATGAAAAAGTATAGTGTGCTGATTTTTTTGCTTTGTACTTTTATCCTGATTTTTTATGCTTGTAGCTTTACCAAAGAAGATCGAAAAAAAGTAAAAGATCTGGAATTTACGGTTGTAGAAGATAAAGAAGTACCACAAGAACTCATGAAATTGATTCAGGAAAAGCAACAAAATGATTTTAAACTAACCTATAATAATGATCAGGCTTCCTATGTGGTAGTAGGTTATGGGCAGCAGGAAACGGGGGGATACAGTATAGCTGTTCATGAATTTTACTTAACAAGCAATGCGGCTATTTTAAAAACTAACCTAATTGGTCCAGACAAAAAAGAAA
>BNZI01000067.1 GCA_026000945.1 Clostridia bacterium | reverse complement strand
GATCAGATCTTAGAAATTTTGGTTTGGAAAAGGCATAAACAAGAAATTCAAGAATGGGTGCAGCAGTTGGAGTTAAAGGATATTATACATCATTTAACGGTCATTGAGCAGACTCGTTCACGTTTGCAGGCGAATGTTAATCCGGATTTGAGTTTTTCAAGATTATTTTGGGAATTACAAGACGATGGTAACACGCTGGAATGAGGAGAATATACATGATTGAGGTGATTGGTGTCCGTTTTCGAAAAGCGGGAAAAATTTATTTTTTTGACCCTTTAGGCTTAAGTATTCGAGTGGGAGAACATGTGATTGTAGAAACGATAAGAGGTGTAGAATATGGACAGGTAGTATTGGAAAACCATCAGGTAGATGATTATCGTATTACTCAACCTTTAAAGTCTATTATCCGAATTACAACACAAGAAGATGAAGAAATTCATGAAATAAACAAAAAAAAAGGAAAAGAAGCTTATCAATTATGTTTGGGTAAAATCGAAAAACATAATCTGCAAATGAAGTTGATTAATGCAGAATATACTTTTGACAATAACAAGTTATTGTTTTATTTTACGGCTGATGGCAGAATTGATTTTAGAGAATTAGTGAAAGATTTGGCTGCCGTTTTTAAAACACGGATTGAACTCAGGCAAATTGGTGTCAGAGATGAAACAAAAATTCTGGGAGGGATAGGAATTTGCGGGAGAACTCTATGCTGTCACAGCTGCCTGTCCGAATTTGCTCCTGTTTCAATTAGAATGGCAAAAGAACAAAATCTTTCCTTGAATCCAACAAAAATATCTGGTGTTTGTGGGCGTTTGATGTGTTGTTTAAAAAATGAGGAAGATACCTACGAATATTTGAATAGCTCTTTACCAAATATCGGAGATATTGTAACTACGAAAGAAGGGTTGCAAGCAGAAGTGCAAGATATAGGTGTGCTTCGTCAAAGAGTAAAATGTGTGGTATCAACCAATCATGAAGAAAAAGAAATACGAGAATATGCCGTTTCGGAATTAAACTTTAAAACAAGAAAGAAAAAAAATGCATTGTCCATATCAGATCAAGAATTACAAAAACTAGAGGCTCTAGAAAAAAAAGAGAAAAAATCTGCTTTGGAAGATTGTTCATAGGAGGGGAAAAGTGCTTTATCTTTGTGCAACACCGATAGGCAATTTGGAAGATATCACATTGCGAGTACTAAATACCCTGAAAACGGTAGATCTTATCGCTGCCGAAGATACTAGGCATAGTCAAAAGTTACTTAATCATTATCAAATTCACAAACCCTTAGTGAGTTATCACAAACATAACGAAAGGGACAAGACAGAAAAATTACTGGAAAAGCTAAAAAAAGGGATAAATATTGCTTTGATTACCGATGCTGGAACTCCTGCTATTTCAGATCCGGGTAAAGTGTTGATTTCCCGTTGTTATGAGGAATCAGTTCCGATAACTTCTTTACCGGGTGCATGTGCTTGTATTACTGCTTTGACTTTGTCACCTAATCCTAGTACGCGTTTTTGTTTTGAAGGGTTTTTACCTACTCAAGCAAAACAAAAAAATGAAGTATTGCAATCTCTGCAAGAGGAAGAACGTTGTATCGTGCTTTATGAAGCTCCCCATCGTTTGAGTAAAACATTAAATGTTCTTTTTCAGTTTTTGGGAGAAAGAAAAATTAGTATATGTAAGGAATTGACTAAACAATATGAAGCAGTCCAAACTTGTTTGTTATCGGAAGCAGTATATCATTATGAAGGGAAACAAGATATCAAGGGAGAATATGTACTGATTGTCGAAGGAAAGAGTAAAGAAGAGCTGCGCCAAGAGCAAAGTGAAAAATGGAGTAAATTTTCGATTGAAGAACATATGGATTATTATCAAAACAAGGGAATAGATCAAAAAGCAGCGATGAAATTGATTGCTAAAGATAGGAACAGATCAAAAAAAGAAATTTATCAGT
>BNZI01000066.1 GCA_026000945.1 Clostridia bacterium | reverse complement strand
ATTTGGCTTAAATCAAGGTTTTTCCTCTGACTTTTCTCAATATAAGCTATTGTTTTTTGGATAACAGTCAAAGTTCGCAAACCCAAAAAATCTTAGACGTGGTTTTTATGAGGAAGCGAAGCAAGCGGCATATACCTATCAGGAAATTTTTGGACAAGAAAACTTCTTTTTGGAAATGCAAGATCATGGTCTGGATGAGCAGAAAAAAGTCAATACCTTGATGATGACTTTACACGAAGAAACAAATATTCCGTTAGTGGTAACCAACGATATTCATTATACTTTTGCAGAAGACGAAAGTGCTCATGACATTTTACTCTGTATTCAAACGGGAAAAAAAATTACGGATACAAACCGTATGCGCTATGTGGGTGGTCAGTATTATTGTAAGTCTGAAGAACAAATGCAGGCTTTATTTCCGTACGCAGTGGAAGCCTTAGAAAATACGCAAAAAATTGCTAATCGTTGTCAAGTAGAGTTAGAATTTGGTATAACGAAAATTCCTCGTTTTGATGTACCAAAAGGCTTTGATTCTTTTACTTATTTAGAAAAAATTTGCCAGGAAGGTCTTACTAAACGTTATTCTAATCTGACAGAAAGTTTGCAGGAACGCTTATCGTACGAGTTAAACACGATACAAGACATGGGATATTTGGAGTATTTTTTAATTGTTTGGGATTTTATCCGATTTGCAAAAGAACAGGGGATAAGTGTAGGTCCTGGTAGAGGCTCTGCCGCGGGGAGTCTTGTTTCTTATTGTTTAGGGATAACGGATATTGATCCTATTCATTATCAATTACTTTTTGAACGTTTTTTAAATCCTGAAAGAATTTCCATGCCGGATATTGATATCGATTTTTGCTATGAACGTAGGCAAGAAGTGATTGACTATGTAGTGGAAAAGTATGGAATAGACAAAGTAGTACAAATCATCACTTTTGGTACAATGGCAGCAAAAGGAGTGGTTCGGGATGTAGGTAGGGTATTGGATTACCCTTATGCAAAGTGTGATGCGATTGCTAAGATGATTCCTATGGAATTGGGTATGACTTTAGCAAAAGCTCTACAGATCAGTCCAGACCTAAAAAAAGCTTATCAAGAAGATGAGCAAGTTAAAAAATTAATTGACTTTTCCTTACGTTTAGAAGGATTACCCAGACATAGCTCTATGCACGCTGCCGGTGTAGTCATTAGTAAAGAAAGCGTAGATGAATATGTTCCTTTGTCCAAAGCTGCCGACGGTTCAGTAACCACACAATTTACAATGACTACTTTAGAAGAATTAGGTTTGTTGAAGATGGATTTTTTGGGTTTGCGAACTTTGACTGTTATCCAAAAAACAATAGCTTATATTGAGAAAAGTCAGAGGAAAAACCTTGATTTAAGCCAAATTTCTTATGAAGATAAAGAAGTGTTTGCTTCTTTGGGAACGGGAAAAAATGAAGGGATTTTCCAATTGGAAAGTGCAGGTATGAAGAGTTTTATCAAGGAATTGAAGCCAGAAAATGTAGAGGATATCATTGCTGGTATTTCTTTATATCGACCGGGTCCAATGGATTTTATTCCGAAATACTTGCATGGGAAAAATCATGCTTCTTCAATTCGTTATGACTGTGTACAACTAGAACCGATTTTAAGCCCTACTTATGGCTGTATTGTCTATCAAGAGCAAGTGATGCAAATTGTGAGGGATTTAGCAGGATATACTTTAGGGCGTAGTGATTTGGTAAGACGTGCGATGTCGAAGAAAAAAACACAAGTAATGGAAGAAGAACGCAAAAATTTTGTTTACGGTAATGAAGATTTAGGAGTCAAAGGCTGTATAGCGAATGGTATTTCAGAAACAATAGCACATAAAATTTTTGATGAAATGATTGATTTTGCAAAATATGCTTTTAATAAATCTCATGCAGCAGCTTATGCGATTATTTCTTATCAGACGGCATATTTAAAATATCATTATCCTGTAGAATTT
>BNZI01000065.1 GCA_026000945.1 Clostridia bacterium | reverse complement strand
TGGCTTTAACAATAGAAGCAAAGTTATTATCTAGAATGACAATATCACTGGCTTCTTTCGCTACTTCGGTTCCGCTGCCCATACTAAAACCTACATCAGCTTTTTTAAGAGCAGGGGCATCATTGATTCCGTCACCCATATAACTTACTGTATGTCCGTTGTCTCTCAGTGCGGTGACAATACGGGCTTTTTGCTGAGGGGAGAGTTTTGCAAAAATATTTGTATTCTCTACTTCTTGATGTAACTGCTTACTATCCATATCTTCTATATCTTTACCCAATAAAATTTTCTCAGCAGGTAGTCCAACTTGTTTGCATACGCTACGTGTTACGGCATCGTTATCCCCGGTTAGCACCTTGACAGTAACACCGTATTCTGAAAGGGCGGCAATGGCATCAGCAGCACTTTCTTTGGGAGGATCTAAAAAAGCAAGATAACCGATTAATACCATTTCGCTTTCATCTGAAACAGAAAATGCACCTGCCGGAGAAGGGTTTGTCTTTTGAGAAATTCCTAGTATGCGTAAACCATCCGTATTATAAGCTTGACAAGTGTCTAAAATTTCTTGACGGATTTGCGGGGTCATGGGTTCTACTTTTCCGTGGTAGTCTACATAAGTGGAAATAGATAGCATTTCTTCTATTGCACCTTTGGTAATTAATTGGTTTTTTCCTGTGCTGTCTTTAACCACTACGCTCATGCGCCGTCTGGAAAAGTCAAAGGGAATTTCATCTACTTTTTGATAAGATTCTTCATCTTTAAAGTTTTGATTTTCTTCTCTAAATCGTTCGATGATCGAAATATCAATGAGATTTTTAAGTCCAGTCTGATAATAGCTGTTTAAAAAAGCATGGCGTAAAACACGACTGTCAGTATTCCCATGAATATCTAAATGATATTCCAAAATGATTTTATCCTGTGTGAGTGTACCTGTTTTATCTGTGCAAAGGATGTCCATAGAACCAAAATTTTGGATGGAATTTAATTCTTTAACAATCACTTTTTGTTTAGACATGGAGATTGCACCTTTGGCTAAATTGGCAGAAACAATCATCGGAAGCATTTCCGGAGTCAGGCCTACGGCGACAGATAGAGCAAATAAAAAGGCTTCTAACCAATTTCCTTTAGTAAAACCATTGACAAAAAAAACAATGGGAACCATAATCAGCATAAAACGAATCAATACCCATGAAACAGCATTGACTCCTTTTTCAAAACTGGTAGGGGGCGTTTTGGTTTGTAAATGACGGGAGATAGATCCTAAAAAGGTTTCATCGCCTACAGCTAAGACGAGGGCGATGGCAGAGCCAGATACAACGGTACTTCCCATAAAGGCAAGGTTATTTAAGTCTAAAGGATTTGTAGTTTTTTCTTTTACTTCATCAGCAAATTTTTCTACAGGTTCACTTTCGCCGGTCAGTGAAGATTGGCTGATGAATAAATCTTTTGCTTGTAAAATACGGATGTCCGCCGGAATGATATCTCCAGCAGCTAAGTGTATCACATCGCCGACTACCACTTCGTCCAAAGGGATTTCTCTTTTTTCAGAGAGCAGTTCTTTAGAATCTTCCTGTTCGATTTGACGCATAACAGCAATGGTAGTTTCTACGATTTCTCCCAAACGTTCAGCAGCATTCCCGCTGCGTAATTCTTGGATAAAACGCAAAAATCCGCTAATGAGTACTAAGACTAATACGATGAGACCGGCTAAATGGTCTTTTGTAATAAACGAAACAATCATCAAAAAGAATAGTACAATGGTAAACGGGTTGACAAAAGCTTCTAAGAATTTATGCAAGATCGTAGATTGTTGTTGATGGGTGATCACATTCTGGCCGTATTGTTCTCTCATTTCCTCCACGGTTTCTTCATCATATCCAGCATGAGTATTGTCATATTGAATTAATAAAGTTGGAGGATTTTTTAATGAAGCGTTGAGCAAACGTTTTTTCGCTCTGTCCATTTTTGCAATTAGATTTATGTTATTTTTCTTATTCATTTCTCCTCCTTTGGAAGGGTTTAGTGAAAGTCTAACATTTCTAGTATATTCTTTTA
>BNZI01000064.1 GCA_026000945.1 Clostridia bacterium | reverse complement strand
CCCTTTCAGGAAGAATTGTCCTTTATCTTATCTACGCCATTTTATTTGGAGTCTACCAATAAAGGAATCAGTAAGGCCTTTGCATTGGAAATGATTTGTAAAAAATTAAATATTGCAAAAGATGAGGTAATGGCTTTTGGCGACGGAGAAAACGATCTTTCTATGGTAGAGTTTGCAGGCAGGGGCATTGCGATGGGAAATGCCTGTAAAAAACTGAAAGAAGCAGCAGACGAAATAACATTGTCCAATAATGAAGATGGTATTGCCCATGTGGTGGAAAAATTATTGGCAAAAAAATGAAGGAAAGAAAGGAAAAGAAAATGTCTATTTTTGAAAATTTAGGAAAAACAATTACTCATGGAGGAAAAAAAGTAGCTCAAACAGCAAAGACTTTAACAGGAGTTTGGCAATTAAAAGCAAAAGTAATTTCTGAAAAAAATAATATCGAAGAAAACTATAAAGAAATTGGAAAAAAATATTTTGAAGCGAATAAATCGCGTCCATCAGATGAGTTTAAAGAATCTTTTGAAAAAATAAACACTTCTTTTGATAAAATCACACAATTAGAGCAAGAGATTCATGCAATGGAAAAAGTGAAAGTTTGCCCGAGTTGCAATGAAAAAGTATCCAGAACAGTGGTCTTTTGTCCAAAATGTGGAGCAAAGCAAGAAGAAACTACTGTTCGTACAGAAACAACCTTACTGCCATGTCAAAACCAACAACTATACCTGTTTTAGAGTGAGGTTGGAGGTGCTCAACAAAATACAGTTATATGAAGTCATCCTACATAGACAACGGTCACATCTTTGTGTAATTGCAATAAAGATGCCGGTACTTGCGGGTCAATTGGCCCATACACAGTCTTTTGTATGATTTCTTGTTTGCCTTCAGAAGCAACAAGCAAAATAGATTTTGCTTCCATAATCGTCCCTATACCCATGCTAATTGCAGTAGTAGGAACTTGAGAAATATCTTCAAAGAAGCGAGAACTGGCTTTAATTGTAGATTCATCCAAAATTTCTTGATGTGTACCATATAAAAAAGAATGAGCAGGTTCGTTAAAACCAATATGACCATTATGCCCTATGCCCAAAATCTGTAAATCAATACCTCCAGCTTGTTTGATTTTTTCATCATAAGCTTTACACTCTGCTTCTATATCCTCCGCTAAACCATTAGGAATATGAAATTTTGTTTCATCCATATTGATATGAAAAAATAAATGATTTTGCATATAGTAATGATAACTTTGGTGATTTTGGGGATCTAATCCACAATATTCATCCAAATTAAAAGAAGTAACTTGAGAAAAATTTAAACATTTCTCCTGATATAATTTAACTAAACGCTCGTAAATGCCAAGTGGTGTAGAACCTGTAGCTAAACCTAGCACAGAACTAGGTTTACGTAAAATTTGACCAGCAATAATCACTGCTGCCATTTCAGATAATTTCTGATAATCAGATACTTGAATAATATTCAAAACTTTTCCTCCTAAAATGAACTGAAACTTAATTAGCAGAAAGCTTTTTACTTTCTGCTCATTCTAGCTGAAGTAATCAGGTGAAAACTGAGACTTAATCACTAAGAACAACCAAACTTTAAATTGCGGTAAAATTACCTAAAGTAATTTTTTTATCTCGAATATAGTTTTTTACTTCGGGGCTGGTCAACACTTCCCATTCTTGAGTACGTGCCACGTTATAAGAACTGCCCTTTAATATTTCTTGATTTAAATAAGCCGGATGAGACATCATCTCTACAATCTTGTCTGTTTCAACATAAGGTTTCACAGCAGCAAAAAAAGTTTCTATACTTACACCAGAAGGGTCATAAAAATCTAAAATCAAAGCATCCGGTCTGCGTATATCCTGGTATTCAGCTGGAATCTGTTTAACATCTAAACTACGTATAGCCACCTGATATTTACGTGCCAATGACAAAAAAATAGGGAACACACCCTTAAGTTCATGTGTATGATGATGACTATCAAAATGAGTAGGCTGTAAACCTGCATTCAACACTTTTTGAATTTGTGCTTCATATTCTTTTTCCACTTCTGCAAGGTCAATTTCTCCTGATTGAGCCCTTTTCGTCAACTCACTTAAAGAAAGAAAATGTCCGGCTTCATCGGTAATCGT
>BNZI01000063.1 GCA_026000945.1 Clostridia bacterium | reverse complement strand
CTATATAGGGACATTGTTATTCGCTATAGCATGGTGAAAGTGGCAAACTAAAAATAATAATATAGGAGGACTTTATTTTATGGGTAAAATTATTGGTATTGATTTAGGAACGACGAATTCTTGCGTTTCTGTTATGGAAGGTGGTAAACCGGTTGTTATTGCCAATTCAGAAGGTGTTCGTACTACTCCCTCTATTGTGGCTTTTACCAAAACCGGAGAACGTTTAGTAGGTGAACCGGCAAAACGTCAAGCGGTAACAAATGCAGAAAAAACCATATCTTCTATTAAAAGACATATGGGAACAGATTATAAAGTAACGATTGATGGCAAAAAGCATTCCCCTCAAGAAATTTCTGCGATGATTTTACAAAAATTAAAAGCGGATGCAGAAGCATATTTAGGTGAAAAAGTAACAGAAGCGGTAATCACTGTTCCTGCTTATTTTAATGATGCTGAACGTCAGGCAACCAAAGATGCGGGGAAAATTGCTGGATTAGATGTTAAACGTATCATCAACGAGCCTACTGCAGCAGCTTTAGCTTATGGTTTGGATAATGAAAAAGAGCAAAAAATCATGGTATACGATCTAGGAGGCGGTACTTTTGACGTTTCCATCATTGAAATTGGGGACGGTGTTATTGAGGTATTATCCACATCTGGAGATAACCGTTTAGGTGGAGATGATTTTGATAATGCTGTTGCCAACTGGATTTTAGCTGAAGTAAAAAAAGCAGATGGTGTAGATTTATCATCTGATAAGATGGCTCTGCAGAGAATTCGAGAAGCCGCGGAAAAAGCAAAAAAAGAATTATCTTCGGCTGCGACAACCAATATCAACTTGCCATTTATTACAGCTACGGCAGATGGTCCTAAACACGTGGATTTAAACTTAACTCGTGCTAAATTTGATGAATTAACCCATGATTTAATTGAACGTACGGCAAAACCGGTAGAAACTGCTTTAAGTGATGCTGGTTTAACACCTGCAGATTTGGATAAAGTACTTTTAGTAGGTGGTTCTACACGTATGATCGCTGCACAAGAAAAAGTAAAACAGATTACAGGCAAAGAACCATCTAAAAACTTAAATCCTGATGAGTGTGTGGCTATCGGAGCAAGTATTCAAGGTGGTAAATTAGCTGGTGATGCCGGTGCAGGAGATATTTTATTATTGGATGTTACTCCGCTGTCACTTTCTATTGAAACAATGGGTGGTGTGGCTACCAAGTTAATTGAAAGAAATACCACAATACCAGCTAAAAAAAGTCAAGTATTTTCTACTGCCAGTGATAACCAAAGTGCTGTAGATGTACACGTTGTACAAGGTGAACGTCAATTTGCCAAAGACAATAAGAGTCTTGGTAAATTCCGTTTGGATGGAATTCCACCCGCAAGAAGAGGTGTTCCTCAAATTGAAGTTACTTTTGACATTGATGCCAATGGTATCGTAAATGTTTCAGCTAAAGATTTAGGTACGGGTAAAGAACAACGGATTACGATTACCGGTGGTTCCAACATGTCAGATGCAGATATTAACAAAGCCGTTAAAGAAGCTGCTGAATTTGAAAATCAGGACAAACAGCGAAAAGAAGCAATGGATGCAAAAAATGATGCAGATACTGCTGTATTCCAGACAGAAAAATCATTAGAAGATATGGCCGATAAAGTAGATAGCAGCGATCGTTCTGAATTAGAAGGATTACTCAGTACCTTAAAAGGTTTAGTGGGTTCTGCAAATCCGGATAGTATGAGTGAATCTCAAGTACAAGAATTAAAAGATAGCAGAGAAAAATTGCTTAATCGTGCGCAGGAAGTATTTTCTAAAGTTTATCAACAAGCAGCGCAGCAGCAGCAAGATTCTTCTGCAGACGGAGGCGGTTCAACAGAAGAACAATCAGCAGGCGGAGATGATGTAGTAGATGGTGAATACACGGAAGTATAAACGAAAACTAGCATGTGATCAATGTTGAAGTAGTAGCAACTAAAGTTCTGACTTGAACAAAAGGTAAGCTTGATTACCCCCGCCTATAGAAAGGACTGTTTACAGCCGTTTTCTAGGCGGGGGTAATAGCCTTGCCTAGGGGTTTACATCCCTTGTAGATCATTTTTAGTAAAATACATAAGATATTCTAAAAATTAAG
>BNZI01000062.1 GCA_026000945.1 Clostridia bacterium | reverse complement strand
AGCTCCGATAAACATCAAGATAACCAAAATGAATTTAGCAAACATCGGCCATGTTCCGTGATCTACTACAGCAAAACCCGTAGAAGTAATGGTAGAGCCGGTATGAAAGAAAGCATAGCGCAGACTAGTCAGATAAGAGTTATCGATCTTGCCTAAGGACAAAGTAATCAGTACCGTAGACAACACAATCAACAGTACGTAGAAGCGGACTTCATCCCCTAAAAACACTTTTTTCCACTGTCTTTTCAGCAAATAGAAATAAATACTAAAATTCATTCCTCCAAAAATCATAAAGAAAGTCACAATAATTTGCTGTAAGCCCGTATAACCCGTCAAAGAATCGTTATAAATAGAAAACCCACCTGTTCCAGAAGTACTTAAACTGATATTAATAGCAGAAAACCAGCCTGCACCGCTGATTTTTAAAAGAATAATCTGGACAAACAATAAGAATAAGTACATTAAATACAAGATTTTCGCTGTGTTTCGCAAACGTGAAGAAAATTTACTGACCGTCACGCCCGTACTTTCCGCTTGCATCAGATGAATAGCAGAAGCGGGTAAAGGCAAAAAAGCCATGAGTAAAATTAAGACACCCATCCCACCTAAAAAATGCGTACTGCTTCTCCAAAATAAAATTGATTTGGGCAAAGAAGCAATTTCTGTCAAAATCGTACTCCCTGTAGTGGTAAAACCAGATATGGATTCAAACAAAGCATCCACCGGATGAGGAATGGCTCCTGATAGCACAAAGGGTAGCATTCCCAAAAAGCTAATCAAAACCCATACTAATGCAGTAACTAATAAAGCTTCTCGCACAAAAAATTCTTTGCTTTTTGTTTTTCTTCTTAGTAAAAGCAAAGCAAACAGCAGACAAAAGATAATTAAAGCAAAAAAGATTAGGATTTCTTTTTCTTCGTGATAGAACAGGGCAACACCCAAGGGGAGTACAAAATATACTGCCATCAAACCTAATACCATGCCTAATATATAAACGATCATTCTTCGGTTCATCTGCTTAGTTCTCCAAAATCTCTTGTAAATTTTTTCTTCCGAATACGCTGCTACTAATAATCACTGTATCTCCTACGCAGATTCTCTCTCCAGCAAAAGGAAAAAGCATTTTCTCTCCTCTTTGGATACAAATAATTCTGACTGAAGATTTTAGACTTAAATCTAATAATTTTTTTTTGGTCACTTCAGACTCTTGATTAACCATGAATTCTAATATTTCCAAATCACCTATATGACATACTTTTTTTAATGTGTTATCTAACTGTTTATTTTTTACTCCTCGTACGAAAGACAAAATTGACATAGAAACCATTTCTTGTGGAAAGACTATGCTATCAATAGGTAATTTATCCAATAATGAGAAATATTGAGAAGAGGATAAAGTACATATCCTTTTTGCCTGTGTTTTTGTTCTTGCATATAAAGATAACATAGCATTCACTTCATCCGAATTCGTCAAATAAATCAGACTATCTGCTGTGGCTAATCCTTCTTCTTCTAGTAAAATTTCATTTGTACCATCTCCATGGATAACCATCACCTTAGGCAGCATCTCACTTAAACTTTGACAACGATTTAAACTTTTCTCAATAATCTTTACACTAAACCCTTTTTTCACTAATCTTTTCGATAGATCTAAAGCAAGCTCTCCGCCTCCAATAATGATGGCACTGCGCACATGCTTACGTTTTCCTCCAGGAAGATACGAAAAAAACTTATCTGAATCTTTCATTCGTACCCAAAAAACTAGAACATCCCCCGCTCTCAAACAAAGTGAATCCTCTACTTGAATAACTTTTCCATCCCGTTGTAATATTCCTAATATTGCTATTTTTTCTATTTTAGCCTTTAATACGGCAATCATCATGCCAAATAAAGGTCCTTGTTCTTGTACAATCCATTGAAACATTCCTATTTTTTCTTCGGCAAAGAAATCGACTTTTGCTGCTCCTGGAAAACACAATAACTGAAAAATCCTCTGTACTACCTTTTGTTCCGGACTAATCAAAAGAGAAATACCTAAATTTTCTTGCAAATATTTCAGTGTTTGTGAAGTATCTTGATTATTTACTCTTGCAACAGTAAAACAATTACCGATTTTCTGGGCTAACAGGCAAGAAAGCATATTTAACTCTTCATCTGCTGTTGAAGCGATAAAGACATCTGCTTGTTTT
>BNZI01000061.1 GCA_026000945.1 Clostridia bacterium | reverse complement strand
CATTTCACTGTTTGCAAAGCTAAAGATTTTGAGAATTTTAATTATCTTTTAAAATTTGATAGTTTAACAACACAAAACAGTTGTTTGACTATAGATGAAAAAACGAAAACAAAGACACTATTAACAAGTTTGAAAATGAAAAGGAGATTACAATGTCTAAATATGCTGGTACAAAAACAGAAAAAAATTTAATGGAGGCTTTTTCCGGAGAGTCTCAAGCACGCAATAAATATACCTATTATGCTGCTGTAGCTAAAAACGCAGGTTATGAACAAATGGCTGCTTTATATTTAGAAACAGCAGATCAAGAAAAACAACATGCAAAAATGTGGTTTCAAGAATTAAATGACATCAGCGAACCTGCTGATAACCTTGTTCATGCTGCAGAAGGTGAACATTACGAATGGGAAGATATGTATGCCCGCATGGCAAAAGAAGCAGAGGAAGAAGGCTTTAAAGAATTAGCAGCTAAATTCCGTTTAGTAGCAAATGTAGAAGCGTCCCATGAAAAACGCTACTTACAATTGTTAGAACACTTAAAATCTGGTAATACATTCAAAGGAGATGCTCCTTTAGGCTGGAAATGTAGAAAATGTGGTTATATTCACGAAGGAGAATCAGCTCCTAAAGTATGTCCTGCTTGTAACCATCCTCAAGCTTACTTTGAGCGCATGACAAAGAATTATTAATCCGTTTTCGGACATCATTGATCGCAAGTATAAACATTTCTGTTAAGTGCATTTCAATTGATGTGTAAAACGTATACGAAATAATATAGATTTAGAAATAGAAAAAAGATAAGATGATTTTCTCTTATCTTTTTTCTATTTCTAGGAAAACTCTTGCCCTTCTTTGCCCTAACATGATACAATCTTACTCAATCTGATAGATCTAAGACATCTATAATTCTTCCAAGGAGGTGTGTTGGTGAAAAAAATTCTGATCATTGAAGATGATGAGACTATTCGAACAGAATTAAAAAATTTATTAGAAAAATATGGATACGAAATTGACACACCTGATTCCTTTACGGATTTAATCCCATTTATTCTTACTTCTTCGCCTCATCTAATTCTACTTGATTTAGGTCTACCATTACATGACGGACATTATATTTGCCGAGAAATTAGAAAACATTCGACAATTCCCATTATTGTCGTTACTAGCCGAAACACATCAACTGACGAATTGATGAGTATGAATTTAGGAGCAGACGATTTTATTGCGAAACCTTATCATACACAAATTTTACTGGCAAGAATTGAAAACGTACTTCGACGGACATATCAAAATTCATCCGAAAGCACCATTCAAGTTGGTACAGTTTCGCTCAACCTGTCTAATAGCAGTATCAGCGTAAATGGAAAGACACAAGAACTGACCAAAAATGAACTACGTATTCTACGACTTTTAATGAGAAATCAAGGCAACATTATTTCCCGTGAACAAATCATGGAGGAATTATGGCAAACAGATGAATTTGTAGATGACAATACATTAACGGTCAATATCAACCGTTTACGTAAAAAATTAGAAGAAACCGGTCTTTCCCATTTTATTCGAACGAAAAGAGGACAAGGATATATCATATGAACAAAGTTACTTTTTTGCGGGATAAAACATTTTTCCTTGTCATTACTCTATTAACCGCCCTTTTCGGCGGTTTTGTGTTATGGGCATTGAACTGCCCTCTGATTTTCATCCTATCTATTAATTTACTTTATTTAATTGGTGCCTTACTAGCTCTTTCTCGTGAATATTTCCTGAAAAAAAATTATTATCATACACTCTACTCTTCATTAGAAGCATTAGAACAAAAATATTATATCGCCAATATGCTTCCTCCTGCATCTTTTTTTGAGGGAGAATTTCTATCTGACATACTCCACATTGCCACAAAATCCATGAATGATGAAATTGCCTCCAATCGTAAAGGAAATCTAGAATATCGAGAATATGTCGAGTTATGGGTGCATGAAATTAAAACACCAATTAGCGGAGTGCGGCTCATTTGTGAAAATAATCGCTATCAAGATGTGTCTGCCGAATTAACAAAAATTGAACGCTATGTTGAACAAGCTCTCTTTTATGCTCGTAGCAGTGCAGTTGAGAAAGATTATATTCTTAAAGAAACGGATTTACAAAAATTAATTCGTGCATTGATTAAAGAAAATGCTCAAATACTGATTTCCAAAAAAATCAAAGTAGACATTCAAGTAGACAAGATCGTTTCCACTGACCCTAAATGGTTAAGCTTTATTTTACAGCAACTTGTAGATAATGCCTTAAAATATGGTACAAAAA
>BNZI01000060.1 GCA_026000945.1 Clostridia bacterium | reverse complement strand
GTATATGATGGTTCTTACCATGAAGTGGATTCCAGTGAAATGGCATTTAAAATTGCCGGTTCCATGGCTTTTAAAGATGCAATGAAAAAAGCATCTCCGGTATTGTTAGAGCCGATTATGAAAGTAGAAGTGACTACTCCGGAAGAATACATGGGAGATGTCATCGGCGATATCAATGCTCGTAGAGGACGTATGGAAGGTATGGAAAATATCAATGGTTCCCAAGTGATCCGTGCTTTTGTTCCGTTAGCAGCAATGTTTGGTTATGCTACGGATTTACGTTCCCGAACACAGGGAAGAGGGGCTTATTCTATGTTCTTTCAGAAATATGAGCAAGTACCTAAATCTGTGCAAGAAAAAATTATTTCTAGTCGCCAAAAATAAAGCAAGGTATTTCCGTTAAAGACTTGAAAAAGATAGGCTTATCCCCTATAATAATAAGCAATTAATATAAATTTTTGTATAGAACAAAGAAAATGGTCGCTCAGACCATCTATAGAAGGAGGACGCTGTAAATGGCTAAAGCTAAATTTGAGAGAACGAAGCCCCACTGTAATATTGGTACAATTGGTCATGTTGATCATGGTAAAACAACTTTGACTGCTGCAATTACAAAAACACTGCATGAGCGTTTAGGAACAGGCGAAGCCGTAGCTTTTGATAAAATTGATAAAGCTCCGGAAGAAAAAGAAAGAGGAATCACCATTTCCACTTCTCACGTGGAATATGAAACAGAAAAAAGACATTATGCTCACGTAGACTGTCCAGGCCATGCCGATTATGTAAAAAACATGATTACAGGTGCTGCTCAAATGGACGGCGCAATTTTGGTTGTTGCTGCTACTGATGGTGTTATGGCTCAAACTACGGAGCACATTATTTTGGCTCGTCAGGTAGGTGTGCCTTATATTGTAGTGTTCATGAACAAATGTGATGCAGTAGATGATGCTGAATTGCTTGAATTAGTGGATATGGAAATTCGTGAAATTTTAAATGAATATGAATTCCCAGGTGATGATACACCGATTGTTCAAGGTTCTGCTTTAAAAGCTTTAGAGGATCCATCGGGTGAATGGGGAGATAAAATTCTTGAGTTGATGAAAGCTGTAGATGATTATATTCCAGATCCTGTACGTGAAACTGACAAACCTTTCCTTATGCCTGTGGAAGACGTATTTTCTATTACAGGTCGTGGTACAGTAGCTACTGGAAGGATTGAAAGAGGTACTTTACACGTAGCTGATGAAATAGAAATTGTCGGTATCCGTGAAGAAAGCCGTAAAGCAGTTGTAACTGGAGTGGAAATGTTCCATAAATTATTGGATGAAGCACAAGCAGGTGATAATGTAGGCGCATTGCTTCGTGGTATCCAAAGAACAGATATTGAAAGAGGTCAATGTTTAGTAAAACCTGGTTCAGTAAAATGTCATACAAAATTTACTGCACAAATTTATGTATTGACCAAAGAAGAAGGTGGACGTCATACTCCTTTCTTCAACAACTATAGACCACAATTTTATTTCCGTACAACAGATGTTACTGGTGTTTGTAACTTGCCATCAGGTACAGAAATGTGTATGCCAGGTGACAACGTGGAAATGAGTATTGAATTAATTCATCCTATTGCTATGGAACAAGGTTTACGCCTTGCTATCCGCGAGGGCGGAAGAACCGTAGGATCGGGAAGAGTAGTAAGTATTGTAGAATAAAGAATAAATTGTTCATTTGTTGTTTTTTACCTTATAGGATGGTTTAGAGCAGTGAATAGATGAGTAAGTTTTAAGTTAAAGTCCGTAGGGAATTGATCAAAAGTGTTTAAATGTAGGCGCTTTTGATGTGATTCTCTAGGGGCTTTTTTGTTTTCTGAATAAAAAAGATCAATGAATTTAAGCTTGTATTGAGAAAAGCAGATTTATAGAAAAATTTTAAGATGGCTTGGGGGATGTGAAACTGATGAAGTAATCGGTATAAATTGCACTATTTTTTCATAGACATGAAGAAAGCAAATGAATCTAGGGAAAAAAATGAAACACAAGGGCAATAAAGACAAGAATAATCCAATGGAAAAAATAAAGAGAAAAGTAGATGTTATTTCCAATTTACAATTGCCTAAGGATTTAATGCTCGGTGCAGTCATTATTTCCATCACCGGTCAGCATGAAGCCTATGTAGAAAATTACCGGGGAATTATTGAATATACAGAACAAGTGATTCGTTTACAAACAAAAACATGTAGAGTTTGTATTTTTGGAAAAAAATTAGAAATTATATATTTTACGAATGATGAAATGAAAATTGTGGGAGAAATTTTAGAAGTGAAATATTATGATTGAAGAAACTGAATCTATAGGAGTGTTTCTACGATTACGTGCTGATTGTAGCTCTTTTT
>BNZI01000059.1 GCA_026000945.1 Clostridia bacterium | reverse complement strand
AATTTGTTCTTTGGACATCGTTTTTTCAATTTGGATAGATAAATATTGTTCTTGGAGTTTACGCTCTAATTTTAGACCGAAATTTTTTTCCAAACCGCCGTTAAAGACATTATTTTTAATTAATTGCTGGGTAATTGTACTTGCTCCCTCATTGAATTCATGGGATACAATGCCTTTGATAAAAGCACGGACAATGCCTTTCATATCTACGCCGATATGTTCATAAAAGCGTTCATCTTCAATGGCGACCACAGCTTGCAACAAAGGAGGTGCAATATCCTCATAATTTACAATAATCCGGTTGGAACCAGCAGCCACTAATTTGGCAACTTCTGCACCGTTTTGGTTATAAACAGTAGAAAAAGAATCTGTAGGATCAATTCTCACAGATTCTGGGCGTGGTGTGCGGTCTAAAATTCCTTGCATCATCCCATAACCAAAACTACCAATAACGATACAAGCAAAAAGTAAAGTCAATAAAAGAACAGAAAAGATATAGATTAAGCTTCTACTCCCGTATTTTGGATTTATTCTATCAATTTGATGAACTTTGGCTTTGGTTTTTCTTTTTCCATAATTCATGGCAAAATCTCCTTCTTTAACGATAAGTTACCTTGAGAACTGTTCAAAATCTTACTTACGACAGAATACTTAGTCTATTTTCCTCATACGGTATCTAAATATCTTAAAAGATTTCCAGTCTTCTTGTATCATCTCTTCGTCTAGGAAAAAACTATACTAACATTCTCTTTGTTCGTTGATTTGAATAGGTTCTTAGCAAAGGCGAACTTACAGTTGATTTGCTATATCCTGCATACCTACTTCATGAAATTTTTGTAGTATTTCATCACTTTGCATGGAAGATTTTTCACGTTGTGACCGATCAAGGGCAATTTCACCTTGATGCATCATGATCATACGACTTCCGTATTCAATGGCATAGCGTAAGTTATGTGTGACCATGAGTGTAGTCAGTTTTTTTTCTGTAACGATTTTTTCTGTAAGTTGCATAATTAAATCTGCCGTTTTGGGGTCTAGAGCAGCAGTATGTTCGTCTAAAATTAAAATTTGAATGGGCGTTAAAGTAGCCATGAGTAAAGCAATGGCTTGCCTTTGTCCACCGGATAGCAGGCCAACGGGCATATCCATTTTATTTTCTAAACCAAGACCTAAATTTTCTAAACTTTGGCGATAAAAGTCTAAACGTTTTCTATTTTTTCCAGCGGATAAATGAAAGGTTTTTCCTTTATGATCTGCCAAAGACATATTTTCAAAGATGCTCATGCTAGGGCAAGTGCCAGCAGAGGGGTTTTGATATACTCTACCGATATAAGCCAAACGTTTATATTCCGGAGAGTGGGAAATTTCTTTTCCAGCAACTTGGATAGATCCTCCATCTATGGGAATACTTCCACAAATGATATTTAGCAGAGAAGTTTTTCCTGAACCGTTGCTGCCGATAATCGAAAGAAATTCACCAGCTGGTAAGGACAGTTGAAAACGTTTAAAAAGATAGGAGGGGCTTTCGTTTGTATGGTAAATTTTTATAATATCCGTAAGTTTAAGCATAAAGTCTCCCCTTCTTTTCCCCCAGCCTACTAAGGAGTAAAATTCCTAAAAATAAAACGGCAGTAATTAATTTGAGCAGGCTTGCTTTATAACCTAAAGAAATCGCTAAAGAAATACAAGCTTTATAAAGAATTGCTCCGATGATTACAGCAGTTGTGGCACTGACTTTTTTACTTTTTCTTTTAATGAGATTAATACCAATGATTACACTAGCTAAACCAATAATAATTGAGCCTGTACCCATAGAAATTTCAAAAAAACCAGTTTTTTGACAATAAATTGCGCCTGCTAGAGCAACGAGAGCATTGGCTAAGCATAAGCCGATGATTTTGATGATTCCTTTATTTTGGGCTAAAGAAGTGACTAAACTTTCATTATCACCAACAGCACGGAGTAAATAACCAGACTTTGTATTTAAATACCAGTCTAAAAGAAATTTTAAAAGTAGTAACACAATAAGAGCAATGAAAACAGAACGAAAACAAGAGCAAGCAAGGCACTTTACCCTATTCTTTACAACAGAGGCTACAGGCTTTACTTGAACAAAAAGACCCTGCTTTATTGCTAAAAGGCACTTTTATTTTAGAAAAAGGAAAGCCCATACAATTAAGCGTGACGAATCAAAACCATCAAATTAAAGTCTTTGGAGAAATTCCACAAACTGCAAAGACACATCCTCTGTCCAAGGAAGATATTGAAAAGCAATTGAGAAAAACACAAGATACTCCTTTTTCCTTTTCCCTTTTGGAAATCCATGTGGAAGATCATTTATTCTTACCTATACAAGCAATCAAAGAGCTAAGACGGAGAGCACTACAGCAAAT
>BNZI01000058.1 GCA_026000945.1 Clostridia bacterium | reverse complement strand
TTTATTATACCGTTTATGCACACGATTGCGTAAAGAATTTGCTCACGTACGTTCGCCACAATCGGCGCAACCATGATTTACTTTGTCATCATGATATAATCTATTCTTTGTATTAAGAATAAGAATTATTCTTAATTTATTATAGAGTATTTGTTACTCGCTTGTCAAGTGGGGATTAGATATAATAAAAAATTAAATACACTTGAGTAGCAGGTGTAAAATCATTTCCAGCGTATCGGAGTCTATCGTGATGAAAGTGTACTCCTGAGAATTACCTTTGTTTATCATCTCTTTGTTTGCATTGTAAGGAATAGTCGAATATAAATCTCTGCTTTATTATTCATTTTTTTGCCTAATAGATTCAGCTATAATTAGTAAGAGAGTCACCCCGTGTTCAGTTTAGGTTGATGAAAAAAATGAAGACTCTTTTTCGCACTTAAATTCTACCATTGCAATATCCACCACTCCGAAAAATCCATCTTCTTCTGTAATACTGGAAATTACAATTCTTTGTACAAACTCCCGTAGAAATCTCCGCCGTTCGCTATAGTCTAGTTTATTCCAATTTTTTTGTAAATTTAAGTCTAGCTCAATTTCATTAGGATTGATGTTTATCTTTTCTTGCTCCAGTCGCTCAATTTCAGTGCTGATTATTAGTCTATTACGATCCAGTTGTTTCTTAATTTTGTGATACTCAGCAAAGGAGATTTCGTTGTTGATATATAAGTTCAGGCTTTCATGCTCTTTCACTTGAAAAACTTTCAGTTTGGACTTTAGTGTTTTAGTTGTTAATAGATTGTTTTTGTTTGGTTTTTGATGCTGAATATCTAAGTTTTTATCTATATTAAAATCAGCAATTTGACTTAGATATTGCAAAAAAGCTTTTTCTACTTTTTTATGACTCATACTTTTGCAAGTACAAGTTTTTAGTGTCTTATTCATACAAGTATAACCGCTTGTATATAAGTAGCGAGTTTTTAGCTTCTTGCGTGTATTATAAGTTTTTAATCTGTAGCCACACAGTCTGCATACTAAAAATCCTGAAAAGTAGTTCGTATCTTTAGGTGGTCGTTTAGCGACGTTTCTTTTATTTGTGAGGAGTAAGGCTTGTGCACGATCAAAAAGCTTTTGTTCAATAAAGCCCTCATGCAAACCGTCATAAGTAGTTTCGTTTTCAGTTCTGATATGATGGCGAACATTACCAATATAATTTACATTTTGTATAAGTCGGCGTATTTTAGTGGAGTCCCATGTTTTTCCGTATTTAGTTTTTACTCCACGGAGGTTAAGACGTCTTGCGATGTCCGTTAGGTTGAAACCTCTTTCACCATACATTTCAAAAATTTCTTGAACAATTGCCGCTTCTTTTTGATTAATGGTTTGAATCTTCTGGTTTTTAGGGCGATTAAAACCATAACTTGCATGAGAAGCGCAAAGAGAGTAACCTTCTTTAACTTTGCGTTCTACGCCTACTCTTGTGCGTTCAATCATATTTTCTCGTTCAAACTCTGCAAACAGACCGATAATTTTCAAAAACATTCTACCAGAAGCAGTTTGTGTGTCAATGGACTCCATCAGTGAGTTGAAAGCGCAGTGATATTGATTGAATAAATCCACTAGATAGATGAGGTCGGCGGTGGAGCGAGTAAGACGGTCAATTTTAAAAACAAGGACATTTTTTACAAGATTAGTTTGAATATCATTAATCAGCTCTTTAATTGCTGGACGTCCGCAGATGTCCTTGCCACTGATTCCCTCGTCAGCGTATATTTTGTAAATAGACCATTCCTTAATTTGAGCGTAATCCTTTAGTTTTTGCTCTTGCGCTCGGATGGAAAAGCCTTCTTGGGCTTGTTCTTCTGTCGATACACGTAAGTAAATCCCTGTTTCTAGTTTTAGCAAAGTATCACCCATCTTTTTTGAACATTGAATAAATGATTCTTAGTTGCCTTTATTTCTTGATTTAACAAATGATGTAATCAATTCGTTAGCTTGGGATTTTCTTCTTGCGGGTTGCCTTCTGTTTTTTGGTGTAAAGGTTGTTGATTGAGGTTAAAATATAGTTCGTTATTTTCTAAAGGGGTGGTTGTATTTTGTTTTGCTAAAGTGTAACTTTGCTTCTGTGCTCTTTCCTTATATACTTTTGAAAAAAAATTCATCATACGCACTTGTAGTTCCTTGGGTAATATGATTTTGTTTTCTTGGTCTATATTTTGAATGCTTCTCTTTTTGTTGCATTGATTTATACTTGGTCTATTAGAAGTTTTTTGCATAATCCCCTATACCTTTTACTCTACTTTAGACTTTGCCTTAGGCAGAGGTCATAGATTGTTATGCTCATGTATATGCGAAGCAAATGTTGAATAAAAGTTGTATATTCATTTGTAATGTGTATGTGAGAAG
>BNZI01000057.1 GCA_026000945.1 Clostridia bacterium | reverse complement strand
ATATCCATCATCCATAAAATTGGCAAGTAAAAATTAAGCAATCGTTTGCGGCCTAAATCCGATTATTTGCTTCAATAATTTCGTTTAGTGTGATGTCAGGATGGCGCCATCTTACTGTACTTCGTTCGTGTTTTACATGTATTGCATTTTTGGGGCAAAGATGAACGCAGCTAAGACAGCCCTCACATTGTTGATGAAAGTGGACTTTATCACTAACGGTGATATTGCCTGAGGGGCAGACTTTGGCACATACATTACATTTCACACAGTTTTCATTCACAAAATAACCTTTTGCCTGATTATTTTTTATTAGGGTGCTTCCTATGAATTGAATGAGAGGAGTAAGTATTTTCCAAGGAAGAGTACTTACGTTGCTTTTCTTTTGTCTTGCTGAAATATTCGATAGAATTTTTTGTAAATTCTCTTCGGTTTTCTTTTGTGGCTGTTTTGCAATTTCTTCAGTGATTTCATATCCTGGAAGATAGTTATCAACCATTAAAAGGCTTTCAGCGTAGTCAAATCCACCTTGTTTTTGTACGTTAAACATACAGGCTCCGGACATAAAGCCGTAAGTACCGATGGTAAAGGTATAGTCAGCCTTCAATTTTGTATGGCTAAGAAATTGATTAACCATTTTAGGCAAACCACAGCCGTATATTGGGAAAATCAGACCAATACAATCATCTTGATATTCGGACATTAAGTTATCCATGATTTGTGGAATAGAAATGAGTGTAACTTCCTCTTGAGCCTGTGCTGCAATACGTTTGGCCACGGCGAGGGAATTTCCTGTTGCTGTAAAATAGAAGATAGTCATAAAATTGTCCTCCGAATTTTAATTGTTCACAGATTTAAAATAGAAACTTAGAGCCTGCTTAAGTATCTTACTTACGAGAAAAGATATGATATAGTTTTCCTTCTATAGTGTCGGGATTCCTTGAAATACGTTTAGTATTCCTGCATCACCTCTTCTTGTGAGAGCCTGCTTAAGTATCTCACTCACGGTAGAATGTATGGTCTATTTTTCCTCCTACGTTGTCAAGATTCCTTGAAATACTTCCAGTATTCCGGCGTCACCTCTTCTTGTAGGAGAAAAACTATACACAAAATTCACCTCGTTCGGAGGTACTTAAGCAGGCTCTTAGAAAAACTATACACAAAATTCATCTCGTTTGGAGATACTTAAGCAGACTCTTAGAAAAATTACGTACAAAATTCACCTTGTTTAGAAATACTTAAACAGGTTCTTAGAAAAACTATAGGTAAGATACTCTGCATTTGCAGATATTCAATAAGTCCTTAGGTTTCCGTGAGTTTCTTTTCATGATAGTTATCTAACAAGTTACGGATACGTTTGGTAGGAGTTAATAATTCGTGGATAGAAATATCATGATTTAAAGAATCAATGAGTAAAGCAATGTATTTACTCATATCTACATTGATATAATAGGGACGTTTTAACAATTCAGGGCTCTGATAAATGAGATTTGTCGTCAAGATACGGTAAATTAGACCTTCTTCAAAAGCTTGGTCAAAGTTATCTAGACCTCGAGTAAATAAACCAAAAGTAGCACAAACAAAGATTTTTCCAGCTTTTCTTCGCCTTAATTCTTTAGCAACTTCTAAAATACTATCTCCAGAAGAGATCATATCATCTACAATTAAGACATCTTTTCCTTCAATATCACTACCTAAAAATTCATGGGCGACAATGGGATTACTTCCATTAATAATTTTGGTATAATCACGTCTTTTATAGAACATTCCCATGTCTACTCCTAAAATATTAGCAAAATAAACGGCACGTCCCATAGCCCCCTCATCTGGACTGATAATCATAATATGTTGATTATCTATTTTTAGATTTTCTTCTGAACGTAAAAGGGCTTTCATAAATTGATAAGTAGCTTGTACTGTTTCAAAGCCTTTGAGTGGAATAGAATTTTGGACTCTAGGGTCATGCGCATCAAAGGTAATGATATTTTCTACTCCGATATTGGTTAATTCCTGCAAAGCGATGGCACAATCTAAAGATTCACGACTGGTACGTCTGTGCTGGCGACTTTCGTATAAGAAAGGCATAAATACGGTAATACGTCGGGCCTTTCCGCCGACTGCGGCAATCGTTCTTTTTAAATCCTGAAAATGATCATCTGGAGACATATGGTTTTCTTGTCCAAACATGGAATAAGTCAAGCTGTAATTGCAAACATCCACCATTAAATACAAATCATACCCTCGAACAGAATGCTCTAAAAACCCCTTGGCTTCCCCTGTACCAAATCGAGGAGTTTGAGGAGTAATCAGATAACTGTCACGCTGATAGCCAAGGAAGGCTATATTAGACTGTAATTCACTGTTTCTTTTTCCTCGCCAAGTAGATAAATAGTAATCTACTTTTTCACCTAGATTCAAACAACTCTTTAAGGGAACAACTCCTAGTGCACCTACAGG
>BNZI01000056.1 GCA_026000945.1 Clostridia bacterium | reverse complement strand
AAACCCTGTGCACTTTTGAGTGTATGTAAGAATGAATAGACTTTGCCGGTGTAATAACCGGTAGAGAAGTAATCCTCGATAGCTCAGTTGGTAGAGCGCGCGGCTGTTAACCGCGTTGTCGTAGGTTCAAGTCCTACTCGGGGAGTTGTGACAGATAGGTTTTTGGTTTTGGGCTCCATGGTCAAGCGGTTAAGACATCGCCCTTTCACGGCGGTATCGGGGGTTCGATTCCCCCTGGAGTCATGTATTAGAATATTTCATTTTTGGCGACATAGCCAAGTGGTAAGGCACGGGTCTGCAACACCCTTATCGGCGGTTCAAATCCGCCTGTCGCCTCTCAATTATTTGATTTAAGATTTTATTAGGCTATTTTTGTCAGGAGATCAGAAGTGATTTTGCTTCAGATCTTTTTTTATTATCAAATAGATCCAAAAAATATTATTTAAAAAATTTGTTTAGAATTGCATTTTAGTAAACTTTTATAAAAAAATAAAAAAAATATAAAAAAATTTATTTTTATATGATAATAAAAATAAAAAGTTTATTATTATTTTACAAGTAAAATATTTTATGTTATAATAATGACAAAGACTTAAAATGTATACTAGATATTTTTTCCTATTGTGAAAAAATTACAAAGGAGGTTTCTCTATGAAATGGGTAGCTAAACACACAAGAAAAATGGTTTTGTTTATTATCCTATGTGTTTGTACTCTTCTACTCGTGGCAAATGTTTTTGGAATTGAGGAAAAAAAAGATCGTTCAAAAGCGACTTTCATAAAAAAAAGAGGTTATTATATCGAATGTGAACGAAGTGATGCCCCCTTGCTTTCAGTAGAAGAATTACAGCACTGGATGGAAACAGAATTATTGGAACAAAAATTGATTGAGTATTTTAATCCTCGCTTAGTTGCATATGGGGATGTCCCCACACTTAAATTCAAATCAGAATATTTTGCAATTGTTCGGGAGCCCACTGGCTCGCCTGTTTCCAAATAGGTTTGAATGACTGCCTTTAATATTTTTTTCTTTCTAGCATCCAGTTCCATGACATCAATCTCCATGATACCTTAGGGCGTGTTCACACTACTACAGAGTGCTCATCTTATTTAGTAGGTTTTCCGCTATTCTGTGTTAAATTTTCTTGAAATACGTACTGTATGTCCACAAAAATTTACCTTACAGTACGGAAAATCTATCCAAAATCTGGGACTCCGCAGTAGTGTGAACACGCCCTAGTATCTTTTTCTGCAAACCAAAAAGGAAATTGTTTGGCAATCTAGTTGTTAGCACTCACTTATCAAGAGTGCTAACATTGCTAGCATTTAAATTATCACACTCTTTTTATTCTGTCAAGTATTTTTTGAAAATAAATTCCTTTAATCCAAATTAAGCAAAAAAAGAGCTACTTAAAGCAGCTCACCATAGATAAAATTAAGTTTAATCATTTTTCACGATTATCTTTTCAATTTCCGCAACGTAAAGTGTATGATAATCTTTATCCGGATACATGGCAGCATCAAGTTGTTTTTCTATAAAATTTTCTGGTGTTAAATTTTGTTGGTAAAGTACTTTACAAAATAGCACTTGCTTAGCTTCTTCAAAATAGGGTTTTTGTCCATCATAATTTAATTGTAAACCACATTTTGTTATTTTATCTTCATTTCTACCAGACACTTTTCCTAAATAGGCTAATTCCTGCCTAAAATCACTTCCAAAACAACAAAGAGAAAAACAACCCTTAGTATCTACAAATTCTTTCGTATAACGTTGAGGACGGATTACAATATAAGCTACATCTTTACCCCAGATATGCCCTAAACCACCCCAAGAGGCAGTCATTGCATTTGTTTTTGTCTCATCTCCTGCTGTGATTAATAACCACTCTTTTGCAATAAACGTAAATGGGTTTTCTTTAAATTCTTTTGTTTGTATTTCTCTCCATAATGACATATTGTTTTCCTTTCTTGACGTTTTCATTCTCCCATTATTAAAAATCTATATTCCTATAAAAGGCAATCCGTTACTTTCTTACTCATACAAGAATAAAAATAAGTAATCACGTCATTCAACCACAAGTAACTTTACTATCTATATTATGCCATGACTGCAAAATCAATCATAGTTGCGCTATTGTAGCGAACATACGTGAGCAAATTCTTTATGTAATCGTGTGCATAAATGGTATATTAAGCATTTTGTGCTTATTATACCATTAAAATAATCATGCAACAAGTCAGGAGAGTATGCTTCTAAAAATAAACTGATTCGCTACCGATTTAGTCCTTCTTTCAAAATATAGATATCATGACTCTCAGATTGATTTATTACATAGATATGAACAAAATACAAAATAATTTTGATTATTTTTCATAACTTTTCTATAGCTTTAAAATATTTTTTTGAAAAATTTGACTTTATCTGGAGAAAATCAAAAGATTATGCTTGACAAATTTGGATAAGGCTATATAATAT
>BNZI01000055.1 GCA_026000945.1 Clostridia bacterium | reverse complement strand
TTGACAAAGAAGATATAAACGTTTATAAATAGTTAGCAGAGGATAGATATGAGTGTGCGCCTATTGGGTAAGAAAAACTCATAAGCGATGATCAAATTTAGGAGGAGAAACTATGAACAAAGCAGAATTAGTTGCAGCAGTAGCCGAAAAAGCGGGTATTCAAAGAACAGTCGCTGAAAAGGCGGTAAAGGCATTTACCGATGTGGTTTCTGAGCAGCTGGTCAGTGGCGATAAAATTCAATTAGTTGGTTTTGGAACTTTTGAAGTGGTAGAAAGAGCAGCTAGAGAAGGAAGAAATCCTAAAAGTGGAGAACCGATGAAAATTGAAGCGTCTAAATCACCTAAATTTAAAGCGGGAAAAGCCTTAAAAGATATGGTTAATGAAGTAGACGCATAAGGATAGAGCTATAATAGAAAAAGGGGGGGAGTGCCCCCATGACGAAATGCCCTAAAAAGAGGTAAATATGCGTCTGGATAAGTATTTAAAAGTTTCTCGTCTGATTAAGAGGCGTAGTGTAGCAAATGAAGCTTGCGATCATGGGCGGATATTAGTAAATGATCAAGTTGCTAAGGCATCTTATCAGGTAAAAGTGGGAGATGTTTTAGAGCTTCATTTGGGTAACCGAGTGGTAAAAATAGAAGTACTTTCTTTGCAAGAAACACAAAAAAAGGAAGAAGCAAAAGAAATGTACCGTTATCTTTAATATCACTACTCAGCAAAAACTTTCTTTTCTTCAGTACTAACATGTGTCAGACGTAAGGGTTAGTAGGAAGACTATCCATTTGAAAAACTACTCAGTAGAAACGCATAATCAATATACAATTATGTGGTATCAGTCTATAAGAGTTCTTACAGTACTACTTGGTGGAGTAGAACTTAAACGCCAAATTTAAGTAAGTTTTTAGTAATGGGATAGATCGTAAAGAAGTAGAGTATGCAGGAATGTTTATTGGACATTACTTGCTTTTGTGGTTTTAAAAGGAGATTGACACTTTAAATGTCGAGTGAGCGATATTGAGTGGTGAATAGGTCATCCTTGAGCTTGTTAAATGAAGTGTAGATGTTACTTTTTGAACATAGACTCTGTGTCAAGTATAGATTAAATGAATTAAAATCTTGAAAAGAAGTCTCTGAAACAGGATAGTTTTCTGTTTTAGGGGCTTTTTTGAATTAATTTAGTATTTATTGGTAAATGAAAGTGATATTACGATGACGAAGTTAATTATGGTCGCACCAACGAATCAAATATTTTGTATAAATTGAAGCTTATATTAGAGGGAGTGTTTTCCTGCTAATATAAGCTGAAGTAATGAGGGACTAGTTACTTCTGACCACTTGGTAATGAGTGGGGCTGTAAACAGTATGATAAAATTTTATGATATAATAAACAAAAAACGTTTATTATACCGTTTATGCACACGATTGCGTAAAGAATTTGCTCACGTACGTTCGCCGCAATCGGCGCAACCATGATTGACTTTGTAATCATGATATAATAAGCAAAAACGCTTATTATATCGTTGATGCACACAATTTGATTAGGAAGATGATGTGCAAAGCACATTCAAATTGGTACGATCATGATTGACTTTGTAATCATGGTATAATAAACAAAAAACGTTTATTATATCGTTGATGCACACAATTTGATTAGGAAGATGATGTGCAAAGCACATTCAAATTGGTACGATCATGATTGACTTTGTAATCATGATATACTAAGCAAAAACGTTTATTATATCGTTGATGCACACAATTTGATTAGGAAGATGATGTGCAAAGCACACTCAAATTGGCGCGACCATGATTGACTTCGCAATCATGTTATCATGAGTGAACGATTAAATAAATTCTTAGGGTTAAGGAGTTTATTTTTTTTCTAAAATCATCTTTTCTATATTTTGACTTAATAAATCAGCAATTCGAGTACAAACACTTTCACGTTGTTTTAAATGTCTCATACTTTGTGTGTAGTTTTTGTTATAGTGGTGAAAACCTTCTGCTTTACTTAGTTCTAAGTGTTCGGTAAGCAAAGCATATAACGAACGATAATCACATTGTGGAAGAATTTTAACAAAAAATCCAGAAAGTTCATTTGCATTATTATACCATTTATTATGATATTCTTCGATCTTTCTTTGATCTTGATTTTTCACAGCAAGATTAAATTTTAAACAAATATGCAAATGTTCAGTTAATAACCAGGCAATATAATCTGTCACTTGTGAAGAAAAGTGTTTACCGAAAATACGGATAATTTCTTGTGGCATTTGAATTAAATAGTGGTGAAGAGTTTTTTCATCATACAAATTCTCATATACAGAATTTAATAGAGTATGAAGACCATGTGAAACAGACGACCATGCTAAGCGCATTCCTTGTTTTAAATCTTCTTTTTCGTGCGCGGGAAGCACCTTTTTACTATACTGTTTATCTGGATGATAGTTAAAGATACCTGTATGTGTCATATCTGCACC
>BNZI01000054.1 GCA_026000945.1 Clostridia bacterium | reverse complement strand
CATGAATATATTGTTATTGGCAAGCCGCAATGCACGGAAAAACTTCCATGATTACAGCATTTATTTTTTTACTGTTATGATCGGTGTAGCCATGTTTTATCTTTTTAATTCTATCGACAGCCAAAATGTTATCTTTGACTCTAATCCCAACGAAACACTTTCACTGCTTAATATTGACCACACCATGAAAACTCTATCTGTCTTTATGTCAGCGATTTTGGGATATTTCATTCTTTATGCAAATGCTTTTTTTATTCGACAGCGTAAAAAAGAACTTGGTCTATACTTTCTACTTGGAATGAAAAAAAGCAAAATTACCTCTCCTTTTCATTGTTTTTTTGGTTATACTTTTTTTAAAGAGTTTGTAAGCACTTCGAAGTATTATCCTATTTTGAAAATATGAACTCCATTTAATGATTACATAATCAATTTATAACAAATTCTTTACCTTTTGTAAACCATTTTTATGGCATTTTTCTCTAAAATTTTTCTGCTTATTTCGATATTTTTCAACATATACAAAAAGAACTATTCTTTAGAATCGATTGAATATCTCATTTCATGTCTATTTTTTCACTTCTCTAAAATGCCTTGGACTAGCTCCAATATTCCAAAAATATTTCGTGTGTAAGAAAAAATATATATAAATTTCTACTTCTACTTATACGCATAAGCTCTTAGAAATAATAGGGATTCCTACTTACACAGATTTTCCTAGATATAGCCTATTTCTGCACTTCACTTTCCTAGATAGTTGTTCCCTTGTACGGCGAAACAAGGACTAAACGATACGTGCATCCCACTTTGTATAGGAGAAACTAGTCCATGTCTCCTTTACTTTGTGCGCTTAGCAAGCCTGCATAGTAGACAGTTGATGTTGATTTCCAGCACAAAAAAACAGGATAGCTCTTGCTACCCTGTTTTTTATATTGCTCATCACTATTTTGTATTGCCTATCCATGCCCCTGTACTATCTACAATCCAACCATCTATACTTGTGTTATGTGCCATAGGTCCCGAAGAATGAAGATAATACCATTTTCCTCTATCCAGTATCCAGCCAGTGAGCATACTTCCCTCACCGCTTAAATAATACCATTCTACTGAACCAAACTTATCTTCTATTTTCATCCAACCTTTGGCCATGCTTCCATCAGCATTACAATAATACCATTGGTCATTCCAATATAACCACCCTGTTTTCATCCAACCTTCTTCATCTAGATAATACCATTTTGAATTCCAGTATAGCCAGCCATTTTGTCTTTCTCTATCTTGCTTGAGATAAAACCAACCGGAGCCAGATGTTAACCCCTCTATTATCATTTTCTGATTAACATAAAACCACCCCGTCTGCATTACTCCACTTTCATCAAAATAATACCATTCACCATCTATGAGTCTCCAGTCCGTTGCCATCCATCCATTACCATCCGAATAATACCAATTGTTTTGGTTGAAAACCCAACCTGTTTGCAACCTTCCTTTTTCATCAAAACAATATGTTTGCCCAACAATATACTCATGTATGCTCTCATTATTTGAAATATTCTTCCATCCTACTGCCATCTCTCCATTCTGATCAAAGTAATACCACTCGTCGTCTTTATTTTCCCACCTCGTTTGTCTTACGCCCTTTCGATCAAAGTAATAGGGTTTTCCCTCAATATCTTCCCATCCTATTGCTCTCTCTCCCCTTTCATATAAATAATACCACTGATTTTGATAAAAAATCCAACCTGTTTGCATTCTCCCCTTTTCGTCAAAATAATAATAGCCATCAGAATAGGTGTGGGCATACTTTAGGACTGTCCATCCTGTTGCCATCTTTTCATTCTGATCAAAATAATACCACTCACCTTCTTGATCTTCCCATCTTGTTTGTCTTACACCGTTTTGATCAAAATAATAAGGTTTTCCTTCAATCCATTCCCATTCCTCTGTTACTCTATATCCCAAATAGTTCAAATAATACCATTGACCTTGGTCAGAAATCCAATCTGTTTGCATTCTTCCCTGTTCATCAAAATAATAGGCGTAACTCCCTATAGTTGTCCATCCTACTGCCATCTCTTCATTTTGATCAAAGTAATACCACTGATCTTCTTTATTTTCCCATCTCGTTTTTCTGACACCATTTTCATCGAAATAATAGAATCTTCCAGCAATCTCTTTCCAACCCGTTGCTTTATTCCCTTTTTCATCTATATAATACCATTGATCATCAATCATTTTCCAATTATATTCATTCCATCCCCCCATAGGACCCCCAGGGCCGCATCTCATTAGTGGGTTTTCCGTTGTGTTCTCGTTTTGTTCACTATCCTGCTCAACTATTTTCTCTTGTTGCTGAGTACTTGAAAATGCAGTAATACTACCTAAAGCGACGAAAGATAGCACTGCAAGTCCAGCAATTACGTTTTTTTTCTTGATTTTCTTGTTGAATAATGGTTCTGATATCCGCAATGCCTTGCGGATCAAGACCA
>BNZI01000053.1 GCA_026000945.1 Clostridia bacterium | reverse complement strand
GTATTGTCCATATGGGTAACACCAGAGCCACTTTATTTCATGAACAGAATATCCTCTTTCAAACTAAAGATCATTCTTTATCTGAAAATCTAGTGGAAAAAGAAGAAATCGAAAAAGATCAAGTAGATTTACATGAAGAACGTAATAATTTATATAACTATTTGGCCGTGAATAAAAAACTAGTCCTTGACTTTTCCAAAAAATTAAGATTAAAAGATGGAGACATTCTTTGCTTAAGTAGCAGGGGTTTTTGGGAATACTGTAGTACAGAGGAACTCACAGAAGCCATTGGGCAAATGGAAGATGAAAAAACCATTATTAATGATTGTGAGGAAGTACTTTTATCCAAACAACCTGAAGAATTAGAAAATTATACGCTAGCTGTAGTTTGGATGGAAAAAATTTATCACAAACCTAAATCTCCTTTGAATCTTAAACGAATTTTACTCATTGTGATTCCTATTTTACTCATTGTCATTATCCTTACTGTCTTCTTATTTTTACGCTGGCAAAAACGTAAAAAACAACAACAGGAAATGAAAGATTTTATGGAAAAGGCGGAAAAATACGAGCAATACGAAAATTACCCCAAAGCATTAGAAAATGTGGAAGAAGCCTTAACTCTTGCCAAAAGTTTAAATGACAAGCCTTCAAAGGAGGAATTAGAAGGCTTAAAACAACTCTTTGACCAGATCATTTTAGCGGATTCTTTACAAAGAGAAAAAAATTATAGCAAAGCACAAAATGCTTATCAGCAAGCTTTGACTTTATCGCAAGAAAACGGAAATATGGCAAAAAATTACCTCGTGGAGAAACTAAAAGAAAATAGTACATATACAGAAGTTTTTGCCTTACTTGACTCTGGAGATCAACTGGCAGAACTAGAAGATCTAGAACAAGCCAAAAAGAAATATCAAGAAGCTCAACAAAAAGCGAAGGACTTAGCTTTTTTAGAGGGAAAACAAGAAGCAGAAGAAAAAATTCAGGATGTTGAACAAAAACAAGCGCAAAGTAAGCAAGAGCAAAAAGAGGAAGAAAGCAGTAAACAAGCCGAAGAAGAACAGCAAAAACAAGAACAAAGTAGTAAAGAAGCCGAAGAAGAACAGCAAAAACAACAAAAGAGTAGTCAAAGTCAATCAGAAGAGGATAGTAAACAAGAAGCGAAAAAAGAACAAGAAAAGAAAAAAGAATCATTACAAGCACTTCAAGAAGAAGAAAATAGCAAACAATCTCAGGCAGAACGTTTAAGTTATGCTATACAAATTGAAAAACAAGGAAATATCAATTACGAACAAGGAAAGTATGATGAAGCTTTGTTAGACTATACCTTAGCTAAACAAATTTATTTAGATTTATCGGCTACTGAGCAAGTCAGCTCACTGGAAAAGAAAATTGTTTTAACCAAAGAAAAGCAAGATATTTTGCAAAAGCAACTGACTACTGCTGATTCTTATATTCAAGAAGCGATTTCTTTCTATCAGCAAAAAAATTATGAACAAAGTATTTTATTTTATGAAAAAGCTTTAACGATTTATCAAAATTTGCAAGATACAACACAGGAAAAACAAATACAAGCAGAAATTTCTAGGATTAGGAGGCAAATTCCTTCTACGATAAACTCATCACAAGGATAAAAAACAAATGAATGAATGAAACCACAAAATAAGAAAAATAATATTCATCAAAATAAAGTCAGCATTGATTTTCTACAAGAAACTGAAACCCTGCCGCCTAAAAGGCGGTGGGGTACATTCCATGTACTGACAATCAACTTGTTTTTAAAAGGGATTGATTAAAGGAAAAATTTTTCCCTGTAAATACCGTTCACGCACAACAATATCTAATATTTTGAAATTATGAATCAAGCCATCTTCTGACATACTTTGTATTCCTGTATAAAGATGATGTTCTGTTTTTTCTGCCAAAATTTTATAAGTCTGTTCCTGCGAACTTTTGAACGAAATACTCAATACACCCGCTTTTACTGTCATTTTGACTCTTACCACTTCATATAGTTTGAAGGTCAAATAAAAGGTGTCTGCAGGGGCTTTTTCCCGAACTACTACAAAAATTTCTCTAACGTAAAGTTTCCAAAAGATACGAATCAGTTCTTTTAGGCTCTGGCTTTCTTTTTCCATTGCAGAATTTTGAGGAGAAAAAGGGTATTCGGTTTTTTGGATAAAGGTGTAAAAGTTTCGGTCTAGTTTTTCTTTCTTTTCTTCATCCATATTTCCATAATAAGTTCCATAACGATCGCCAGGCGCTCCTTCTAAGTATTGATAAGCAAAAATGATTTTTTTGATCACTTCTTGAGGCACTCTTTTTAGACTAGGAAAATAAAAAGAATTTGATAAATATTTAAGTATATCAAATAAAAAATAAGGCTCAATTCTTGCTTGACGTTTGGATAAACTTTCGATCAATTTGGCGGAATCTCCTCCATTTATAAAAAGACACCAAATAAATCCTTGTAAAAACTCATCACCTTCATTTTTTTCGATAATCGGCAAACTTAAGTTTAATGCTTTTTGAT
>BNZI01000052.1 GCA_026000945.1 Clostridia bacterium | reverse complement strand
GTATTCAAATCTA
Source organism: Clostridia bacterium (assembly GCA_026000945.1). Classification (GTDB taxonomy): domain Bacteria; phylum Bacillota; class Clostridia; order Lachnospirales; family Lachnospiraceae; genus BNZI01. The sequence continues at coordinate 2,622 of BNZI01000052.1, read as the reverse complement.
TGCAATAGCGATGCCTAAGTTCCCGCTTCATTGAGGCTAATAGGATATAATAAACAAAAACGTTTATTATATCCTGGAAGTTTACCATGTTCCCAAGTCGCTACAATCAGCAGTAGAGAAAAACTCCTGCTGATTAAGCTTCAGTTGATGCACACAATTTGATTAGGAAGATGATGTTTAAAGCACACTCAAATTGGCGCGACTATGATTGACTTCGCAATCATGATTCAATAACTCTCCACAGGCTGACACCATGTAACTCACGGCGTAATTTCTCGAATTTGTTGTTAACATCTCTATCGTAGGTTGCTCCGCAATCGTTGCACATCCATTCACATACCTATAAAACTAACTCATTATTTTGTAGCCACAACAAGAGCACGTTTTGCTGGATGGGTCAAACATATCCACAATGACAACGTGTCCCTTACTCTTCTTTAATCAAAAATCTAAATCTTATTTTTTGGAAACAGAATCCACTGATTCCGCACGTTGAATTTCATCTATTCGATAACGAACTATACCTACTTGTGTTTCTACTTCTACGATATCTCCTTGTTTTTTTCCTAACAAGGCTTTTCCCACCGGAGATTCATTAGAAATTTTGTTTTGCAAACTATTGGCTTCTGTAGAACCTACTAAACGAAACTCTATTTCTTCTTTATATTCCATATCGTAAACTTTAACTTTGCAACCAATATTGATCTTGTCTAAATCTATCTCATCTTCCACGACTACTTCCGCGTTTTTTAATAATTTTTCAATTTCATCAATCCGTGTTTCAATATCTCTTTGTTCATCTTTTGCCGCATCATATTCTGCATTTTCTGATAAATCACCTTGTTCTCTTGCTTCTTTGATTTTTTCTGCTACTTCTTTTCTTTTTACTACTTTCAAATTTTGTAATTCATCTTCTAAGCTCTTTAGACCTGCGTAAGTTAAGATATTCTTTTTTATATCAGCCATTCTTCTTTACCCTTTCTTTATCACGTCCAACTTACCGTTATCTCAAACCTACTCATATCTACACACAGATATTCAAATCTATGTAGTAGTGATACACCTAAATTCCTGCTTCATTGAGATGATAGAATATAATAAACAAAACGTTTATTATATCGTTTATGCACACAATTTGATTAGGAAGATGGTGTGCAAAGCACACTCAAATTGGCGCGACTATGATTGACTTCGCAATCATGATTCAATAACTCTCCACAGGCTAACACCCTGTAACTCATGGCGTAATTTCTCAAATTTGTTACAGCATTAACATCTCTGTCGTGAGGCGCTCCGCAATCATTGCAGGTCCTTCACGCACCCATAAAATCAACTCATTGTTTTTGTGGCTCTTTAATCATTCGTTTTGATTATTTACAACGACAAAAAGAGCGGTTCAATCTTCAACTCTTGTCAACGAAATCTGCTCTATCATAGTAAACAATCGTATCATTATATACCTCGCTTCACTTCATGTCAAGTACTGCCATTTTTGCAGTAAATACTACATTTAAATTCGAATTATTCTAATTATTTGACGAAATAAAGCATAAAAGCAAGGTATATATTCAACAAAACACAGTTAATGTTTCTCTTGAAACTGCTCTTTATCAAACGTGTAGTCGGATTACTTTATCCCATAATATACTTGGTTTGGATTTAGTGGAAGACCCTTTGCCGCATACATCTCTTCCACGCTTACAATTTGATACCCTTGACTGATTAATTGCGGTACCAATTGAACAACAGCTTGTGCCGTTGTCTCGTATAAGTCATGCATTAAAACAATTGCCCCATCGCGAGCACTAGATAATATGGAGCTCACAATTGCTTCTGTATTCTTAGTCTTCCAATCTAAAGAATCTATATCCCACTGAATAATTGGAAAATTGACTGCTGATCTTACATGATTACGGAAATTACCGTAAGGTACACGTACAGAATGTATATCATAATTTGATACTTCTTTGACTACTTGATTGGTTGAATTAATTTCAGCAATAATTTGTTCCACTGACAGTTTTTCAAAATTTTTATGACTAAAACTATGATTCCCAATTTCACAACCTAAAGCCACTGTTCGTTTTAACACTTCTGCATAATTTTTGACCCTGTTTCCAACTACAAAAAAAGTAGCCCTTGATTGGTGGGCTTCTAAAACATCCAAAATCTTCCCTGTTACAGCTGTATACGGACCGTCGTCAAAACTAAACGCAATCATCGGTCTATTTGGATCCACATTATGTGGCAAAGGCTGAATTGTTTCAGGCTGTATAGAACTTTCTTGTATAGGTTCAGCAGTCGGACTTTCTTGTTGTTGTATGTCCGTTTTCTTTTCAACAAAACTTGCCCTAGCATTATCTTCTTCTGCCTTACTTTCTTCTACTAAATTACTTTGCCCCGTATTTTGTATATTTTCACTAGAACCTGCCACAAAATAAATTTCATGACTGGATTCCTTTTCAATTAAATTTGATTTTTTTCTCTCTCTGCTTGGATTTTGAATCAAGAATAGTATACTCAAAAAAATTATGCATAAAATGAGAGCTTGAAAAACAAATTTTAATATACCATCAAATTTTTTTCTCCTCACTATTTTCTCCATTTCTTCAACTTTATTCA
>BNZI01000051.1 GCA_026000945.1 Clostridia bacterium | reverse complement strand
CAGCAATACTTTATCTTTTTCCCTGATATTATTTGCGCCAGTCACAATTTGTAAGGTCTGTTCACCAACATCCACTTGGCAAACCAATAATTTATCTGCGTCTGGATGTTTTTCTATCGAAAGAATTTGACCCACTACGATTTGTTCTAAATTTTTGTCTAAATGCTCTATGGTTTCTACTTTATTACCGGCTAAAGTCATCTTATCCGCAAAATCTTTGGCATCCACCTCTAAATCTGGCACATATTCTTTAATCCAAGATAACGTAGATTTCATGTTCTTCTCCTTAAATCGATTTCTTTTTCGTTAAAACTGCTTTAAAAAACGCATATCATTTTCATAAAACAAACGCATATCTTCTATTTCATATTTCAATAAAGCGATACGTTCCAAACCTACTCCAAAAGCAAAACCTGAATATTCATCTGGATCAATATGACAAGCTCTTAATACATTAGGGTGCACCATCCCACAACCTAAAATTTCAATCCATCCACTGCCTTTACAAAGTTTGCATCCTTTTCCTTTACAACGGAAACAACTGACATCTACTTCTGCACTCGGTTCTGTAAATTGAAAATGGTGAGGTCGGAATTTAACTTGCGTATCTGACCCAAATAGCATTTGCGAAAAAGCAATCAGTGTTCCTTTTAGGTCAGCAAATGTAATCCCTTTATCCACAACCAAACCTTCAATTTGATGAAAAGAAGGGGAATGTGTAGCATCGACTTCATCAGAACGAAAGACTCTACCTGGAGCAATCATTCGAATAGGTAGGCGTCCTTTTTCCATCGTTCGAATTTGCACTGGAGAAGTCTGTGTACGCAAGACAATTTGATCACTGATATAAAAAGTGTCTTGTTCATCTTTTGCTGGATGATCCGCTGGGATATTCAAAGCTTCAAAATTGTAGTAATCATACTCTACTTCCGGACCTTCTATGATTTCATAACCTATGCTTAAGAAAAATTGTTCTACTTCTTCTAAAATTTTCTGATTTGGATGTTGATGACCTAATTGCTTTCGTTTTGCCGGCAAAGTCACATCCAAAATTTCATTTTTTAAGCGTTCTTCGCGCTCTTTATTCAATAAAAAAAGTTTTTTCTCTTCTAAATAATGTTCAACTTTTTTACAAACATCATTAATCATTTGTCCGGCTTTTGGACGTTCTTCTTCTAAAACATCCTTAATTTGCTTTCTTAATAAAGTAAGCTCTCCTTTTTTTCCTAAATAAAAAATACGAATTTGCTCTAATTGACTTAGTCCTGTGATATGAGAAATTTTTTCTTCTAAGCTAGTTTGTATTTCTTTTAACTTTGCATTCAACATTTTTCTTGCCCTCAGTTTCTTTTCGTTCATTTCTATATTAAAGAAGTCTACATTCACAAAATGAGAGTAGACTTAAAGTGATATAGCAACCCGTCTCTCTAGCTTATCACTCCCTATAACTACTTACACCTCAGCATAACATACTTAAACTTCTTCACTCCTGATAACAAATAGTGTATTAAGTAAGGAACTTTCTTTGGATTTACACCTGTGTCCCACATTTTTATTAGCAATTCATCCCCACTTTAAAAGTGAGAAATTTCTTGCTGTATTCATTAAAAGTATAAAGGCAAATCTGCCTTTGGTCAACGGAGTATACTTCAAAGCCTATTATTGCTTGAAGTATACAGCAAGTTTTATTGTTTGTAAAGTCGCTTTAGCCCTGATAAAAAAGAAGATGTGCCAAAGTAAAATACTCCTGCACATCTTCTTTTTTATCGTCTAAATAAACCGATAAATCTATTCCATGAATTTTTAATAAAGGAAACAATAGTTTCTACTACACTAGGTTTATTTGCTCCTGGCGTTCCCTGATCACCTGAATCTGTGGGTGTTTCTGCTTCTGTAGACGATTGAGCTTCTGTCGAACCTGTTGGTAATTCATAGGCAGACGAAGGCTCTATTGATCCAGATGGTACTTCTGTCGGTCCGGTAAGAGAATCAGACCCTTTTTCTGTCGGAAAATACGTAAACGATTCATCTGTTGGTAAGCTATCTTCAGTTGAAGTAGACCCTATTGAACTAGATGGTACTTCTGTTCCATATGTCGGCGTTGTAGGGCTGGGTAATGTAAACGAAGGAGGTACAAGTTCTTCAATTGGACCAGTAGGAGGCTCCACAGGTCGTTCATATGAAGGTGCTGGCTGCTCAATTGGAGGTGGAGGACTCGTCGGTTTTGAAAACTCTGGAGTCGTTGTGGAATCTGTTGGCGGATAAATCGGAGAAGTTGGAGGACCTGTCGGTTCTCCCTTTGAAGGCGGAGGAGGCACCGGTTTTTCTAGTTCTACTTGTGTTGTATCTGTAGGGGGTTCAACTAAATCAGGTCTTTTATCTGGAGCTGGCGGAGGAGCTAAGATCGGTCTATCTTGCAATTCATCATTTTCTCCGAGTACAAAATCAATCTTGTTTGTAAATCCTTCTTTCGTACCATCCAAATATTGTACTGATGCTTTCGCCTCAATTGAAACAGTATCTCCTGTTTGAAAAGAACGAGCAGAAAAAGTATCTACAGCTATTTCATACGCTTCGTCAAAAATGCTTAACTGTTCTTCTCCTGTTGAACCTACTCGAAGATACAAGTTCGCCCACATCCACAAGTTTTGAGG
>BNZI01000050.1 GCA_026000945.1 Clostridia bacterium | reverse complement strand
GTAATTTAATATGCTGAAACTACTAAGAAGCGCATTTCAAACACGAGATATAAGAAGCAGGCTAATTTACACCTTTGGAATCATTTGGGTTGTTCGTTTTGGTTCTTTATTACCTACTCCGGGTGTAAATACTTCATTTATTTCTGAGTGGATAGCACAAAGAGGATTAGGGGATGCATTTAACTTTTTTAATGCAATGACCGGAGGCTCTTTTGAAAGTCTGTCTATTTTAGCCATGGGTGTCTCCCCTTATATTACTTCGTCAATTATCATGCAACTTTTGACCATTGCGATACCTGCCTTGGAAGAGTTGCAAAAAGATGGAGAAGAGGGACGTAAACGTATTCAAGAGTGGACGCGTTATGTAACCGTAGCTTTAGCTTTGGTGCAATCGTTAGCAATGTCTTTAGGTTTTGGTAGTTCAGGCTATTTCATTACCTATAATTGGCAAAGTGTAGTAGTCTGTGTGGCAACGATGACAGCAGGTAGTGCTTTCCTCATGTGGTGTGGAGAGAGAGTAACAGAAAATGGTATTGGAAATGGAATTTCTATTATTTTGTCTGTAGGTATTTTATCTAGAATACCAACTGATTTTATGAATCTTTATACAACATTTATTTGGGGACAGCCAATTCCTATCGCTATTTTAGCCGTTGTGCTTATTTTAGCTGTAATTTTAGCCATGGTTATCTTTGTTATTATTTTGCAAGATGGAGAAAGAAAAATCCCGGTACAATATTCCCAAAAAACACAAGGGAGAAAAAATGTTGGAGGGCAAGCCAGTCATATTCCGCTTAAAGTGAATACGGCAGGGGTCTATCCAGTGATTTTTGCCTCTTCTTTGATGCAATTTCCTGTCATTATTTCCAGTTTCTTAGGCTCAGCTAAGAGTGGGGATTCCGCAACGAGCATAGTAGATCATATCATGCGCACTCTGACTTATACCATGTGGTTAAAACCGGGGCAGTGGTGGTATTCGATTGGTTTAATTATCTATATTGCTCTAATTATTGGCTTTGCTTACTTTTATACATCGGTTACGTTTAATCCGATAGAAATAGCGGATAACATGAAAAAACAAGGCGGATTTGTTCCAGGTATACGTCCAGGAAAGCCTACTTCAGAATATTTGAGTAAAATCTTACATTATATTATTTTTGTAGGGGCGATTGGCTTGATCGTCATCAGTGTTATTCCTATTGTGTTTTCCGGTTTATTTAATGCTCCTAGTTTATCTTTCAGCGGTACTTCTTTAATTATTATTGTTGGTGTGGTATTAGAAACATTAAAACAAATTGAATCACTTATGGTCGTTCGCAGCTATAAGGGATTTTTGGATTACTAAGAGGGGATAGCGTCTATGAAAATTGTGATGTTGGGTGCGCCTGGAGCAGGAAAAGGCACCCAGGCAGCGAAACTGTCTCTCCAATATGCTATTCCTCAAATTTCTACCGGAAAGATATTTCGAGATCATATCAAGAATCAAACAACTTTAGGGAAAAATATAGAAGAATTTATCAATAAGGGATTGTTTGTACCGGATGAATTGACATTAGATGTGGTATTAAATCGTATACGGAAAGAGGATTGTTTGAATGGATATATCTTGGATGGATTTCCAAGGAATATCCAACAAGCAATTGCTTTAAAAGAAAATCAGGGGGAAATGGACTTTGTATTGAATATTTCCGTGCAAGATGAATTGATTATCGACCGCATGAAATACCGTAGGTTTTGCCCTTCTTGCGGAAGAAATTATCACATGCTACATTTGCCCCCAAAAAAAGAAAATATTTGTGATTATTGTGGACATGAATTAACGATTCGTAAAGATGATAAAGAAGAAACTGTAAAACGGCGTTTGTTGGTATATCATGAGCAAACGCAACCTTTAATTGAATATTACCAAAAACAAAATCTTTTGTTTACCATTGATGGTACGCAAAAAGTACAAGATGTTTTTGACCATTTATTAGCGTTGATAGGAGAATGATTCATGGCAGTATCCGTAAAATCCTTAAAAGAAATTGAATTAATGAAAGAAGCAGGCAGGATATTGGCGATTACCCATGAAGAACTCAGGAAAGCTTTAGCTCCGAACATGACTACAAAACAAATTAATGACATAGGAGAAGAAGTTATACGCAGCTATGGTTGTGTTCCCTCTTTTTTAAATTATCAAGGATTTCCAGCCTCCATTTGTATATCAATTAACCAAGAAGTAGTACATGGGATACCTAGTAAAAAAGTTCGTTTAAAAGAAGGAGATATTGTAAGTTTGGATGCTGGAGTGATTTATCAAGGATATCATTCTGATGCGGCAAGAACTTATGGTGTGGGGGAAATCAGTGCTCAGGCAAAGCAATTGCTTGAAAGAACAAAACAAAGTTTTTTTGAAGGAATTAAATTTGCAAGATCTGGTAATTATATAAATGATATTTCTTCTGCCATCCAAAATTATGCTGAACAATTTGGTTATGGTGTCGTGCGTGATTTAGTAGGGCATGGAATAGGAAAAAATCTGCATGAAGATCCTGAAGTGCCAAATTTTAAACGAAATAAAAAAGGAATTAAATTACAAGCTGGAATGACATTGGCTATTGAACCAATGATTAATCTGGGAACTTATGCGGTACGTTGGTTAGATGATGAATGGACGGTTGTA
>BNZI01000049.1 GCA_026000945.1 Clostridia bacterium | reverse complement strand
ACTCAGTTCACATGAATCATGGTTGACCAAATTAAAAAGCAATCTTTCAGGTGAAAAATATGCTGGAGATAATGTCTACACTACAGCTAATATAGAATTGCAAAAGTTGGCAAAAAAAGCCCTTGGTAATGCTAAAGGAGCGGTTGTTGTTACAGAAACTGATACAGGGAGAGTTCTAACTATGCTTTCCCAACCTGACTATGATCCAAATCAATTGGAAAAAAATTGGGCAGACTTAAGTTCTCCGAATAATTTAGATGCCAATTTACTTAACCGGGCTACGCAAGGCCTTTATCCACCAGGTTCTACCTTTAAGTTACTGACTTCTTTAGCTTACTTACGTCAAAATCAGAACTTCTTGGATTATTCTTATGTGTGTACCGGAGAATGGCTATCTGGTGAACACGCTATCCACTGCTACGGAGGCCAAGTACATGGTGCACTTACTTTTGCACAAGCTTTCTCCCTTTCTTGTAATACGGCCTTTTCTCAAATCAGTACAGAATTAAACCCTACAGCTTTAGCCACTGCCGCTAAAGACAGTTTATTCAATGCTGAACTGCCCATTCCCATTGCTTACTATCGCAGTAGTTTTGCACAAGAAAAAACTGATCCTTTTTTTATTGCACAAACCGGAATCGGTCAAGGAGAAACTTTACTTTCCCCTTTCCATTTAAATCTGATCAGCTCTGCCATTGCCAATGGAGGGCATTTGATGAATCCAATATTTTTAGACCACGTATCTGACCCGAAAAACCGTATTATTGAACGTTTTTTCCCTACTGTCTATCAACAGCTATTCTCACCTGAAGAGGCAGAACAACTCACCCAATTGATGAAAGAAACCATAAACAGCGGTACAGCTTCTTCCTTGAAGAATCGTCCTTATGCCGTAGCGGGAAAAACGGGTTCTGCAGAGTTTGGTACACAAAAAGAAAGTCACGCTTGGTTTGTTGGTTTTGCACCTGCAGATCACCCTAAAGTTTCGATTTGTGTTCTAGTAGAAAATGGAGGAAGTGGAGGCAAAACTGCTGTTCCCATTGCTGGTAAGTTGTTTGATGAGTATTTTAAACAATATCCAGAAAAATTGAACTAAACCCAAACTAAGACATGATATTGATCACAAATCAAAACCGTTTTCACAGTGTAATACTTCGCCTGATTAGCAAAAATTTTATCGTAATTACGATAAATCGCGATAACGCAATTCTAGGCGTGTTCACACTACTCGAAATACCCAAATTTTTCACCCTACAAGGCAAATTTTGCAGACAATCGCACGTGTCGTATTTCCATAAAATTCAAAAGCTTATTCAGTATTCCGAACGAGAAGAATGTTATGGATAGTTTTTCTAAAAGCTTATTTCTGTATCTCCGAACGAGAAGAATGTTGTAGATAGTTTGAGTTGTTCTCCTATGCGAAGAGATAAACGCAGGAATACTACAGATATTTCAAGAAATTCAGGCATCGTAGGAGGGAAAATAGATCAATATTCTCCCATACGTGAAAGACAAAAGCAGGCTCTACGCATACCAAGAGATAAGTGCCCTAACATTGAATGAGAAATTAAATGTTTTCTTTTTCCACAGCTTCAAATTTTCTTATTTGACTTAGCCATTTCCCACTAAATATCCGAAAAGCAAAACACACTGAACGTAGTAACCAATCCAAAACCATAGCTACCCATACGCCCATTACACCCATACCCAACCCTCTAGCCAGAAGATAACTAAAACCAATACGAATCGTCCACATCGACACCAAAGAAACCCAAAGCGTAAACTTTACGTCTTTTGCAGCTCGCAAGGCATTAGGTAAGCTAAAGGATTCTGGCCAAAGCAAAGAGGAAACAATGGCATAAAATACAACTAACTGTATAGTCAGCTCTTTAGACGGCTGTGATAAATGATAGATATTCATCAGCTGTTCACGAAAAACGATAATCGCAATATTTAATACCCCCATTGCCAAATGGGCAAAAATGAGCAATTGTTTTAAGTATTTTTTTGCTTCTTTCTCTTTTCCTGCCCCCAATGACTGCCCAATGACTGTAATCATTGATAAACTAACTGCTGAACCTGGTATAGAACCTAAAGAAGCAAAGGTATTGGCTACAGCATTAGCAGCAATCGCCACTGTGCCAAAACTAGCCACTAAGCTTTGCACAATAATTTTTCCTAATTGAAATACACTATTTTCCAAACCATTGGGTAAACCAATACGTAGAATTTCCCGAATGAGTGAAAAATTAGCCTTTGTTTTCCGAAAAGGTTTTAAAATATGAATAGCCAAATTTTGATTATACAAAAAAAACAGCAATAAAATTGCTCCTGCTCCACGTGAAATTAAAGTAGAACAGTCCAGTAAGACAGACAAATTTTTTTCATAAAGTTTCCTCCCCAAATCATGTGGCAGCAAATGATGCTTTGACATTTAGTTTATACCCATTTTACTATTATAATCTGATTTTTCCAGAGTACAAGAGAATTTTACGGATTATGCTATTGACAAAGAAAGAAAAGAAGTATAACGTTTACAAATAGTCAATGGAGTCTGTTTTCCATTTTTACAGATTCGTATAGAAAACGAGGGTTTTGGGCCCTTTGGTTTTTCAAAAGTTGTTCAAAGATGTTGAACAACTTCTTAAGAAGGAGAACGCTATGATTTTTTCACGAAAAGCATTATATCGTTTAATCTTTCCCTTGATCATAGAGCAGATATTGATGATTAGCATTGGTATGATTGATATGATGATGCTTTCTT
>BNZI01000048.1 GCA_026000945.1 Clostridia bacterium | reverse complement strand
TGTAAAAAGCACATTCAATTAGTGCAACCATGATTGATTTTGTCATCATGGCAAACGATATAATCTGCATTTGATTTTTTATTTGTAAATAATGTGTAAATAAGTCATCATTATCATATTTTAAGCGAAGGAGAAAAATGATTACTAGTATAAAAAATGAAAAAATCCAATGGCTTAAAGAATTGAAAAATAAAGTGAAATTTCGTAAAGAAAAGGCTTTGTTTTTAGTGGAAGGGGAAAAAATGATTCAGGAAATCCCCATTGAGCAAATTCATTCCTTATATTTTGCAGAAAGTTACAAAGGAAAAATACTAGCTCAACTTTTTCCCGAAGAAGATATTCCATTCACTATTGAACAGCTTTCGGATAGAGTATTTTCACAGCTTTCTGATGTGGAAAGTCCACAAGGTATCTTCGCACTTGTACGGATGCAGCACGCTGTATGGCAGGATTTGCTTATCGAGGAAGGGCGGAGGCTGATTGTTTTTTTGGAAAAAATACAAGATCCAGGAAATTTAGGGACAATCTTTCGAACGGCAGAAGCAGCTGGAGTGAGTGCAATTTTTCTCAGTGAAGACTGTGTTGATCCTTATAATCCTAAAGTCGTGCGTTCTACTATGGGTTCATTACTGCGTGTTCCGTTTTGCCGTATAGAGGATTTTTCTGCTGTTCTTTGTGCTTGTAAAAATGAAGGATATGACATTTATGCGGCAGATTTACAGGCAAAAATTGATTTTAGACAAGAGAGGTATAAAGAACGTACAGCTTTTATTTTTGGAAATGAATCGAAAGGCTTAAGTGAAGAAAGTAAAGAACTTGCCACGAAAACAGTCAAAATTCCGATGGCAGGGAAATTGGACTCTTTGAATGTATCCGTTGCCGCTGCATTGTGTATGTATCAGGTATATTTGCAAAGTTAAGAGCCTGTTCAAATCTGTGAACGAGTAGAATTTTATGTATATCTATATCATTTCTCCTACATGAAGAGGTGACAACAGGAATTGCTAGAAGTAGTTCAAGGAATCTCGACACTGTGTGAGGAAAAACAGACCATATATTCTACTGGAAATAGGATACTGAACAGGTTTTAAAGGTAGTTGAAGAGGTTATAGGATGGAAAAGCAGCAAGTAAGAGAAAAAATAGAAGAAAAAAATTATCAATTGCTGATTGATGTGGCGGTGCGTGCAGGTGAATTATTATTAAAAAGCGGTTCAGAAACCCACCGAATAGAAGATACAGTATGCTATATTCTACAGATGGCAAAGTTGTCCACAGTGGAAGTATTAGTGATTGCTACCGGTTTTGTGGTTACTTTATCTGATCCTACAATTTCGCCGCTCACCATAACCAAAAGGATTCACCAACGAGCAGGGAATTTATCTATGATCCATGAAGTAAACCGTATTTCTCGCAGCTATTGCTCAGGGCAAATGACTTTGCAAGAAGCATGGCTAGCTTTAGAGGAATGTGAACAAAGAGTGGATTATGCCCCGTGGGTGGTTTGGGTAGCTTCGTTGTGTACTTCTACCTTTTTTGCTCTCCTACTAGGTGGCAATGTGATTGAAATCCTTTGCGCTTTTTTATGTGGCGTGACGCTGATGGGAATCCGGCTTCTTTTTCGTAAGATTCGGACAAACCGTTTTTGTCAAGATTTAATCGCTTCTTTGGGCATTTCTTTTGTTGCTTATTGTTTAAACTTTTTGTTTCAGCAGAGAGGGGAAATGGAATTGATTATTGCCAGTTCTATCATGCCTTTACTGCCAGGGATGATTTTTACGACAGCTGTTCGAGATATTTTACATGGGGATTACCTGTCTGGTTGTTCTCGTATGCTGGAAGCTGTAGTCATTGCTTTAGGTGTGGCTGTAGGAGTGGGAGCAGGTATAGGTCTGTTTCGACTTCTTTTTCGGTAAGCTGAAACTTTTCATGCTAAGGATTGGTAAAACGATAGAAAAAGAAATTTGCATATGATTAAGACTATCCTCTACATTATCTGTGGTTTGTTAGGTGATCATGTAAAATCATATTGATTAGATTGTCACGTTCATTAAGTCAGCGGGCGACAAAATGCCGCCCCTACGGTATAATTCATGATGTTTTAGACTTAGGCATGAGGAGGAGTCTTTATGTTGATTCAATTGTTAGGAGCGTATTTAAGCGGTTTGAGTTATTCCATCGCATTTAATGTGCCGAAAAAGTATTTATTTTACACTGGATTGACTGCTTTACTTGGTTCTTGGATGTATTTGCTGAGTAAAATGTTTTCCCTTCCTTATCCTATTTTGTTTGGAGGAATGGTCATTGCCGCGGTAAGCAATATTTTTGCCCGTTTGCTAAAAACTCCTGTTACTTTATTTTTGATACCGGGTGTTTTACCTTTAGTTCCTGGTGTCTCAATTTATCGTTGGATTGCTTCTTTTATTGCTGGAGATGTTAATTCATCGACTTATCACTTAATGAATACTTTACAGACAGCAGGTGGTATTGCATTGGCCTTTTTTTTGGTAGATTCTGTATTTCGCACAAGACAATGGCCTGGACAAAAAAAGGAGAAAGCGGATACGGATTAGATTTTACTTTATCCAGTAGATGTGATATAATACGGAAAGTTATGGGCGTAAGATCCCCAAAAAATGATGATTCCGCTAATTCAAGGAGGATAGGACTGGAAAATGGGTTTACAAATAGAAAAGTTAGAGAATAATTTAGTCAAGTTAAAAATCAGTGCTAATGCGGAGGCTTTTGAAAAAGCTCTTCAAGGAGCTTATGTCAAAAATAAACATAAATATCGTTTACATGGTTTTCGTAAAGG
>BNZI01000047.1 GCA_026000945.1 Clostridia bacterium | reverse complement strand
CATTATGCGCATAATCTACAATGATACTGAAATCATCGCAAGAATACACCAATTCCATTCTTCCTTTTACTTTAATATTTTCTAGGACTTTATAACAAATATCTGTAGGTAAAGAAAGAATTTCTGTCAAACTTAAAGCTGCCAAAGCATTATTTAAATTAAAGTCTCCAGGAATACCCAAAAGAAATGTACTCTGATTGCCATTTGCATTTTCGAGTGTCTGTGTCAATGTATCTGATGAATGGAAAACAAAAGATGAGCCGATGAAATCCTTTTCTCTTTTATATTCTGCTTTGCTAAGGCAATAATCTAAGTCTTGCCTTTCAGAAAAATGTTGCGCTCTGCCAAAACGAAAAACACGACAAGTACAATTTTCCAAAATTTTATCTACATGAGGATCATCTGCATTCACCAAACCGATTTTACACTGTTTAAATAATTGTGCTTTACAAGCCAAATAATCTTCAAAACTTTCATGTTCCCCCTTGCCGATATGGTCAGGTGAAATATTGGTAAAAATCCCATAATCAAAACTAACTCCATAAACTCTTTTCATTAAAAAAGCTTGAGAAGAAACTTCCATCACCACATATTCACAACCTGCCGCTACCATCTGAGCAAATATACTATGTAGCTCATAAGATTCAGGGGTAGTATGCGTACTAGATATATGTTCTTCTTTAAACCAAATTCCATTCGTTCCAATCAATCCTGGTTTTTTACCTGCTTCTTTTAGGATAGAATAAATCATATGGCTAGTTGTTGTTTTCCCTTTTGTTCCTGTAATTCCGATAAGAATCATTTTTCTTACAGGATAAGAAAAAAAGGCTGCACTGCATAAAGATAAGGCTTCTCTAGACGAAGACACACGAAGCACAGTAACGGAAGAATTTACTTCTACTTCTTTTTCTACAATTAAAGCAATCGCTCCTTTTTGAACCGCTTCCTCTACCAAATCATGAGAATCTGTTTTTGTCCCTTTGATACAAACAAATAAACTATTAGGTTGTATTTTTCTCGAATCATATACTAAATGTTCAATTTCTACCAATAAATTCCCCTGTATCAAGCTTGAAACCAAACCTTGAGTAATTTGCTTTAATTGCATAACCTATCTCCTCTTTGCATAGTTAAGGATAGCTGATTTCTATTGTAAACCAACAATTTCCCCCTCACGGCTGACGTCAATTTGATATGCCGACGGATTTTTCGGTAATCCCGGCATAGTCATCACCGTTCCTGTCAAAGCAACAACAAAACCTGCTCCTGCATTCACATAGACTTCTCTAACTGTAATTCCAAAATCTTTTGGACAACCCAATTGACTGGCGTCATCTGATAGAGAATAGGGTGTTTTTGCCATGCATACAGGTAAATTTCCATAAGCCAATTTTTCTAATTCTTTCAGAGCCTTTACTGCTGCAGGCGTATAATCTACGTGCTTTGCTCCATAAATTTTTTGCGCAATCGTTTGGATTTTCTCCATCAAAGAACTTTCATCAGCATACAACGGTGTAAATTCTTCATTTTTGTTCTCTAAATTCTTTAAAACTGCTTGGGCTAAATCTAATCCCCCATCACCGCCTTTTTCCCAAACTTTCGCCACAGCAAATGAACATTGTTTTCTTTTACAAAATTCTTCCACTAAAGAATTTTCTGCTTGTGTATCTGTGGCAAATGCATTCAAAGCAACGGTGACAGGCAAATGATACAAAGACAAATTATCCAAATGCTTTTCTAAATTGGCTAAACCTTGTGTTAAAGCGACTAAATTTTCCTCAGACAAATTTGCTTTTTCCACTCCACCATGATATTTTAATGCACGGATAGTTGCCACCAACACAACCCCCTGTGGTTTTAAATTTGCTAAACGGCATTTAATATCAAAGAATTTTTCCGCCCCCAAATCTGCTCCAAATCCAGCTTCTGTAACAACAATATCTGCTGTCTTCAATGCCGTCTTTGTTGCTCTTACACTATTGCATCCATGAGCAATATTAGCAAAAGGACCTCCATGCACAATCACTGGCGTATGCTCCAAAGTTTGAATTAAATTAGGTTTAATTGCTTCTTTCAATAAAGCCGCCATTGCCCCTACCGCTTGTAATTGTCCTGCATAAACTGGCTCACCATCGAAATTGTATGCTACCAATATTTTCCCTAAGCGTATTTTCAAATCCTCTAAATCTTTGGACAGACATAAAATTGCCATAATTTCCGATGCCGCCGTGATCGTAAACTGTTCTTCTCGCACAACTCCGTCTGCTTTTGCTCCTATACCCAAAACCACATGTCGTAAAACTCGATCATTCATATCCATACAACGTTTCCATGAAATTTGTTTAGGATCAATGCGCAAAAGATTTCCTTGATGGATATGATTATCAATTAAAGCAGAAAGTAAATTGTTTGCAGAAGTAATGGCATGAAAATCTCCCGTAAAATGTAGGTTTAAATCATCCATAGGGACGACTTGAGCATAACCTCCACCAGCAGCTCCTCCTTTCACTCCAAAACAAGGACCAAGAGAAGGTTCTCTTAATGTCAATATTGTTTTTTTCCCTAATTTATGTAAAGCGTCCGCTAATCCTATGCTAATCGTTGTCTTTCCTTCTCCTGCTGGTGTCGGATTCATAGCGGTAACCAAAATCAATTTTCCTTCTTGATTATTCTCTATTTTTTCTGTTAATTCTTCACTTAATTTTGATTTGTATTTTCCGTAATATTCCAAATAATTTTGATTTATTCCAAAATCTTTAATAATATCTTGAATGGGAAGTAAAACTGCTTCCCTAGAAATTTCAATATCTGATTTCATCTTCCCTTTTTTACCTTTCTTTGTCTATGCAGTACTTTACATAATTTTACT
>BNZI01000046.1 GCA_026000945.1 Clostridia bacterium | reverse complement strand
ACCGATAGGACCCATAGGACCCATTGAGCCAGTGGCACCGGTAATACCAGCAGGGCCGATAGGACCAGCAGGACCTTGGACACCAGTAGCACCTGGAAGACCAGCAGGACCCATAGGACCGACCGGAGATGCTGCCCTAATTTAGCTAAACCTTAAAAAGGAGTCTACATTCACTTTTGAATGCAGACTCCTTTGCTATTGATCTGAGTATGTTTTGACCATTTTAACTAGGGCGTGTTCACACTAGCGCGTGTTCACACTAGCGCAGGGTAGCTATCTTTGAGTGGGTTTTGTGCTGGTTTGTGCTTAGAGCTTGTTCCATATCTCACTTACGGGATAGTATTGGTCTGATTTTCTTCCTACGGTGACTGAATTCCTTGAAATACCTCCAGTATTCCTGCGTCATCTCTTCGTGTAGGAAAAACTATCTACAATATTCTCCTCATTCGGAGATACGAAAGCGAGCTCTTAGAAAAACTGTTTACAATATTCTCCTCGTTTGGGAATACGGAAGAAGCTCTTTATTTTCTTGAAATACGCATGGTGATCTCCAAAAATTTGCCTTGCAGGGCAGAAAATCCACTTACAATTTGGACATTTTGGATGGTGTGAACACGCTTTCAATATCAATGCATGGAAACTATTTCTTTATAAATCAGGCTTCAATTGTCGCTTGTATTAAAGCGTTGTTATCTAGTTTAGCAAGTTCTAATACTTTGTCGTAATCAAGATCAAGGGCTTTTGTCATCCGCTTACCGTATTCAGGGTCGGCTTTTTGGCAATGTACGGCATGTCGATATTTTACATTTTCAGTTACAGGAGCGATGTCTGTAGCAGTATTGTCAATGAGCAGTTGCTTTTTGTCTTCTGCAAGCAAACGCCATAGATTACCTCCTGCACGGAAATTGTCATCCGTGGGGTCGTCTTTTGGGTCGAAACGCCACATTACCCCATTAAGTGGAAGTGGTGGCTCAGCAACTTCTGGTTGGGCTGACCAGTAACCTTCACTGTTAGGTGTGTATGCCGTTGTACGTCCGTAGTTCCCGTCAGTACGCATTGCACCATCACGATGGTATTCATTCACTTCAACTTTTGCACGGTTTACAGGAATATGATTGAAGTTTACACCAAGGCGATATCTTTGTGCATCACCGTAGGCAAACAGTCTGCCTTGCAAGAACTTGTCCGGAGAAAATCCAATTCCCGGGACAACGTGAGCCGGTGTAAATGCGCTTTGTTCAACTTCGGCATAGTAGTTTTCCGGGTTGCGATTGAGTTCTAGAACACCGACTTCAATGAGCGGAAAATCTTTGTGTCTCCAAATTTTTGTAATGTCGAAGGGATTTTCCTCATGATTGTTTGCTTGTTCTTCAGTCATGATTTGTACATACATCGTCCATTTTGGAAAATTGCCTTTTTCAATCGCTTCGAATAGATCTTTGCCATGGAATTCACGGTCTTGTCCATTAATTGCCACTGCTTCTTCGTTGGTCAAATTTTTAATTCCTTGTTGTGTTTTAAAATGGAATTTTGTCCATACTCGCTCATTGTTTGCATTGTATAGTGAAAAAGTGTGTTCACCAAAAAAGTGCATATGACGGAAACTTGCAGGGATGCCTCTATCACTCATTACGATCGTACGTTGGTGAAAGGTTTCCGGAAGCAATGTCCAAAAATCCCAGTTATTTTGAGCACTTCTCCGTCCAGTACGTGGGTCACGTTTAACTGCACGGTTTAAGTCAGAAAAGTCATGAACATCTCGGATAAAAAATGTAGGTGTATTATTGCCCACTAAGTCCCAATTTCCCTCTTCTGTATAAAATTTTGTAGCAACGCCACGAATGTCGCGTTCGCAGTCTGCCGCTCCACGTTCTCCAGCAACAGTAGAAAACCTTGTAAAAGTTTCTGTTACAGCACCTGGCTGTAATACTTTTGCTTTGGTATATTTGCTGATATCACCTGTAATGGTAAGTGTGCCATAAGCTCCCCAACCTTTTGCATGCATACGACGTTCAGGAATAACTTCGCGATTGAAATGTCCGATTTTTTCCATTAACCATACGTCATTAAATACTACTGGACCACGAGCGCCTGCAGTCACTGAATGTTCATTATCAGCAACTGGTGCGCCGACCTCATTAGTGAGTTTACGTTTGTTTTCTTTGTTTTCTGACATTAAAATTTCCTCCTATTTTCTATGAATTAACGATGAGTAAGAAAAAGAACTAATATGGCAACATAAGCAATACTTTTAGGCAACATAAGCATACCCAGCATGGGATATTTATGTGCCCATAGTACTACGGGGATATAACAGGCAAAACTTATGGTTATCGGAATCCATAATGGATATCCAAGAAAAAAACAAGTGATAATTCCCATTAAAATCAGTGGTACATTGCGTAATATCCCCCAATGATAGGGAGGTTTAAGTGCAAGCCATTGATTCTGAGGTAGTAAACACAGGAAAATCCTGATTGCTGCTAGTACAATCATCACCGGAATAGGACAGAGAAATACATAAAATAGTGTCATTGTTATGGAAGCAATTGCTTTACCTAAGCCCTTTGCTTGAGTTGAAGCATTAAAAACACGGGGGAGGAGATGAAAAGCATCTCCAAAGGCAAGGACGAAAGCTGATATTCCAATAATCGGAGAAATCCGGTTCGAAGTAAAAAGCAAAAAACCAATAATAACTACTATTGTTAAATAGCTTAAATCAAAAATGATTTCAATCTTTTTTAGCTTTTCCTTCATTGCTTTTCTCCTTGTTGGTTTTTGCGGTACAATCTTTACAGATAAAATTAACGGTCAAATCAAGTGATACAAAATCCCCGTTGATATACTTTGTGATCAACTCTGTAATTCCAGGAATAGTTAAGTCTAAGACGGTTC
>BNZI01000045.1 GCA_026000945.1 Clostridia bacterium | reverse complement strand
ATTGAATTTTTATCATTACTTGTCAAATAAATCACCGGTATATGCTGTTGATGCAGTTCTTCAATAATTAAATGGATTTCCTTACTATTTCCAAAATGGGAAATAAGTAAAGCAGCAGCTTTATTAGATACAATCGGCTTGACTAGTTGAAAACCTTGCAAAACTTCAAAGTGTGAATTTTTCCCTATCCGCAGTAAATTTTGATGAAATTCTTGAGCAAGCAGCAAACTTTCTCCTTTTCCAAAAATATGAATACTTTCCGCTTCTTCAATCTTAATTCCTGCTTCTTTAATCGCAGCATAATCCAAAGCAAGAAAAGATTCCATTAAGGTTTCCTTATGTAGATTCATCATAATTTGCGCAATAGATTCTATGGATGCTTGTTGTTTAACTGGTAAATCAGTAGAAATCACGTCTTGTGGATCTTGATAAAAATATTCTGATTCACCAGAAACCAATAAACGAAATTCAGAAAAACCACTCACTCCTAAATGTTGAGTAAAACGAACTAATGTAGAAGGAGAAACAAACATCATTTTAGCTAATTCTTGCACAGAATATCGAATGACATCTTGAGGATAAGAGAGGACAAAATCAGCAATTTTTTGTTCTGTAGAATTAAAAAAATTTTCTCTTCTTAATTTATCGATCAATCTCATCCTCTCACTTCTCCTTGAATTTATTTTTCTTGTGTGCCCTTTCTTGCATTATTAGCTTGAACAAAGGGAATATAAATTAATACACAAACCACAATACAAATGAATTGGGTAATCACGGTCTTAAAACTGCTTGTTGAAAGCAAGCCGTTTATCAACGGAGGAATGGTAAATGGTACGGTAATATATGCCGGTGCCGCAAAAGAAATCATAGTAGAAACATAACCAATAATCGCACTCACTACAGGAGCTAAAATAAACGGTATAGCAAACATCGGATTTAATACCAGCGGTAAACCAAAAATCAAAGGTTCATTGATATTAAATAAAGCAGGTATAGCCGCCAAACGACCAATCATTTTATCCTCTTCTTTTTTACTAAATAAAAAGATAGCAATAATTAAAGCAAGTGTATTGCCCGAACCACCAATCGTTACATAAGTATTCCAAAAAGTGTAAGTAAAAATGTTTGGCAAAGGTTGCCCAGCTTCAAAAGCCACTAAATTCGCCGCAATAGCTGCCAATCCTATCGGATCTTTCACAATTCCTACAATTTGTGCTCCATGCAAGCCAATCAACCAAAATATCTGACATAATAGAGCCAATACTACTACTCCCGCTGGAAATTGCATAATCGCTTCCAAAGGAATTTGAAGCATTTTATAAATTCCATCTGAAATGTTCATTCCCGATACTTTTTGAAAAACAAAACCGAACAAACCAAATAAAGTAACTACTGTCATTGACGGAAACAACACATCAAAAGCAGCTGTGACATTTCTTGGCACACTCTCCGGCATTTTGATTTGCATTTTTTTAGTTGATACAATTTTTACTAAAAGCTCTGCTGAAAAAATGCCTACCAGTAATGCCAAGAACATTCCTTGTGTGTTAGTATATTTAACTTGCAAACTATTTTCAATGAAAATTTCATTTCCATCTTCCAATAATTTACGAGCAACATTGGGAACTAAAGCAATATAACTAATTAAACCCACAATACCACAAAATATCGGATCAAATTTGCGTAGCTTTCCTACAACGTAAGCCACCAAAAAGACAAGATATATCGCCAGCATATTCATTGTCGCATAATTAATGGCAACAAAAATAGGGGAGAACTGCTCCATCCAAGAAAACATAGCAAATTGTGCCAGTCCATTTTTGGGTGAGCAAAACACATTATTAATCAATGTCGCAAAAGAACCTAGAATAATGATTGGCATAATCTGTACAAAGGATTCTCTGATTACGTTGATATAGGTCATGTTTCCTATTTTTCCGCCAATCTCTTCAACTTTTTCTAGAAACTTTTTAAACATGTGATCACCTCCTTAACCTAGGAAAGCTCATCTAAATCATTTCCATTTGTTGCAATGATTTTTTTATAGGTCTCAAAAGAATCTTTTTTTATGCGTTTTAATGTTCCCTGTCCTTGATTATCTTTATCGACATAGACAAAACCATAGCGTTTTTCCATTTCTCCCGTTCCTACAGAAACAAGATCAATAGATCCCCACCAGGTATATCCCATAATTTCCACTCCATCCCTTATCGCCTCTTTCATTGCTTTTATATGCTCAATTAAATACTCTGAGCGGTAAGGATCGTGAATTTTTCCGTCTTGTACTTCATCAAATTGCCCTAAACCATTTTCCACACAAAACAAAGGCACTTGATAACGATCATACAATTCATTAAAAGTATAACGAAAACCTTTAGGATCAATCTGCCATCCCCATGGAGTACTTTTTAAGTAGGGATTTGGCTGTCCCTGATCCCCTCCGGTATGTCCTGCAAAAGGATTACCAAAACAGTGTGTAGTCGTGCGGTAATAGCTAAAACCAAGATAATCACTACGATAAGCAGAAATGATTTCTTCGTCACCTTCCAGCATTTCGATTTTAACTCCTTGTTTCTTCCAAATTCGCTGAATATAAGAAGGGTATTTCCCTCTTAACATGACATCCGAAAAGAATAGAGAAGCTCGGCGCAATTCTACAGTTTCAAACACATCATCCGGATTGCAGGTTGCAGGATATACATTAGATAAGCTCATCATACAGCCAACTAAAGCATTTGGCATGATTTCCCTAGCTAATTTCACCGCTAAACTATGAGCAACAAACATATGATGTGATGCTTGGTACATGGCTTGATATATATTTTCATTCTCTTCATAAAAAATCCCACCGGCAGTTTCCGGCATACGGCGCATATTGTTGATTTCATTAAAAGTCATCCAGTATTTCACGCGATTTCCGTAACGTTTGAAGATCACTTCACAATATCTGAGAAAAAAATCAATCAATTTTCGATTACGCCAACTCCCATAT
>BNZI01000044.1 GCA_026000945.1 Clostridia bacterium | reverse complement strand
CTATACTAATTAAAAATAAACTATAAAGGTGAGCAAAAATAGAAGGGATTTTCTTTAATAATTTTAATAAAAACAATTTTTCTAAAATCAAAATCACGCCATAATAAAGACCCCAAAACAGAAAATTAAAGCTAGCACCATGCCATATGCCAGAAAGAATCCAAACAATCAAAATATTCCGGATTTGACGGGCTAAACCTTTACGATTCCCTCCTAAAGGGATATACACATAATCCTTAAACCATTGTCCTAAAGAAATATGCCATCTTCGCCAAAATTCTGTAATACTCTTTGAAATATAAGGATAATTAAAATTTTCTAAAAAATCAAAACCAAAAATTTTACCTAATCCAATCGCCATGTCCGAATAACCGGAAAAATCAAAATAAATTTGAAATGAAAAACAAATTACTCCAAGCCAAGCTAATAAAATACTCATCTCTGATGCAGCATAGCCACTAATTTTATCCCATACTATACCCATTGGATTGGCCAACAGTACTTTCTTTGCTAAACCAAAAACAAAACGTTGTATTCCCTCATAACGTTTTTGATCATTTTCTTTTCTCTCACTTAATTGATCAGCAATATCATGATAGCGAACAATAGGCCCAGCTACTAATTGCGGAAATAAAGTCACAAATGTAGCAAAATTTAAAAAGTTTTTTTGGTAATGTACTTCTTTTCTATAGACATCTAGACTATAAGACATAACCTGAAAAGTATAAAAAGAAATGCCTACTGGCAAACTTAACTTTAAATTTGGTATAGATAAAGAAAAAAAATGATTGATTAATTCAATAAGCCAATTCCCATTTTTCAGTTAAAGAAGATGCGATGACGTTATATGGTTTTTTAGCTGAACAGGATGTAGAAATCTTTCGTTTACTCATTGGGGTCAATGGGGTAGGTCCTAAAGCGGCTTTATCTATCTTATCCCACTTATCACTTGAAGAATTGCAAGAAGCAGTATATTCTGGTGATAGTAAGAAAATTTCTGCTGCACAAGGAATAGGAGTAAAAACTGCGCAAAAAATTATTTTGGATTTAAAAGATAAAATTTCTAAATTTTCCCCCTATTCTCATATTTTACTTAAACAACAAGAAACGATGCAAGAGCAAAAAAACTTGCAGGAGGCAAAGGATGCATTAACTAGCTTAGGATATGGAAAAAAAGAGATTAATTTTGCTGTAGGACAAATCGATTGCTTATCAGAGATGACGACAGAAGAAGTATTGAAATTGATTTTAGAAAGATTGGCGAAGTAAGAAGATAGAGGTATTGTATGGCAAAAAGGATCATTAGTACAGGAAAAATAGAAGAAGATATTCAGCATGACTCGACGCTAAGACCACAGAAATTAGCAGAATACATCGGGCAAGAAAAACTGAAGGCTTTGCTTAATGTGGCGATTGAGGCAGCAAAAAATAGGGGAGAATCTTTAGATCACCTGTTGTTTTATGGACCTCCAGGTTTGGGTAAGACGACATTAGCAGGTATTTTGGCAAGTGAGATGCAAGTCAATTTGAAAATTACTTCCGGACCGGCGATTGAAAGACCGGGGGATATAGCAGCAATTTTAAGTGGTTTAAAAGAGGGAGATATTTTATTTATTGATGAAATTCATCGTTTAAACCGTGCTGTGGAAGAAGTGTTATATTCTGCTATGGAAGACTTTGCGATAGATATTTTATTAGGTAAAGAATCTACCGCTCATTCTGTACGCTTGACTTTACCTTGTTTTACTTTGGTAGGTGCGACAACCAGAGCAGGTATGTTGACTGCTCCATTAAGGGATCGTTTTGGCATAGTGCAAAAATTAGAATTTTATCAGCCGGAAGAAATATTGCAAATTGTTTTGCGTTCGGCAAAAGTATTTGATGTGGAAATTGATGAGAAGGCAGCTAAAGATATTGCACTGCGCTCTCGAGGAACACCTCGTTTAGCAAATCGCCTTTTAAAACGAACTAGGGATTTTGCACAGGTAAAGCATGAGGGGAAAATCACTTCTTTGGTTGTTCATGATGCCTTGTCTTTTTTGGAAATAGATGCTAAAGGATTAGATGCTGAAGATCGAAAAATTTTGCAAGTGATGATTCAACAATTTTCAGGAGGTCCTGTCGGTTTGGAAACTTTGGCTGTGGCCTTAGGAGAGGATCAGGATACTTTAGAAGATGTGTATGAACCGTATTTGATGATGAGCGGATTTATACAAAGGACGCAAAGAGGAAGGATAGTTACCGCTCATGCTTATGAACATTTAGGTTTGGAAGATTGTTAAAAAATGATCTATCTTTTTTTGTATAATTGTATGCTTTTTTTCCCATACTATCGGTATATCCGAAAAAGTAGTATGTTGACATCTATGATAAAATGGAATAAGTTCAACGGCATGACTGTGGTAATCGTCATGAAGCAATTAAACTTAGGAGGGATATAATGAAAAAAATTTTTTGTGCCGTTTTGGCATCTTTGGTTTCACTAACTTTTGTTGCCTGCGGAAGTAACAGTTCAGACAAAACCACCACAAGCAATAGTAGTACAAGTTCTACGAGTTCTAGTTCTGAAACCTCGTCCATAACGGATAATTCTTCCGCTAAAACGCCAGCTGCCTCTGCAATTGTAGAGGCAATTAAAAAAAGTTATGGTGAAGATTTTCCTCACTCAGAATCTATTCCGATGAATTTACTCAATAGTGAATTTGCTTTGACTGAAGATTTATATGAAGATGTTGCTGGAGAAGTAGCAATGATTAGCACCAATGTAGATCGTATCTTAGTGGTAAAAGCAAAACCTGGAAAAGCAGATGAAGTGGAGACATTACTAAATCAGGCACGTGAAAAAAGGGTAGCAGATACTTTGAATTATCCAATGAACATTGCCAAAACAAATGCTAGTGAAGTAGTCAGAAAAGGAGATTATTTAGCTTTTATTCTAGCAGGAAAACGAAATGCAGATTTAACACCGGAAAGTGCTGAGGGAATTGCTTACGCTAAAGAAGAAACACAAAGAGGTGTGGATAC
>BNZI01000043.1 GCA_026000945.1 Clostridia bacterium | reverse complement strand
GGTTATAGGTATCTTCCTTGATCTCTTGAGCGTAATAATTGATATTATCTAAATCTGTAATATAGCTTGTTATACTACGCCCGATATTGATTAATAAAGAACCGCTTCCACTTGTCGGGTCGTAAATACTAATATCCTTATGGTCTTTTAAGTGAAAGGCTACAATCTCAGACATCAACAATGAGACTTCGTGCGGCGTATAAAACTCTCCTGCCTTTTTTCCTGCATTTGCGGCAAACATACTAATAAGATACTCATAGATAAAACCCAAAACGTCATAATCTTGTTTTTCGTCCATGGGAATACTATTAATCAATAGAATTAAGTCTTGTATTGCTTTAGTCTGGCTACTACTCTTTGGCTCACTAAACTTATGAATTTCTGTTTGCAAGGTATTGAAGATAGAACGAAATACTGTTTCATGTGTTGAACTGATTGAGTGATTAAATTCAACTAGTGCATGATGAATACTTGATAAGGTTAAGTCCTTTCCCATGCTCACCCACGTAGTAAACAGATTATCGTAGGGAATAAAATAACCGATTCCTTTTTGAATAAAAAGTACCTGATCTACTTTATCTGTATCCAATTTCTTGATATCATCATCGGTAAACCCATGTTTACGGCAGAATTTAACTTCTGCGTCAGACAAATATTTGTAAAACATGAATCCAAAAATATAATCTTTATATTCACTTGCTTCAATCTTTGAGCGCATTTTGTTAATACTTTCCCAAATTTTAGAAGCTAATTGTTGTTTATTCATCTAAAGTTCCCTTCAATTCATATTTTGTCTTCTCTAGAACTAATAGAACAAAATAGGCATGTTTTATGCGCCCCTAAGATTTTGACAAATTCTTGATAAAGGTAAAAAGCGCTTTTTCGCACTGTTCACAGAGATCATGTTTTTCATCTGGTACTCTTAATCCAGTTTGCAGAGAACGTCTTTTGCAAAAAATCGTGTATACCCTATCCCCTTCAAAAAATTTTTTGCATCCATCACAGCGGAATGCTTTCATTTTTTTACCTCCCATACTAACCGTGTTTTCTTTCCAAATTTTTCCACTTCTTCATGCGTATCAAAATAAATGTCTATGGTTCTTCCGTGCTTTGGCTCTACCCAATTTGCCATGGTATCTTCCACCAGGTATTCGCCTATGCCGTCAATCTTAATTTTTGTTCCTTTTGGTAAACTCGCTGCTACGGATTTTCCTTTAGTTAGCTTTTTCACATACGCCCCCCTATCCCCCCATTGACCACTACAAGAGATACAAGGGCAGTAGGCTGTAATTCGGTATTCTCCTAAAAGGGTATCTTTGTTTTGTGGCGGTAAAGAAAAACGTTGCACTACTTCTACTTCTTCAGTTTCTGGTGTATGGATGATGGTTTGTGTTTCTGGTGTAATGCTGATGGTTTGCGTTTCTTCTACCTGTTCAGCTACTGTTTCCTCTTCAATCTCTTCTTCACTTTCTTCTTGGAGTGTTGAAGTCAAGGGGGGTGATAAAACGCTGTATTCTTCTACTTGAGCCGTGGGATTTTGTTCAGCTCCTAAGGCGGGTGAAGCAGCTCCTACAATTAAGCCCCCGCAAAACATAAGAATGGCGGGAAATCTTAGATCTTGTTCATGATTCATTGCGCTTACCCTCCTAACGCTTTCTTCTTAAATTCCTTAAATTGTTCATAGTTTTGTTGATCAATATAAAACTTTCCGTCTTTTGCACGCATTTTCTCAAAAGACTCTTTTGTGGGTGGGGAGATATTCAGTATAGATCTGGTCTTTATCACCCAATGATCCACCCTAAAACCTACTTCGTGACTAGCTAAGCCAAAAGCAGAATAATATTTAAGCTTGTCCTCTTTTTGGGTGTACTGATAAACAGGGTGCGGTGATGTATCAAGTTCTGCATCATCTGATTCGCCTATTGGAATAGAGGGGCAGTTTTTGAGCTTTTGGGATAAGGAATCACGCAAAAGACTATATTTGCTTAAAAATTCTTTTTTCCATTCTTCTCTTTTGCGGATATTTTGTTTCCCCATCTGCCCACCTCTTCTTAAAAACAGATCAATTCATTTGGTAATCTCTCATTCCTCCCTCATCTTTCCTAAACTAGATGAATTTCTCTCTCAGTGTCTTTTTATAAACTCATCATATGTATAACATCTAGAGCAATAACGAGATGATAAAACCTCAATCGTTTTCTTTATCTAAACACAACTCGTCTGTATTTTCCTCTTCTAAGAATTTCAAGATTTTCATTAGCCGCTCAAGGGCATCATCATCCGTTTCTACCAAAGCATCCATTTTATCCATCCGTCTCCTCCATCATCTGTAGTCCTGTGCGTACAATCTCGTGTACACTATCCCTTGCTTCGCCTTTTGTAACATAATTTCTATGATTAGCGTAATCCGAGATAATTCTCCATTGCTTTAGCATTCTTTGTAGATTTTCATTTAGTCTTTGATCTTCCTCTTTTAACGTCATTATTTAATTTTCAACCTCCCAAAAATCTACATCATAATCCCATTCTTTTTGTTTAGGCTTGTCCTTTAAAAATTGGAATAATTGTAATTCGCTTTTTGCTTCCGGTATAACTTCTTCTTCCTCGTTGATTATCAGATTAAAAAACATGGTTTTCTTTCTCCTATACTCTATTCGGTGTCTACGTTTAACTTTATACAAAACTTAGCATTGGTGGGTAAGTATCTTATTGCGGAAACCAGCGAAACTCAGGCGGGCAGTCATAAATCTGTAAGGTCAATGTAGGCTTCTGCTAGCTCACAGAGTTTTTGTGTAATGTTGAATGCCCTTTCGTCTTTAGCCAGAGCCTTAAAGCTCACCAATGTGTATACATCCGAACCAAACGCTACTTCTATTTCCCGAGTCGTTGTTCGATAAAAAGTAATGGGTTCTTGAAAGTAATCAATCAATTCGAGGGTTAGATAATGTTGCTTTGAAAAAACATCTGCATTTCCTGCGATTACGGTATTCCCGCTCAAGTAAACTTTTCCATGCACCCGTGCTTGAC
>BNZI01000042.1 GCA_026000945.1 Clostridia bacterium | reverse complement strand
AATTAGTATAGGCTGGGTGATTTTTTCTTTTGAAAGTCAAGTGGATTTCTTTCGTTATTTGGGGTATTTATGGGGAAAAAATCAAATTCCGTGGATAAACAGCAAATTTGCTTATTTTAGTTTTTCTCATCGAATAGGAGTTTTGCTTTGTTTGATTTTTGCGACGCCTATACCCTATAATTTATGGAAAAAAATCCAATCAAAAATCTCTTTATCTTATTGTACAGTGGGCTTTTTGATGGCTTTATTCATTCTATCTATTGCTTATTTAGTAGATAGCACTTATAATCCATTCCTTTATTTTCGTTTTTAGGAGTCATTTGATGAAACATAAGTTTATGGTTAGGCTATTTGCTTCGTTATTTTTTTTGCTTTGTATCATTAATTTTTTTGTGCCCAAAAAGACGTTTTCATCTCGTGAAAATCGTTATTTAGCTTTTTTCCCTGAATTTTCATGGAAAAATCTTGTGCAAGGAAAATATACAAAAGGTATCGAAAATTATGTGATAGATCAATTTGTTTTGAGGGATCAGTGGATTGGTTTAAAAACTTTTTTTCAAAAATTCACAGGAGAATCGGATAACCAGAAAGTATATTTTACTAAAGATAAATCTTTAGTAGAAATATGGGAAAAAATAGATGAAAAAAAATGGAAAGAAAATATCGCACAAGTACAGGAATTTGTTCAGAGAATACAAAAAGACTATGCGTTGCCTGTGTATACAATGATTGCGCCTACTGCTGCTGCTGTTGTTTTTGAGCAATTACCAGAACATGCGCCAGAAGTAGTACAGAAAGAACGATTAGAAGAATTACAAAAAAAGATTCCTAATTGTTTCTCTCCTCTGTCTGATTTGCTACAGTATAGGCAAGAATATATTTATTACCACACAGATCATCATTGGACAAGCTTGGGTGCTTTTTATGCTTATGAAAGATATTGTCAAGAGGTATCTTTGAAAAAGCCTAGCTTGCAGGATTATCAAGTGGAGGTATTGAGCCAAAATTTTTTGGGTACTTTATATGCGAAGTCAGGATTTTATGAGGGGAAAAAGGATGAAATCCTTGCTTATCACTCTCCGTTGGCTGATTCCGCAGTAGTAGATTATGTGGATGAAGAAGAAAAATCTAGCGGTCTTTATGCTAGGGATTTTCTTGAAAAGACAGATCAATACAGAGTCTTTTTAAATGGAAATCAAAGTTTATGTGAAATACAAACGAACAAACAAAATCAAAAGAGATTACTTGTGATTAAAGATTCTTTTGCTAACAGTTTTATTCCCTTTTTATGTACAAATTATGAAAAGATAGTTGTAGTGGATTTACGCTATTATAAATACTCCTTAGATAAACTCATTGAAGAAAAAAACATCAGCGATATTTTGATTTTATATAACTTAAAAAGTTTCAGTGAAGATGACTATCTATCTTTGTTAAATATGCCAATAGAGTGAGGGCATAAGGAGGAAAATAATGCTGTTTCAACATCTTTGTTCAAGTTATAAAAGTTTTCAAGAAGATAAAATGAACGTTTATACTGCATCGACAGCATTTTTTTTGATTTTATCAATTTTTCCTTTAATTATGCTTTTACTAAATTTACTGCAATTTACATCCCTTCAGCAAGCAGAGTTTATCCGTATTTTAGAAGATGTCGTTCCTCGTAGTATTTTACCTTTAATTAAGCAAATTGTGGAAGATATGTATGCAAAATCTTCAAGGACATTGCTTTCTGTTTCCGCTCTTACTGCCCTTTGGTCTGCTTCTAACGGTGTGTTAGAAATTGAAAAAGGTTTACTTTTCGTGTTTCATTCAAAACAAAAACGGCCTTATATTCTTCGTCGTCTATTCGGTATTTTGTATACCCTTATTTTTCTTGTGGTAATTGTCCTTTCTTTATTCCTTTTAGTTTTTGGAAATCAATGGCAAATTTTTCTAGCAAAACATATTCCCGTTATTCACGATATTAGTTTGATTGTTGTTGGTGTGAGAACACTAATTGTGATTTTCTTATTGCTATTCTTTTTTTTGATTTTATATCACTTTTTTCCTAAAGCAAAAGGAAATATTTTAAAACAGCTACCTGGAGCAATTTTTTCAACAATTGGTTGGCTAGTTTTTTCTTTTTTGTTTTCTATTTATATCGATAATTTTTCTAATTATAAACATATGTATGGGAATCTTGCCTTGATGATTATTTTTATGTTGTGGTTATATTTTTGTCTGTATATTATGTTTTTAGGTGCAGAAATTAATTATCAATTGGAAATGAACAGTGCGAGACGTTCGATGTATCCGCCAAGAGTTATCACATTAAAATAAATTTTTGAAGCTGTCTTCATAAAAGTCAAACCATTTTGATTATGGCGTAATTTTCCGCAAACCTGAACTGACTTGCTGATGAAAGTATGTCACGATGCTCTCTCTTTGTTCCTTGATTTGCGAAAAATTTTACCATAATTACGATCTTTTCTGTTTTTTCTGTAATCAATATAGATATTTATTTTTTCGGAACAGTAATATTGATTTTATAGTCGCCCTTTACTTTATTTCCATCACCTTGCACTTGTAAATAATATACTTCACCAGCAGTTAATTCCCGTTTAATTGCAAAGTTACTGTTATCTCCATCGCTGTCATTTTTCTGAAGTTGTTTTTGTTTGCCATCATATAAATACCCATAAGTATCTAAAGAACTGCTTGTATAGAAGATATAAGTTCCGCTTGCTGGAGCAGTAAATTTAAAGATGTCTTTGTCTCCACCAACTTCTAATTTGCCGTTTAGCTGATTGTTTTGACCAGCTTTTAAAGTCCAGTTATAAGCAGAGGTAAAGTTATTTCCATAGTCATCTGTGTTTTCGGTTTTTTGTTCTTCTCCCCATACTGCATACATTGTTGTGTTTGCCGCAATAGTCAGACTAGCTCCGGCGGCGGTGACAGCTCCAGTGGCACTGTTTAATGCCCAACCTTTGAAACTGTATCCGCTTCGAGTAATGGCGGCAGATAAAGTTAAGCTCGGATTGCTAAATACGGAAAGATTGGCACTGTTGACAACTTGT
>BNZI01000041.1 GCA_026000945.1 Clostridia bacterium | reverse complement strand
TAGTAGCAACTGGTATAGAAACAGGAGGTAGTTTTTCTTTTTTTAAAGTTATGGAAATATCTTTATCTTTCCATTCAAAACGAGTCAAAGAAGATTTTGAAACAGTTTCAATGAGCGTTAAAATTTGTTCAAATTCCATAGATTTTCTCCTATTGCTGATATTTCTTGAAAACAATACACGCATTATGCCCACCAAAACCAAAAGAATTACTCAATGTGCAATCTACTTTAGTGGATAAACCATCTCCAACTACCAAATTAATTTCCGCCAATTCTTCATCTTTTACTTTTAAACCTACATTAGGATGAATGTATCCCTCTAAAATAGATTTGATGCAAACAATTGCTTCCACACCACCAGCAGCACCTAATAAATGTCCGATCATAGATTTCGTAGAACTTACCTTTACATCTCTATTTGTTTGGGAAAAAAGAGAAAAAATTGCCCGGCTTTCGCTTAAATCATTTGGTTTTGTAGAAGTACCATGAGCATTAATATAATCTATTTCTTGAGGTGTAACTCCTGCATCTTTGATTGCCAACTCCATTGCTTTTTTCGCACCGTCTCCGCTATCACTAGGAGAAGTAATATGATAAGCATCTGCCGTAGACGCATATCCAGCTATTTCTGCCAAAATAACAGCATTTCTTGCTAAAGCATGCTCTAAGGATTCTAAAACCAAAACTCCTGCACCCTCACCCATTACAAATCCTGCACGTTCTTTATCAAAAGGAATAGAAGCTCGATTGGGATCTGTCGACAAAGATAAAGTATTTAAAGCTTGGAATCCATAAATTGGCAAATTGCAAATTGTACTTTCCGTACCACCAGCCAACATAACATCTACTTCTCCGTACTGAATAGAACGAAATGCCTCTCCTATACAGTTTGTTCCTGTAGCGCAGGCAGTCACCACATTAATATTTTTTCCCATTAAACCAAAACGTATTGCTACATTACCTGCGGCCATATTATTAATCATCATCGGTATAGATAAAGGAACTAAACGCACCGGAGGATCCTCATGAACTTTTTTACTTTCATGCTCAATTAAACCTATTCCTCCAATGCCTGATCCTATGCTTACTCCTATACGGTAAGGGTCTTCTTTTTCCAAATCTAAACCAGAATTTTCTAGTGCTTCTTTGGATGCTGCTACAGCGTATTGAGAAAAAGGTTCCATTCTTTTTGCACTTTTAAAATCCATATAGTCTCTGGGATCAAAATTTTCAACTTCGGCCACCAGCTTCACTTTATGCTTCATGCTATCTACTTTTGTGATTGGACCAAAACCAACAACATTTTTTTTGACATTCTTCCAAAACTCTTCTACTGAATTACCGATAGGGGTAATGGCACCCATACCGGTAACTACCACTCGTTTCTTCATTCTTTCTTCTCCTTCTACATGACCATTCCACCATCTACTTGTATAACTTGCCCCGTAATATAACCTGCTTTATCCGAAGCCAAAAAAGTAACTAAATTTGAAATATCTTCAGGAGTTCCATACTTTTTGAGAGGAATTTGCTCAATTACTTTTTCTTTTACTTCAGGAGATAGCTCTTTTGTCATGTCTGTATCAATAAATCCCGGAGCAATGGCGTTGACCGTAATACCTCTAGAACCCAGCTCTTTTGCTAAAGACTTCGTCAAAGCAATAATTCCTGCTTTTGCTGCTGAATAATTTGCCTGTCCAATATTACCAACCAAACCAATCACTGACGACATATTAATGATACGTCCGAATTTTTGTTTTAGCATTTGTCGGGCTACTTGTTTAATACAGAAAAAAGTCCCTTTTAAATTTACATCTAAAACAGACTCAAAATCGTCCTTGGACATTTTCACAAACAGACCATCCCTGGTAATCCCCGCATTATTAACTAAAATATCAATTCTTTCATATTTGTTTAGTATATCAGAAAAAAAATCTTTTGTTTGTACTTCATCGGATACATTACATAAATGGGCTTCCGCCTGCAAGCCCAAATCTAAAATTTGCTGTACTGTTTTTTCTGCCTGCTCCACTGAACCACTATAATTTAAAATCACAGTTGCGTGCTCTTTTGCTAAATCTATAGCAATTTGACGTCCTATTCCACGGCTTCCACCTGTCACCACAGCAATTTTTCCTTTTAACATCAATTATTCCCCCACCATCATTTATGTAATGGTCTGTTTTATTTTATGTAAATCTTCGACAGTCTCAATATTCAATAATTTTACTTCCCGATCAATTTTCTTAATTAAAGCATTCAACGTTTTCCCCGGTCCAATTTCAATAAATGTATCAATACCTTGTGCAATCATTGCTTCTACACTTTGCTGCCAACGCACAGGAGAATAAACTTGCCTAGCCAGCAAATCTTTAATTTGTGTATGGTCTTGTATATAACTTGCTGTCACATTAGAAACATAAGGTATTTGTAAAGCAGTGAAGGAAATTTTTTCTAATTCTTTCGCCAATTCTTCACCTGACGTTTTCAACATTTCCGAATGGAATGGGCCGCTTACATTAAGTAAAATTGTCCTTTTTGCTCCGGCTGCCATTAATTTTTCGTTCGCTTCTAATATTGCTTCTTTTTTGCCGGAGATAACAATTTGCCCTGGACAATTATAATTAGCCATTTGAACAAAGGAAAGAGAGGACAGCACTTCTTCAATTTTTTCTGTTGCTAAGCCCAAAACAGCAGACATCGCCCCCAGACCAGAAGGTACGGCATTCTGCATAAAAATTCCCCGTTTTCTTACTACGGAAATAGCATCTGTTGTTTGCAAAGTCTTAGCAACCACCAAAGCACAATATTCTCCCAAACTTAACCCTGCACTGACCTGTGGAATAATGCCTTCTTCTTCCACAAGAGTAAGCATAGCTAAACTTGTCGTTACCATAGCTACTTGTGTATATTCGGTAGTATCTAATTGATCATTTTTTTCAAAAC
This sequence comes from Clostridia bacterium, assembly GCA_026000945.1. Taxonomy (GTDB): domain Bacteria; phylum Bacillota; class Clostridia; order Lachnospirales; family Lachnospiraceae; genus BNZI01. Next base: position 221 of record BNZI01000041.1, on the reverse strand, counting down.
AAAGTTTAGGCAAAGAAAAGCCTACTAAATCAGAGGCTAAGTCATAAACTTGCCTCGCTTGTTTACTTTGTTCATAAAAATCTTTTCCCATGCCCGCTTTTTGAGCACCTTGACCTGGAAAAATAAAAGCAATCTTTGCCATCCTTTTCCTCTTTTCTGAAATTTTGATCATTAGCTAAGATATTGAATATTGAATTCTTATTCTACCCCTTTATTTTTTA
>BNZI01000040.1 GCA_026000945.1 Clostridia bacterium | reverse complement strand
TTCTCTACTTTTTGAGAAAAAATTTTCGTTTACGAAAACAGAAAAAGAAGAAGAAGACTATTTACTAAGTTGTGATTTACTCATTATTGATGATTTAGGTTCAGAAATGACCAATACATTTACGATTTCAGAATTATTTTTTTACTTAAATGAACGCATTTTACAAAAAAAAGCTTGCCTCATTTCTACAAATTTATCCATCAATAACTTAAGAGATCGCTATTCTGACCGTATTGCTTCACGTTTAAGCAGTGAATATGAAATTCTCAAGTTTTTTGGTCCGGATATTCGTATACGAAAACAAGCTTGGGCAAAGCAAAATAGTCCAATTTAGATGAAAACTTCTTGTCTAAACTAACAATAAATAGTTTAACTTGTTCAGATCAGAAAGCTTGTGATCAAGAAGTTTTTCGTTGCTTAGTCACTTTTTCATCAAGTTTGGCAACAATAATCCTAATTAACTGTGATTGTTGTTGCCTTTTTTTATGTGAAACAATTTAAGCTGCTTCTCTTATCCATTTGTCCAATAGATGTCTGTAATAACGTGAATAATTTGTTTTCGTAAGGGCTTACTACCTTCTTGTGACATACTCCTGCTGCCTACACTTCCTTGTTCTGCGCTCGGTCGCTTAGAGGCGGGGGGCTTTCCCCGAACTCCTACCCAACGGCGGGATATCAATCAAGCTATCCCCGTGTGTCCCACGGTTCCTCTTATGTTAAATTTATTCAAACCTGCTTAGACATACCTAAATATCCCATTCACCAAGCTTGTTGCATTCCTTTCATTGGTTATATCTAAAGAACTCTCCACAGCTGACACCATAGAATTTACGGCATTATTCACTAAGTTAATCGGCGTAGACGTAAGCATGAAAGTCACAATCATACTCTGTATGGATATATGACACTCTGAGCACAACCCAATGACAAACGTTTAGTTTAAACTTATATCACTTTAAGGTGATTGTTCATCCTCTTGGACTTTCCTTACTTCATATCTATACTTTTCTTTACTACTGTATAGTTTTTTAGATTTAGATTCTTTTGTAAGTCTTTCGCTTGCCTTCGATTATACCAATGCTTACCTTGAGTTGCCTGAAAATATCTTTTTGATGAAAATTCTTTTCTTCTTTTATTTCAATCGAATAATCTCATTCGGAAACATTGAAAAAAATCTGATTAACGTCTTCCGCTCCTAAGCCGTAGTGCTTACAAATCTTTCGAATTTCAATCTGCGTAAACTCAGCTCCTTTTTTTTCGTTGAGTTTAGAGGAAAAACGTTGTCTTGATATCCCGATATGCTGTGCCAAAACTTTCCCATTTTCTCCGTAACGTTTCATCAATTTTTCTAATCTCTGTTTATTCATGAATTTTCCTCCCTGAGGTCTGTCCAATGTGTCTAAAAAGGGCTATATATCCTCTTTAGTTTAGCAAATCCATTTTTTTCTGTCAAGATTATTTTTTTCTATTTTTAGACACGTTTTGTGCTTATACTTGAATTTTTTTTAAAATATGTTACTATTAAGACATAAGGAGAGTTAAATTGATATGGAAATGGGACAAATTATCTGGGAACTACGTAAACAAAATCATATGACACAAGAAGAATTGGCAAGCAAATTAGGTTTGCAAAAATCTGCAATTGCCAAATACGAAAACGGAAGAGTTACGAATATGAAACGTTCGGTTATCCAAGAAATGGCGAAAATTTTTCATGTATCCCCTGCTCATTTACTCGGTTTTGAAGACACAACTTCTAGACTGTATACTTATTACAAAATGCTTAATGAGGCAGGTAAACAGAAAGCATTAGAAACATTACAAGATTTAACGGAAATACAGAAATATGTCAGATCTACAGCAGAAAACGAATAATTTTTTGCATGTGGACAAAAAAAATTTACTGACTAATCCATTTTACAACAAACATATCTTTATCTTTTAATACTATAGTTCACCTAGACCTCATGCTTTACCTTTAAAGGTAAAGCATAGGCACTTTCAGTGCCTATGCTGAAAAAATCTGTGGAGTATTAAGATGGTTAAATAGGGTCTAAGCTCCTAAATAAGCTTTTTTTACTTCAGGATCTTCTAATAAATCTTTTGCTTTTCCTGATAAGACAATTTCCCCATTTTCCAGTACGTAAGCCTGATGAGCAATAGACAAAGCCTTATGGGCATTTTGTTCAACCAATAAAATGGTCGTTTTATCATCTTGATTGATTTGCTGAATCAAAGAAAATATTTCCTCTACAAAAATAGGGGCTAATCCCATGGAAGGTTCATCTAAAAGCAAAATAGATGGTGAAGACATGAGTGCTCTACCAATTGCCAAGAGCTGCTGTTCTCCCCCACTCAATGTCCCTGCCTGTTGATTTATTCTTTCTTTTAATCGTGGAAATCTCTCAAAAATCTCTTCTAATTTTTTTTGTACTGCTTTTTTATCTTTTTGGATATAAGCTCCCAACTCTAAATTTTCTCTGACACTCAATTCGGCAAAAACTCTCCTGCCTTCAGGAACATGAGCCATGCCTAAACGCACAATTTCATCTACTGAAAGTTTTTGTATTTCTTTTCCATTTAGTAATATCTTACCAGACTTCGCTGAAATCAATGCACTAATTGTATGTAAAAGGCTGGTTTTCCCTGCGCCATTGGCACCAATCAAAGTCACAATAGTGCCTGCTTCCACCAAAAATGAAACAGATTTTAAAGCTTGAATTACTCCATAATATACATTTAAATCTTGAACTTTCAAACATTCCATTGTTTTATCCTTTCTCCGCCTTTATTATACGATCTCGTTTTATCATCCATTTAATTTATGCAAAAAATTCACACTTCAACAAAAAGCTCAAATTTACTTTATTTTTACTGATCAATCACCATATAAACCAAGAACAATATACCACTTTCTCTAAATGAAAGCAGTTTATACCCATGAACGATCATAAAAATTTCATTGCCGAGTGATCAAGATTAGCATGGAGTAAAAGGATTCATCCAGTTTTATTTAGGAAATCATCACTGTTGAATACAGATTCTGTACTTCGAACCTATTGAATCTCTGTAAATGGGAAAATTTTGTGTATATTTTTCTCCTGCACGAAAAAGTAATACAGGCATATTAGAGGTTAATTAATCCTCTTTGATGGATTTTCCCGCTACATATCCGCTTGCCCACGCCCATTGCAAATTATATCCCCCGCATTGACCATCTACATCTAGAATTTCTCCAGCAAAATAAAGATTTTTTATTTTTTTTGATTCCATTTTTCTCTCATC
>BNZI01000039.1 GCA_026000945.1 Clostridia bacterium | reverse complement strand
TTTTTGGTCAATTCTCCTTTGCCTAGAATTTTCACACCATCCCTAGGATTTTTGATCACTCCAGTTTCCTTTAGTAAAGCTATGGTAATTTCTGTACCAGATTCAAATTGCTCCAAACGGTTTACATTGATGGCCACAATTTCTTTATGATTTCTATTGGTAAAACCTCTTTTAGGAATTCTTCGGTATAAAGGCATTTGACCACCTTCAAATCCTAAGCGAGTACCTCCTCCGGAGCGGGCTTTTTGTCCTTTATGTCCTTTACCGGCTGTTTTTCCATTACCCGAACCATGACCACGTCCTCTACGGAAAAAATTACTGTGTTTAGAACCTTCCGCCGGTTTTAAATGAGATAAATCCATGCTGCGCACCTCCTTCTTGCTTTAAATTTCTTCCACTTTTACTAAATGTTTTATTTGTTGAATCATGCCTCGAATGGCCGGATTATCCGGCTGTTCCACACATTTATGCAACTTCTTCAACCCTAAAGCCTCAACGGTTTTTACGTGCTTTGGTATTGCGCCAATTGAGGATTTCACTAAGGTAATTTTTAATTTTTCTGCCACTTTGTTTCCTCCTCATTTATAGTTCGCTAACAGACTTACCACGTAACTTTGCTACTTCTTCCCTTGTTTTTAAAGCAGATAATCCAGAGAGTGTAGCAAGTACTACGTTTTGTTTATTGTTCGAACCTAAAGATTTTGTACGGATATTTTTAATTCCTGCAAGTTCAAGCACAGAACGTGCAGGACCTCCTGCGATTACTCCTGTTCCTTCTGGTGCTCTTTTTAATAAAACAGAAGCACTTCCAAATTTTCCAATGAAATCATGAGGAATACTGTGATGTCCGTCAATAGGCACATGAACCAGTTTTTTGGCAGCATCTTCTTTTCCTTTACGGATCGCTTCAGGAATTTCTGTTGCTTTTCCTATTCCTGCCCCTACATAACCTTTTCCATCTCCTACCACTACCAAAGCGGAAAAACGAAAATTACGACCGCCTTTAACTACTTTGGTGACACGTTTTATCGCTACTACTTTTTCTGTTAATTCCAATTGGCTGGTATCAACAATCGTATGCTTCATATGCTCTCCTCCCTATTAAAATTCCAGACCAGCTTCACGAGCTGCATCTGCCAATGCTTGAACTTTTCCATGATAAAGCAACCCTCCGCGATCAAAAACTACAGTCTTTATCCCTTTGTCCAAAGCTTTTTTTGCGATTACTGTGCCTAGGTAGGCTGCTGCCTTGACATCGTTCGTTTTTTCCAATTCAGCTTTAATATCCTTTTGTAAAGTAGCCGCTGATGCTAAGGTATGACCAACCGTATCGTCAATAATTTGAGCATACATGTGATTATTACTTCTAAAAACAGCTAAGCGGGGTCTAAGTGCTGTTCCGGAAAAGCGGTTACGGATTCTTTGGTGTTTTTTCTTACGAACTTCGCTTCTAATTTTTTTACTAACCATTTCACCTACTCCTTAATTATTTTTTACCAGTTTTTCCTACTTTACGGCGAACCACTTCATTGGCGTATTTAATTCCTTTGCCTTTGTAAGGTTCTACTCTTCTTTTATCACGAATTTCCGCTGCAAACTGCCCCACTTTTTCTTTATCAATTCCTTTAATCGTGATTTTATTTTGTCCTTCTAAAACACTTTCCAAACCTTCTGGATCTTCCATTTCAACTGGATGTGAATACCCTAAGGAAAGCACTAATTTTTTTCCTTGTTTTTGCGCACGATAACCCACGCCATTAATTTCTAATACCTTTTCATAACCTTCCGTTACCCCTACAACCATATTGTAAATTAGGGTACGAGTTAATCCATGTAGTGATTTCATTTTCTTTAAATCATTTGGACGGGAAACTGTAATTTCCACGCCTTCTTGTTTCACGATCATATCTGCCGACAGCGTTCTTTCCAAAGTACCCTTTGGACCTTTGACGGAAATTTGATTTCCTTCTTCAATTTTAATTTCTACGCCTGCCGGAATCACAATCGGTTGTTTACCAATTCGTGACATTGTTCCTCCTTATATTATCGGTATAACACCGTTTTCAGATAGATAATTTTTTTCAACATAATTACTTACTCAATTGCTTCTGAATAATACCTTGCGTTGCTTTCGGTGATCCCTCGACTAAACTCATTCTTTGAATTCGTTAAGGATCGGGATGGACCTCGCACTAAGCTCGACAATACCTCGGCTTGCTTTCGGTGATCCCTCGACTAAACTCATTCTTTGAATTCGTTAAGGATCGGGATGGACCTCGCACTAAGCTCGACAATACCTCGCTAAGTTGCTTTCGGTCACCACACAAAGGCGAGAACTTCGCCGCCTAAACCTTTTGTCCTTGCTTCTTTATCTGTTACAATTCCTTGGCTAGTGGAGATGATCGCAATTCCCAAACCACCTAATACTTTGGGTAGTTGGTCTTTATTGGTATATACACGAAGTCCGGGTTTTGAAATTCTTTTTAAACCGGAAATAATTTTCTCACTCTTATCTTTTCCATATTTAAGGGAAATACGAATATTCTTAAAAGCTCCATCTTCTACTAAATCTACTTTTTTGATATAACCCTCTTGTAAAAGAATGTCTGCAATAGCTTGCTTTATCCTAGATGAAGGAATATCTACCGTATCATGTTTTGCCATATTGGCATTGCGCACTCTGGTTAGCATATCTGCAATTGGATCACTCATTGTCATGTTTACTTCCTCCTTTCTGATTCTTACCAGCTTGCTTTCTTCACTCCGGGTATTTGACCTTTATAGGCTAATTCACGGAAACAAATTCTGCAAATTCCGTATTTTCTCAAATAAGCATGTGGACGACCGCAAATCCTACAACGTGTATAGGCTCTCGTAGAAAATTTCGGCTTACGCTGTTGTTTAACTTTCATCGAAGTTTTAGCCATAGAATCTTTTCCTCCTTTTATTTTTTGAATGGCATATTGAATAAAGTTAAAAGCTCACGAGCTTCTTCATCCGTCTTAGCCGTTGTTACAATAATAATGTCCATACCCCTAGTTTTATCAATTTGATCATATTCAATTTCCGGAAAAATTAGCTGTTCTTTAATACCTAAAGCATAATTTCCCCTACCATCAAAAGCCTTGCTACTTACCCCTCTAAAATCACGCACACGAGGCAATGCTAAATTAATCAAACGATCTGCAAAATCATACATCCTACTTCCACGTAAAGTAACTTTACAACCAATTGCCATGCCTTCTCTTAACTTAAAGTTTGCAATAGATTTTTTTGCTTTGGTTACAACCGGCTTTTGTCCAGCAATAATTTCTAAATCTTTCATTGCACTGTCTAAAAGTTTAGCATTATCTCTTGCTTCTCCTACACCCATATTAATTACAATTTTATCAATCTTGGGCACTTGCATTTTATTTTTATAAGAAAACTTTTTCATCAAAGCATCCGCAATTTCAGTTTGGTAAACTTTTTTTAGTCTGCTCTCCATTTTGGCCTCCTTTCTTAACTGATTACTTCTCCCGTAGATTTGGCAAAACGTACTTTTTTACCATCTTCTACCTTAAATCCAATA
>BNZI01000038.1 GCA_026000945.1 Clostridia bacterium | reverse complement strand
CAAATTGTGTGCATCAACGATATAATAAACGTTTTTTGTTTATTATATCATGATTACAAAGTAAATCATGATCGTACCAATTTGCTTATATGCACTCTACGCAATCAGACACAACCATGATTTGCTTGAAAATCATGGTTGTGTCTGATAAACCGTGCAGTTAAGGGGACTTGAACCCCTACCCAAATACATGGACATGAACCTGAATCATGCGCGTATGCCAATTCCGCCATAACTGCTTTTTAATGAGTATGAATCAGTCATACGCTATTTATTATACTAAAAAATAATCTTCCCTGTCAATTATTCCTTTGTACTTTGTAAATAGGAAAAAGTATCCCCCAAAGTCTGCATTCGTTCCAGTCCATGATCCATAAATTCGATAGCAAACTCTTCTTCTGTACGAATCATAAATTGAAATAACTCTAAAGAATCCGCCCCTAAATCTTCTATATAACTCGTTGATGGTGATAACACATTAATATCTGTTTGAAATACTTCTGCTACAATTTTTTTTAGTCTTTCAAATTCTGTTTTTTTATCGTTCATTTTCCTACTCATCTCTTTGTTTAAGGGAGTCTCCTATATCAACTGCTAATCGCTACTAAGGCTTGCCAACGCTCTTTCAAACTTACTAAAACCTATTATTGTACCTAAAATCCCTATAAATAAGTAAAGTCAAATTCCTGCTTCATTGAGGTGATAAGCCAGAACTCTCCACATGCTTCTACCCTAGAACTTACGGTGTTATTTCTCAAGTGAAGCAGCATTCATTCCATGCTCATGCTCTCTCTAACAACTATAAATATTCCCAATGACAAATGCTTGACTCTCTTCATCAAACTTTAGATAAAGACAATTGCTGTTTAATTTTTTCTTGAATATTTTGTTCCTGAAAAGTCACACATTGTATCAAAGTGTTTTTGACCATATCTGCTTTAGAATTTCCATGCATTTTAACGACTAATCCATTCAATCCCAGCATCGGTGCTCCTCCGTATTCTCTTACATTGAAGCCTTTTAAAGACGTTTTTAAAGCAGTTTGTGCCAAAAGTCCACCAATTTTTGACCTTAAGTTAGACATAAACGCCCTCGTAATTAAAGGTTGTATCATACCTCCAACGCCTTCATAAAGTTTTAAAATGATATTCCCAACAAAAGCATCACAAACTACAATATCTGCTTTCCCTGTAGGAATTTCTCTAGCTTCAACATTGCCTATAAAATTTATATTTTGACATGCTTCCAAAAGGGGATAAGTTTCCTTAACCAAAAGATTGCCTTTCTCTTTTTCCTCTCCAATATTAACCAATGCTACTTTAGGCGATTTTATCCCCAAAATATATTCCATGTAGAGAGAACCCATCTGCGCAAACTGTAATAAATGGGAAGATCTAGCGTCTACATTCCCCCCGCCATCTACCAACAAACTGATACCACTTTGACCGTCTTCTTTTATGACAGGCATCAAAGGTGCTAACGGAGCACGTTCTATTCCTTGTATCCGTCCGACCAAAAGCTGTCCTCCTGCTACCAAAGCACCGGAACTACCTGCCGACACAAAAGCATCTGCCTCGTGTTTTTTAACCATTTTCATTCCTACTACCATCGAAGAGTCTTTTTTTGTGCGTAAAGCAAGTACTGGCTCTTCGCTAGGTTCTATCACTTGTGTAGTATGGATAATGCTAATCCTACTTTGTAAATCTTCGCTATCTTTTAATTCTTTTTGAATTGCTTGCTCGTCTCCTACCAAAACTACTTCAATCGCTGTATTTTCTTTCAAAGCAGAAATTACCCCTAAAATAATTTCTTTCGGTGCATAGTCTCCTCCCATTGCATCTACTGCTACTTTTACCATTTATCTGTTCACTCCTTTCCCAAATTTATCTATTTTTTCTTAGAATCTGTTTGATCGTTTTTTAATCAAAGACTTAAAGATCTTTTCTTTCGTCTAAAATAGAATATGAATTTATATTTGGATGCACGAAGTGCATTAATTAAAACTTAATCTACAAAAGTTTTAACCGCTAATTGTAGCTCCTCAAGAACTAGGTGAAGTGAACATAAGCGAGTTAAAACATAATCACTTTTCACGTATAGAGATAGGACATACTCCCACTATACATCTGTAGAGAGCGAAACTTCTTTCTCAAAAAACCCCCTGACAACTCCCTAGATCTAAATCCAATAATGTTTTTTGATTCAACGTCCGTTGCGATCAAGAAAACCACTATTTTACATGGACTCCCAAGTGTTTGGGCTTATCGCGTTCCGCCTACTATTGAAAAAACAAGAAGACCTTATATCTCAGAGTTAAATCAAAGGGTTTGACGACAACTTGATAGCTGCAATAGAACATAAAAACACCGGAAAAGAATATTAAGAATATTCTGTCCGGCGTTTCGTCCAACATAAACGGAGCCTGTACAAAAAACTAAATACAGACTTTAGAAGTGGAACTTGGCACCTATACTCATAGACTCAAACGCTACCTTTGCAGCTATTTTTTCGTAATACAGTAACTAATCTTTTCCATTGCATCAGCAAAGTATCACAGATTTTTCTTGTCTAGCAAAAAGCATTTTGCCCATCCAATATTTTCGTTCTATAAATACAAGTTCTTAACCCGCTACCTCTAGCCTAACCCTTCGTTAAAAAAACTGTAACAGTCTTTTAACGAAGAATTCTAGCCCTTTTGATGAAATTTTCACTGCTACAAAGTATAAGTAGCAACACTTAACTCTCTACTGAAATAATTTCTTTTTTATTGTAAGAACCACATGCCTTACAAACACGGTGTGACAGCATCAATTCACCACATTTACTACATTTTACCAAATTCGGAACACTCATCTTCCAATTAGCTCTGCGACTATCCCGTCTAGCTTTCGAAGATTTATTCTTAGGACAAATAGACATCTAAATAAACCCTCCTTTCCTCTTGCTGGTCAAAATTTAACGACCTATATTCATTTTACTTTTGGTCAACACTGATTTTGACGATAACACATAAATTTTTTCTTGTCAATCAAAACTTTTCCTAGGATCATACCATTTGTAATGTTTGTCTAGCTATTTCTAATTCTTCATTAGTAGGAACTACAACAGCAAAAACTTTAGACGAAGCTGTAGAAATAATTTCCGCTTTTTTGCAGTTCTTATTTTTTTCTTTATCTAAATCCAGACCTAGATAAGCTAAATAATCACAAATACTTTCCCGTAAAGCAGAAGCATTTTCTCCTACACCAGCAGTAAAAGCAATCACATCTACGCCATTCATGGCCGCTGCATAGGCACCGATATATTTTACCACGCGATAAACAAAAACATCAATTGCTAAAAGAGCCCTTTTATTTCCTTTATCAGCTTCTTCCCGCAAATCCCGGAAATCACTGGACACACCAGAAATACCTAAAACACCAGATTTTTTATTCAAAATTGAAAGAATGGATTCTATATCTAATTTTTCCTTTTTTCCAAGATATTCTAAAATTGCAGGATCTAAATCCCCCGAACGCGTACCCATAACCAAGCCTTCCAAGGGGGTCAAACCCATGCTGGTGTCTACAGATTTTCCGTCTTTTACTGCGCAGACACTTGCTCCATTGCCTAAATGGCAAACAATAATTTTTCCAGACTGCTCACCCTTGCCTACTAACTGTGCCGCCTGTTTAGCAACAAAGCTATGGCTAGTGCCATGAAAACCAAAGCGACGTATTTGGTATTTTTCATAATATTCGTAAGGCAAGCCGTATAAATAAGCTTTCGCTTCCATGGTTTGA
>BNZI01000037.1 GCA_026000945.1 Clostridia bacterium | reverse complement strand
AGATCAGGGTAAAGTAGCAGGAAGCCACGATGGGAAAATAGAAGAACATGGAATAGTAATCAAAACAGGTCAATTAAGAGGGATAAAATCAGAAGGAATGCTCTGTTCTATTGAAGAATTGGGGCAAGACAAAAATAATTATCCAAATGCGCCTGAAACAGGTATTTATATTTTACCTGAAAATACTCAAGTAGGCAGCAATGGAATAGAAGTAATGGGCTTAAATGACGTCTTAATTGAGTGGGAGATTACTTCAAATCGTGTAGATTGTTTTAGTATGATTGGTTTGGCTCGGGAAGCTGCGGCAGTTTATCAAAAGAAATTTGTCCCTCCGATAAAAATGATTCCGCAAGACAATAATGATAAGCAGCAAAAATCAAGCATCGTAGGTTATGATTTTGAAGTTGAAGTAAAAAATCAAAAGCTTTGTCCTTACATTCAAGTACGAATCGTTGAAAATATTAAACTTGCGCCGTCTCCAGAGTGGATGCAAAGGCGTTTGCGTAGTTGCGGCATACGTCCCATTAATAACTTAGTGGATATTACAAACTATGTTTTATTAGAATATGGACAACCATTGCATGCTTATGATCTGAATCAAATTGAAGGAAATCAATTAATTGTAGATACAGCAGAGGAAAATTCTGTATTTGTCACTTTAGATCAAGAAGAGCGAAAATTAAGTTCGTCTATACTATTGATTCGAGATAGGGAAAAAGCCGTAGGTATAGCTGGAATTATGGGAGGGGAAAATTCCAAGATTACTGATCAAGTAAAAACGGTCGTATTAGAAGCCGCAGTTTTTGATGGGACAAACATTCGTTTATCCTCAAAAAAGTTGGGTTTGCGTACGGAAGCTTCCGCTAAGTTCGAAAAGGGTTTAGATCCAGAGACAACAAAAATTGCTTTAGAAAGAGCCTGTCAGTTAATTATGGAATTGGGAGTGGGAAAAGTTTTGAATGGAGCAATAGAAAAAGTACATTATGATCAAAATCTTCTTAAGATTCCTTTTTCCGCACAAAAAATAAATGCTCTTTTAGGGACAGATATTAGTAATGAAGAAATGCTTCGGATTTTTAAGGCATTAGAGCTAGTCTATCATCCCGAAAGTCAAGAAGTCCAAATTCCCAGTTTTCGAAAAGATTTAGAGTTAGTAGCAGATTTAGCAGAAGAAGTGGCGCGTTTTTATGGTTATGATCGCATAGCTGCTACTTTGCCTAAAGGAGAAATCTATCCTGCAAAGCTTTCTTTTAAATTACAAGTAGAAAAAAAGATTCGCATGTTGTGTGAAAATTATGGATTCAGTCAAGGTATGTCCTATTCTTTCGAAAGCGAAAAAGTGTTTGATTACTTGTTATTACCAGCTGATTCTTCTTTACGTAAAGCGGTTACCTTGCGTAATCCCTTAGGTGAAGATTTTCGGGTTTTGCGTACTGTCCCTTTAAATGGGATATTAAATTCTTTGTCATTGAATTATAATAGAAGAAATCCCTCCGCTCGTTTATATGAGATGGGAAATATTTATTTACCCAAGCAATTACCTTTAACAGAATTGCCGGATGAAAAAATGCAGTGTACGTTGGCGATGTATGGAGATGGGGATTTTTTTGACTTAAAAGGTTTGATCGAAGAAATTTTTCATTATTTTGGATTAGCAAAAAAAGTATTGATAGAAGCAAGCAAAGATTATCCTTTTCTTCATCCGGGCAGAGGGGCTGTGATGAAAATAGAAGATACTATTTTAGCTTATTTTGGGGAACTTCATCCCATTGTACAAGAAAAATATAAAATTGAGGAAAAAGTATTTGTAGGAGTTTTGGATGTATCTGCATTTTTGTCATTTGCTACGTTAGAAAAAAAGTATCAAGGTATTGCTAAATATCCGTCAATAAATCGAGATTTAAGTTTGTTGATGTCGAAAAAAATCAATTCTAGTGTCGTGGAAAATGTCATTAAACAAGTGGGAAAAGAACTTTTAGAAGAATGCCAGCTATTTGACCTTTATGAGGGCAAACAATTAGGAGAGGATAAAAAATCTTTGGCTTATCGTTTATCTTTTCGAGCAAAGGACAGAACTTTAGAAGATAAAGAAATCAACCAAATGCTAGAAGAGATCCTTAAACAATTAAGTGAAAAAGGGATTGTTTTACGCTAAGAACTTGTTCGGTACCTTGTTTAGGGGCGAAAGTTTTGTATAGATTTTCTCCTACGATATTAAGTTTTCTTGCAATACTTTTCGTATTTCTGAAAAAAATGACTCTATATACAACATTCTCTTTGCTTAGAGATATTGATAGGCCTTTAGAAAAGTGATACACAGCATTCTCTGCATTTGGAAATGCTAAATAAGCTCTTAGAAAAATGATACACAGCATTCTCTGTAGTTGGAGATATGAAATAGGCTCTTAGAAAAATGATATACCACATTTTTCTTGTTTACAGATTGAAAAAGATTCTAAAGTGAAAGGAAAAGAAAGGCTTTACTATGTTTGTTGATACCCATACACATTATGATGATTCTAGATTTTCAGAAGACCAAGAGGAAATGCTCAGTAGCTTAGTCAAAGAAGGTGTAGATTGGTTGGTAAATATTTCTGCCAATTTACGCTCAGCAAAAACTACGCTTGCTTTAACTCAGCGTTATCCCTTTGTTTATGGTGCATTGGGTGTACATCCTGATGAAGTGTATACTTTAGATGAAGAGAAAATTTCATGGATAAAAGAATATCTTTCGGATCCTAAAATCTTGGCAGTGGGGGAGATTGGATTAGATTATTATCGGGAACATGATAAAAATAAACAAAAATATTGGTTTGATTATCAGCTAGATTTAGCAAGGCAATCTAAGCTGCCTGTGGTTATTCATAGTAGGGATGCACATCAAGATACTTATGCCATATTAAAAACCAATGAAGCACAGGATATAGGTGGAGTAATTCATTGTTTTTCTTATTCTAAAGAATGTGCTAAGCAATATTTGGATTTAGGATTTTTTTTGGGTATAGGGGGAGTACTGACTTTTAAAAATGCAAAAAACTTAAAAGAAGTTGTACGATATGCACCCTTAGAGCAATTGGTATTAGAAACAGATTGTCCATATCTTGCTCCCGATCCGCACCGAGGGGAACGTAATGATTCACGGTATTTACATTATATCGCAAAAGCCATTGCAGAACTGAAAAATCTTTCAGTAGAGGATGTTTGTCAAGTGACTAGTGAAAATGCAAAAAGACTTTACCAAAGGCAAGGATAGGTTTATGTTTAAATTAAGCACGGTAAGCACCATCAAAAGCATTCTGGAAAAACATCAATTTCAAATGAAAAAAAAATATGGACAGAATTTTTTGGCAGATGAGCATATCTTAGAAAAAATTACAAAATATGCTGAAATAGGGCCAAATGATTATGTATTAGAAATTGGTTCTGGTATTGGAACATTAACTCAGAATTTAGCACAATATGCGAAAAAAGTTGTTACTGTGGAAATTGATTCGCAACTGATCCCTATTTTGCAAGACACTCTAAAAGACGGCTCCAACATAGAAGTGCTTCACTGCGATATTTTAAAACTGAATCTTGGTGAGTTAAAAAAACAAAGTCAGACTTGGAAAGTAGTGGCTAATCTTCCGTATTATATCACGACAGCAATTTTAATGCGATTTTTGGAAAGTGATTTAAGGATAGAACAGATGACTGTAATGATGCAGAAGGAAGTTGCGCAACGTATACAGGCGAATCCAGGTAATAAAGATTATGGTATCTTATCCTTAATTGTTCGTTATTATGCTGATGTGGAAAAAGTAATTGATGTTGTGCCTGCTTGTTTTTTTCCTCGTCCCAAAGTGGCTTCTATCGTTTTGAATTTTCATCAGCTACAAAAACCCAGAGTAGAAGTGTCGAATAAGAAACTTCTTTTTTCTCTTATTCGTTCTGCTTTTCAGCAAAGAAGAAAGACTTTGTTGAATGCTCTCAGCCATTCTCCGGAGCTTTGCTATAGTAAAGAAGAAATAGGAGAAGCGATTGAAAAATGTGGATGGGATATGCAGATTAGGGGAGAAAGATTAAGTTTAGAG
>BNZI01000036.1 GCA_026000945.1 Clostridia bacterium | reverse complement strand
GAGTAATTACAGAGCTAAAAATGGGGTTTTGGGCTCCTTTGTTTTTGGCTAGACTGTGAGCAATTAAAGCACCAATAATGAGGGAATAGCAATTCAATGTTCCATTGATCATTTTATTTCCTAGTTCTTGCCATGTGATTAGTAAGTTTTTATCGACAAAACCGCTAATCCAGCCTCCCTCCGGAGCAATAACAATATTGTTAATTAAAATCATTAAACCAGCTAAAACCAAAAAAGGAACGGTAGATACAAATCCATCGCGTAAAGCACGAAAATAGTTTTGTGATGCCATCTTACTGGCAAAAGCATTGATACCTTGCAAGACTTTATTTACTTTTTTCATTTTTCCCTCCTATGACATCGGAGTAAAAGCATTCATCATGCGATTGTTCGCTGAATGAAAACGAAGTAAGTTCTTTTAGGAACAGAATTTGTACTGAAAAGTAAAATGCACATTCAGAGGTGAGCTTAAGTTGTTTGATTAACATATTGGTGTGTTTTTTTGTATGTTTTCCGATACATATCCCGTAATCGTTTGAAAAGTTTTTTCAAAGACTGGTCGCTATGAACTAATTTTTGGCATAAATGAATAATAACGTAAGTTGTATTTTTCCCATTGACTTCTTTTTAAATGATATAAGATTGGTTGATTTGTACTCATTTTTCTTGCTGGATTTGTACTGATGTAAGCTTTTCTCTTACTTTGTCAAATCCCTGTATATTCAAGGATTTTCCTCTTCGACTATTGCGAACATCGCAAAAGAAATTTATTCTAATTATACCATAAAAATCCTAACTCTTTCAAGCATATATTCAAAGGCAAGACGAAAGTCCAACTGGCAATAAAAGAAATCCTTACCTTTTAATTTTAATGATAAAAACGGTTTAATTGACCATTGTATGATATATTTCCTTTCATTAGAGATCTGTTCGCACGGAGTAAAATCGTGTAAAATAAAGAGATGAAAATAACAAACGAAATTTATGAAAAAATGAACATCTGTTTTTCCATATGTGGTCTGCATGTCTTTTGTTTATCTTGCGTTTATTATTGATTATGCCCTAGTTATTGATAACGTTAAAGATTAATGGGCTGAGCCTATAGGACGAAAAACGTTTACCTTCACTTTTTGGTAAATAGAGTATTCGTCATTTTTCTTGAGAGAAAAATATTTGAACAAAATCCAAACAGCATGTAGAAATATAAAATTTTAATCTATTTGATAAAATGAAATTAGAAATAAAGGAAAACAAAATGAAGAAAAATAAACTCATAAAAAATTTTTTACTTATTTTATTGCTATTGATTCTGTTGACTAGTGTATTAATTTGCCAAGATGCTTACAGAAAGGGCATTGTGGTAAAAAATTCAAAGTTAACTATACCAGATGATTCAGAAATTACGCATTTTGTTGACGAATATGAACCTTCTTTACTTTTAGCGATAAAAAAGGGGTTAACACAAGGATTAACAATTGATTCATATTATTTAGCTTTGCAGAGTCTTTACCGCTATGCTCTAGAAAGTTATTTGGATTCTAGGTTAAACATCAGTCTATATGAAAAACAAATAGAAGAAAATGCTTTGAATTTTATTCCTAAAATAAAAGAAGATCAATCTTTGGAGCAAAAATATTCTCAATTACATGCGCAGTATTTTTATGTGATCAATGCAATTCACATAGAATATTTAAACAAACAAGATTTGCAGATTCTAAAAAAACGTCTGAAAGAAAAAAATGTCGAAATAGATGAAGAACTTTTATCTTTGATCCAAAGAACGTACCAGAATGAGAAGGTTTTAGGTTTAGATATAAGAACATTTTATTCTCATTTGAGACTTTCTAGCAGTACGGGAGGAATTTCCAATGCTCTTTCTTTGGGTATTGCGTTTTCTAGTATCTATGATGAACAAGATATAAGCATGGAAGATGAACTATGGCGTATTCGTGTTGAACATGTAGAAAATATGCAAGCATTTGTCAATGAATTAATTCCTGAAATGGAAGAATCTTTTTCTAAAGCATTGGGAAGCCCTGTAGGAGTTTTTTGTCGAAAATATTAATTGAATATGTGGTAGACAAGTACTTAACTTGTGGAAAAAATTTATCATTTTATTCTTCATTTAGAAAATTTTTAGATTTCTTCTTTCTATTTATTATTTATTGATAAACAAAAAACGTTTATTATACCGTTGATGCACACAATTTGATTAGGAAGATGATGTGCAAAGCACATTCAAATTGGCGCAGCCATGATTTACTTCGTAATCATGGTATAATATAATATTTTGAAAAAAATCCAATTACATAAAAAATATTTTCTGCAAGAATGCTTGACAATGAAAGATCAGCATTAAATTTCTTAGAAAAAAGGCAGGAAAAAACTATAGCACTAACAATTCAAAAAGTACATATTAGAGAGATTACCATGATAAAACAATGGTAAGTGAGGAGTGAGAAAATTGGTAGGAGTATATTTTAGCGGTACAGGAAATACAAAATATTGTGTTGAAAAGTTTTTAAGTTACTTCAATGAAAGTCAGCCTATTTCGATAGAAAATCCTGATGCCGTAGAAGCGATAAAAAAGTCAAAAAATATTATTTTGGGCTATCCAATTCAATATAGTAACATTCCCAAAATTGTTCGTGATTTTATCCATCAGAATGGAACGATATTCAAAGGTAAAAAGGTCTTTATCATTTCCACAATGGGATTATTTAGCGGTGATGGCGCAGGTTGTAGCGCAAGATTACTTAAGAAATACGGGGTGACTATTGTTGGAGGGCTGCATCTTAAAATGCCGGATTGTATTGGCGATGTAAAAGCACTAAAAAAATCTTTGGAAGCAAACCAACAGCTTGTAAAAAATGCTGAGGATAAAATAAAAAATGCAGTTGATTTACTAAAGCGCGGAAAGCCTACACAAGAAGGTTTGAATGTCTTTTATCATATTGCGGGATTATTCGGGCAAAGATTATGGTTCTATGGAAAAACAAAGAATTACACAAGCAAATTGAAAATTGATCATAAACGATGTATCGGTTGTGGTATATGTGTTTCTCTTTGCCCTATGAGCAATTTATCAATATCTAATCAAAAGGCAATACCCAGCAATAAGTGTACGATGTGTTATCGCTGTATCAGCAATTGTCCGCAAAAAGCGATTACGCTTTTGGGCAAAAAAATTATTGAGCAAAGTCTAATTGAAAATTATGTAGGGAAATAGTTCTGGAAAATGCATCTACCCTGTGGGAATAAAAAGGATGAATACGGGGGTGAGAATCTATATACTTTGAAGGTAAATGATTAAGCATCTGTTTTGAAGATAAAGAAAATTTCTAGAATTTGTTAATAGAGTAATTTCTAAAATAGAAGAATCTTTTTTAAGGTACTGAGAAACTCTATGCAGCTGTTTTCACCTTTTCTTTAAAATTTACGCATGACAATCTTTTCCTCATGCGTTATACTAAAAACAAAAGTCAAAGAAGTCTACAGGTAAAAATCGAATGTAAGCAATTTTTTAGAAGTAAGAACCTGTTGAGTATCTCCGCACAAGAAGAATTTTGCGTATAGTTTTTCTACTATACGAAGAGATAACGCAGGAATACTGACGTATTTCAAGGAATTCAGGGAGCGTAGAAGGAAAAATAGACCACAAATTCTTCGTAAGTGAGGTGCTAAACGGTTCTAAGGCTAACAAGCCTTTTGATGAAAGAAAGCAGGGATAAGCATGAGAAAAATTAAAATAATGGAAGCAGATATGCTGACTGTACCGTTGGTCTATACTAGACTAAAAGGGAAAAAGAAAAGTTTGCTGGAGGGTGCTTCCAAGGATGCGCAGGAAGGACGTTACTCGATTATTGCATGTAATCCAGTACATGAAATCAAAGTTTTTGGCACAAGATTTTTATTTGACGACGTAGAAACTGTGGAATTAGACCCCTTAAAAAAAATTGAAAGTTTGGTTTTGCAAAAAGAAGTAGAACAAGAAGAGTTAGCTTTTGAAGCAGGGGCAATAGGCTATGTCGGCTATGATATTGCTGGTATTTATGAGAATATCGGTAATCCGCCTAAGGATGATAGGGGTTTAGCGGATTGCCGTTTTTATTTATATGATTCATTTGTCATTTTTGACCATAAAGAGGAAAAATTGATTTTAGTAGAAGATAATTGCTACTCAAAACGAGAAGAAAATGAATTAGAACAAGCTCTTGTGCAAAGAGAGCGAGAGCTATGTACTCCTACGGAAAGAGAACAAGAGACGTCAACCGTTTTTCCACTAGAATTTAGCGCAAATTATACGAAAGAAGAGTTTATGGCACTGGTGGAGCAGGCGAAAGAATATATTGCTGCCGGAGATTTATTTCAAGTCGTCGTATCTCAGAGATTAGAGGCAGAATTTCACTTAGACGCATTTTCTTATTATAGGAAGCTTCGTTTGTTGAACCCGTCTCCTTATCTTTATTTTATTGATTTTGAAGATAGCAAAATTATTGGTTCATCACCGGAAAGTCTAGTGAGTGTAAAGGATGGCATAGTGAGGAC
>BNZI01000035.1 GCA_026000945.1 Clostridia bacterium | reverse complement strand
TAGGCTTACCCTTATGCAGATACATCACGTTAGAAATATCAATAGCAGCTTCTTTTTTGATAATTCCTCCTTGATAGTTTGACGCATTCGGTTTAACATGCTTAGTCATTTCATTTACGCCTTCTACAACTACTCTGTGCTTTTTATGATCCACAGCTAACACTTTGCCTTCTTTGTCTTTATCTTTGCCTACAATTACTTTTACCATATCGTCTTTTTTGATCTTAAGACTAGCCACCGTATTCCCTCCTATTCTTAACTATTTTTAGCTCTATCCTAAATTTCCCATACAAACTGTATGCAAATCATCTTTGCTAAAGCAATAAGCTACAGCACTTCCGGAGCTAAGGAAAGAATTTTCATAAACTGTTTTTCTCTTAATTCTCTTGCTACCGGTCCAAAAATACGAGTTCCTCTTGGATTTTTATCATCACGGATAATCACTGCGGCGTTTTCATCAAATTTGATATAAGAACCATCTTTACGGCGTGCACCTTTTACGGTACGTACCACAACAGCTTTTACCACATCACCTTTTTTGACAACTCCTCCGGGTGTTGCATTTTTGACTGTAGCAACAATGGTATCTCCAATATTGGCGTATCTTCTAGTAGAACCACCCATTACACGAATACAAAGGATCTCTTTTGCCCCTGTATTATCCGCAACTCTGAGTCTAGTTTCTTGCTGGATCATACTTGCAACCTCCTTTCTTATTCTGCTCTGCTAATAATTTCTAATAATCTCCAATACTTGTCTTTGGATAAATGCCTTGTTTCCATTACACGCACCACATCCCCGATTAAACATTCATTTTTTTCATCATGGGCTTTTAATTTCGTTGTTCTTTTCACAATTTTTTTATATAAAGGATGTTTAACATGATCTTCTATCGCTACGACAATCGTTTTTTGCATTTTATTGCTCACAACTTTGCCGGTTCTGATTTTTCTCAAATTACGTTCCAAAATTCATTCTCCTTTCCTTATGCCCTGGATTGTTTTTCTGATTGCGTAATCAAAGTTTGAATACGAGCAATACTTTTTCTCACTTCTTTGATTCTGCTCGTATTTTCTAATTGATTTGTCGCATTTTGAAAGCGTAAATTAAACAATTCCTTCTTTGCAGCTACTAATTCTTCTTGCAATTGTGTTATGGACTTTGCCCTCAACTCTTCCAGATATTTATTTGTCTTCACTGTTATCACCGCCTTCTAAATCCGCACGAGATACCACTTTACACTTTACAGGTAATTTGTGAATGGCCAAACGCAAAGCTTCCCTTGCAATTTCTTCTGACACTCCTGCGATTTCAAACAAAACCCTACCCGGTTTTACAACAGCAACCCAAAATTCCAAAGAACCTTTACCGGAACCCATACGTGTTTCCGCTGGTTTCGCCGTAACTGGCTTATCTGGAAAAATTTTAATCCAAACTTGACCTCCACGCTTAATGTAACGAGTCATTGCGATACGGGCTGCCTCAATTTGATTAGATTTAATCCATGCCGGTTCTAGTGCTACGATACCATATTCTCCATAGGAAATCTTATTGCCTTTTAGTGCCTTTCCCGCCATACTTCCTCTAAATTGTTTACGGCGTTTCACTCTTTTGGGCATTAACATTACTATTCACTTCCTTCCTTGACATTTTCAGCTTTTTGTGGAAGAATTTCTCCTTTATATATCCAAACTTTTACTCCAATTTTTCCATAGGTTGTATTCGCTTCAGCAAATCCATAGTCAATATCCGCTCTTAAAGTTTGTAAAGGAATAGTTCCATCGCTGTAAAACTCTGTCCTTGCCATATCTGCGCCACCTAAACGACCTGAAACTGCCGTCTTTATTCCTTTTGCGCCCGCTTTCATGGTTCTGGACATATTTGATTTCATCGCACGACGGAAAGAAATACGATTTTCCAATTGAGAAGCAATATTTTCCGCTACCAATTGCGCTTCTTTATCCGGACGTTTTACTTCTTTAATATCAACAAATAATTTTCTTTTGGTAAATTTTTGTACTTCAACTTTTACTTTTTCAATTTCAGCTCCACCCTTACCGATAACTGTACCGGGTTTTGCCGTATAAATAATGACTTTTACACGCTCTTCTGTACGTTCTATCTCAATTTTTGCGATTCCAGATTGATATAATTTCTTTTTTAAGAACTTACGTATTTGGTAATCTTCCACTAAATTATCGGCAAAATCTTTTTCCGCATACCATTTAGAATCCCAATCTTTAATGATTCCCACTCTCAAACCATGAGGATTAACTTTTTGTCCCATGAATACTTTTACCCTCCTTATCTTTCATTTAACACAAGAGTAATATGGCTGGTTCTCTTTTCAATACGGTAAGCCCTGCCCTGTGCCCTTGGTTTGATACGTTTCATTGTTGGACCTTTGTTGGCGTAGCATTCCTCAATATAAAGATTTTCCGCATTCATGCTGTTATTATTTTCTGCATTTGCGATTGCTGATTTTAATAGCTTTTCAATTAAAGAAGAAGCATAACGTGTATTGTACATCAAAATACCCAAAGCTTCCGTAGTCCCTTTGCCTCTGATGGCATCAAGAACAAAACAAGCTTTCTGTACAGATACTCTGGCATAAGACAATTTCGCCGACGGCCTTGTATCTTTGATTGCATTTCTTTCTCTTTTAATCCTCGATCTATGTCCTTTTGACATAAACTACACCTCCTTCCTTTTAACGGCGGGATTTCTTCTCATCTTTACCATGTCCTCTATAAGTCCTTGTTGCTACAAATTCTCCCAATTTATGGCCGACCATATCTTCTGTCAAATATACTGGTACATGTCTTCTACCGTCATGCACGGCGAAAGTGTGCCCTACCATTTGCGGGAAAATTGTGGAACGGCGAGACCAAGTTTTTATCACTTGCTTTTTACCGTCAGCGTTCATTGCATCTACTTTTTTTAGCAAATGAGCATCTGCAAACGGTCCTTTTTTCAGCGAACGAGACATTGACTAACCTCCTATTTCTTTTTTAATTCTGCTATTTTACTGCCCTGCCATCACGTCTACGGACAATATATTTATTAGAATGTTTATGAGTTTTACGAGTTTTTAAACCTAATGCCGGTTTACCCCAAGGCGTACTTGGACCTGGACGACCAATACCTGTCTTACCTTCACCACCACCATGTGGATGATCATTCGGGTTCATTGCCGAACCACGGACTGTAGGACGAATACCCATATGACGTTTGCGTCCTGCGCTTCCTAAATTGACTAATGAATGTTCAGCATTACCTAGAATTCCTATTGTAGCACGACACATCAGCGGTACCATTCTCATTTCTCCTGATGGTAAACGCACAGTCACATATTTACCTTCTCTTGCCATAAGTTGGGCCGAAGTACCTGCACTACGTACGAGCTGTCCACCTTTTCCAGGAAACAACTCAATGTTATGGATTTGTGTACCAATTGGAATATATGCCATAGGAATACAATTACCTACTTTTGCTTCTGCTTTTTCTCCGTTCATGACAATCATGCCATCTGTTAAGCCATTTGGAGCTAAAATGTAAGCTTTTTCTCCATCTTCATAACAAATTAAAGCAATATTTGCTGTACGATTCGGATCATATTCAATACCTAAAACTTTTGCGGGAATACCATCTTTATTCCGTTTAAAATCAATTAAACGATATTTCTTCTTTGCTCCCCCTCCACGATGCCTAACCGTAATTTTTCCTTGATTATTCCGACCGGAATGCTTTTTCAAGGAATACACCAAAGATTTTTCTGGAGTACTTTTTGTTACTTCCGCAAAATCTAGTCCCGTCATTGCACGCCTAGACGGTGTATACGGATTATACTTTTTAATACCCATACCAATGAACTCCTTTCCTTTTTGCTTGACACGATACTTTGACAACCCTCAGCCTTTAGGCAGGGATTCTGGGTTTGATGCTCATCACTATCTAAACTTTGATCGCCTTACCTTGCCTAGACTCCAAAAGCGTAGATTCCCATGTGTCCCACGATATATGATAATTAAAGACCTTCAAACATTTCAATATCTTTACTATCTTCTGTCAAGTGTACAATTGCTTTTTTTCTTTTAGCAGTAAAACCTACAGAATTTCTTTTCCTGCGTTTTTTGCCCAAATAATTCATTGTATGAACGCTATCCACTTTTGTACCCGGAAACATTTTTTCCACTGCTTCACGAATCTGAATTTTATTTGCCTCTGTACTGACATAAAACGTATATTTTTTTTCTGACATCATGGACATACTTTGTTCAGTAATAATCGGTTTTTGAATTACATCATAATATTGGATATTTGCCATTATACATATACCTCCTCTAAATCTGACACAACTGCCTTTGTAGTGAGTACAGTATTGTATTTTAACAAGTCATATACATTAATGGTATTAACTCCTGCTGTTTTGACCCCTGGAATGTTTCTTGCGGAAATCTGTGCTTTTACATCTTCCGGTTTTAAAATGACAAGAGCTTTGGATAAATCAAAATTATTTAATAAGTTTTGGAAATTTTTTGTTTTGATTTCTTCAAATTTCAGTTCATCCAAGACAATAAATTTAGATTCC
>BNZI01000034.1 GCA_026000945.1 Clostridia bacterium | reverse complement strand
GTTTTTTTAACCTATAATTGTAAGGAGAATATATTCTATGAAAAAACAAACGAAATGGGTAGCTATTCTATCTGCATCCGCATTACTTGCTTTAGGCGCAAATTTTAGCTCTTTTGCTGCAATTAACGGATGGGCACTTGAAGGAAACGAATGGTATTATTATGAAAATGATTATGCCCTTGAAAACGAATGGAAAAAATCAGCAGATGGTAATTACTACTATTTAGGTGAAAACGGAGCAATGCTACGTAGCACAATGGTAGATGACACCTATTATGTAGATAGTAACGGTATGCGTGTACATAATCAATGGAGATATTTACCTGCTATCAGTGCTGATTCAGGGTCTCGTTGGTTTTATTTTGGAGATGATGGTAAAGCCATTACCTCTAGTAGCAAAACAATTAACAATCAAAGATATGTTTTTAATGAAAACGGTGAAATGCGATCTGGATTGATTGAGACTGGTGGAAAAACTTACTACCACGGTTCATCGCAAGATGGCGCTAGAAAAACCAATGCTTGGTATAAACTAACTCCTAAAGAAGACAACGACGATGATGAAGCTTTTTGGTACTACTTTGACACGAACGGCGTAAGACTAGAAAACAAAAAACAAAAGATTAATCAGAAAACTTATCTCTTTAATTCCAACGGAAGAATGCTTTCCGGATGGGTGAATACTGAAACATTTGACAATATTACAGAAAGTATTTCTTCTTTAGGTGTAGACGCACCAATTAGTTTTGCCGGCCTTGCAGATGACGGAGCTTTAAAAATGAGCGAATGGATTTTAACTTATGCTCCTGAAGATGAAGATCAAAACAATGGTCGTAGCTGGTATTATTTCCAATCTTCAGCAAAACCTCATGTAGGAGATCTTACTCCAAGCGGTAGCATTAAAAAAATTGGTACAAAATACTATGGCTTTAATCCAAATGGAATTATGTATTCTGATTTACGTACATTCATTGATGGAGAAGGAAATAAATTCCGTTATTATTTCGGTGCTTTTTCTGACGGAAGCTTAAAGACAGGAAAACAAACGGTTACTGACGACCAAGGAGATAGCTATTCTGCTTTCTTTAACACCTCTTCTGCTAATAGAGGCGTAGGAGTAACCAGTATAGAAGAAGGAACGCTATATCTAGAAGGTATCCGCTTAGATGCTGAATCTGGAAGGACTTATTCTATAGCAAATACCAAAAATGGACTCTATGTAGTCAATGAAAAGGGAAAAGCGCAGACCAATAAAACAAATGGTGTAAAAGATGCAAATGAAAACAAATTGTACACCAACAGCAACGGATTTTTAACCAAAGCAGAATTAACACAAGCAAAGAAAATTTTCGTTTTGGATACCACAGCAGAAAACGATGCTAGCGAAGTAGTCCAAGCAAATGGAACTACGGTAATTACTTATAATACAACAGCATCTTTTGTTGCTGCTTTAGAAGCCGCTCAATTTTCAGTAGTAAGTACTACAGATTTTGTTGACCCTTATCGCATTAAAATGCCAGCAGCGAGCAACTAAGACGTATTCACTACCTCAGGACGTCTATCTTTTGGTAGATTTTGAACTATTTATGTTCAATTTTCTTGAAATACATACGTATGCCTGAAAAAATTTGCCTTGCAAGGCGGAAAATCTACTCAAAATCCGGGTATTTCGCGTTGTATGAATCGCCCTAATTTAACCAAATTAAGTCACCACTTTCTATGGATAAAATCAGAACCACCAGCGATAAACTGGTGGTTCTTTTATTTTATCGTTGATGTACACAATTTGATTAGGAGATGATGTGCAAAGCACACTCAAAATTGGTACGGTCAAGATTTTATTTATAGTGGATAGGTGGATAATCTGCTCTTAGAGCCTGTTCAATTATTTGCCTTGTAAAAACTGTAATCTAGGACATATTTCATCTGTACAGTCATCCTTTTCTTTGCTTTTTTTGACTTTTTTACTTTTCTTTTTTACTTTCCTTCTTTTCCTATTGTCTCTTTTATATTTCGATTGAGCACATAATATAAAATCAGCCAAACCATAATCATGTCAATCAAAACATAGCAAAAGCAATAAAAAATAAAAGCCGAATAAGGAACAAATAACCACATCAATAGCAGCAATATCCATGTCGGAATACAAATCCACAACAATTCATTTTTACAAAGAGAAAAGAACGAATAGCCAAAAAGCAAGTGAATAGATAAACGTTTTTGTTTTCTCTCATACAAAAAATAAACTACGCACAGTACCATGAACAAAGAAATAGAAAGAATAAGCAAAAGATTAAGATGACGCCTTTGAACCCCTTCTTGCCATGCATCTATTGTCTCATACAATTTTGAATGGATCGATTGAAAATGAAAAATGAACTCTATCGTCTCTGTTTCTTCCAAAACAGGGAGCAATACTTCATCAACATCCAAGTCTGTGTCTAGATAAAAGAATATAGAATCAGTCATCCAATATTCCAGCCAAGAATCACTTACTTTTTTGTCATAAACTCTCACCAAAGGATCAATAATGAGATTACCCCTCGGATTCCCTGTGTAATTGTTATAAGTAAAATATTGAGAATTGTCTTGGGCATAAATCAAATTCACTGATACATCTTCTATCGTAAAGTTCTCTTTTTCTATTCTATTTTCTTCCAATACTCGAATTCTCTCTTGATAGAAATTTTCTTGATAATCTTTTTGAATCACTTCTTCTTCACTTCTTAAATTGTTAGGAAGAATAATATTCAACGTATTTTCATCTGAATCAAAAGAGTCTTGTACAGGCTTGCCCTGCATGTCTAAAATTGGATTGTGGTTAAAATACTTTGGACTAGCTATCACAGATTTCCCATGTGATCCATAGGCGGACTCTCCTGTCAAATGACGTTGATTTTCATAATCATATTCCCAATTTTTCTCACCATATCCCGATAGACGAAAATTCCCAGAATAAAATACAAATCCATTTAATTCGCTTTCTAAATAATCATAAAGCTTCCGTAGCTTTTCGGTTTCTTTCCAAAAATAATCACCATCGAATCTTGCTCGCAGAATATAGCGAAGATCCGGTTGATAGAAATGTTGTGTTTTTTCCCAATTCTCTGCTCTGTACTGCTGTTCTTTCAAACCATCATAGTAGCTTGAATTTTCCAGAAAACAAACGAAAGCAACAAATACAGCAAGGCTTTTTGCTAACAGACTAAACAACAAAAAAACTTTGCCCCAACGTTTTTTTTGCAACTTCTGAAAAAAATATCCAAAAGAAAAAGCAAGGATCACATAAGCGAAAACCAATAGGCACAGACAAAGTAATATTTTCCCCATTTGAAAAAGCAGTTTCTCTTTCATCACCCAATTGAGTAGCATACAAGGAAAAATAGAAAAGCAAATCCCTATGCCCGCAGAGAAAAAGAGTCCGTGGAAAGGTCTTCTGAGTAAAGCAAAAGAAGAATATCCAAAATGAGAAAGAAGCGTATATTCTTTTTTTCGTTGATTGAGAAAAAAGATCTCCATGACTGCAATGAAAAAAATCATACCGATCAAAGCATATGAAGCAGTTTCCTCATAGTAAAAAATCGGATTTCTATATTTCTCCCATTTAAAATCTCCATAGGCTTTCAGCTCTTCTTTCAATTGATCAATCACTTTTGGATCGTTCGTAGAAAGAAAAAAAGAATCCAAATAGATCGCAGGATTTTTGGAAAAATAGTCATAAAAATGTATGATTTTACCCGGAGTGTATAAAGATACTGCTTTTTTTAGATCTTCTTTTGGATCATTAGAAAGATATTCACCATTTTTTAATAATTGCTCTTGCTCCGGTGAAAGATGAAATAACGGATCTTTTGCTAAATTAAAATGATATGTATTCGTGATTTGTTCTGTTTTAGATAAACTCTGATAGATATTAACTGGATGGTTTTGCGTAAATTGCAAAAGAAAAGCTTCTAACTCATCTTCCTTATTAGAATAAAACTCTTGTATTGATACTTTATGAGGATACTCAAAACGAGCACTTCTATATCGATGTACCCAAAAAAGAAAAAGCAAAGAAACAATCGAAATGGAAATAATCATCATCATCCGTACAAAAATCTTCATTAGTTTTCCTTCTCTCCTTTTCCAAAAAATAAAAACTTACGCTTAGGACGTATTCACACTACCATGGAACGGAAAATCTACTTAAAATCTAGGAATTTTAGCGAATGTGAACACATCCTAGTATAAATTGCTTTAAAATTTGTGTCAGCTTATTTTGTTTATCTTTTGATTACGTAAAACTACAAAACAGCTAAAACTTTTATATGATATCCATTTTGCATGTGCCAGAAAATATTCCTGTAAACATGCTATTGATAAGCTTCCACTTGCTTCAACTAATGTAATCAATTTTTCTTTACTTTCCCATTGCTTCTTTTACATTCTGAGTAAGAAAATATCATAAAATTAGCTAAAACATTGAAACTTCAATCAAAAAATACTAAAAGCACTAAAAAATAAAACCTAAACGATGAATAAGCAAAGACTCAATCATTTACTTTTTACCTAGGCTATCGTAATGGTTTCATCTGCACATTGGGACACATACGGGTCATGAGTTGCACAAATAATTGTTTTTCCTTCATTTTGCAAGGTTTTGAACAAGCTAATGATTCGCTCTGTGTTTTTTTGATCTAAATTTCCTGTAGGTTCATCCGCAAAAATAATATCGCAAGGTTTGAGCAACATACGAGCGATTGCCACACGTTGCTGCTCTCCTCCGCTAAGC
>BNZI01000033.1 GCA_026000945.1 Clostridia bacterium | reverse complement strand
AAATAAACGTATTATTCCTTATCATACAAATCAGGAGTCAGTTTTGGTGATACGTTTTTCTATTCCCATAGGATTAGCTTATTTTGCGCTATGTGTACTGAAAGCGAAGTTGATTATTTAACAAAAGATTGGGAGGTAAAATGAAAAATAAAACAATTGCTCTCTATGGACAAAATAGATATTACTTGGAACATTTTACAGAATATTTAAATCATCAAGTAAACAGCGTATTTCGAGGAATTTATTTTCCATCTTGGGAAAATTTATATGCCTATCAGCAGGAGCATATTTTGGATATGGTGTTGCTAGAAGGAGAAATTAATTTTCTTTTTGAATTAGAATCAATGAAGGAGATTTTGCATAGATATTTAGTTTTTTATTTATCTGAAAAGTCAAGAGAAAGTGCAAAAAAAGAAATGATTTCTTTATATAAATATCAATCCATGGAGAACATTTTACATTTTCTTTTTGATTTAGAGGATAAGGAAAAAGGTGAGCAAACTTTATCGACAATGAAAGAGGCGGAAACTTTAGCGGTATTTTCTCCTTTATCTGGATGTGGAAAAACTTCGTTAGCTTTGGCATTGGGTCAGATTTGTTCTAGAGAAAGTAGCACTTTATATTTGAATTTTGAGGAATATTCAGCTTGTTCATGGATAGGCGAACAAAAAAATGAGGAATATTCAGCTGGTACTTTGTCTGAATTATTTTATTATTTTCATCAGAAAAAAGAGTTTTATTGGGAGAAAATTCATTCATTTGTTTATGGGATTAATGGTTTGGAATGCATAAGACCAGTTCAGTATGCAGAAGATTTATTTTTGCTCAGTGCAAAGGAATATGCAGAATTTATTCAAGAACTAAAAAAAGGTAGTGGGTATTCCAGATTGATTTTAGATATTAATCTACCGGGAGAAAGGGCAACAGAAATACTTAAAGTTTGCTCCGTTGTTTATATGCCTGTAAGATATACGGGTGTAGCAAGTAAAAAAATAGAACAGTTTGAAATCAATTTAAACAAAAGAGAAGAAAAAAATTTGTGGGATAAAATTCATAAAATAGAAATACCAGATATACAGGCTGATTATGTGTTGCATGGAGCAGAAAGTTTGATGTGGAATGAGTACGGAGATTTAGCAAGAACTTTACTGCGAGGTGAAAAATGACTGAGGATATCGAAAAAAGACGTTTAGATATTCAAAAAAAGTTTAGAGAAAAAATAGATGAATATTCTAGTTTGATGGATGAAGAATTGAAAAATTTAATTGAACAATTCTTATGGGAAGAAAGGGAAAAATATTATTTGAGTTTAGCTCTTTTTATCCAATTGAATAACGAATTGTTTGATATGGTACGAAGATTAGATATTTTACAGGAATTAATTGACGACGATGAAATTACAGAAATTATGATTAATAGTAGTCAGCATATTTTTATTGAAAAAAATAGTCAAATTTTTTTGTGGGATAAAAAATTTTCTTCTTCTGAAATTTTAGAAGATGTGATTCAACGTATTGTTGCTAAGGTAAATCGTATTGTAAATGAAACAACGCCTATTGTGGACGCACGTTTAGACAATGGATCTCGTGTAAATATTGTCTTACCTCCAGTTGCTTTGGATGGGGCAACCATTACCATTCGTAAATTTAAAGAGGGTATTTCTTTAAGCCAAATGAGCAGTCAAGGAATGTTTGGAAAAGAATTGGAAGGGTTGTTAAGAAAATTAGTAGAAGCAAAATATAATTTATTCATTAGCGGGGGGACAGGAAGCGGAAAAACGACTTTTTTAAATGCTCTATCAGAATGTATATCGGAACAGGAAAGAGTAATTACGATTGAAGATTCAGCGGAATTACAATTGCATCAAGTAAAAAATTTAGTACGCTTAGAAACAAGAAATGCAAATTTATCTGGTAAAAATGCGATTGGCATGGATGAATTAATTAAAACAGCGTTGAGAATGCGACCGGATCGCATTATTGTTGGAGAGGTACGCTCTAAAGAAGTGTTATCTATGTTTCAGGCAATGAATACAGGTCATGATGGATCAATGTCTACAGGTCATGCAAATAGCCCAACGGATATGATTTCACGTTTGGAAGCAATGGCAGTAATGTCAGGAGATATGCCCTTGTTGGCAGTACGATCACAGATTGTTTCTGCTATTGATTTATTGATTCATTTGGAAAGAGATAGGCAGGGAAAACGGAAAGTTTCAGAGATTATGGAGTTATATAAAAAAGAAAATGGGGAAATTTCTTTGAATCTGATTTATCAAGAAAGCAGAGATTTTGATGAGAAACAAAATTGTTTGGAAGAGAGGATTTTACAGAAAGAAAAGTTGCAAAGATATTGTTTTACCCCATCGATCTAACTATTGTGAATATACGTTAAATAGGAAAGAAAAATGTCTCGCTTTTTTCGTGGGCATTATTTTAGATCTCTTATTGTCTTATTGTTTTTATCAAGAATTTCTTTTTTTTCTTATTTTATTTCCTCTGATTTTTTATTTTATCCAGTGGGTCAAAAAGTTTTTGCAAGAAAAGCGCAGAGATAAAATGCGTTGGCAATTTAAAAGTGCCTTGGAAAGTTTGGTATCCGCTTTATCAGTAGGATATTCGGCAGAGCATGCCTTTTGGGAAGCAAAAAAGGAATTGCATATGTTATTTGGATCGGAATCAGAACTATACCAGGAATTTTTAGCACTGGAAGAACAAGTCAGGCGAAATAAAAATATTGAAATGGTTTTTTATCAATTTGCGATGAGAACAGACATTGAAGAAATTCGAAATTTTGCAGAAGGTTTTCTTTTGGCAAAACGAAGCGGAGGAGATTTAATTGTTATGCTTAAGAAAATTTCTGAGCGTATTCAAGAAAGACTGCGTATTCAAGAAGAAATACAAATTTTAATTCGAGCTAAACGTTTGGAACAAAGAGCTTTGATGATTATTTTACCGTCAATTTTAATTTATTTTCAACTGTTTTCTCCGGAATTCTTGTCGGTTTTATATCACAATTCTTTTGGTAGGGTATTCATGACTTCTATTTTAGTTTTGTACTTGTTGATTATACAGTGGGCAAACCGGATGATGAATATTCGCTTTTAACGAATACGGAAAGAAGTTGTTCGCTGCTAAAAAGGAGGATGAGCCAGCATAAAATCGTAGAACAGCACGGGATGAGCTCGCCTGTACTGATGGCATTAGTTGTCTTGAGTGAGAAGTCTCTACCTCTTAGTATTCGTGTAGATGTATGTTACGAGTCAGTTAAATAGCTGCGAACAAGGAGCTTTCAGGTATAGATTTATCTTATATGAGCAGGGTGACGCAGGAATACTAGCAGTATCTTAAGTAAACTTGATATTTAGGAGTGAAAAATTACACTATTTTACTGAAAGTACGATAGGGAATAGGTATTTCCTACACGAAGAGGTGAATTGAGAATACGGAAGGAAGTTTAAGAAATCTTGACTTGACATCGTAGGAGGAAAATAGACCATAACGTTCTACCATAGTGAGATATTGGACAGGTTCTAAGGAAAATTAAAGATGAAAATTTTAATAGAACAAAAAAAAGTTCGTCGTTTCGTGATTTTGGGTATGATTCTCAGTGTTTTTCTTTTGATTTTTGGTTGGGTACAAAGTAAGCGGAGAAATTATCTGCAAGATGGTTATGCTGTGCTAAGACCAGAACAAAAAGTAGGAGAACAGACTTATCGTGTGGAAGCAAGAACACAAAAAAAGGGGAAAAAGACAGTAGAGATTTTGGTGCAGCCCAGACAATATAGTCAAGAAGAACTAGAAGAGTTATTTTCACAAACCGCTCAAAATTTACCAAAAGAAGTTTTAGGAAAAAATCAATCTTGGGAGAAGTTAGAATATCCTTTATCTTTAGAGAGTACTACAACGGAAGAGGGTATAGACATCTTATGGAAATCAGAACAAATGGATCGTATACAAAGAAAAGAAGAACAAGAGATTCTGAAAGAAGGGGAGTCTATAGAATTAACTTTGATTTTATCCTGTCAAGATCAAGAAAGAGAGTATCTTATTCAAGGAAAAATTTTTGATCCAGAATTGAATTTTTGGGAAAAGCTGAAAAAAAGCTTGATTGATCAGCAAGAGGAGAAACGCAGAGCAGTTTTTGATTTACCAAAAGAAATAGATGGAGAAATGGTTTTTTATTCTTATCCTTTAGATGGATATCCATTTTTTTTAGGTTTTGTGGGGATTCTTTGCACTATTTTTATGGTTTTGGCGTATCAAAGTCAGATAAAAGAAAAACAAAAAAAGAAAGCTGAACAAATGTTACTAGATTATCCTGAAATTTTATTTAAATTTGGTATTTTATTTGATTGTGGAATGACGGTAAAGAAAGCTTGGTTTAAATTAGCAAATGATTATCAAAAAACTTTACAAGAAAAAAAGCAAGGTGTGCGCTATGCTTATGAGGAAATTTGTAAAAGTGCTAAGATGATGGAAAATGGAGCAATGGAAAAAGATGTATATCGTCAATTTGCTTTGTCTTGTTCATTAATTCCTTATCGTAAGTTGGCTACTTTATTAGAACAAAATGTTAGTAAGGGTAATAGAAGTTTAAAACAAATTTTTGATCAAGAAATTGATCAAGCATTTGAGCAAAAAATGAATGTGAGCAAAAAACAGGGAGAAGAAGCTAGTATCAAACTATTATTGCCGATGTCATGTATTTTTATCTTAATTTTGTTGATTATTTGTATACCATCAATTTTTTTATTTTCAGGAGTTTAAAGGAGAATAATGAAAAAATATATTA
>BNZI01000032.1 GCA_026000945.1 Clostridia bacterium | reverse complement strand
TGGTATCTGTGGTCGAGGGTAAGTTAAAAAAAGAATATTCGGCAATGGATGCACTGCGAGCGATACTCCCTGCCGGAACGGTTAGCGGAGCGCCAAAAATTCGAGCTATGCAGCGTATTTATGAGTGGGAAAATGTTAAACGAGGACCTTATGCCGGAGCAGTTGGATATTTAACAAAATGTGGATTTGCAGACTTTGCTTTAGCTATTCGAACCTTGGTAGTCCACCAAAATCGTGCTTATATACAAGCAGGAGCAGGTATCGTTTATGATTCTGATCCAGAAAAGGAGTACTTGGAAAGTTTGGCAAAAGCAAAAGCACTTTTGGAGGTGGGAAAATGATTCTTTTAGTAGATAATTATGATTCCTTTACCTATAATTTGGCCCAATATATTGCGGAATTTGAAGAAGTGAAAATCTTAAGAAATGATGATGAAAACTTAATACAAGAAGCAAAAAAAGCAGATCGTATCGTTTTATCGCCCGGTCCGGGTGAACCTAAAGATGCTGGGAAAATGGAGCAGTTACTTCGTGAAATCGGTAAAACAAAGCCAATTTTGGGGATTTGCCTTGGACACCAAGCGATCGGAGAGGTTTACGGGGCGAAAGTTGTCCGTGCGAAAGAAATCCGGCATGGAAAAGTTTCTCTTATGCGTAAAATAGATTGCTTGATTTTTCAGAACTTACCAGAAGAAATCGAGATTATGCGTTATCATTCTTTGATTGTAAATAAAGAAAATTTACCAGAATCTATTTTACCTTTGGGATTTTCTTTAGATGATGAAGAAATGATGGCAATGCATATTGCGGATAGTGAGATTTATGGTTTACAATTTCATCCAGAATCAATAGGCACACCTTGGGGGAAACAAATGATTCAGAATTTTCTCACAGTAAAGACTGCCTTCTAAAAAAATATTTGTAAGATATGCTTTTTGGGAAAGTTTGAACATCGTAGGGGCGGGAGAGTTGGATTGAAAAAAAGATGATCATTGTATGAAATATTTTTATGTGGAAAATTTGTGTATTGTAGGGGCGGCATTCTGCCACCAGTTGATATAGAAGCACTTGAATCAAAGAAAGGTAATACCTGCAAAATATTCTTGTGTGAGGAATTTTAATCCGATATAGAGGAGGTTTTTTAAATGGATAAGAAGCCGAGAATATTTAAGAGTACCTTTGCTAGTATTTATCCGATGTATGTGCAGAAAGCAGAGCGAAAAGGACGTAAAAAGGAAGAAGTTGATACAGTTATTTGTTGGCTAACAGGCTATGATCAAAGTGGATTACAGGCACAAATTGAGAAAAAAGTTGCTTTAGAAACATTTTTTGAAGAAGCTCCGCAAATTCACCCTGATAGCCATAAAATTACAGGAGTGATTTGTGGTGTTCGGCTTGAAGAAATTACAGATCCATTGATGCAAAAAATTCGATGGCTAGATAAGTTAGTAGATGAACTGGCTAAGGGCAAAGCGATGGAGAAAGTACTGCGCTTGTCAGTGAAGTCTAAACCTACATCAAATAAGTTAAATATAAATGTTGACGCAGAAGAGAGAAGCTCTAATGCAAAGACCTATGAGTTTGAAGCACTTATCCAGCCTTCCGAAGTGGGAAAGGGTGGTGCTTATGTAGTTTTTCCTTATGATATTCGTACTGAATTTGGTAAAGGGCGTGTTAAAGTTCATGCTACCTTTGATGGTGAGGCCTACGATGGTAGTATTGTGAATATGGGGGCTAAAAATGATGATGACTCAGTTTGCTATATTATCGGCATATTAAAGAGTATTTGTACTAAAATTGGTAAACAATTAGGAGATACTGTGCAAGTGACGGTAAAGGAGCGAGAGTAGTCTGAACAAAAAATTTCATTTTGACGTCTTTTAAGAAGTGGGACTTTTGCTGTATTATTAAATACTTTATGGTAAGCGGATTTGATCGCTTTTTTGGATATCTTTCCTTCAAGTGAGTGAAGCAAAAATCCCCTGGTTTTAGATTAGGGGATTTTTCATTGTATTCTATCTGGATGCGGACACATTCACTAAAATTGTGTTTTCCATTGCCAACAAAGTGAAATATCAAGTCCATACATGTGTGTGGAAATAGTGATGATGGGTATCGTGGGCATCAGGAAAATATATCTGATAAATGATAGATTGAGCGTACACGTTGAATAAGAAGGGTTTATACTGGGAAAGCTCCTTTTTATTTTAGATAGTTGCTTAGATATTAGCATGTATGATTAGCTATTTTTTAAGACTTGATTGTAATGTCGATAGCATTGCCATAGATGTTATTTCCCGTATGAATAGAGTTATGGAGACAAATAGTCTATTTCGTGGATTGTTTCACTTTGAAAAAATTTCCAGAGTATTAATGTATACAATTAGGGAAATCATGAGTTTAGACAGTAGGCTCACTGTGTGACCTCCCGTAATAGTTCAAAGTAATTTTTCTTGTAATCAATGTAGCCTTGAGCTTTTAGCTTACTCATTTCTGCAGATAGTGCACTGCGATCTACAGCAAGATAGTCTGCAAGTTCTTGCCTATTAAAGGAAATAAAAAATGTCTTGCTGTTTTGTTGTCTTGCCATATCGCTAAGGTAGGAGAGCAGTTTTTCTCTTATCGTTCGTTTGGTTATATACTCCATTTTGCTTGCCAGATTTAAGTTTTTCCTCGCTAAAATGCCGATCATATTGTGGATTAGTTTTCCCTGAAAAGCGCAGCAGGATGAATAAGTAGAAATAATTTTTTTGTAATCAATAAACAGTATTTGACTCGTCTCTTTTGCAACTACATTAAGAAAAATGCGTCCTGTGCCACTGCACACAACGGATTCTGTAAACATATCTGGCGGTTTGATCTCTGCCACGATAGAACGGTTACCCCAAACATCAACTTTTACAAGATGAAGTCTTCCGTTTATGCAAATGCCGATTTCTGTTATCATATCGCCCTCAAAATATATGGTTTCTTCCTTATTGAAGGATTTGAGATTGGCACTTAGGCAAGTCAGTAATGAATCGAAATCATCACTGTTGATTCCAGCAAATAGGGGGGATGTATTGAGTAAGGGAAAAATATTTTTCATACAATCACCATTTGGTTGTTTATCTAACAGATTTGTTGACTTTATTGTATTATAATTGAATTCTAAGATTCTGTAAACCTATTTGACAGCATAATTTTGCTACCTTAGAAGGCTTATAGAATGCTTATTACAAAGATCACCATTTAAAAGATAAAATCTTTTGTTTATGCAGATGCAAATTTTATTGATTGTATCAATGTGGAAGTATATGGTTTATTTTTATAGAAAGATTTGAGTTTTGCATTTAAGTGAGCTAGCAGTGAATCAAAATCATTGTTGTTGATTCTAGAAAATAGGAAATGCATTGAATAAAACTGAGTAAAGAAAAATTTTTTATACAATCGCTTTTTGGTTGTTTATCGAGTAAATTGATTCGTTTATTGTATGATCGTTGAGTTTTAAGAGCCAAGGAGGAATAAAATATGTTTTGTTTTCAATGTGAACAAACTGCGCTTAACAAAGCCTGTACAGGCAGAGCTGGGGTTTGTGGAAAAACTGCGGATGTATCGGATATGCAAGATGAGCTTACAGGTACGCTTATCGCACTTGCTTTATCAAAGCCTTTACGTAGCAAGAGTCTAGACCGTAAAGTCCTAGAATCACTATTTACAACGGTTACGAATGTAAATTTCAGTGAAACGGATGTAACGGAGAAAATAGAGTCTATTGCTTCAGAAATAAATGGACCGTTCACCGCTTATAATATGGAAGAATTATGGAATGCATCGGAAGATATCCGTACGTTAAAGTCACTCATTTTGTTTGGAATTCGTGGTATGGCAGCATATGCTTATCATGCACTTGTTCTTGGATACTCAAATGAAGCTGTCGATAGCTTTATCTATGAGGCTTTAGCGGTACTTGGTAATGATGAACTTGGTCAAGATGAATTATTACCTATCGTAATGACTACCGGTGAAATCAGTTATCAATGTATGGAGCTTCTTGATCGTGCAAATACAGGAAGTTATGGAACTCCGGCGCCGACAAAAGTTACGCAAACCATTGAACCTGGACCATTTATTGTTGTTACTGGTCATGATTTGTATGATTTGAAGATTCTTCTTGAACAAACACAAGGAAAAGGTGTGAATATCTATACTCATGGAGAAATGTTACCTGCTCATGCTTATCCGGAGTTGAAAAAATATTCTCATTTAAAAGGAAACTTTGGTACAGCATGGCAAAATCAGCAAAAAGAATTTGACAATGTACCGGGAGCGTTTCTTTTTACAGCAAACTGTTTAAAGCCACCTAAGGCAAGTTATGCCGACAGGGCTTATACAACGGCGCTTGTGGGACATCCAGGCTTAGTGCACATCGGAGAAGAGAAGGATTTTACTCCTGTTATTGAAAAAGCACTATCTCTTGGCGGGTATACTGAAAAGCAGACGCTTTATGGTATCAATGGTGGTGATAGCGTTCTGACTGGATTTGGACATGGTACTGTACTCTCTGTAGCAGACACAGTGATTGATGCAGTCAAGACAGGAGCAATCAAACACTTCTTCCTTGTTGGAGGCTGTGATGGTGCAAAAACGGGGCGTAATTATTTTACAGATTTTGTAAAACAAAGTCCAAAAGATAGTATGATTTTGACACTAGGCTGTGGAAAATACCGTTTTAATGACCTGGATTTAGGCGAAATTGGTGGATTACCACGTATCATGGATATGGGTCAATGCAATGATGCTTACTCAGCTGTCAAGGTGGCTCTTGCCCTTGCCGAAGCATTTGAGTGTGATGTGAACGAACTTCCGCTAACTCTGATTTTATCGTGGTATGAGCAAAAAGCAGTCAGTGTGTTGTTAGCTTTGCTTCATCTTGGTATCAAGAATATCCGTTTAGGCC
>BNZI01000031.1 GCA_026000945.1 Clostridia bacterium | reverse complement strand
CGAAGTGATGCCCCCTTGCTTTCAGTAGAAGAATTACAGCACTGGATGGAAACAGAATTATTGGAACAAAAATTGATTGAGTATTTTAATCCTCGCTTAGTTGCATATGGGGATGTCCCCACACTTAGTGACGCAGGAGACCAACTGGAAGAAAGATCAGATTTTTTTGTCAAGAAAGAAAAACAAGAGAAAAATGATTTTGACGTGAATCAAGCGCTGATGGAAACAAAAGTATTGCAATTCCTTTCTGGTAATGTTTGGATTAGTCCTTCGGCTACATCAGGTGAAGTTTCATCTAGTACTGTAGTGCAAACAGAAAGTGAAAGTACTATTCAGCAGACTTTACCGGAGATGAATGCTTCATCAGAGTCTGAATCAGAGTCAATAAAAGAATCTGATACACAGACAAATGAGTCAACATCACTAGAAAATTCAACTGCCGTTACAGAAACAGATGCAACAGCAACACTTCCAGTGGAAACAGATCAAACAGAAACAGAACAAATCGAAACAATACCTCAACCATCTTCGACTATAGATGAATCTTTAAAAAATCCTGTTTTTCATATTATGTTAGAAAACAGAGAAACTGATATTCGTGGTGTTTGGGAAGGAGAGCTTTATTTAGCTTCAGAAGGATTGAATTATCCACTTTCTATACATATTCGTTTTTTTGTAGGAAATGTTGATTTTGTTATTAGACACGATTTTCTAGAAATTAGTGAATTAAAATTACAAAAAATAGAAGAATTTGATTTAGGCCAAGGTGAAATTTTTGCTAAATATTTTGAAGCTGCTTTGATTGATCCCGAACAAGAAAATCTTGATTTTTTGCAGTTTATGCCTACATCTTCTACACAAGTGAAAGGCTTAGAAAATACTGAATTATCTATTGATACAGAAATAGAATTCAGTTTAGAGCAATCTGTTCCCACTCTAAATGAGAGAAAAGTTTGGACAAAACCTGTACGACTTAAAGTAGTAGAAAAAGATAATTTATCTGATTTGGGTATTTTTGGTACGGCAGGTACAGAGCCAGAGGTTACGACAGAACCAAATATAGTAGTAGAACCAGATAAGAATGGACCAAATGCACCGAATGCTAATGGAAATCTTTCTACTAATACAGAAGCTCCTTCTATTCAGCCGGATAATGGAGGACAAGCAGAAACTTCTCTACCTTCTGCCCCTACAACTCCTCCTACTACTCAACCCAGTCCCACTAAACCAACTACGGTAGTAAAACCAACTTCTGCACCTGCATCAAGCAAAGCACCAGAGGGAAGTAGCGAGACAGGGCCAGTAGTTAGTAGCCCTTTATCTTTAAATAAGTATCGTTTATCGTTTAGTGCCAAAGGGGATGCGGAAACGATAGAAATTATTAACAAACCAAATGATTTAGGAAAAGTCACTTGGTCTAGTAGCAATAAAAAAGTAGCAACAGTCAGTTCTTCAGGTAGAGTAACTGCAGTGGGAGAAGGTACAGCGATTATTACAGTAAAATCTAGTAATAAGTTGTATCAAGCAGTATCTGAAGTAGATGTGCATTACCCACAGTTGGAAGAAAATATTTCATTTGATCAGGAAGTATTGCATTTTACGAATAAAGAACAAATAGAGAAATTAGAAATTGTTTCTGAGATAAATGTAGTTCAAGATTTGATGTTTAGTAGCAGTGATGAAAATATCGCTAAAGTAGATGAGCAGGGTAATGTTACACCTGTGGCCAATGGTAAAGCGATGATTACAGCTAAAACTGCAAATGGAAAACAAGCGATTGTTCCTGTTAACGTGGAATTACCATCTACTGAATTAAAAGGCGTTACCTTTACTACAGATGAAATTTCTTTACGTGCAGCTGAAAAAACAAAACAGTTAAATGTCATTGTTGTTCCTTCTACTGCGGAAGTATTACTGAATTATAAGAGTACAAATACTAATGTAGTTACTGTGGATCAAGAGGGAAAAATTCAAGCTACAGGTGATGGCGTGGCAGTGATTACAGCAACTACACAAGATGGTCAGTATAGTACAAGTTGTACAGTTTATGTAGATTTATCAGAAAATGCAAAATTGATTCGTTCTTTGCGTTTAAGTAATTATGCAGTCGTTACTATGCATGGAAGAACTACAGATTTATTAGCAACGCCAAGTCCTAGAGATGCCGACAATATGAAACTAGAATACACGAGCAGTAATGAAAAGATTGCAGAAGTAGATGAATATGGAAGAATTACTGCTAAACGTTTAGGCTTTACATGGATTACCGTTAGTACAATGGATGGAAGTAATCTTAGTAAAAAATGCTTTGTTTTAGTTCTCTTTTAAATAATTCTATCTTTTAAGTTTTATTTATGTTAATTTATTTTATTAATTAAGGAATTTGAAATCCTCCTATAATTATAAAAGCGTATTTTAAATTTGAATACGTTTTATGATTAGGGAGGATTTTTGTAACATGTTTTGGATGGTATGTTAGGGGATGTCTATACTACTACGTGGTACCTATTTGGGGTAGATTTTATGCTCTTCTGCGTTTAGAGCTTGCTTAGTATCTTACTTACGGGAGAATGCTTGCTCTAGTTGGCGCTTAGGAACACGATGCAACGTCATATGCTTTAGCTACCATTAGCAGAAAAAACTCCTCTTGATTAAATTTCAGTGTATGTTCGTTTTTTATTTGCTTAATCAAGCAAAGCAAATAGGTATTAAATTGATAGAGAGGCTATAAATGATGAAAAATTTATCTTTATATGTGCATATTCCTTTTTGTGAAAAAAAATGTGCATATTGTGATTTTCTTTCTTTTCAAGCAGATGAAACATTGCAAAGAACATATCTCTTGGCAGTAATTAAAGAAATGAAACTTTATCTTCCCTATGTTAAAGATTATGAAATACAGACTATTTTTTTCGGAGGAGGGACTCCTTCTATTTTACAAGAAGGGGAAATTTCTTTTTTAATGGAAAATATCCAAAAAAATTTTAATTTATCACCCCATTGTGAAACGAGTATAGAAATTAATCCGGGAACTTTTAGTTTGAATAAAAGTAAAGAATATCGAAAAGCGAATATTAATCGTTTAAGTTTTGGTTTGCAATCCACAAAGGAAAACGAATTGATTACTTTAGGTAGGATACATCAATATAAAGATTTTTTATATTCTTATGATTGGGCGAGAGAAGAAGATTTTTGTAATATTAATGTAGATTTAATTTATGGAATACCTGAACAAAATTTTAAAAGTTTTCAAGAAACATTAAATCAAATATTTAATTTAAAACCTGCGCCAGAACATTTATCTATTTATCATTTGATTTTAGAAGAAGATACACCATTTTATCAATTATACAAAAGTAATCAATATCCTTTGCCTGATGAAAAAGAAGAAGAAAAAATAGAAAAATGGATGAAAAATAGACTAAAAGAAGGAGGGTATTTACGTTATGAAATTTCTAATTATGCAAAAAAAGAATACGAGTGTTATCATAACTTAGTCTATTGGAATTTAGATGAATATATTGGAATAGGTTTGGGAGCAGCTTCATATTTTAAAGGTAGACGTTATCATAATACTAAAAAATTAAAAGAATACCTAGCACTAAATACGATTGCATGGTGTAAAGCACAAGATCTTAGCCAAAAAGAAGAAATAGAAGAATTTATTTTTTTAGGATTACGAAAAATAGAAGGGATTTCAGCTCAAAAGTTTTTTCAAAAATTTGCATTCCCTATTGAAGATTTATATGCAGATTTGTTAGAAAAATTAAAAAAACAAGGTTTGTTAAAACAAATAAAAGAAAGAATTTTTTTATCCGAAAAAGGATTAGATTTAAGCAATTATGTGATGTCACAATTTTTGCTTGATTAATAGAATTTTATTGGTATTGATGGGTATATAAGAAAAAATTAAATACGGAAAATTGAGTTAACTTAAAATTCTATCCTCGTTTTTATAAACGAGGATAGTTTACGTATAGATGAAAAATTCTAGTGGCTAGAATATGAATTGTTGACACTGATGCTAAATGCCCATTTTTAAAATAAATATCTTCTTTGGTTTATGTTCAATTTTCTTTCACTACATGTGTGTCTCTGTGAAAATATCTTATTTAACAAAAATGAAAATCTATTTAAAATCTGGACATTTTGAGTAGTACCGACATGCTCTAGACTATGCAATTGCTGTGGGTAGGCTGCTCATAAAGTTTTTGCCTACGGAATAAGATAAACCTGCACTTTTTTTCTTCCATATCTTAAAGCTTCTGCATGAGTGTTAAAAAAGATATCTACATGATTTCCTTTGACGCCGCCTCCACGGTCTTCAGCTGTATACACAACACCGTCAATTAATAATTTACTACCAAAAGGAACAACTTTTGGATCTACAGAAATCGTATGTTTAGCTTTTGGTACTGTGCCAGTAGCAGTAAGTTTACTTTTACCGCTGCATTGTGTACAAGGACAGTAAGCAGTTGCTGTAAATGTGCCTAAAGATTTTTGAGTGGCAGTACCTTTGTAACCAGTAGGCGAGTAAGTCAAACTATTTTGCAATTTAGGATTATCTCGATTATTCACTAAATAAGCATCTATACGGTACAATTCAGCTCCAGGAAGACTACTCCAATCTATGGGTAAGATAAAACCATAGTTACCTGTACCGATGTTATTTTGTGCTAAATCCGAACGAAACTGGTCCGCTTGAATAGGAATTAAGGCTAACTGTTGGTTCGTTATTCCATTATAAATATAAATGTGAATATGATAAGATTCAGAAGGACGAGCAGGATCCATACCCCATCCGGCAATCGCATTGGCACTAACAGCATCTAAAAATCCAGGATGAGTGGGCGAAGCTGCTGAAACCTTTGTGGTAATCAGTATTATCGTACATATAGTAAATACTGAAAGAACGGCGTATTTTAAATGTTTCAATTTCATTTCATACCTCCAAAAATTATTAAGAAAATAATACAATTATTTGATTATATGGTTTGAGATGCACTTACATGCTAAATAGAATGAATTTAAAGTAAATTTGTTGGTTCAATAGAATTTGTTCTCCAAAAAAAATAGAATGCAAACTTAAAAAAGCAGCATGTCTAATAGTGTATGATATGTAATCAAATACAATATGTGTCTGAATTGAAGATTGAACGAACTTAAGTAAAATATTAAATGTAATCAAATACA
>BNZI01000030.1 GCA_026000945.1 Clostridia bacterium | reverse complement strand
ATTTTGCAAGTTTGACTGCCGTATTAACAGGATGAGAAAGAGAGTTGATTTTAGAAAAAGAGTACTAGTGGCCTTGTAGTAATAGGATGGCTTCAAGTGAGTAGAATTACCGATCCAAAGGAGGGTATTTGTGACACAATTAACACCAATGATGCAACAGTACATAGATACAAAAAAACAATATCCAGATTGCATTTTGTTTTACCGTTTAGGTGATTTTTATGAAATGTTTTTTGAAGATGCACTTCTGGCTTCAAAAGTATTAGAAATTACTTTAACTGGAAAAGAATGTGGATTAAAAGAAAAAGCTCCGATGTGTGGAGTACCTTACCATGCTGTAGATGCTTATTTATATAAATTGGTCCAAAAAGGTTATAAAGTAGCCATTGCCGAACAAATGGAAGACCCTAAACAAAGTAAAGGTTTGGTTAGACGAGAAGTAATTCGTATTGTTACGCCAGGGACAATCATGGATACTAAGGTTTTATCTGAAGATAAAAACCAGTATTTACTTTGTGTTTTAGCTTTTTCAGAGGGTTTTGCTTTAGCTGTGGCAGATGTGACTACGGGA
The DNA here is from genome assembly GCA_026000945.1 of Clostridia bacterium. Lineage (GTDB taxonomy): Bacteria > Bacillota > Clostridia > Lachnospirales > Lachnospiraceae > BNZI01. The sequence continues at coordinate 4,790 of BNZI01000030.1, read as the reverse complement.
ACTTTTTTATTTTCAGAAATTGAAGATGAAAAAGTTATTTTAGATGAAATTGATAAATTTGCTCCTGCCGAAATTTTATGTAATGCTACATTAAAAGAGAAGCAAATCATATCTCATTTCATTAAAGAGCGTCTAGGTCTAGATTTATTTGTATTAGATTTGGAATACTTTAAAAATCAAGAAAATCTAACTCATTTGAGAGAACATTTTTCTGCGGATAGCTTAGAAAAATGTGAGCTGTTTCGTCATGAAAAAGGACAGCAGGCAGTTCTGGCAATATGGAAGTACTTACATGAAACACAAAAAAATTCTTTAGTTCATTTTACTGAAATTCATCTTTATTTCCCCAAACAATTTATGTTTTTAGACTCATTTACAAGAAGGAATCTAGAATTGCAAGAAACGTTGAGGGAAAAGAAAAAAAAGGGTTCCTTATTAGGTTTAATGGATTGTACAAAAACATCTATGGGCGCTCGTCGTTTAAGAATTTGTATCAATGAACCTTTAATTTCTAGTAAGGATATTCAAGCTAGGCAAGATGCAGTAGAAATGCTATTGGACCAATATATTGGGCGGGAAGAAATGAGAAAGATTTTAAGTAAAGTTCATGACTTAGAACGGTTTTTAGGTAAAGTTAGCTATCAAACTGTCAATCCCCGTGATCTGATTTCTTTTAAACAGTCTCTTCTTGTCCTACCAGAATTTATTTCTTTATTGCAAGCGTTTCAAGTTCCTTTGCTGGATGAACTAAGGAGTAAATTAGATTTACTAGAAGATTTACAACTTTTAATTCAAGAGGCAATTTTAGATGAACCGTCACTTAGCATAAAAGAAGGAAACATTGTTAAAGAAGGATTTCATCAAAAAATTGATGAGTTAAAGCAGGCGAAAATACAAGGTAAAAAGTGGTTGGCAGATTTAGAGGAGAAAGAACGCTCACAGACAGGTATTAAAAATTTAAAGGTTAAGTTCAGCAAAACTTTAGGGTATTGTTTTGAAATTACCAATACATATAAGGGAGAAGTACCTCAGCATTTTATCCAAAGGCAAACATTGACGAATGCAAAAAGATATACAACTGTGGAATTAAAAAGTCTGGAAGAAAAAATTTTAGGTGCACAAGAGCAGCTCTATGATTTAGAATATGAGGTGTTTTGCCAAATTAGAGGAATAATCGTCGAGGCTGTGTTGCGTATTCAAACAACGTCAAGTGTATTGGCAGAGTTGGATGTTTTATTGAGTTTTGCTCATCTGGCTGCAAAATATAACTATTGCAAGCCACAAATTACACAAGATGGGATCATTTCTATTCAAGAGGGGCGTCATCCGGTAATTGAAAGTTTAATGGAATCTCATTTATTTGTAGCAAATGATACGTTTTTGGATGAAAATGAACATTTAATTTCTGTAATTACTGGGCCAAATATGTCTGGCAAGTCTACTTTTATGCGCCAGACAGCTTTAATTGTATTGATGGCACAAATGGGTAGTTTTGTACCGGCTAGTTCAGCAAAAATAGGAATATGTGATCGCATTTTTACCAGAGTAGGAGCTTCAGATGATTTAGCTGCTGGACAAAGTACCTTTATGGTAGAAATGTCTGAATTAGCAGAAATTTTAAATCATGCTACAAAAAACAGTTTATTAATTTTGGACGAAATAGGAAGAGGAACAAGCACTTTTGACGGAATGAGCATTGCATGGGCAGTATTAGACTATATTAGTGAGGACTTAAGAGCTAAAACTCTATTTGCTACACATTATCATGAATTAACAGACTTAGAGGGTACATTAAAAGGAGTTTGCAATTATTGTATAGAAGTGAAAGAATCAGGGGAAGAAATTATTTTCTTAAGGAAAATCATTAGGGGGAAGGCTGATAAAAGCTATGGTATCCATGTAGCGGCTTTGGCAGGTCTACCTCCTAGCATATTATCACGGGCAAAAGAAGTAGCAAGAAATTTTGGTCAAAACCAATCCTTTACGATACGGAATCCTTTACAAGATGTAGAAACAGACATTCATATAGGTAGTTTTGATCACAATCAGAACGTTAAAGAAGATGGAAGAGCGAAAAAAATAGTGGAACAAATCCGAAAGTTAGATATTGAACGGATTACTCCATTGGAAGCATTGAATCAATTATCTGCTTTGTATCACGAATCCATTGATGAAACGTTATAGAAAGAAGTAATTTATGCCAAATATTATTCCTTTGGATCAACATACGATTAATCAAATTCAAGCCGGAGAAGTGATTGAAAGACCGGCTTACGTAGTGAAAGAATTATTAGAAAATGCTATCGATGCCGGGTCGGATTCAATTACGATTGAAATCCGTGGAGGAGGCATAGAGTTGATTCGTATTAGTGATAACGGTTGTGGAATAGAAAGTACACAACTGCCTTTGGCATTTGCTCCTCATGCAACAAGTAAGTTAAGCAGTGTAGAGGATTTAGTGCACTTGTTGTCGTTAGGGTTTCGAGGAGAGGCATTAGCCAGTATTGCGGCGATAGCAGATGTAGAAATCTTGACCAAAACCGAACAAGCAGCGGATGGAACGCGTTACGTCATTGAAGCTGGAACAGAGAAAGTTTGGGAAAAAGCGGCTGTATCAGGAGGCACAACAATATTAGTCAGAAATTTATTTAAGCATGTGCCAGCTAGAAAAAAGTTTTTAAAATCAGCCCAAACGGAAGCAACATACATAGAAGATTTTGTTCAGAGGATTGCTTTATCACATCCTCAAATTTCCATTCAGTTTATTAGTAACCAAAAGAGTAAATTTCAGACTCCCGGAAATAATCGTCTTAAAGATGTTATTTATTTGTTTTATGGAAAAAAAATTTCTGAAAATTTACATGAAATCAACTATGATAATTTGGGAATACAAATTTCTGGTTACATAGGGAGTCCTTCTATTGCGAGAAGTAATAGGCAGGCACAGAGTTTTTTTGTTAATGGGCGTTATATTCGGGATGGGGGTATTTATAAAGCGATAGAAGAGGCTTTTTCTCCTTATGTCATGAAGCATAAATTTCCTTTTGCAGTTTTATCTTTAACAATGCAGACAGAACTAGTAGATATCAATGCACATCCTAGTAAAATGGAAATTCGATTTTTGGATCATAAACAAGTTTATCGTGCGATGTACCATGCGGTAAAACAAGTATTAGAAATAAAAGAGTGGATTCCTAAGATGGGTTTGGGTCAAGAAGAGGAAGAAACTCAGCCTAGTTCAGAAATAGTGGTAGCTACTAAGCAAAGTCAGTCTCTGAAAGTTGAAGAGGAATCAAAGAGTGCAGAGGATAGATCTCTTGATCCAACGAGAAGTATTTTGGGAGATTTAAACGGAGAAAATCCAACGGGTGAAGATGTATTGGATATAAAAGTAGGTCATCGAGTAAAAGCTTTGCAAAAGTTTTTAAATGATATTTCTCATCCACATGATTCTATTCAAGTAAAAGAAAGTCCGGATTATCAAGTTCAGAAAAATTCCCAGCCTTCCTCAATACCTAATTTTAATTCTTTAGTTGCAGATGAATCAGAGACAGAACCAGTCAAAAAACAGTTAAGGCAGCAATCTTCTTTATTAAATGCCATACAAAATCATACACAAGAAAAGCCAGATATTCCAATTCAACAATCTTTTTTAAGTGAAGAAGAAAAAAGTAAGCATAAAATTATCGGACAAGTGTTTTCGACATATTGTTTGGTACAATACAAAGATGATTTAATGATTATCGATCAACACGCTGCCCATGAAAAAATTTTATATGAAAAAATGTTGGAAGTAATCAAAACTCGTGAGCACACTTCACAGCAGATTAATCCAGCCATTATTTTGACTTTTACTGTTAAAGAGGAAGAAATTTACTTGACTTATGAGCAGTATTTTCAAGAAATGGGATTTGTGATTGAGGAGTTTGGAGGTAGAGAATATGCCTTGCGGGCAGTACCAGACATTTTGTCTGATATACAAAAAAAAGATTTATTCTTAGAAATTTTAACAAATTTATCAGAAAAAGTTTTGCAGGATGAACCTCAACTCATTCAAGAAACAATTGCTTCGTTGTCTTGTAAGGCAGCAGTGAAAGCAAATAAAAATTTTACGGATTTAGAAATTGAACATTTGGTTCAACAATTGTTTACATTGAAAAATCCTTACCATTGTCCTCATGGAAGACCTACGATTATCCGTATGAACAAAATAGAAATAGAAAAGAAATTCAAGCGAAAATGAGCAGAAAACCTTTATTATTAATTTTAACTGGACCTACAGCGGTAGGAAAAACAGATATTTCTTTGGCTTTGGCAAAAAAACTTTCTGCGCAAATTATCAGCGCAGACTCTATGCAAGTGTATCGCCATATGGATATTGGCTCGGCTAAACTAGATCTGGCCCAAAGAAAAGAAATCAAACATTATTTATTGGATGAATTTAGTCCTTTTGATGAATTTAATGTTTATGAATTTCAGCAAAGGGCAAATAGAGCCATCCAAGAAATTCAGCAAACAGGTGATATTCCTTTGATTGTGGGCGGGACTGGGTTTTATATACAATCCGTACTTTATCAAATTGATTTTTCCGAAGAAGAAGACCAACAGTTTAAAAAAACGCTTTGGGAATGGTATGAACAATGGGGAGGGGATTTTTTACATCAGCAGTTAGATTTTATTGATGAGCAGTCAGCAAAAAATATTCACCCTAACAATATTAAACGAGTTATCCGCGCGTTAGAATTTTATCAAAAGCATGGATATCCTATTTCTTTACATAATCAAAAAGA
>BNZI01000029.1 GCA_026000945.1 Clostridia bacterium | reverse complement strand
ATGACTTTTCTTTTGCATTTTGTACTGCTTTTTGCAAAGCTTTATTTTCAAAAAAATCTCCATCTTGAATTGATTTTGTAATTTTTGTTAACTCTTGATAGACAATTCTACCTGCTCCCATATTTAAATGACCAACTTCCGAATTTCCCATTTGTCCATCCGGCAAGCCTACTGCTAATCCGCTCGCATTACCCTTTGCAAAAGGATAATTGTTTTTCAAATAATCAAAATTTGGAGTATTTGCCTTTGCAATGGCATTGCCTTCTACTTGATCACTTAAACCAAAACCATCTAAAATCATTAATACAATTGGTTTTTTATTCATATTTCCTCCTTCACTTTTGCAAATTTAAGAAAGGGTTTTTTAACCCTTTCTTTATTCTATCCTATACTTTTTTTTAGCTTTAGTCAAATATTGAACGACCTTTGTTAAAAATAAAGCACGTTGTTCCTTAACATTCAATCCATTGCATATTTTCGTGATAAAAAATAAAAGCTTTTCGTCACGATTTTTTGTTTTAAACATACCTTACTAATACAACCAAAGACAGGATTTAGGGTGTGTTGACACCATCCAAAATGCCCAGATTTTGCGTAGATTTTCCGCCTCGTAAAGCAAATTTTGCAGACAACTGTGCGTAGTTCAAGAAAGGAAAGAGCTTATTCAGTATTCTCCCGTCAGCGAGAGACGAAAACGGGCTTTAAACACAGAGCATCACAAAATCGATCAAAAGATGGGCGACTCCCTAAAATCATCATCAACTTATCCCATCAATCTAGGAGGTATTCTCTTGTCTAAATGTGATCATACTCCTCTTTGCCAATATCCTGTGGGAATGGCTTATATCCCTTGGCAAAACTGGAATCAAATCTATAATATGGATGAGGCCTATTGTGCCGGTACTATTTTTCCTGAATTAAATTTAAAATTTTCCGGGAGGTGTGCGAATTCATGTTCCAACAAAATCAAGCCCATGAAAAATCTGTATTGCTAAAATCTATCGGTGAAGTTTCTTTTGTTTTGCAAGATTTATGTTTATATTTGGACACTCACCCTGAAGATTGTGCTGCTTTAGATTATTATCAACAATGCTTAGCCTACAAAGAGCAATTAGAAGAAATTTATTGCAGTACTTTTGGTCCATTGACTTTAAACCATATTCAAAATTGTCAAGTTTGGTCTTGGACTGAAGAAGCTTGGCCATGGGAAGGAGATTGCTCATGTGGAACTATGAAAAGCGTTTACAGTTTCCAGTAAATATAAAGGAAACGAATCCTAAACTAGCTAAATTAATCATCACCCAATTTGGTGGTCCAGATGGGGAGTTGATGGCTTCCATGCGTTATTTATCTCAACGCTATGCTATGCCCTATAAATCTGTCGCAGGTGTATTGACCGATATCGGCACAGAAGAACTTGCCCATTTAGAAATGATTTCTGCTATGGTCTATCAATTAACTCGTAACTTATCCTTAGAAGAAATTCAAGCCAGCGGCTTTGATGCTTATTATGTTGATCATACTTTGGGGATTTATCCAATATCTGCTGGCGGAGCATCTGTAAAAGCCGACTATTTCCAATCTAAAGGAGATCCCATTACTGATTTAACCGAAGATTTAGCCGCAGAACAAAAAGCCCGTACGACTTATGATAATTTATTGCGTCTAATCAAAGAACCTGATGTAGCTGAACCTCTACGCTTTTTACGCACTCGGGAAATTGTGCATTTCCAACGTTTTGGTGAAAGTTTGCGTTTAGTGCAAGAACAGCTTGACAGTAAAAATTTTTACCAGTGCAATCCCGCTTTTGACCAAAAACCTAGATAAGACTAAAATGAAATAAAGAAAAACTAAATCACCCTACAGGGTAAGACTCCTTTGCTACTTGTTAAAACGAAGGGAATTCCCCATAGGGTGCTTTTAGCATCTATTTGTTATCAATCTTTTTATCAGCGGTCTTTTCATCTCCTGTTTATCCACATGACAGACCGATTTACGAAGGAAAACAATCCCGCTAATGGGCGGAATATAAATCTTGAGTAGGTTCTAGTAAATTAGACTTTCATTGAGTAATCAAATCACTTGACATTGTATTGATCTATGTTTAATCTAAATATTGGGATCCACAAAATTTGTATGCTAAAAACCTATGGTATATCAGCAAATAAACAATACGCCATGATCATTCAAGTCAATCTTACTGGCATCAAGTTGAATGCACTGTACATATCAATTAAAAATGAATGAGCAGAAGTCTTTTCACACTTGCTTATTGCGTACATGGCAATCAGGTGTTTAGAACCTGTTTGATATTTCATTTACGGGAAAATTTGTGTTATGCTTTCCTTCCTACGGTGCTTAAATTTCTTGAAATATATCCAATATTCCAGGTTACTTCTTCATACAGGAGAACACATTAAGTAAAATTTTTCTCGTTCGAAGATTACTTAAAACAGGCCTTAAAGTCGTTCTTGTACCCATAAGAGCGAGGTACGTACAATAGGGACAGTGTTTATTATGCTTATCCTACGTCTTCGCTAGATGATCGATCAGATAGGAAACAGGTTTTTCATACAAATGAAGATTTCAAATTTAACATTCGTTAGAAAGCATAAGGGAAAGGAGATACAACAATAAAAAAACTACGATAAAATGAATTGCAATTTAGTTTGAAATTGTCAGAAAAAGGAGAACTACAATGAAAAAAACGACAATAAAGAAAGTATTCAGCACAATCTCTTCCTTAGGTTTGGTTTTGAGTATAACTCTTTCCTCCTCTATGCCTTCCCTAGCAGCCTATGGAGCAGTAAGCAAAGATTTTGGCTTAGTGGATCGTGTAGTGAAGCAGGCATATACAGAATGGTCAATGCTCCAGTCTGAACATCCCGAGTTAGTCCCTGTTTTTCGGATTTATAATCCAAATTCGGGAGAACATCTCTATACCACAAACAAAGTAGAGTATAATCATCTTGCTCAAATCGGCTGGCAGGGTGAAGGTCTCGTTTGGTATGCACCAGCATACGACACTGTGGTTAAAGATAGCATTTGGTATAAATATTCAGTAGAAAGCACTTTGGTTTATCGACTGTACAATCGATATTCAGGAGAACATATTTATACAAAGGATCGGTCAGAAGTAGACCAATTGGTCAAATTAGGTTGGAACGATGAAGGAGTGGCATGGTATTCTGGTCCTCCTGATGGACCAATAGCAGGAGATCGAATTTATCGCCTTTACAATCCGAATGCTAGAGGAGTTTATGAAGCAGGTGCACATCTTTACACAGAAAATTTTTTGGAAAAAGAGGCTTTGTCCGCACAAGGATGGCTTTATGAAGGAACTGGATGGCATGGGGCATCTAGTGCGACTCTATTGGAGGCATATAGCGCAGAGAGGACGGCGAACGCCAAATAGGTCAAAAGTTTTATAGAAACTAGTGGGAATGCGCATTGCACTCCCACTAGTCATTTTTTATTCAGAAAACAAGCCATACGGATGATAATCAATCGCCCGTATTTGTAGGGGAGGCATTCTGCTGCCCGAAAATTCCGATGGATATTATCCCACAGCATTACCTTACCATTAAAGAATAATGTGAGGGATGTTTTTAACCATATTTGGTGGATTTTTAGCCCTGGCGGGCAGAATGGTCGCCCTACGTTTGTAGCACCTCTACATTGGATATTAGGATGCTGCACCTACATTTCTTGTATTGTCGTGTTTTCAAAAACCAATATGGTATATCCTTTCTTTTTACCCCTTAACGAGTGACCATGAAAACTTTAAACAGTGTATTTGACAAATAATTTTTTTCCGCTTATAGTAAACGGATGATTAAAAAAACATTTTCCAATTTTTCCCTAGCGCAAATTTATGAATCCGGTCAATGCTTTCGTTTTAACCGTTTAGATGAATATCGCTTTGAATTAATTGCCATGGGAAAATATTTAAAATTAGAACAATATCCTAATTCGACAGAATGCAGTTTTGATTGTTCTGAAACAGATTTTTTGCAGATTTGGAAAGAATATTTTGACTTAGAAAGGAATTATGAACTCTTTGCAAACAATCCTGCTGCTACAGGTTATTTGAAACAAGCCATGAATTTTGGCTGGGGCATCCGTATCTTAAAGCAGGATTTGTGGGAAATGATTATTTCTTTTATTATCTCACAACAAAATAATATTCCTAGGATTAAGTCTTGTATTGAAACCTTATGTACAAATTACGGAGAGAAAAAACAAACTAAAGACGGAAAAACTTATTTTACTTTTCCCTCTCCAAAAGCTTTATCTCAAGTAACGGAAGAACAATTCAGATCTTTGCATTTTGGCTATCGTAGTCCCTATTTAGTTAAAACCATTCAATATATTCTCCAAGGCGAGCCAGACGTATCAACCATCAAAACATTAAATTACGAAGAAGCTAAAAAAAGTTTACTCAAGTTATCCGGAGTAGGTGATAAAGTAGCGGATTGCATTTGTCTATTTGCTTTGCATCATTTTGACGCTTTTCCTATTGATACCCATATTCGACAGATTCTAGAGCAACATTATCCGGCGGGTTTTCCCTTTGAACAGTTTTCCGGCTATTTAGGTATCATTCAACAATATCTATTCTATTACCATTGGAAGACAAAATGAAGAAACTAAGCCTTCACGAAAAATATATGAAACAAGCCTTAAACCAAGCCAAAAAAGCCTATCAGCAAGGCGAAGTACCTATTGGCTGTGTCATCGTTTACCAAGATAAAATTATCGGCAGAGGATATAATAAACGCAAGAAAGAAAAGAGTCCCTTGGCACACGCTGAACTCATTGCCATCAAAAAAGCAAGTAAAACTTTAGGTGATTGGCGCTTAGAAGATTGCAGTCTATATGTTACCTTAGAACCTTGTCAAATGTGTTCTGGCGCAATTGTACAAGCACGAATTCCCAAAGTTTTTATCGGTTGTCAAAATCCTAAAGCAGGCTGTGCAGGATCTATCCTAGATCTTTTCCATGTTGCTGAGTTTAATCACCAAGTAAATGTTGAACACGGCGTTTTAGCAGAGGAATCCCAAGCCTTGCTTAAGCAGTTTTTCCAAGAACTCCGTAAGCATAGCCAACAAATAAAAGAAAAAACCTCAACATAATTTTTTGCTAAAAAATTAGCCAAAGGATAACGCATAAAAAAAGAAAAATCACTCATAATAAACGGTGTAATATCAATTTGGTTTAAGGAGGTAAACAAATGAGTACAAAAAATTCTCAAAACAAATATGAGAGCAAATCAGGTAGCAATAGTTCTCAAAATTCCACCAGCAAAAGCAAAAGCCAAAACAGTACTTCTAAAGAATCTTCGAAAGGTTCTGAAAATAGTCAAAATTGTGACTAATTTCACCTCTATAGCAAACAATTATAGCTAAAAAATACACAATGTTTTCATGAAACAAAGAGAACCAAAACCACCAGCTTTCGCTGGTGGTTTTTTGTGCTACGCATTAGACATCTCTTCCATTCAAACAAAAGAGTAAACTTTTTGATCAAATCCAAACTTTACCTTAAGAACTGATCAGATGTTATCTACTTTATTTTTAAAATTAGAAAAAGTTTTATCTAATCATTCGATTGTTTTTTAGTTGAGCTATCATTTTTGATGTGTAAATCCTTTCCTTATCTTTTTTAATTTTATATCCCTTTTCTTGGCTTTTAACTTAAACTATGTTG
>BNZI01000028.1 GCA_026000945.1 Clostridia bacterium | reverse complement strand
CTGTATTAACATATTATGTAGAGTTGTCAGTCCGTTTTCTTCTATTTCCCAGACACTATCTTCGTTTTTTGTTATCCATATTTGCGTCTGCTCTGCCTGCAAATACAGTTTCTCTTGATAGAGTTTCTCCATTATTTGTAAAAAACCATTCGCATAAAATTCTTGATACTCTTCCTCTGTCAATTTGGAAAAATCACCTTGAATATTACGATTTTGAAAGTCTAAAAAATATTCTTTTCCTTTTTCTTTCAATTGGGGAAAAGCGTCAAAAGGTATCACAATCAAGGAAATGACATACCCCTCTTTTATCTTAGCTACTTTTCCTACGGAAAAACGCACATTACGATATATCCTCTGATATAACTCCCGGTATTTTGCTTTGGTTTCCTCAGATATTCCTTGAATATCATAAGCAATCCATAGTTTCTCCAACTCTTGTTGATAAAGATTTTCTCTCCACTCCAATTTAGTTTGTTCAAAATATAATTTCCCTAAAGTAGATTCTACGTAGTCTTTGACATAACTTTTCTCTTGTTTTTTACGATTAAAAGAAACAATGCAAATAATTATTGTTACTAAGATGAAGAGAATTAACCATATCCACTTCAACTCAATTTTTTTCATGATGTTCTTTTCCTTTTCTCTGCTTTATCTGTATTTTTAAGAATTAAAATAATACAATATTTTATTTTTTTATGATTTGAATTGCTTTTTCATCTACATAAACTACTTCTACCCAATCTCCTATCGTTAGACTACCTTCCCCAACAACTTCTACTCCTTCCGATAGTAAAGTGATTGTTTCTCCATTATCCAAACGCAAAGTGATGCTAGATTTTGCTGCATCATCTACAATTCCTACTAAGATCATTTCTCCCTCAGCTAATTGGCGCGTAGTCTGCTGCTGAGTCTTTGTCACATCACTTGCGGTTTGTACACTCACATTAGAAGCCTTGCAGGAGGAAAAAATACCACTCCCTAGTAAACTCAATCCACTAAAAACAATCCATCTTTTGAGCTTTCTCACAACCAACTTCCTCTCTTTTTCTCATGTGTTTAATTTAATACTTTCATCAAAGATAATAATTTAGTCATATCAGCTTGATCTGCCTGTGAATACACAAATTGAAACACAATCATAAAACCATCTAATTTTCTTAAATAAAAATCCTGATGCAATGTATTACCCATAGCAGAAAAAGTAATTTGGGTATAAGGAGTTTCAGCAATTCTAGTCGTTTGTATACCTTTATTCACATAAGATAACGCGTGATTACTAGTAATATTTTGAGCAATCTGTGCAGCATACTCTGCCTCGCTTATCTGCTTAGTCTCTCTAATATCTGTGTAATATAATTGTAAATTTGCATTATTACTACCAAATTGAAGATAAAGATCATAATAAGTCAAACCTGCATAACGAGCCAGAAAACTCTCATTAACCATAGAACGATCTACAACAATTTTTTCTCCTTCATTCACTGTCTTTTGAATACCTAACACGTCTTTCATCTGACTATCTGACAAATACTTGGCACCTGCTGGAAGAGAGAAAGTCACATTGCTCCACTGGTTTTGATAAATAGCATCTTTCCAACTTCCCATTTGAAAATTGGTTTTTGGCTTATCTGGATTGGCTGTCACAGTAGTAGGATCACCGCTACCTTGCCATTTTCCCTGAACATCAAAACGATATTCTTTTTGTTCCAAAACAATCGTTTGATTTTCTACTCTTGAACCATTGGATGCTAAATAATACCACGCATCATTACTTTTCATCCAACCTGTATGCATTATTCCACTATTTGGTGTTAAATAATACCATGTTTCTCCTGTTTTCAACCATCCTTCATACATGTTTCCATTTTCCAAAGTAAGATAGTACCAATGATTTTTATCATACAACCATCCTGTCTGCATAGCTCCGTTGCTTTCATTTAAATAAAACCATTGATCTTTGTTACGCAACCAACCTGTTTGCATCTCTCCTGATGGTTTTAAATAAAACCATTGTCCCTTATCTAAATACCAACCAGTTCTCATTTGTCCATTGATCGTGAAATTGTACCATTTAGAATTGATTTGATGCCAACCTGTACGCATATGTCCATCGTCATCTAAATAATACCAATTATTATCCGTTCCGAAGTACCAAGATTTTTTCAAATAAGTCTTATTTGACTGTTCCAGCATCCAGTAACCATTTTTAAGAACCCATTTTCCCGCTGCTGCAAAACTCGTAAATTGAACAAGCAATGCGCAACACAAACTCAGTACCACGAATGGCAGAAACTTTTTACGTTTCATGACTAATCCTCCTCAATCCATCGACAAACTGACTCTATTATACCAATACACCGCAATCTTAACCAAAGACAAGACATGGCAAAACGGTATAATAAACATCTTGCGTTTTATTATACCGAATTTTCTCTATTTATACAATCACTTATCCAAATAAGATAAAGAAAAAATGTCAACATTGTCAAGCCACACTACATATGATAAAACGTAAGTAAATTTTTGGAGGAATAATATATGAGTGATTTAGCAGCAACTAATTGTGGATGCGAACCAAGCTGCGCAGGTGGAAATAATTTAATCTTCTTACTCTTAATTCTTTGCTGCGGCTGTGGCGGCAATGGCGGCCTTGGCGGCTCTTTATTTGGCGGTGGCGGCGGCAATGAATGTCTATTAATTATTTTATTACTATGCTGCTGTGGTGGCAATTCTTTCTTCTAAAATGAACATACTGAATCAGATCAAAAATACCCCTTGTGCTATCAAGGGGTATTTTTGATCTTCATTGTTTAGAAAAATACTCTCCCTTATCAGCATTACCTAAATAAACTAGGTTTAGTTTGTATGGTATTTTTCTAAGAAAAAAATAGATGAAAATTACTATAACGTTTCAAAGAATTTTTATTTTCTTCAATAAATTCCCATGATTGTTCATAAGTTCCCTTTGCCGCTATCTCCTTATTCTTAATGAATTTTAAAAATTCTTCTTCTTTTCCATAATATTCTTCCATGAATTGATCTGCCAATATCCTCTTTTGTCTAGGAGATACATTAGCATCTTGATGTAAAACATGTTCTAAATTACTAGAAAAGAAATAGACAGAATACGGAATTTTATTAATATTTTTTGTTTGGGACAATTTCTTTAATAAACTTGCTTTATGCGCATTGCGCTTTTGCAGCTTATCAACTTTTTTTGTTTGTATGCCTGTTTCTGTATAAATTGGATTCTCACAATCTTCAAATGTCACAGCTTTTTTAGGAATAAACACTCCATCTGTATCCACTAAATGAACGATTTCTTGAAAATCTTCTTTTCGATAACGGTAACGTGCCATCGATAATTTTACTTGTTGGTATATTCTTGCTAAAATATTGGACAAATTATTACTGTGATTGGCTGTCAAATCTCCATTAACAATTTGAAAACGTAATTCGTCACCAGAAATCAAACGACCTACTATACTGTCAATAGATAACATATCACTGCTGCCTTCAACAATAAATAATACAACTTTTTTCATTGGTCCCTCCCAGCCATACGAAAAGCTTGGCGGATTTCCGAACTATTCGTTTCTTCGTAAATCTTTTCTTTTTGTCCTCCTAAATTTAAAGTACGCAAATAAACATCTCTTAAATTAAGGTTAGCTTTACTAGAAGATAAACGCAAATAACGGTTTTTCGGATTACTTGTCGTAAAAACCAAAGAATCCTTAGATAACATTTCCAATGCTCTTAAATTATGTGAAGTAAAGAGTAACTGACCCTGAGCAGAATGCTCTAAAACAGAAAGGAGTTCCCCTAACAAAAATTCATAAATGCCAGAATCTAACTCGTCTATACAAATGCAGATACCCGGATTATTGTACATAGCAATTAATGCACTTAAAATAGAAATAATCTTTTTTACACCAGCCGCTTCATTGCGTAAGGGAAAGGAATTTCCATTGCGTACAGAAAATAATTCTACTTCCCTTTGTCGTTCTTTAACATTTTCTTCTTCTATGTCTGGACTATCTTCCTCGCTTTGCTTTTCTAAAATCGAAAATTGTACTTTTTCTTCAATTTTAATGGACAATCCCGGAAGAAGTACAGATAAAACTACATTCATTTGATTGATCAAACGGGCAACTAACTCATAAACTTTTTCCGAAAGTACAGCTGGCTGCCAAAGTTCAAGAGAAACATCTCCTTTGGAAATTTTCTCATTTTTTTCTAACCAAAATACAAACGGTAAAAAGAGATTGCTATCCACCATACCACTATGCTCATTTTGAATAACAAATAATTGATAACGCATATATTCATACAAATTAGCAAACATCTTTGTATAGGGACTATCTGGAAAACTTTGCTTAATAATTTGTAAAATATCTGAATAAAACAAATAAGATCCTCTGGTTTTCCATGCTAAGCGTTGTAGCATACGAAAGTTAGTTTTCCAGCCTTTTTTTCCTTGTGCTAATTCCCTATATTTTCCAGAAGTCTGTGTAGCTCCATCTGAATGCGCTATATATTCCAGCAATGTACTTTTCTTTGAACGTCCTTTATTAGCAATGGGCGAATAACTTAATTTCTCTAAATTAATGAAATATTTCCCTTCTCCGGTAAGTTGAATACCCACTTCATAAAATAATAAATAACTCTGTTCCCCATCTTCTAGATAAAAAATCATTTCAATATTACAGTGATCCTTATTTTTGTAAATCAACTCGGTAATATTATTCGGCAACCCTTTCCCTGAAATCAAATTTTGTACCACTTTGATTGCTTCAATTAGGGCAGTTTTTCCCGATCCGTTTTGTCCATATATCCCTAAGATATCTCCTTTTTGGGTATAATAATCTTTTTTTGAAAAGTTCTCTAAACTAATTATACCATATTCTACATTTTTAAAATTCATTAATCGAATTTGTTGTATACGAATCAATAATGCATCCAAAATTTCACCTTCTTTAGTGGGAATTTCTCTGTGTTTGAAAATTATTATGTAGTTTTTTTTTCTTTTTATCCTAAAAACTCTAAAAAAATTACATTTTTATCAAAGGACTTAAAAAAACTACTTCTAGAAAGGATCATCTACAATCCTTTTTTTGAAACAATAAGTTTGACAAAGTAAGAGTGACCATTCTATTTTATCTCTAAAATTATGACTCTCTTCTTACAATTTTCCTTTGATTCTTAATCTATAGACTTACGATTCACCACTGTACTTAATTAATAGACAAACTTACTAAAATCAGAATATCTCGACCATTTTTACATCACACACCATGTGACGTAAGTCCTGCTGCTTATCAAGAGCAAAAGCAGCTTCTTCCACTCAGATCTACAAACTGGACAGTATCAACGAGTTAATTCCTTGCGTTCTACGATTCTTGATCATTCATCTTCTGCCCTTAATACCTCCTAGACCTGATAACAATACACTGATCTATTTAAAAAGATGACTCTACTAGAGCGTGTTCACACACCCCAAAATACCCAAATTTAAAATATGTTTTATATTGAGTGAAGTAAATTTTCGCAAATATACACGCGTATTTCAAGAAAATTTAAAGGCAATTTCCCACTGCATTTGCTTTGTCTGTAAAATTAAGAATGAGGAACAGTTTACTAAACACTGTTAAATTCATATTCCGTTTGTCTCATATAAACTCTATTAATCACACAAGTAATATCAAAAGGAACATTTAGCGATTATTTCATTACATAACGTCATGCAAAATCTTGTATATATTGATATGATATGTCCTTGCCCCATCATATGCTACACTCACTACTAAATTAGTCCACTCCCAATTTCCTTGTCTTGTTAAGTATTATAATACATATACTTACAAAAGTCATCTATTTTTTTATTTTATTGTATTTTTTTCTATGTGTAATAAAAATGCGATGAAATTATCTACAAAATGAGATAATTTCATCGCATTCTCAATTTTAAATGAATAAAGACTTTAT
>BNZI01000027.1 GCA_026000945.1 Clostridia bacterium | reverse complement strand
AATATCGAGGAACTTTGACCTTGTCGGGTAAAAATAGTCCTTACCGCGAACGAAGTATCGAAGAAAATTACCGTTTATTTGAAGAAATGAAACAAGGAAAATATGCTGACGGTGAAAAAGTCTTACGGGCAAAAATAGATATGTCTTCCCAAAATATCAATATGCGTGATCCCATTATTTACCGAATTAGTCACAGTACTCACCATAATACCAAGGATCAGTGGTGTATTTATCCCATGTATGATTTTGCCCATCCCATAGAAGATGCAGTGGAAAACATCAGCCATTCCATCTGTACTTTAGAATTTGAAGATCATCGCCCTTTATATGATTGGGTACTTAAAGAATGTGGTTTTCATCCTGCACCAAAACAAATCGAATTTGCCAAATTGTATCTAAACAACGTAGTTACCGGAAAACGATATATCAAGCAATTAGTGGAAGAAAAAATAGTGGATGGCTGGGATGATCCACGTTTGGTAAGTCTAAGTGCCTTGCGTAGACGAGGATTTACACCAGAATCCATTCAACAGTTTGTTCAGCTCGTGGGTGTATCCAAAAGTAATAGTACTGTGGATTATGCCATGTTAGAGTACTGTATCCGAGAAGATTTAAAAACAAAAAAAATCCGTGCAATGGCCATTTTAGATCCAATTAAACTGATTATTGATAATTATCCAGAAGGAGAAATGGAGTATTTAACGGCAGAAAATAACACAGAAAATCCTGAGTTAGGCAATAGACAACTTCCTTTTGGTCGTGAGCTTTATATTGAACGAGAAGATTTTATGGAAAATCCTCCAAAGAAATACTACCGAATTTTTCCAGGTAATGAAGTCCGCTTAATGCATGCTTATTTTGTCACTTGTACAAGTTTTGAACAAGATGAAGAAGGCAAAGTTACGGTAGTACATGTAAACTATGATCCAAAAACAAAAAGTGGAACAGGCTTTAGCGACAGAAAAGTAAAAGGAACAATTCATTGGGTTCATGCAGATACAGCGATTTGCGCACAAGTGCGACTTTATGAAAATTTACTTTTAGAAAATACAGATTCTACGGATTCAGAAAAAACATGGAATATCAACCCGAATTCTTTACAAGTCATTTCCAAAGCTTATTTAGAAGAAAGCTTAGCACAAGCTAAATCAGGAGATTCTTTCCAATTTATCCGTAACGGTTATTTTTGTGTAGACAGTAAAGATTTTACACCAGAAAAACCTGTTTGGAACCGTATCGTTTCATTAAAAAGCTCTTTTTCTCTACCAAAATGATTAACCACAACTAAGCAAGAATACCATGCATCAAACAAATGAGCGATACATCACCAAAAATAAGCAGGTATTGATCAGAAAAATATCACCCACCATAAAGCATACAGAAATCGCTCATTGATGCTGCTTATTTTCACAAAATTTTCATGTTTTTATGTTGATTTGATAAGTACTTAATGCGAAGCAGGAAAGGTTATCATCATGAAAATAAGAACACTACTTTTTTCTAAGATCCTGTTTAGTACCTCCGAACGAAAAGAAGTTTTCCAATCGTTTTTTCCTATACGAAAAGGTGACATAAAATACTGGACGTATTTCAAAGAACTCAGCACTATAGGAGGAGAAATAGACCACCAATTCTTCCGTAAGTGAGGTACTGAGACAGGTTCTAAGCGGCGATTCATCAACTAGATGGGAGGTTGTCCATCAAGCCTACCATCTAGCAAATGGCAGCAAGGAGGGAACACACGTGTTTTTAGAGGAGATAGAACAAATTACTTTTTCTGCACAAGAAAAAATTAGGAAGTTAGAAAAAAACAAATTTCGTTATTACGTTCTATCCGGATTAGGCGGTATTTACGTCTGTTTTGGCGCACTACTTAGTTTAAATATAAGCGGGCTTTTAATGGAAAGTTTATATGGTCGTATCTTGGCAAATGCTTCGTTTGGTATTGCTTTATGCTTAATCGTCATGGCAGGAGGAGAGTTATTTACCGGCAATCATCTCGTGATGTCAATCGCTACTTTACACAAACAAGTTTCACTAAGAAAGACATTTAAACTTTGGCTATATTGTTTTCTAGGTAATGGAATTGGTGTTTTATTGTTTTCTTTGTTATTGTCTGCAGGAGATTTCATTCAAGGAAATGTATCTATTGTTTTACAACAATTCGTATCGGCAAAATTAAAGCTAAATCTTTTTTCTGTGTTTATTCGTGCATTTTTATGTAATATGCTTATTTGTGCGGCGATTTGGATTACTTACAGAAGTAAAAATGAAGTAGCAAAATTACTGATCATTTTTCTTTGTGTTTTTACCTTTACTACTTGTGCATTAGAACACAGCGTAGCAGATATGGCATACCTTTCTTTTGCTTTTTTCTCTTCAATGGAAGGTTTTCGTCCCCTCTTGTCGCTGTATTTTTTAGCTGTGGTTAGTTTAGGAAATCTATTAGGAGGAGTGATAGGCATTGCTTTGCCTTACTGGTATATTAGTTCAGAAGACTGAACACTACGAAAGGAAAGAAAATGAAAAAACAATATATTAAAATTAAAGGGGCGAACGAGCACAATCTCAAAAACATTTCATTGGATATTCCTCGTAATGAATTTGTGGTGTTAACAGGGCTTAGTGGTTCAGGAAAATCTTCCTTAGCTTTTGATACCATTTATGCCGAGGGACAAAGAAGATATATGGAGTCTCTATCTTCTTATGCTAGACAGTTTTTGGGGCAAATGGAAAAACCCAATGTAGAAAGTATCGAAGGTTTATCTCCCGCAATTTCCATAGACCAAAAATCAACGAATCGAAATCCTCGTTCTACTGTAGGCACAGTAACGGAAATTTATGATTATTTCCGTTTGTTATATGCAAGAATTGGTATTCCTCACTGTCCCAAGTGTAAAAAAGAAATCAAAAAACAGACAGTAGATCAAATGTGCGACCAAATTCTGCAATGGGATGAGGGAACAAAAATTCAGCTTTTAGCTCCTGTAGTACGAGGAAGAAAAGGTGAACACAGCAAAATTTTTGAGCAAGCCAAAAAAAATGGATATGTACGCGTGCGTGTGGATGGTGTCATTTATGAACTGTCAGAGGAAATTCCCTGTGAGAAAAATAAAAAACATAATATTGAGCTAGTAGTTGACCGTCTAGTGGTAAAACAAGGTATACAAAAACGTCTTACTGATTCCCTGGAGCATATTTTACAATTATCAGATGGTTTGGTCATGGTTGATGTGATTGATAAAGAAATGCATTTATTTAGTCAGAGCTTTTCTTGCCCAGATTGTGGTATCAGTGTGGAAGAAATCGAACCAAGAAGTTTTTCTTTTAATAATCCTTATGGTGCTTGCCCAGTCTGTCTAGGTTTGGGATACCGAATGGAATTTGATGAAGATTTACTCATACCAGATAAATCTTACAGTATTTTAGAGGGAGCCATTGCTGCTCCAGGCTGGCAGTCTTGTACAGATAAGAACAGTTATACTCGAGCAGTATTAGAAGCTTTAGCGAGTCGCTATAGCTTTTCTTTAACTACGCCTTTTTGCGAATATTCGGAAAACGTACAAAAGATCTTACTTCATGGAACAGATGGCGAAGAAGTAAAAGTTTACTACAAAGGAATGAGAGGCGAGGGCGTATATGATGTCGCTTTTGAGGGTTTAATCAAAAATGTAGCCAGACGGTATCGGGAAACGGCATCCGAAACAGTTAAAGCAGAATATGAAACTTTTATGAGAATTACTTCCTGCGAAAGCTGCAAAGGACAGAGACTTAAACCAGAATCATTGGCAGTGACCGTTGGAGAGAAAAATATTTTTGAATTGACAAACTATTCCATTGATGCACTATCAGAGTTTTTATCTGAACTTTCTTTGAGTAAACTGCATCAAAATATCGGAGAACAGATCTTAAAAGAAATTCAAGCCAGATTAAATTTTTTGCTTGATGTAGGTTTAGATTATTTAATGCTTTCACGGGCAACCGGTACGCTTTCAGGCGGGGAAGCACAAAGAATCCGCTTAGCCACACAAATTGGTTCTGGTCTTGTCGGAGTAGCTTATATTTTGGACGAGCCTAGTATTGGCTTGCATCAAAGGGATAATGATAAGCTACTCAATACCTTGCTTCATCTAAAAGATTTAGGTAATACGGTAATTGTAGTAGAACATGATGAAGATACCATTTTAGCGGCTGATTTTTTAGTCGATATTGGTCCAGGCGCAGGAGAACATGGCGGTGAAGTCGTTGCAGCAGGCACGTCTAAAGACATTATGAAAAATCCCCGTTCGATTACAGGAGCTTATTTAAGTGGAAAGAAAAAAATCCCAGTACCACAAACACGGCGAAAAACAGATATTTATCTGACCGTAAAAGGAGCAAAAGAAAACAATTTAAAAAACATTCAAGTAAACATTCCCATTGGAGTCTTTACTTGCGTAACAGGCGTTTCTGGTTCTGGTAAAAGTTCTTTAGTCAATGAAATTCTTTACAAAGCTTTAGCAAAAAAACTCAATCGAGCGAAAACTGTTCCAGGTAAACATCTCTCGATTGAAGGCATAGAAAACTTAGATAAGGTTATTGACATTGATCAATCTCCCATAGGCAGGACTCCTCGCTCTAATCCAGCTACTTATACTGGTGTTTTTGACCAAATTCGTGATCTTTTCGCGGCAACCGCAGAAGCAAAAAGCAGAGGTTACACAAAAGGTCGTTTTAGTTTCAATGTCAAGGGAGGGCGCTGTGAAGCTTGTAACGGGGATGGCATTCTAAAAATCGAAATGCACTTTTTACCAGATGTCTATGTTCCTTGTGAAGTATGTAAAGGAAAGCGTTATAATCGGGAAACTCTAGAAGTGAAATATAAAGATAAAACCATTTCAGAAGTACTGAATATGACAGTAGAGGAAGCTTTGACCTTTTTTGATGCCATTCCCTCAATTAAAAGAAAAATAGAAAGTCTATATGACGTAGGGCTTTCTTATTTACGCTTGGGACAACCTTCCACCACACTTTCAGGAGGCGAAGCACAAAGAATAAAGTTAGCTAGTGAGTTATGCAAACGCAGTACGGGCAAAACCATCTATATTTTAGACGAACCAACTACGGGGCTACATTTTGCTGATGTACACAAATTAGTGGAAATCTTGCACAGATTATCAGAAAGCGGAAATACCGTGTTGGTAATTGAACATAATTTAGATGTGATTAAAACAGCAGACTATCTCATTGATATTGGACCAGAGGGCGGCAATAAAGGCGGCGAAGTGATT
This sequence comes from Clostridia bacterium, assembly GCA_026000945.1. Taxonomy (GTDB): domain Bacteria; phylum Bacillota; class Clostridia; order Lachnospirales; family Lachnospiraceae; genus BNZI01. The sequence goes on along the minus strand of BNZI01000027.1, from coordinate 1,037 downwards.
GCGTTTGGCACACCGGAAGAAGTGAGTGAAAATCCAAGATCTTATACTGGAAAATATGTAAAAAAATATCTATAAAATAGCTAAAATGCAACAGTCAGAGTTTACCAAACTACTGACTGTACTTCCCAATTAGCTCATCATTTATTTATATTGATTATGTCATACGTCTTCATCATTGTAAAGTTTTTGTACTCATGCTGCAAAAATATGATTTAAATTCGTATTGATTGTATGATTATTTCCAACTTAATACAGCAATAACTCTGATACTGATAAGAACCATTGCTGTATTAAGTTGATGCGATAAAGCACAAGAAGATCTTTAAAATCAGTTTTTTCACTTCTGTACATACTTTCACATCAATTTTTATACATTTCTTTTATACTAACGAAACTATCCTTCAAAAAACTCTTGCAGTCCAAGTTTTTGTTTATCCAAAGCAAATAAAAGAATGGAACCCAATACACCTACTGCAATCAATTCACCAATAAAAATACTTCCTGCTAGTACCAAAATGGTAAGTGTCTCTTGGTACACAAAACGCAAGACCCACGGAATTACTAAAGTGTTTATCAGAATAGGAAAAATACAGACAGCATATTTCAATTTTTTAAAACGATAAGAAAGAACGGCGGCAAGCAAAGTTGCTAAACTGCCAAAGATCACATCCCAAATCGCTGCACCCCCTAAAAAATTCGCCAACAGACAACCCACAAACAAACCGGGGACTGCCGCAAAAGTAAAATATGGCAAAATACATAAAGCTTCCGCAATGCGGACTTGTACCACCCCAAAAGAAATTGGTTTAAACACCAAAGTTAAAGCAATATACAAAGCAGCAATCAACGCAGATTGAGTTAATTGTTTGCGAGAAAAAGATATTTTTTCTACAGAATGATCATTCATTTTTATTATTCTCCTAGTTTTTTTTAATCAACGGACTTCTAACCGCTGACGTCAGGATGGCTTTCGAACTGACGCTTATTTTTAGCTTAATGATTTTTTACCTTTTCGTCAAGAGATTAGGCAAGATCTG
>BNZI01000026.1 GCA_026000945.1 Clostridia bacterium | reverse complement strand
GGTACAGGGCAGTGTGGTACAAATTGGAGCTCAAAATGTGCATCAAGAGGATAAAGGTGCATTTACTGGTGAATTATCTGTTTCCATGTTGACAGATGCAGGGGTTTCCTATGTAATTATCGGACATTCTGAAAGAAGAGAATATTTTGGCGAAAGTGATCTTTTGATTCAGCAGAAAGTAAAAAAAGCATTAAGTGCGGGCTTAATTCCTATTCTTTGCTGCGGAGAATCTTTAGAACAAAGAGAACAAGGCATTACCATAGATTTTATTCGTCAGCAAATCAAAATCGCTTTTTTAGGTTTGAACGAAGCAGAAGCGAAAAAGGTAGTGATTGCTTATGAACCAATATGGGCAATCGGCACAGGTAAAGTAGCCACTGCTGCACAAGCACAGGAAGTATGCAAAGCAATTCGAGATTGCATAAAAGAGTTGTATGGTGAAGCAATAGCGCAAGAAATTCGTATACAATATGGAGGTAGTGTATCGGCTAAAAATGCCAAAGAATTGTTTTCACAAGCGGATATTGATGGTGGTTTAGTAGGTGGAGCATCATTGACATTAGATTTTGCCCAAGTAGTTAATTGGTGAAAATTAGTTTGAAATTCTGGTGTAAAAAGAACTCAAAAATCTTCCGGATTTAGACTTAGGGAGTTGTTAAATCTGTTTTTCTATAAGTAAGAGATTAAACAGATTTTTAGACGGATAACAAAAAATAAACGGAAATTTAACCTGGATTGCCAAGAAGTACCCCTTATTTCTAAGGTGGTGGGATACATTGCATAAAACCGTAGGACAGTACGGGCTTAGCTTGATCGATATCTTGTCGCTTGGCAGGAGTCTTCAAGAAGCCCTGCTCCTGGAGTGGCCGGGCGCAGAGCAAAGGAAGCGTAGGCGGCGGGATTATGTTACGTAGCAGGCATTTAGTAACGCTGTTTGTAGCTTCTTGTCTTAGGTATGTAGTCGTTTTTTTGCTTATAGGATGAGGAGAGTGGAAAGGTGGAATATTCTACTAGAGTGAGATCTTTATAAAATTCTAGACAGGATGCAAACTCTTTATAAATCTTGACGAAGTGATAAAGGAGGAGAAGTATGCAAGGAGAAGCTTTATTTTTGTTATTAAAATGGTTGCCACTCATTCTCTTCGTTTTATTTTTGATTTTTTACCAAGTCAATCGTACAAGATTGATTAACTCTTTTCTTCTAAGTGGTTTGTTGTTTTATGGTATCTGTATTTTTGCTGACTATGGCTATCACAATACTAATAGCATTTTGAGAGTATTTTTGGCAATTTTATTCTTACTCTTTGTATTTCTGAGTATTTTTGGAATTTACATTTTTATTGGATTTTTGTTGTTTAATACTTATCAGGTTTTTAAAAAAGAACGGATGAGTTTAGCGCATAGCTTAGGACTAGTATTAGCCTTGATTTTAATTGCTTTTGGTCTGTTCTGGAAATTTGTCGATATTAGCCGCTTGCCAACTGTTTTAAATATTTTAGCAATTGCGATCACTTCGTTATTTATTTATCAGTTATTTCATTTTATGCATTATATTTTAGCAATTATCTTATGCAATATTACACTAGCTCGCAAAAATCAGGATTATTTGATTGTTTTAGGAGCAGGTTTGCGAAAAGGCAATGTAACTCCTTTATTAGCAGGACGGGTGGATAGAGCAGTGCGTTTTTACCAAAAACAAAAAAAAACTGGGATTCCTCCTAAACTCGTTTTCTCAGGTGGGCAGGGGAAAGATGAATCACGGGCAGAAGCAGAAGCCATGGAAGAATATGCAAAAAAACAAGGTGTTCAAGATGAAGACATCCTATTGGAAAAAAGGTCTGTTTCTACGCTAGAAAATATGAAGTTTTCCAAAGAATTGATGGATGAAAATTTCGGAGGAGAACGTTACCGCTGTCTTTATGTGACAAGCAACTATCATGTACTTAGAGCGGGGGTGTATGCCCGTTTAGCAGGTTTGCGTATACGTGGACTAGGTTCCAAAACGGCATGGTACTATTTACCTAATGCTTTATTAAGAGAATATATTGCTTATTTTCTATTGTATAAAAGGTGGAATATTACGTTTAGTTTATTGTATTTGTTAGCAAATATTTTCATTGTCATTTTATTAAGACAGATGGCTTCATAGGAGGTTAGGAAATTGAATCAACAACATTCAAAGGCCACGGAGAGGGAAATCAGTCATTCAGCTGTTTTGCGCTTAGCATTAGTTGGAGTGTTTGCCGCCCTGTCTTATGCGGTGTTCACTTTTTTGCAAATCAAAATACCGATTGGCCCCGGACATATGGTTTCGCTCCATTTAGGTAATGCGGTTTGTGTTTTATCAGCTTTGATTTTAGGGGGCGTATATGGAGGTTTGTCAGGGGCTATCGGAATGACCATAGGGGATTTGCTAGATCCAGTATATATTACTGTGGCACCGAAAACATTTTTACTAAAATTTTGTATGGGTTTAATTACTGGTTTAATTGCACATCGCATAGCGAAAATTACATTGAGCGTAAAACCTGCATATTGGATGAAATGGAGTGCTTTGGCAGCTTTTGGGGCTTTGTTTGCCAATGTCATTTTAGATCCTCTCATCGGTTATTATTATCGCATCTTAATCTTGGGAAAACCTGCAGCGGAAGTTACTTTCCATGTTGATTTAGCGGCTACGTCCATTAATGCAATTATTTCTTTAGTTGTTGCTGTGGCGGTGTATATGGCTCTTCGTACAAGTTTACAAAAAAGTAGTCTGTTTGATCAATTGTATAATGGATAATTATGCTAATTAAAAAAATTATTTCGTTTGAAAAGCTAAATGTAAACCTTCAGATATGGTGTAACTGATTCGTTTAACTGTTTCGTCTATGTCTTTGGGTGTAACATATACTGGTCCAAATTGTTTTTCTAAAAGTTCTTGAATGAGTTGATATTGTTCTTCTGGTGTGCTTTTTTCAATAAATTCGCCAGTTGTTTTTGTTGCAGAATTGTTCATGAGTACTTTTACCATCGTATCAATGGTGTTTTGAACAATGGTGACTGTACCGACAACGGTAGGTACGCCTAGAGCAATGACGGGCACACCTAGGCTATCTTGTGTGAGGCTATTGCGATGGTTGCCTACGCCAGATCCAGGCTGTATACCAGTATCGCTTAGTTGTATTGTGGTACCTAGACGTCCAATATTCATGGCTGCTAAAGCATCTATGGCAACGATGACATCGGGTTTGGTTTGTTCAGTTACGCCTTTAATAATTTCAACACTTTCCATACCTGTCTGTGCCATAACTCCTGGGATGATTCCGCTGATGTTTGTTAAATTCCATTCTTTTTCTGCTTTATCACCGTAAAGTAAAAATAAATGTCGAGTCATTTGTAAATTTTGGATTACTCTAGGACCTAAAGAGTCGGGAGTAGCGTCAGCATTTCCTAGTCCGGCAACAAGAATTTTTAATTGTTCTTTTTTAGGTAGTAATTCTTGAACATATTTGGATAAAACTTTGGAAATTTCTTGGTGGTAACCTTCATCGCTTTCGCTCATCTTGGGTGCTTCTAAGGTAATGTAACTTCCTATGGGTTTGTGCATGAGTTCCGCACCATGTTCGTTTAAAATTTCTACTTTAGTGACTTTTATATCCTCTTTTTTTAGATAAATTTCATCTAAAGACACCCCCTCAATTTCTCCTCCAAAACCGGGAAAACTTTCTTTTACTTCAACAGCTAAATCTGTACGGATTTTAAATTTTATGCTCATCTTGGTTTCCTTTGCATTTGATTATTGAATTTCCTCCCAAAGTATAAGTTTTGGGAAATAGCGGATTGAGATATTCTTGACTGTAGTTTCTTCAAAATACAGGAAAGTATGTATTGACAGACTTTAGATTTCTTGATAAAATGGTTGAAAATTACTTTGCGTGTCCTAAAGTTTCTTGCTGTAGTAATGGCAAGATAAAGCACAAAAACATATACATGAAAACTTATAAATTTCGTTGTATACCGTGAGAGATGCAGAAATTCATGCTTAGGAGTCTAAGTAAGACTTTAAATGCTTAATCGTGCTAGTGCTAAACTAAGAATTCTTGACGTTTAATCTAGAGAGTTGTCAATAAATGTAGGGCAACTGGTTAAAATAAGCGTTTAGAAAAACAACGGTAAGCGGCAATAAAGTTTAGACCACTGTTGATTCAGTTTTTAAATTGATAAAAAATATTTGGAGGTATCAAATTTGGCAAATATCAAATCAGCAAAAAAAAGGATTTTAGTTAGTCGCAAAAGAGCGGCAATTAATAAATCCATACGTTCACGTGTAAAAACTTATACAAAAAAAGTAGAAGCTGCAATTGGAGTAGGAGAAAAAGAAGCAGCACAGGAAGCACTAAAGCAAGCTATTTCTGAAATCGCAAGAGCTTCTTCGAAAGGTGTATATCATAAAAATAATTCTGCCCGTAAAATTTCCCGTTTAACAAAAGCAGTTAATGCCATCGCATCTTAATCTAAAGCACTGAATATTCAGTGCTTTATCGCTGTACAATTGAATATAAATCAGAAGAGTTTTACTAAGTGTGAAGGTAAAAGTTTGTAAAGAGTGACTTTTATTTTACAATTTTATCTACTCAACAAAGATTTTGTAGATAAAATGATCATAGGAGAAAAACTTAAGCTACTTTGGGTAAATAAAACGAGTAAGCACTTGTTCGTAAATAAGTCTGTATCAAGGATAGACTAAAATGGTACATAAGGAGGATTTATACTTTGAAATCCCTAAAAGAAATGAGTAAAACAGAGTTGTTAGGTTTGAGGCAAGAATGGCAAAAGGAATATGAAAATTTCCAAAAAAAAGGTTTAACTCTGGATATGTCTAGAGGGAAACCATCTGTAGAACAAATCAATTTGTCGATGGAAATGATGGATATATTGAATAGTCAGACAAATTTAGTGGGAGAACAGGGGATCGACTGTCGAAATTATGGTTTACTAGATGGTATTGAAGAAGCAAAGCGGTTACTGGCTGAAATTAATGAAGTTGCTGTAGAAAATCTTATTCTGTATGGAAATTCTAGTTTAAGTATTATGTATGATATGATTTCTCGCTCTTTTAGCCATGGGATTACAGGAAATACGCCGTGGCATAAATTGGAGAAAGTAAAATTTCTTTGTCCTGTGCCAGGTTATGACCGTCATTTTCTCATTACCGAATATTTTGGAATAGAAATGATTTGTGTACCGATGACGGAAAAAGGTCCTGATATGGATTTGATTGAGTCTTTAGTGGAAGAAGATGAGGAAATTAAAGGAATTTGGTGTGTTCCTAAATATTCTAATCCGCAAGGAATAACCTATTCTGACGAAACGGTGATTCGTTTTGCTAATTTAAAACCAGCGGCAAAAGATTTTCGTATCTATTGGGATAATGCCTATAGTATTCATCATTTGTATGAAGAAAAGCAGGATTTCTTATTAGAAATTTTGAAAGAGTGTAAAAAAGCTGGAAATCCAGATATTGTATTTAAATTTTGTTCCACTTCCAAAGTGACTTTTCCTGGTTCTGGAGTAGCCGCATTAGCTGCTTCCACTGCTAATTTAAATGACATCAAAAAACAACTTGTTATTCAGACAATAGGTCCGGATAAAGTAAACCAGCTCAGACACGCTCGTTTCTTTGCTAATGTTGATGATGTAAAGCGGCATATGATGAAACATGCAGAGATTATTCGTCCGAAATTTGAAGCAGTTCTTTCTATTTTGGATGAACATTTAAGTGGTTTGGATGCGGGAACATGGATTAAACCTAGAGGGGGATATTTTATTTCTTTTGATGCTTTGCCAGGATGTGCAAAAGCCATTGTGAAAAAAGCAAAAGAAGCAGGTGTGGTTTTGACTCCGGCAGGTGCAACTTATCCTTATGGTAAAGATCCTGAGGATAAAAACATCCGTATTGCTCCGACTTTCCCAAGTTTAGATGAAATGGTTAATGCAGCTGAGCTTTTTTCCTTGTGTGTAAAATTGGTCAGTGTAGAAAAATATATTGCAAGTTAGGGTACAAAAGGTTAATTCTCCTCATTCACAGATTTGCATAAGTGATTAGAGTTAATATTGTCATGTGATCAAACTAGGGCGTATTCGCCCCTACCACAGGGTGAGTATGTTTTGGTAAATTTTATAATAAACTGTGTTTAGAACTTGTTTAAGTATCTTACTTACAGGAAAATATTGGCCTATTTTCCCTCCTACGGTGCCTGAATTCCTTGCAATATCTCCAGTATTCCTGTGTCATCTCTCCGTGTGGAGAAAAAATTATCCACAATTTCTCCTCATTCGGAAATACTTAAACAAGCTCTTTATTTTTTGAAATACGCAGCGTATGTCTGCAAAAATTTGCCTTGTGGGGCGGAAAATTTACGCAATATCTGGGACTCCGCAGTACTGTAAACAGGCTCTAGTCTATTGGAGGTGAGAGCAATTTCTTTTGGTCATACAAATAGAATTAATTATAATGCTCCTGTGATTTTAGGCTTTTCAGCCATTTGTTTTTTTGTCATGATTTTTAATAATTTTACAGGTGGTTGGTTGAATCATGAATTTTTTATGGTTTATCGAAGTTCACCCACTACGATAGGTTTTTGGATACGTCTTTTCGGGCATTCATTAGGTCATATTGACTGGGCACATTTTAGCGGCAATATTTTAGCCATTTTGATGATTGGTCCTGCTTTAGAAGAAAGATGTGGTAGTCTACCTTTATTTTTAATGATGTTCGCTACGGCGGTGATTATCGGTGTTTTAAATTTGACTTTCTTCAGTACGTCTTTATTAGGGGCTAGCGGTGTAGTATTTATGGTCATGGTACTTTCCGCTATCGTTAGCTATCAACAAAGAAGTTTACCGATGACTTTAATTTTAGTAGCTGTTGTTTATATTGGAAAAGAAATTGTGACGGGTATATTGGTCGAAGATAATATTTCTCAGTTTAGTCATGTAGTGGGAGGCATCGTTGGAGCGATTTTTGGTTTATTCTTAATTAAACATCAGGATCATTGGTATTAAAGAAAAGAGGGAAAATAATGAAAATAAACAGCTTACAGTCTCTGGGGATAATTGTTTTAATCGGTCTGGCTTTTTCTGGTTGTACAAGTGAAGTACCTACAAATACTTCAGCATCTGTGTCGAGTCAAAGTCTGGAAGAAACAAAAACTACTGAGGAAAGCAGTTCACTAGATATTGATCTAAGCAGCACATCAGAAAGTACGATTTTCGAAGAAGAAAGCGTAGGCACGTCTTTGCTGCTTTATGTGTCAAATGAAGAAATGAGCGGTTTGAAAGAAACAGAAATTTTAGTGGGTGAAGTTTCAGCGGAAGTGATTATTCAGGAATTGGTAAAAGGAAAGATATTGCCAGCAAGTGCGAAAGTATTAGCATTTACCTTAAAAGAAACAGAAAATTTAGGAATTTTAGATTTGACAGGTTTAGAAACTTATGGAATTTCGGGAGAAAGTTTATTTTTAGCTTCTTTGGGAAATACTTTTACAAAAGCATTTAATGTAGACAAAATACGTTTGTTGATTGATGGAGAAAATTATGCTAGTGGTCATTTTGAATTTGGAGATGATGACTATTTAACGTATAATACACAGTATAAAAACTTATATAACATCGAATGATTGCTATCATAATTGTGTAGTCAAACATGGGATTTGCTCATTATATTATATATAATTGTTGCTAATTCCTCGTTTATTTTATACCTATACCGTGGAACACACGAGAATCTAGCTTGCAGAGTCCAGGTAAGACTATTCCTTTTTTGATCGCAGTGGAGATGCCAAACCAAGAATCCTTCGCTTTAGATGTTGGGGAGTTGTCAAAAAGTGAATATTAATACTCTTTAATTA
>BNZI01000025.1 GCA_026000945.1 Clostridia bacterium | reverse complement strand
AATGTTTTGCCTTATGTTAGTCGGGGTGGATTAAAGCTGGAAAAAGCCTTTAATAGTTTTCATCTTTTGGTGAAGAATCAGGTTTGCTTAGATATAGGAGCTTCTACAGGAGGTTTTACAGATTGTTTGCTGCAAAACGGAGCCAAAAAAGTTTATGCTTTGGATGTTGGGCATGGACAATTGGCATGGAAATTGCGGCAAGATGAGCGAGTAGAGTGTATGGAACGCTGTAACATACGTTATTTTGATCCGGAAGTCATTCAGGAGGAAATTCATTTTATTACAGTGGATGTTTCTTTTATCTCGTTAAAAAAAGTATTGGTATCGGCAGCAGTGAAAGCATATTGCCAGAAAAATCAAAATTTGCAGTTGGTCTGTCTGATTAAACCTCAGTTTGAAGCAGGAAAAGAAAAAGTAGGTAAAAAAGGGGTGGTGAGAGAGAAAAAGGTACATGAAGAGGTAATCGTAGAAATTTTAGATTTTGTGCAGCAAGAAGGTTATGTAGTTTTGGATGTAGACTATTCACCAATTAAAGGTCCAGAGGGAAATATTGAATATCTACTGCATTTGGGTCTTTTTGCTCAAACACAATACCCATTAGTAGCAGTAAAAGCACTTGTTGAAAAAGCACATCAGGGATTGGAATAAACGATGGATCATTTTTATTTAGTAACGAACCGAAGCAAGGATGAAAACTTTGCAATATCTGAACAAATTCTGTCCTACATAAGGAAAAAGGGAAAGAAATGTGATTGGAATGAGGGACGAAGAAAGTTATCTCCGGAAATAGTTCCAAAAACAGTAGAGGGAATTTTAACTTTAGGCGGGGATGGTACACTCATTCAAGCGGCTAGAGATATAGTTTCTTTGGATATTCCTCTTTTAGGGATTAACTTTGGTACTTTGGGATATTTAGCAGAGGTGGGGAAAGATGAATTGTTTTCTTCTTTAGATGCTCTGATGCAAGGTCAGTACAATCTGGAGAGTCGTATGATGTTACAAGGAAAAATCTGGAGAGATGAGAAAGTCATTCAAGAAGATATTGCGTTGAATGATATTGTACTTAGTCGAGATGGTTCGGCAAAAATCATTCGTTTTTCCGTATATGTCAATAATGAATTTTTACATCATTATGTAGCAGATGGAATGATTTGTGCTACACCTACGGGTTCGACTGCTTATAACTTATCAGCGGGAGGTCCGATTTTGTTACCGGAATCTTTACTGATGGTTCTTACTCCTATTTGCGCACATGCTTTGCATGCTCGGAGCAGTATTGTCTTAAATGCAGATGATACTTTAAGTTTGCGGGTAGGAGAAAAAGAAAAGGATGATGCGCAAAATGTAATTTTTGACGGAGATGATGCCGTGAATTTACGGGCAGGGGATTGTTTAACGATTTCACGCGCGCATAAAATGGTAAAAACCATCAAGCTTCATGATTTAAGTTTGCTTCAGACCTTAAGTAAAAAAATGTTGGATCGATGATAAGATGTGGATTGAAAAAGTAGAGCAAATCAAAAAAAATCAGTATAAAATTTTTTTAGACAGTGGACAAATCTTTTGTGTCAATGGTAAAGAGAAAAAAAGATTTCATTTAGAAGAAAATCAAGAGCTTTCAGACCTAGATTACCAAGAAATTGTTTCTGAATTATTGGAAAAAAAAGCAAAAGTAAAAGTTATTACTTTATTAGCCAAACAAGACTACACAGAAAAAGAGTTAAGAAATAAATTGTTATCCGCATTTTACCCTGAACAAGTTATCCAAAAACTTTTGATGGAAATGAAGCAAAGAGGTTATGTGGATGATTTACGTTATGCCCAGCATTATATCGAACAAAAAAGCTCCAAAATGAGTAAACTTAAATTACAAATTCAGTTGAGAAATAAAGGTATAGAAAAAGAAATATTTTCGTCTCTTCTGGAGGAACAAAACATAGATGAAGCAGAGCAAATAAAAAAATATATAGAAAGTAAATTTCGGAATGTTTCCTTACAGGATAGGAAAGAAAAATATAAAGTTTATCAATTTTTTGCACGTAAGGGCTATTCCTCAGAAGAAATTTTTAGGGTATTAGAAGAAGTGGAAAGGGGAGAAGAGTAGATGTATAAAAAAGTGTCTGCTGATATGAATTTTGAAGAGCGTGAACAGGAAGTGAGGGCTTTTTGGAATCAGCATCATATTTTTGAAAAAAGCATTGAAAAACGCCAAGGGCAGCCGCTTTATATGTTTTATGACGGTCCTCCTACGGCAAATGGAAAACCGCATATCGGACATGTTCTCACTCGGGCTATTAAGGATATTATTCCTAGATATAGAACCATGAAAGGCTATCAAGTACCTCGTAAAGCTGGCTGGGATACACATGGTTTGCCTGTGGAATTGGAAGTTGAAAAAGCTTTAGGCTTAGAAGGAAAAGAACATATTGAACGATATGGTTTAGAATCATTTATAGAAAAATGCAAAGAAAGTGTGTGGAGATATAAAGGAATGTGGGAGGGATTTTCTGACACAGTCGGTTTTTGGGCTGATATGGAAAATCCTTATATTACTTACCAGAATGATTTTATTGAATCGGAATGGTGGGCATTAAAGCAAATTTGGGAGAAAGGCTTGTTATACAAAGGCTTTAAAATCGTTCCATATTGTCCCCGTTGTGAAACGCCTTTATCCAGTCATGAAGTAGCACAAGGTTATAAAGAAGTAAAAGAACGTTCCGCTTTTGTCAAATTTACCGTAAAAGGGGAAGAAAATACCTTTTTTCTCGTTTGGACAACCACACCTTGGACTTTGCCATCAAACGTTGCGCTTTGTGTAAATCCGAAAGAGCCTTATGTAAAAGTAAAGTATCATGAGGAATTTTATTATATAGCGGAAGCGTTGGTAGAAAAAGTATTAGAAGATGAAGGAGAAATTTTAACACGTTTTATTGGAAAAGACTTAGAGTATAAAGAATACGAACCTCTTTATACTTTTGTTTCTGTTCAAGAAAAAGCTCATTATGTGACTTGTGATGAGTATGTTACGCTTAGCGACGGTACAGGAATTGTGCATATTGCACCTGCTTTTGGTGCGGATGATGCAAAAGTAGGGAAAAATTATCAATTGCCTTTTGTACAGCTTGTGAATTCCAAAGGAGAAATGGAAAAAGAAACCGACTGGGCGGGTGTCTTTTGCAAAGAAGCAGACCCTGCAATTTTAAAAAATTTAAAAGAGAGGGGTTTATTATTTTCAGCTCCTGTTCTAGAACATAGCTATCCGCATTGCTGGCGTTGTGATACACCGCTTTTATATTATGCTCGAAATTCTTGGTTTATCAAAATGACGGAAGTAAAAGAAGATTTATTACGAAATAATCAAAAAATTCATTGGTTTCCTGAAAATATCGGAAAAGGAAGATTTGCAGACTGGTTGGAAAATGTACAGGATTGGGCAATTAGCCGTGATCGATACTGGGGAACGCCGCTTAATATCTGGGAATGTGAGTGCGGGCATCAGCAAGCGATCGGCAGTAGGCAGGAGTTGAAGGAAAAAGCGCAAAATTATCCGGAAGATTTGGATTTACACAAGCCTTTTGTGGATCGCGTGTTGATTACTTGCCCAAAATGCCAAAAGCAAATGAAAAGAGTACCGGAAGTTATTGATGGTTGGTTTGATTCTGGAGCGATGCCTTTTGCTCAATATCATTATCCTTTTGAGAATCAAGAATTATTTAAGCAAAATTTTCCAGCAAACTTTATTTCAGAAGCAGTAGATCAAACAAGAGGTTGGTTTTATTCGCTTTTGGCAGTATCTACTCTTTTATTTAATGAAAATCCTTATCGAAATGTTTTGGTACTAGGACATGTGCAAGATGAACAAGGACAAAAAATGTCCAAATCCAAAGGCAATGCTGTAGATCCATTTGAAGCATTAAAAACCTATGGTGCAGACGCTATTCGTTGGTATTTTTACAGCAATTCCGCTTTATGGTTGCCGAACCGTTTTTCTGCTAAAGCAGTTATTGAAGGTCAACGTAAATTTATGTCTACGGTGTGGAATACCTATTCTTTTTATGTACTGTATGCTAATATTGATCAGTTTTCTAGTAAAGATTATACTTTGGATAAAAGTCAGCTTGGTGTAATGGATAAGTGGCTTTTATCTAAATTAAATACCTTAATTCAACGTGTAGATCAAGCTTTGGAGGAATATAAGATTCCAGAAGCCGCAAGACTTTTGCAAAGTTTTGTAGATGATTTAAGCAAGTGGTATATTCGCAGAGGTAGAGAGCGTTTTTGGGCTAAAGGTATGGAGCGGGATAAAATTCATGCCTATTTGGCTTTATATGAAACTTTGCTTACTTTGTCCAAGCTTTCCGCTCCTTTTACTCCATTTATGGCAGAAAGTATGTACCAAAATTTAGTGCGAGAAGAAAATTCTCAAGCGGAATTAAGCGTACATCTTTGTGATTATCCTCAGGTAAAAGAGGACTTTATTGATCCAGACTTAGAAGAAAAAATGGAAAAAATTATGAAAATTGTTAGTTTGGGTAGAGCTGCTAGAAACACTGCTGCAATTAAAAACCGTCAACCTTTGGCGAAAATGTGGCTTCAAAGTGATTTGGATTTAACTTTAGATGATCTGCAAATTATTCGAGATGAATTAAATGTCAAAGAAATCGAAAAAGCACAGGATATTTCTAGCTTTATTGATTATTCATTTAAACCGCAGTTAAGGACAGTAGGTCCGAAGTATGGAAAAGTATTAAAGAATATTCAGGAAGCCTTAAAAGAAATTGACGGTGTAGAAGCTTTTCACACGCTAGAAGTAAAAGGGGAAATTCATTTAAGCAATATATTAGAAGAAACAGATATTGTTTTGACTAAAGAAGATTTATTGATTGAAAGTAAGCAAAAAGACGGTTTGACTTCTGAATCAGACGGGGGTATTACCGTAGTGTTAGATACCAAGTTAAATAAAGCTTTAATAGATGAAGGTTTTGTGCGGGAGATTGTGAGCAAGATTCAAACGATGAGAAAAGAAGCTGGCTTTGAAGTCATGGATCATATTGTGGTCGCTTATCAAGGGAATGAAAAAATTAAAGAAATTTTTCAGCAATACAGTGAAGATATCGAAAAGGAAGTATTAGCAGTAAGAAGCCAAGAGGGCTTAGTAAAAGACTACCAGAAAATATGGGACATCAATGGAGAAGAAGTGAAATTGAGTGTGGGAAAAAACTAAGACAGTTGATGTACACAATTTGCCGAGGAAATTGATGTGCAAAGCACATTCAAATTGGTGCGACCATGATTGACTTTGTCATCATGGTATAATAAACAAAAAGTGTTTATTATACCGTTTATGCACACGATTACGTAAAGAATTTGCTCACATATGTTCGCCGTAATCGGCGCAACCATGATTGACTTTGTCATCATGGTATAATAAATAAAAAACGTTTATTATACCGTTTATACACACAATTGCGTAAAGAATTTGCTTCACGTACGTTCGCCGTAATCGGCGCAACCATGATTTACTTCGTCATCATGGTATAAATTGTGAATAAAAGTGAGTTGACACAAAAAACCTGGGGTATACCCCGGGTTTTTTGTGTCATGTGAGTGAGAGTATGTTCACACTACCGCAGGCAGGATGCTTATTTTTTGCTGGGATATTCTTAACATTAAAGCAAGAAACTTTAAGGCGTACTTGGTAAAGTATTTTTTGATAAACGTGATTATATTCGACATTTTTATAACAAAATATATTTAAATTATAAATTTTATAAAAAAAATAAAAAAACTTTCAAAAAAAAGACTAGCAATACAATGATGAATATGATAAGATGATAATATCAACAAAAATGTACATAAAAAGATAAAAAGTTAGTTTACATATAGTAAGTTAGTTTACATAAGGTAAGTCAATTCAGTAGGAGTGTAACTCCTACTGCTAATTGTAGAATCCAGTGATAAGGTGAGTAGTTATTCTTTCACCCTATCGGTATGCCCTAATGTTGTTTGTAAAAGTTGGAAAAGAGAAAAAAGAGGGTATGTAGTCGACTGGATTACTTAGTATAGTTTTTAAAACTCTACTAATCAGATTTGGTTAGATAGGGTTTTGTGTTTGCGGGATAGGCGAGGTAAAAAATATATGAAAAAAAATTTCAAAAAAATTGTATTGGCATTTGCTGTTTTAAGTACAGTGTCTGTTACGGCAGTAGCTACAGCATTTGCTGGTCAAGGATTCACTGATGGGATGACGGCTGTAGCAGGAGAGAGTTCTCCGAGCGAAGAGGAAAGTGTGGAATTTTCCGAAGAAGAATCTGAAGGCTCCAATCCAATTGAAGCAACATCTGAAATAGAACCAGAGCTTCCGGGCGAGTCAACACCTGACACAGCAGCTCCAATAGAATCAACATCAGTAAGTGAAACAAGCTCAGTTGATTTATCAAAACCAACTGATTCAACAGATAAAGAAACAGAGTCATCAATAGAATCAAGTGAAGAAACAGAATCATCAGAAGAAGAGCTGCCAATAGCTCCTCCAGCGCCAATCAATCCCCCTGCTCCCAGTGAAGAAAGTGACTCTCAGGGACCTTCTACACTTACTCCTCCGGCAGTAGTCGAAGAAGGCCAGTGGGACGATACATCAGGACAATGGGATTTCGTTTTAGCTGATGGAAGCAAGTATGTAGGTTGGTTGCAAGCTTCTGGTGTCAATGAAGGAAAATTACTTTTTGTAAGTCAAAATGGTTTGTTAACTGGACGTGTTGAGATCGTAATTGGTGGAAAAGCCAGAGAATTTTACTTTGAGGAAAATGGCTTAAGTCATCAAGGATGGGCAGATGACTATTCATTCTATACACGTTACAGTGGAGAAATTGTAAAAGGTTGGATATTCATTGCACAGGAAGTAGCAAATGGTAAAGAAGTTAAAGATGTATGGGCGCATTTTGAAGAAGATGGCACACCTACTTCTGGTTGGTTTACTTATAACAATGCACCTTTTTACTTAATAAAAGGCTTTCCGTTAGAGTCAGGATGGAAGACAATTGATGGAGCAAAGTATTTCTTATATGAAACAGGTCAAGCTCATGAAAGCTGGAAATATGAAAATGGACGTTGGTACTACTGCAAACCAGGGACAGGTGAAGTAGTTACCGGAAAATATGAAATCAATGGCACAGACGTATTCTTTGAAAGGGACGGAAAAGCAGCAGAAGGTGAACAGATTATTGACGGTGTAAGTGGTTACTTTGTCAACGGATATCGAGTAGTAGGTTGGAAACAAATTGGTGATGTATGGTACTACTTCAACGAAGATGGAAGCCCTTATACAGGTTTAAAAGAACATGGTGACTACTTGTATTACCTGACAGAAGATGGTTCAATGCTTACGGATGCTCGAAAAACGGTAAGTGGTAAAACTTATTATTTCACAGAGTATGGTACAGCATATAAAGGCTGGTTATACGCAGAGGATGGCTCTTGGTATTACTTTAAGGATGACTGTACGATGGCGACAGGTATATCAGAAGTAAATAATGGTAGACTTGCACAATTTGATGCAAATGGAAAATTCATTAAATATGTTGTATAATTGAGTTAAGATATAATAAGCAAAAATGCTTATTATATCGTTTATGCACACAATTTGATTAGGAAGATATGTGCCAAGCACACTCAAATTGGCGTGATCATGATTGACTTCGCAATCATGATATAATGAGTTAGTACAAGAAGACAAAGAAAAACTGCATTCCATTAGGGATGCAGTTTTTCTTTCGGTCGACTGAGTTTTTTAAGAGTTTTATTCAAATTAGTTGCTAGAGAAAATCTAGTGTTAGTTTTAGAATATACTTCCTTTATAAGAATTTCTTCATTTCTTCAATATGTTTTTCTTCGCTGTGTATCAGATTGTTTGCTAGGTCTACGACTTCTTTTTTGCTATTCCTGCAATCATGTAATGTCCGTGTTAAACTAGTCATACAACTTGTGCTATTTTCAATGCTGATTTCAGCTAAACTAGATAGGGAATGGTCTACCATTGCTTTAAAACTGGAAGAAAAATAAGAACCCACTTTATAAATTGGGTGTACAATACCCGGTTCTCTACCGTAAGATTTGATGATGCGATCGGCGTTTGCGCAGACGTTTTCGTAAACACGAAGCTGCTGGTCCAAAGCATGGCGAAATCTTGTATTATCTGAAATTTGAATGAGATGGCTGGTATTGTCACGACCAGACTGGGCACTTTGGCGAATTTGGTTTAAGACGGATAACTCTTGATTCATATAGATTACACCTCCAATGCCCCTTAGTATGCTAGATTTAACGTTTTTTACTAAGGGAAATAATGGATATTTTAAAGGCGAAATTTCTATAGGGATCTCTGCTTGACTCTCATTTTTTCTTATGTTATAGTAGCAAAGTATATATTGGGGTTCGTGTGACATTTTAGATCAAAGGCGATGAAAAGCTTTGGTGTGCTGTCCGGTATCCATTAGCGCAATATATATAAATTTGGAAA
>BNZI01000024.1 GCA_026000945.1 Clostridia bacterium | reverse complement strand
TTCAAGAACTTTGCCCTGTGAGTGCAGATGCCCAAAAGAGATATGAAGATATTGAGCTCATACTTAGATTTTTTGCCTTTCTTAATAATTACACAAATTTTGATCATCGTGTAGATCTGTTCTTAAATGAATTCATGAAAGAACATCAACATTCATTTAATGAAAATAATTTTGAAATGGAATTTGACAGAATGTTAAAATTTGTAAAATATAACTTTAAATACGGTTTTAGGAAAACAGAACATTCGAAGTCTGTGCCCCGAACACGATTCGAGGCTTTATCTGTTGGTGTTGCATTAGCACTACGCGAAAATTCCCAGTTAACCCCTATAGTCCCCACTGATTGGGCAGATATATCTAATACGGAAGTGGGATCAAGATTTAAATACCATACTACTACTCACTCAAGTAACACAAAAATTCGTGTGAGAGAGCGTATAGAATACGTCCGCAACATGCTGCTAAAGGGAAAAGAGGCAGAAACAGTATGATCGACACTCAACAGACCTTTGAAGCACGAAAAAAAGAATTGGAAGTTTTTTTGATAAATATGAAAAGAATTGACGAGGAAAACTCATTTCCAATGGATTTTTCTAATATGTTACATTCAAATGTCATTTTGATGTTATATAACCTTGTAGAATCAACGGTTCTCGGCGGCATTTTAGAAATTTACGATGCATTAAAATCAGAAAATATGTCCTATCTACTGATCAATGAAGAATTGCGAACAGTTTGGTTTTCCTATATGTTTAATCAAGTTTATGACAAGAATGCCCATCACAATTCATACAAGAAAAAAGTCTCAGAAATAATTAAAGCCATACTGAATAACCAAGTTATTGCTTTAGATCGTAGGGCTGTTGAGATTAATGGAAATTTAGATGCAGATCAAATAAGAAAAATATGTAATTTGCATGGAATTACATTTGCTGAAGAAGAAGAAAAAGACAAAAGCAAAGGTGGTTACCATATTAAGACAGTTAAGGACTTACGAAATGATTTGGCACATGGATTAAAATCTTTTGTGGAAGTTGGACAAAATTATACTCATACTGAATTAAATCAAATTTTTGAAGAAACTGTTTCATTTTTAGAAGGAATTATCAAGGGTATGAAGCAATATTATTCATCTAAAAAATGGAAAATAGAATCTGTTTCTGTTTAGTCATATTGATGCCTCATACAAAAAAATATTACTTATTACGCTACAGAAACAAACGAAAAATCTTATTTTCTTACAGAAAAGGAAAACCCCACAACTTAAGTCATGAGGTTTTCCTTTTCTACCTCTTATCTTAACCTTTCACCGCTCCCGCAATCAAACTACTTTGTATTCTCCTACTCATGAAACAATACATCAGCAAAGTAGGAATAGTAGCAATAACTAGAGCCGCTCCGATGGGACCCCATTCTGTGGTAAATGCTCCAGAAAGTGTTTGAATCCCTACAGATAAAGTACGAAATTCAGATTTACTGATAAACGTTACCGCAAACATTAACTCATTCCAAGCTTGCAAAAATGTAAAAATTGAAATGGTCGAAAGAGCCGGTTTCATCAAAGGAAAAATAATACGAAAAAACATCTTAAATACATTGCAGCCATCTATGCAAGCCGCTTCTTCCAATTCTACTGGAATATTCTCCATGAAACCATTACAAATCAATATGGCCATAGCCAGAGCAAAAGCCGTATAGGGAAGCACTAAAGCTTGATAAGAATTAGTCATTTTCAAGGAAGTCAAAATCAAAAAAACAGGTAGCAAGGAAGCATGGATAGGTATGGTCAAACCCAACATAAATAATTGGTTAACTACTTTTCTGCCTTTCCATACTAAACGTTTTAAAGCGTAAGATGCCATAATAGCAAAAACAGTGGTAAACAAAATAGTCAAACCAGTAACAATCACACTATTGATGAAATAACGTCCCATATTGCCTTGATTAAGGGCCTTCTGATAATTTGACCACAGCCACTGTTTAGGCAAGCCTAAGGTATTTTCTCCAAAAATTTCTTTATTACTTTTCAAAGAAAAAGTAAACATCCAATACAAGGGGAAAAGTTGTATCACTGTCCAGAAAATCAAAAAAAGATAAGTAAAACTTTTACCAATAGGTAGCTTTTGTTTTATGTACTTCGCTTGGTTTTTCCTTTCCATTTATTCTCCCTCCACACGTATACATTTTTGAATTAAAAACGCAAAAAAGAAGCATAAGAGAATGATAAATATACCTATGGCACTACCCATACCATAGCGATTTCGGCTAAAAAACATTTCTACCATAGAAATACTAGGTACTTCACTAGCATGGTTAGGTCCACCGCCAGTCAAAACATAAATTAAATCAAAAGCTTTCAATGAACCCGTGACAGCAAAAATCGTACACATTCGTAAAACGGGCTTTAACATAGGAATCACAACATACCATTCTGTCTGCCAGTTGGTAGCTCCATCGATTTTTGCCGCTTCTTGAATTTCCGGAGAAATGGTTTTAACACCTGCATACATCAGCAGCATATGGTAACCCACATACTGCCAAAGTATGGGAATAAAAACAGCAGCTAGTACCGTTCCCTGTTCCCCCAGCCATGCACGCGCAAGTTCTTTCAAACCCAGAGAGTTCAAAATTAAATTGAGAATACCATAGTCTGGATGATAAATTTTGCTCCACAATTGACCGATAACTACCGTAGATAAAATGACTGGAATGAAAAATACGGTAACAAAAAAACCTTCTCCCTTCACTTTTCTCGCTAAAAGCAAAGCAAGCAACAAGGCTAAAGGCAATTGGATCAATACTGATAATATAGCTAAAATAATCGCATTTCCCAAGCTTTTATTAAATTGAACAGATTTATTTGTAAAAATTTCAATATAGTTTTTCAAGCCCACAAAAGTCCATTCTGTCTGCCCATTCCAATCAAAAAAACTATACACAAAAGACATGATAATGGGAGCAATCAATATAGCCAAAAACAAAAACAATGCCGGAAATAAAAATATCGTAAGCGCAAGTTTATTTTTCCTGACTTTTTCCATATTGATTACTCACCTTCTAACTTTTTCGCCATATTGGCAACAAATTCTTTGGCAGTAATATTATCAGAATATAATTCTTGCAATAATTGCAAATACTCCGTTGCATCGTCTCCACTTAACAAGGTATCAAACCATAAAGTAAACGATGTCGCTTCTGAGACATAATCCGCTATTTTTTTAGAAAGGGGATCTACGCTAGAATCATCATAATCTTTTTTCCAAGCCGGAGTACCAGCTCCATCTAAATAAGAATACTTAGAAATGCCACGAGCAATTTCAAATGCCGCCTTGGCTGCTAAATCGGGTTCTGACGTTGTTGCACTAACCATAAGCGTATCAATTGCACCGCCCATAAAATCTGTAGCTTTGGCATGATTGGAAAATACCGGAACTGGAACTGCTGAAAAATGTGCTCGGTTTTCTTCTTCTGTTTCCCTTTGGATTGCCCCGCCTAAAAAGCTTCCGGTCAAAAACATTGGGATTTGTTCTCCGTAAAATTGCGCACTTGCCTCATCACTTGACAAAGCAGAAGCTCCACTAGGATATGCACCCAATTCAACTAATTCACGAAATTTTTCCGCTGCTGTGATGAAATCAGGGTCATCATAGCTCATGCCTTCTTGTTTAGTCAGTGTATCTTGCAATTTTTCCGCTCCGACCGCTTTCAACGCCAAAGCATCATGTGTCATCGCTAAAACCCAAGTATCCTTTGCACTGATTCCTATAGGAGTAATACCAGCTTCTTTAAATTCTTTGCAGACAGCAAGTAATTCATCAAAAGTAGTCGGCGGATTTAGTCCTATCTCTTCAAACATCACTTTGTTAAAAAATAATAAAGAAACTGGCGTAGTATACGGTACTCCATAGATTTTTTCTTCGTATGTAGCATTATTTAATACAGCTTTGGGTAAATTCTCCTCATAGTCAGCATAGTACTCATCTAAAGCCAAAACTTTATTTGCTGATACAAAATCCGCTGAAAATCCTCCTCCCCAAGTATAAAAAATATCCGGCAAGTCATTTCCCGCAATTGCCGTTTTTAATTTTGTCTTATAAGACTGATTTTCAAAACTTTCATAACGGATTTTCACTCCCGGATTTGCCTCTTCAAAATCAGCAATCGCTTGTTGATAAGCATGGTTGAAACTGTCACTTTCTGTTGCAATACTCCAAACGGTCAATATTTTTGTATCCCCATTACTGACTGTTTCTGTTGTACTTGCACAAGAAACTAGAGTACTCATAAAAGTGATTAACGCAATGATAGAAATAATTTTTTTCATCGTTTTTTCTCCTTATTAATCATATGATAAATAAAAAGCATGTATCATGTCATATTCAAATTAGCACGATTATGATTATTCACAATCAAAACATATATAATTTTTTTACCTTTTATCGTACAAAACTTTCATCAGCATTTTTATTTAGAATGTGTACACACTACCGCGGGATGCCTATTTTTTGTAGATTTTTGCTATTCTTTTCTATTTTTTTGAAATATAGCGCATATATCTACAAAAATTGCCTTACAGAGCGAAAAATCTACCCAGAATTTTAGCAGTTCGGGTACTGTGAACAACCTAATCTATATAGAGTTTCTTTGCATACAAACTTCATTAATCCAAGAAAGTACTTCTTCTTTTCCTGTTTTTTTTAGAGAAGAAAAAGGGAAAATTTTTATTTTTGGATCTAACTGAAAATGATTCCGTATCTGTTTTACCTGCTTGTCTAATTGAGAAGGCTTGATTTTATCTGATTTTGTTGCAATAATAGCCAACGAATGCCCTGAATCTTGTATCCATTGATACATTTGACGATCATTTTCAGATGGGATATGCCGAATATCCAAGAGTAAAAAAATTGCTGCTAAAGTTTTACTCTGCTTTAAATACCGTTCCGTCATCTTTCCCCACTCTTTTTTTACCTTTAGAGGAACTTTCGCATAACCGTATCCCGGCAAATCCACAAAATAAAAATTTGGATAGATCTCTGGGTCTTTTTTATGTAAATTTGGGTGAATATGATAAAAATTAATCGTTTGTGTTTTTCCTGGGGCAGCAGAAGTCCTTGCTAGAGACTTACGATTCACTAAACTATTCAGTAAAGAAGACTTTCCTACATTGGATTTCCCGCAGAAAGCAAATTCCAAGTGTTCGTGAGTAGGTAATTTACTCGTAATTCCACATACCGTTTCCAACTCTACTTCTTGAATGAACATCTGTTTTCCCCTCTATATATGTACTAGGGCGTGTTCAGACTAGCCGAACTGCCTAGATTTTTAGTAAATTTTCCGCCTCGCATGGTAATTTTTCAGATAAACATACGTATTTCAAGAAAATAAAAAGCTTGTTCAGTATCTCCAAACGAGGCGAATCTTATAGATAGTTTTTCTAAGAGCCTATTAGTGATAGTGAGTAAGAAAAGAATTAATCAGCACTCTAAGTCACGCCGTTTCTCCACTATTTTTTTTATGATGAGGTGCATGTTTTTTTTGCACCGGCAGTGTTCGATAAGTCAAATCAGGATTCGTTTTTTCTTCCACCACTTCTTTCGTAATCGTACAAATTCCAATATTTTCATTAGATGGAATTTCATACATGGTATCCATCATAATGGCTTCCATAACTGCTCGAAGCCCTCTTGCCCCCGTTTTACGTTCAAAGGAAAGATGAGCAATACTCTTAATCGCTTCAGGCGTAAACTCTAACTTTACTCCATCATACTCAAATAATTTTTGGTATTGTTTTACTAAAGCATTTTTCGGCTCTGTTAATACTTTAACCAAAGCTGTTTCATCCAACAATTCCAAAGAAACAGTAACTGGCAAGCGACCAACTAACTCGGGAATTAAGCCAAAATGAATTAAGTCTTGAGGTTCCATTTTCTTTAATACTGCACTGATATCTGCTTTATTTTTATCTTTTATTTCTGCATGAAAACCTAAAGCACTAGAGCCTAAACGAGCTTCAATACTTTTTTCCATTCCAGCAAAAGCACCGCCACAAATAAACAAAATATTTGTTGTATCTAATTGCAGCAATTCTTGCTGTGGATGTTTACGACCACCTTGAGGAGGCACACTTGCTATCGTACCCTCTAAGATTTTCAGTAAAGCTTGTTGTACTCCTTCACCGGAAACGTCTCGAGTAATCGAAACATTTTCTGTTTTTTTTGCGATTTTATCAATTTCATCAATGTAAATAATACCGCATTGTGCTTTTTCAATATCATAGTCTGCCGCCTGGATTAATTTGAGTAGGATATTTTCTACATCCTCTCCCACATAACCTGCTTCTGTCAATGTGGTAGCATCGGCGATGGCAAAAGGAACATTGAGCAACTTAGCAAGAGTTTGTGCCAAAAATGTTTTTCCTGATCCTGTCGGACCAAGCATAAGAATATTGCTTTTTTGGATTTCCACATCTTGTGAAACACTGTGCTTTTCATCCACTGTAATTCTTTTGTAATGATTATACACAGCCACAGATAATACTTTTTTTGCTTCTTCCTGCCCAATGACATATTCATCTAAAAATAACTTAATTTCTTTTGGTTTTAACAAGTTAATTTTACTTTTTTCTGATGGCGGATGTGGTCTTCCAAAAGCAATTTCTTCTTCTTCTAAAATTTCTGAACAAAGCTCCACACATTCATCACAGATGTATACGTTACTATTTCCTGCTGCAATCAACTTTTGTACTTCATCCTGCACTTTTCCGCAAAATGAACACTTAATTTGATTGTCATTTCTAATTGACACTCAATTACCCTCTCCTTATTCCCGATTTTCCATGATTTTATCTACTATACCATATTTCAGAGCCTCTTCCGCTGACATATAATAATCACGTTCTGTATCTTCTTCAATCACTTTCAAAGGCTGACCTGTATTTGTAGCTAAAATCTCATTCAATTGTTTTTTTGTCTTTAAGATTTGGTCTGCCACAATTTGTATATCTGTAGCCTGACCTCTTGCTCCACCTGATGGCTGATGAATCATCACTTCCGCATTAGGCAAAATATAACGTTTTCCTTTTTTTCCACCTGCTAACAAAAATGCGCCCATACTTGCCGCTAAACCGATACATATCGTGGAAACATCACATTGAATGTAATTCATTGTATCATAAATTGCTAAACCTGCCGTCACAGACCCTCCCGGACTATTGATATATAAATTAATGTCTTTGCTAGGGTCTTGAGATTCCAAAAATAACAACTGAGCTACTACTAAACTCATGCTGACTTCATTTACTTCTTCGCCCAAAAAAATAATCCTATCTTTTAACAAACGAGAATAAATATCATAAGAACGCTCACCTCTGTTTGTCGTTTCAATGACATAGGGAATAAAGCTCACCGTTTTCCTCCTTTATACTTCTTTAGCACTTTCTACAATTAAATCTATAGCTTTTTGTACTGCGAATTCTTTTTCTAAATTCTGGTCTTCCCTGCGTTTAATTAAACCAGAAAACACATCATAATCCATTTTATAACTATCCGCCATTTTTCTTACGCCAGCTTCATACTCTTCCTCATTAATTACAATATTCTCTTCTTTAACAATTGCGCTCAAAACTAAATCTGTTTGAATTTGTTTAATGGCTTGCGGACGCATTTGATCTAGTATTTTTTCTTTTGTTAATCCAGTAAAATGCAAATATTGTTCTAATTGTAAACCTTGTGATTCTATTCTATGAACAAAATCTTTCATCAATACTTCAATTTGTCCTTGAATCATTGGTTCTGGAAGGTCCATTTCACTGCCTTCAATCACTTGACCAATCAGCAAATTTTCTTTCTCTGTCTCAATTGCTTTTTGTTTTTTCTCTGTCAGAGATTTTTTAACATCTTCTTGCCATTCTTCTAGTGTTTCAAATTCAGAAACTTCGCTGGCAAACTCATCATTGATTTCTGGAATTTCTTTCACTTGGATCGTTTTTACATCCACTTGAAAAAGAGCTGGTTTACCAGCCAAATCAGAAATATGATAATCTTGTGGAAAATTCACATTGACTTCCACATGCTCTCCAACTGCTTTTCCAATTAACTGTTCTTCAAAAGTATCAATAAAAGAATGCGACCCAATTTCTAATTCATAATTGTCTCCCTTGCCGCCTTCAAAAGTTTTTCCTTCTACGTAACCAACAAAATCAATAATGGCAATATCTTTGCTTTCAATTGTTCTATCTTCTATTGTAAGTAAACGTGCATTTTCATCTGCGATTTTTTCTAATTCTTTTGCTAATTCTTCTTCGGTTACTTCTCGATTAAATTTTTTAATTTCTAAATCTTTATATTTACCTAATTTTACTTCCGGTCTAATCGCTACTGTAGCAGTAAAAATAAATTCTTTTCCTTTATCTACTTGCTCAACTTGAATTTCTGGCCTAGAAACAATTTCTAATTCACTTTCCTTTACTGCTTGATCATAAACTTCAGGAATTAAATCATTCGCCGCATCTTGATAGAACAGACTTTGTCCATAA
>BNZI01000023.1 GCA_026000945.1 Clostridia bacterium | reverse complement strand
GGAATGTTCGCAAAAGCTTAAAGCAGCATAACAACCGGCAGTTCCTCCGCCAATAATCAAAAAATCTGTGTCAAGCGTTTGGATTTGTAGCTTCAATTAATCACCTACTTTACCTATCGTTCTTATATGTTTTATATGGTATAAAGTATTATATACAATAGAATAGAATAAAATCTAATCGAAATTACGCAATCGTTTGCTTTTATATAAAAATGTAAGTATATGGGAATTAAGCTATGATGCAAAAGTTACCTTATATATTAAAATAGGTCAGAAATTTTAGAGAAAACCCGTAGGGGTGGCACTCTGCCGCTCGTCAGATATTTAAACGATGGAAAAGATATTTCATTTCATACAAAAGATTAACTAGATGGGGGTATTTTGTTTAGTCACGGATTTTTATGGATTTGAATGAAAAAAATAGTATGTGTATCTATCATAGTAAGTATATTGTTTTGTAGTGCCTTTTTTATTGAAACGGCATAAGGGAAGTTATTGCGTTTTCGATCTTTAGTTTGATTTTTGTTGAATTTTCCTTTTAGATATAGTATATTTAAACGCACATTTACCGATAGAATGAACAATCAGAATTTGTTCCTAATGTTTTGTCAAGAGCTTTTATAATCTATATCAATAGTTTTGGCAAGATTAAAAATATTGTGACTACATAAAAAACTTTAAATAAATGATCTAGCTAATGAAAAGTAACGAAAATTTAGATTCGTGATGTAGAACGAAGTAGATGAACAATTACTCTTAAAATTTAGTGTTTCTTACTGATTTTGTAACGTCAGGGCAATTATCTCGTAAAATTGTCTGACTAGAAAAGAATGCGATGAATTTTTTAATCTTCGTTATATCAAGGATATTAATTTTTCTATAGTTTTATTAATATAGAAAGGTAAACCAATACAAACGATGGAAACGATAAAAAACTTTTTTCTTTCTCTACCGCAATATATAGAACAATGGATTTCTGTTCTTATACCTGTTCTTATTACTGCGAGTGTTAATATTATCATTTTCACTCGAAACGAAAAACCTTTAACCAATGAATTAGCTAGGGAATATCTAAATACAGTTTATTTTCCACTTTTTCAATTTGTAGAACCTTATTTATATAAAAAAATTCCGTTGCTTAAATTGAAAGAGTTTCTGAAATATTTTGAACATATTAATAGCAAATACCCTTTATATATTTCTTCGGATTTTAGACATCAAGTAAGAGACTTGGCAGAAACCCTTGCATCCATAGATCCTCATAATACATTACAATTATTCGTGATTCAACATGATTGGAATAGTGTATGCTTTAATATTGATCGGCTTTATGATCGGTATATTAAAAAGGCTTCTTTGCCTTTACGTAGCAAAAAGTATAGGTTTTACTACAGGCAATATTATAAGGAATACCCTTGGGATATTCATGTTTATCTATTAGCATTTTTAAAAGCTTTTTGGTTTGATGTCTTAGCCTTTATTGGTTTGGTCTTTTGTTTGTATTATAATATCTTACCATTCCTAATCAAAGTAATATTCTTCGTTATAATATTTTTTGTTATGATATTATATTTAATCATTAGGTTATTCTTACACAAATTTCGAAAAGATATCTAACAAAATAAGAGTAGTATTACCTACCACCTTATTCAATAGATTTCGTTTCGTATAGTTGCCAATTTTAAGACTTGTAAGTACGTAATAGAATGGAAAAACACCTTATCTTGATTTCAAGTCTTTTCAAGAACTTAGAAGTCTTACTATTTTCAATACAGTTAGACTCGCCGGTTTGAGTATCGAATGGATTCACGACAAGATGTTTGCCCGGATGATCTTTATTTCAATAGCATTCCTGTAGATCCGTAAGTGTTTTTTATGGATCGTTTTCAGTTTTTTATCAATAGAAATATGCCCGCTCTGCAGTGTGAAAAATTGCAGATACTGGGCATATTTTGTTTTAAAAAATCCATGTCAAATGTTTGAATTGATTATTTAAATCAATATCATACTTTACATATTGTTTTTATATGTTTTATATGATATAAAGTAGGATATAAAAAAGAGTGGAATAAACTCTTATCGAACTTACCGTTATTTTCTAAGAGAGGAATAGAGGCAAGGAGGGATAGGAATGACCTTAAAAGACATTGCCGAAAAAGCAGAAGTTTCGGTTTCAACTGTTTCGAGGGTGTTAAATTCGCCGGATAACAGTTTTGCTCGAAAGGAAGTTAGGGATCGCATTTGGAAAGTAGTGCAAGAGAACGGTTATATTCCGAATCAAAACGCAAAGGCACTCAAGCAAGGAAATTTTACGAAAAGTCAGAGTGGAGCGTTAAGCTGTATTTTGGGAAGAGTAAATGATTTGGAAGATAACCCTTTTTTTGAGCAATTAGGCAGAGTGATTGAACAGCGGGCAATGCAAAAGGCCTATCCGCTTAGAAATTTTTGTTCAAGTATGGATGAAAAAGCATTAGAAGGCTTGAAATTCAGCCAAATAGATGGCGTGTTAGTCTTAGGCAGATTAAAGCAAAAAACAATTTCTTTTTTAGAAAAACAGATTAAAAATCGGATCTATATTGGTAGAAATCCGATAGAGGCAAAGTGGGATCAGATCCTTTGTGATGGGTATGAGGCAGCCCAAATTGCCTTGGAGTATTTAATTTCAATGGGACATCGAAGAATTGCTTATTTAGGAGAGATCGTGAATGAAGTCCGCTATAGGGCATATTTGGATCTGGTAAAAAAGTATAAATTAGATGATGACAAGCGTTTGGTTTGTCAAAATCCGCAAAACGGAACAGGTGGAGTTTGTGGTTTAGATCAATTATTAACCGCAGATATACCTTTGCCTAGTGCGATTTTTTGTGCTACGGATGTGTTGGTACTTTCTGTATTAAAGCGTTTGAGGGTAGAAAAAATTAAAGTTCCGGAGCAAATTTCTTTGATCGGAATAGATAATATTCAGGATTCGGGCTATGCTTCCCCGATGTTGACCACCGTAGAAATGCCAATTTTGGAAATGGGGAGTATGGCGGTACAAGTTTTACTTAGTCGAATTCAAAAACAACATCAACTTCCCGTAAAAATTTATTTTCCCAATAAATTAATCATCAGGGAAAGCGTTAAAAAAATGGATAAATGGAAGTTTTATTAGGATGTGTTTACTATTACATACGATACTCAACTTTTGTGTAGATTTTCTGCATAGATAAGAAAGTTTTGTAGATCTATGGTACATATTTCAAGACAATGAAGAGCTTGTTCAGTATTTGCGAAGGAGGAGAGTTTTGTGTATTGTTTTTCTCCTATCTGAAGAGGTGACGCAGGAATATTATCTAGTATTTCGAGGAATTTCAACGTTAAAGGAGAAAACTAGGACAAATATTCTTCTGCAAATTGAGATAGGAAACTAGACTCTAAACGCAGACCAGCGGGGAAGCTAGCAAAAGATAGACGTTCTGCGGTAGTGTGAACACATCCTAACAGACGCTAAAGAGTAGTGAATAAGAACGATCATAATGGTAAGAAAGGATGATAAAATGAAAAAGGGGATAATTCTAATCTTATTTTTGATGGGAATAATTGTTATGCTCTCATCTTGTGCAACACAAACGCTTTCGTCTATAGCAACAGAAAACGTAGTAGAAACGGAAATAGAGAGTAAAAAAATAGAAGAAAAAGTTTTTGAATTCACGGATGCCTTAGGGCATGAAATCCGTCTTTCTCATCCTAAACAAGTCATTGCTTTATCAAAAAGTTTTGCCGAAGTGTGGACCTTGGCAGGGGGGGAGTTAAGCGGCGCAAGCCAAGATGTTTTTGAAGAGTCTTTAATGGATATGGATGGAATTGAAAATGTTGGTGCGCTTCATGAGCCGAATTTAGAAAAGATCATTGCATTGAATCCGGATTTAGTCATTTTATCCGCAGATATTGCGGGGCATACTAAAGTAAATGAAGTATTGCAAACCTCAAAGATTACTGCCGCATATTTTTCAGTAGAAAAGTTTGACGATTATTTACATATGCTAAAAATCTGCACAGAATTAAACGGAAAAGAGGAGTTATATAGAGAGTACGGAGAACAAATTCAAAGTGAAATTCAAGAAATGATTAAAAAAACGGAAAGTAAGCCACATCCCAAAATCTTGTTATTACGGGCGAGCACAGGGAAAGTAGTTGTTCGAAACAGCGATACGATGGCAGGGGAGATGTTAAAAGATATGGGTTGCATAAATATTGCAGATAGCGAAGCGGGCTTACTAGAACAGTTAAGTTTAGAAGTTATCTTGCAAGAAGATCCTGATTTTATCTTTGTCGTGCTTATGGGAACTTCAGAGGAAAATGCAAGACAAGCTTTACAAGATACTTTGCTTTCCCATCCGGTTTGGTCAAGCTTAACTGCGGTAAAAACTGGACGATATATCACTTTGCCCAAAGATTTATTTCATCAAAAACCAAATCATCGTTGGGCAGAGGCTTATCAACAGCTTTGGAAAATTTTATATGAGGAAGAGTAAAAAGCAAGTCTTGTTGTTTATTTTTTTCTCTATTTTACTTATTTTTTTACTTTTATTCTCTTTTTCATGGGGATCAGTATATTTTCGCTTATCAGAGTTATTTTATGGTTTAACAAAGGGGAAAGAGTCTAATGTGGGACGGATTTTATGGCAGATTCGTTTTCCCCGTTTAATTGCTGCGGTTTTAGCAGGATCTGCCCTTTCTGTGTCTGGTGTATTGATACAGACTGCTTTAGCGAATGCGTTGGCAGGCCCTAGCATTATTGGAATCAATGCAGGTGCTGGACTAGCTGTTGTGCTTTGTATGGTTTGCCTAGCAAAAAGTGTATTCATTTTGCCATTGGCCGCTTTTTGCGGCGCTTTTTTGGCTATGCTGTTTGTCTATGGGATTGCCTGTGCTGTAGGGCTTTCCCGTATGACTTTAGTCTTGTCTGGAGTTGCATTATCTAGTTTGATGAATGCGGGCATTAGCACCTTGACGACTATACATCCCGAGATTATGGGAAACTTGCGGGATTTTCAAAATGGAGGGTTTATGGGCATTTCGATGAAACAGTTACTTCCTGCCACTGGTTTGATTGTGTTTGCTTTGGTGCTGACATGGATTTTTGCAGGAGAATTAGATATTTTGAGTTTGGGAAAAGATACCGCCTCATCTTTGGGTTTACCTGTGGAAGTCTACCGTTTTTTATTTCTGGCATTGGCTTCTATTTTGACGGGAGCAGTAGTCAGTTTTGCGGGCTTAATTTCTTTTGTCGGTTTGATTATTCCTCATATGTCCCGCTTGCTTTTACAAGGAGGCACAAAAAGAGCTTTGCTTGCTCTGTCTGCACTTTTGGGAGCAAATTTTTTATTGCTCTGCGATACCGTTGCACGTACATTATTTACGCCTTTTGAGCTGCCAGTGGGTATTTTAATTTCCTATGTTGGCGTACCTTTCTTTTTATGGTTGTTGTTTGGGGCAAGGAGAAAACGCTATGATTGAGTGTAAGAATCTTTTTGGAGGTTATGCTTTAGCAAAAATTCTACAAGATGTATCTTTAACTTTTTCGGATGCTCAGTTGACAGTGATTGTTGGTCCGAATGGTTGCGGGAAGAGTACTTTATTGAAGCTTTGCAGTAAACAGCTTCCCTTTGCAAAAGGAGAAGTCAATGTGGATAGAGAGTCTTTAAGCGCATTATCTAGAAAACAACTCTCTCAAAAGATTGCTTTACTGCCACAAAGCCGACCTATACCAGACATTACCGTAGGAGCTTTGGTTTTGCATGGCCGCTTTCCTTGGTTAAATTATCCTCGGATTTACTGTTTAGAAGATAAACAAATAGCAGAAAATGCTATGAAAAAGATGGGGATTTTCTCACAACGACAGCAATTACTCAGCCATTTGTCTGGTGGACAGAGGCAAAAAGTTTATTTAGCCATGTTGCTGGCACAGGATACAAAAAATATTTTGCTGGATGAACCGACTACCTATTTGGACATCGTGCATCAGCTGGAATTATTAGAATTTTTAAAAGAATGTAAGCGGGAGGGGAAAACAGTTGTTGTGGTTTTGCATGATTTGCGGATGGCATTGGAAAATGCAGAGCAAGTAGTGGTGATGAAAGGGGGGCGAGTACTTGTTGCAGGGACAGCAGAAGAAGTGGAACATTCAGGAGCGATAGAAAAAGCATTTGGTGTGGAGGTATTGCGTCGGGAGCAAGTGGGATTTTGTTTAAGAAAAGGATTTTCGAATCGCTAGGAAAAATCCCTTTATAAATTTCTATATTATGGAAATATATTTTAATTAAGAATAGAAACCCTAAGTAGGATAGCCTTGCATAGAAAAACAAGAATGAAGCCCTTATTTTTTGCATAAGTTATAGAAATTGAGAAAAGGGATAAAAGAATATGCAAAAAAAACTAATCCTTTGGTTCTTCATCCTTTGCCTTGCCTTACTGCCCAGCCAAATCCTTTTTGCGCAGGAAAACGAGACGGGCAAAGAAGCAATTGAAATTCCTTCTGAATTAAATAATTTGTACGCCCAATCTGCGGTCTTGATGGATGCAGATTCCGGGCGTATTTTATTTAGCAAAAAAGGACAGGATGTTTTGGCCATGGCAAGCACGACAAAAATTATGACGTGCATCATTGCTTTAGAAAACGGGAAAATGGATGATGTAGTTACGATTTCTGAATATGCGGCAAGACAGCCTAAAGTGCATTTGGGTATGAGTAAAAATCAGCAATATTATTTACAAGATTTGCTATATTCTTTAATGTTGCAATCCCATAATGATTCTGCAGTAGCAATTGCCGAGCATATAGGTGGGTCGGTGGAGGGTTTTGCTTCATTAATGAATCAAAAAGCGCAGGATTTAGGGTGTAAGCAAACCAATTTTGTAACACCGAATGGTTTAGATGCGCTTGGTCATCAAACGACCGCTGAAGAATTAGCAAAAATAGCGCAATATGCTATTCAAAATGAGCAATTTCTTAGTATTACAAATACTGCTGCTTGGAATTTTTCAGAGCTGACAGCGGGAACGCAGAAAGCAGTACATAATGCCAATGCTTTTTTAGGTCAAATGGATGGAGCAATTGGAATCAAAACAGGATTCACCGGGAAAGCCGGATATTGTTTTGTGGGGGCTATAAGACGTGATGGAAAAAGTTTTATTTCTGTGGTTTTGGCTTCAGGATGGCCACCAAACCGTACATATAAATGGAGTGATACACAAAAATTAATGAACTATGCTTTGACCCATTATCAATATAAGCAAGTTCTAGAGCCGATTAAAACTTATCAGCAATTTTTTGTAAAAAATGGGCAGGAAAAGTATACCGATACGTATATTGATGCTGAATTGAATTTGCTGTTAAGTGAAGATGATCAAGTAGAGCTGATTTATGATACACCGAGGCAATTGGAAGCACCTGTACAAAAGGGAGAGAAAATTGGCGTGCTGTCGGTGAAAATTAATGGCAAGGTTTATGTGGAATATCCCATTTGTGTGGATAGAGATATTTTGAAAATTGATTATCCATACTGTGTAAAGAATATTTTGGAAAAACTTGCTCCTTGATTATTGTAGAAATTTGTTTTTGTTTTTCTATGAGAAAAAAGAACTTATTGCCTAGAGCGTGTTCACACTACCGAGGGGAATCTATATTTTGGTAAATTTTGTACTGGTCAGTACTTAGAGCCTGCCTAAGTGTCTCACTTACGGGATTATATGTGTCTGTTTTTCCTCATATGGTATCAAGATTCCTTGAAATACCTCCAGTATTCCTGCGCATCTTTTGTGTGTGGGAGTCTATTTTCATGTCTCACTCACGGGATTATATTGGTCTATTTTTCCTCATACGGTGCCTGAATTCCTTGAAATATCTCCATTATTCCTGTGTCACCTCTTCGTGTAGGAGAGAAAAACTATCCACAATATTCTCTTCGTTTGGAGATATGAAAACAGGCTCTTAGAAAAACTATCTACAACATTCTCCTTTCAGGGAAAATACTAAATAAGCTTTTTGCTTTATTGAAATGCGCATGCTTGTCTCCGAAAATTTGCCCTGCGGAGCGGAAAATCCACATAAAATTTAGATCTTTCGGATAGTGTGAATACGCCCTAAAAAAGACTACAAACATAGCTCGATCTGAATCAGAAGTTTAAAGATTTGGTGAAGAAAATAAAGGAATTTTGTTCAAAAATGAAGATAAAAAATAAATTGATAAGAAGACTATAAGAAGAATCAAAAATTTTCAAGTAAAGGTTGACCTGATTCGATCTTGTTACTATAATGAGATAAATAACGAAAAAGGGAAAAATATTGAGAAAAATTTACTTTTAGATAAGAGTTTTTAGGAGACATACAAATGAATAATCAAGCAAAAAACAAGATAGGGTTATTTTTAGTTTCCCTAGTTGTTTTAGTAGCTTTCTGTTACATTTTTTTATTTTATGCAGTGGCATATGAAGCGAAAAATGGAATAGTCAATACCACAAGCACTACGTTAAACGTACGTTCAGGTCCGGGGGTAACTTATAGTAAGGTCGGTTCCGTTGCGAAGGGGGTTACGGTTATCGTTATTGATGAGACAAAAGATAGTTCACAAAAAACTTGGTATAAAATTTCTTTTGCTGAGGGTTCAGTACAAAAACAAGGCTTTGTGAGTAGTGACTATATTCAAATTAGTGAGAAGCAAAGTGGAGATAGCCATTTTGAGGCAATGTTAAGTGAAGAAAATTTTCCGGAAAGTTATAAAGAAGCATTGCGGGCCTTACATAAAAAATACCCTAAATGGATTTTTCGCGCCTTACATACCAATATGAACTGGTCTAGTGCCTTGGATAAACAAAGTACTTTGGGGAAAAATTTAGTTCATTACTCTAGTATTAGTTCATGGAAGTCTTTACAAGATGGTGCCTATCAGTGGTCCAGCGGTACTTGGGTGGGCTTTGACGGATCGACATGGGTTGCTGCTTCTAAGGAAATTATTGCTTATTACTTAGATCCTCGAAATTTTTTAACAGAGGATAATATTTTTCAATTTATTTCTCATGCTTATCAGCAGAGTTTGCAAAATGTAGAGGGATTGAGTCAGTTGTCTAAGGGGACATTTTTAGCTGGAAACTTCACGGAAAATGGAAAAAATCTTTCTTATCATGAAATCATTATGGATACGGCAGTACAGACTGGTTTAAATCCTTATGTTATTGCTGCAATGATTTGTCAAGAGCAAGGGAATAATGGCTTAGGCAAGTCTATTTCTGGTAAAGAAAAAGGTTATGAAAATTTATATAATTTTTTTAATATAGAGGCTTATCCGGCATCAGGACTTACTGCTGTACAAAGAGGATTGTGGTATGCTGGGCAAAGTGGAAATTATTTCCGTCCGTGGAATAGTCGCCAAGCTTCCATATTAGGAGGAGCAAGCTATTATGCAAAAAATTATGTTAAAGTCGGACAAGATACACTCTATTTGAAGAAATATAATGTACAAGGGAATTCACCTCATCAGCATCAATATATGACTAATGTAGCTGGGGCGTATGGAGAAGCACAAAGACTTAGTAAAGCATATACGGAGGGAATTAGGAATTATCCTTTGGAATTTAAGATTCCGGTTTTCAAAAATATGCCTGCTAGCTCGGCTATTTTACCTACAGGAAATACACATCCTAAATCATCTTTGAAAAATTTGGAAGTGGAAGGACAGGCCTTAAGTCCATCTTTTAGTCCGGCAACCTTGCGATATGAGTTATCTGTTCCACTATCCGTGAAAAAAGTGAGAATCACGGCTAGCGCATATGATAGTGGAGCACAAGTTACAGGAACAGGTGAAATTACTTTATCGGATACAATGACGACAGTCAATATTCAAGTAAAATCTTCCTTGGGTGCTATAGAAAACTATCAGATTCAAATCAGCAAGTTAGATGGAT
>BNZI01000022.1 GCA_026000945.1 Clostridia bacterium | reverse complement strand
ATAAAAAAAATAAATGCAATAATTTGATATAAAAAAGTAAAATTAAGTAATTTTAAACGAAAAAAATAAAAAAAAGAGTTTGACAGTCGAACGATAACATGATAACTTTATGTTCAGAGATTCACAGCAACAAGGATTGATGAAAGGGAAAGATTTTCATCGCTGAAAGCTGAAAGGAATGCAAAATGCTTTTATACCAAAGAATTTGTAGATGTCCGAAAATTGTTTTTCGTATGCTGGTTTTTCTTTTTTTGACGCTATTTTATTTATCCAACTTAAGTCCTCATCTGATGAGCTTTGCAGCACAGGAGAAGCAAGTTTATTATGTAGGTCAAGATGAAATTGACATTATGTTTGTGATTGATTACAGCGGCTCAATGAATGGAAATGATTCTCAAAACATTGCTTTGCAAATGCTAGAAGCTGCCATAGATATTTTATACACAACAAAAACTAGAGTTGGGTTTGTAGCTTTTACGCATAAAATTCTGAGTTATTCAGAACCTGTATCTATAGAGACCAAGGCGCAAAGAGATGCTTTAAAAGGGAAAATCACTTCTACACCTAGAGGAGGAGATACTGATATTGGTTTAGCGCTAAATGAGGCTTTGTCTTTGATACAAGGGCATACTTTACCGCAGAATCGTAAAGGTAGAATTATGCTTTTATCGGATGGTCTGCCGGATGTAGATGGATCAGGTACGGGAAGAAGCACTCAGCAAAGCTATAATGACATGAATCGAGTTGCCAATGAATGTAAAGAACTGGAAGTGCCTTTGGACACCATAGCCTTTGGAAAAAATTTCACTGGTGAAACAGCTGTACTGAATCAAATTGCTGATATTTCAGGCGGTTCATCCTACCGAACAGAACACCCAGGAGTATTGATTGATATTTTTGGTGAGGTAATTCAAAAGCAGACGTTTTCTATACTCCATCCAATTAGCATCAGTCTTTCTAGCGGATATGAACAATTTGTTGAACTTCCTTTAAAAGATACCTTTCCAGATGAAGCCAATATTTTGGTTGTTTCTCAAACTCCGTTAAATGATGTGACAGTTACTTATCCTGGTAGAGATATCAATTACTCAAAATCAGGTTTTTATTTTACAACAAAAGTAAATTCCCCTGATAATGAAAATGCCACGGTGCGCATCTTAGGTAGGCAAAATCAAGAAATCAAAATATATGTAGTCTTGTATAAAAATTTAGGTTTATATTTAAATGTACCAGATGAAGCACAAAAAAATGTGCCTTTCGCCTATGATTATTACTTTGTCAACGCAATAGATCAGGCACCGGTTTCTAATGAAACATTTTATAAGCAATTTAACGAGGAAACTTACGTTACAAAAGAAGAGAATGGGATACCCAAAACTACCATCGTAGACAAATACAGAGAACGACCGGTATTTGCAGATAATAAAGCTACTTCAGAAATTTTAGTTAGGGAAAGCGGAAACTATGCGTCAGAATTGAAAATTCGTGGTGAATATTTTGCTGCAGGGATGAAAAATATTCCATTAAATGTAGAAAACAGTCCACCTACTGGTAAGCTTACCATGCGTACTAAATATCTACTCAGTAGCAATTTAGCAGACAATACTTACCAACTAAATGACTATTTTAGTGATGCGAATCACGATTTACTCACGTATGAAATGGTTTCAGCGACAGGTCCAGGAGCAGAAAATATTAAATTAGAGGGCGATCAATTAAAAGTCGCACATAAAAAAGCCGGAAAAGCAAATATTATTCTTAGAGTCAGTGATCCTGAGGGAGCTGTTTTAGAGACAGCCTCCACTAGGTTTTCTATAGAGCCATTTTGGATTTATTATTTTGGATTGCTGATGGGATTATTTTTAATCTTGGCAATGTTAATTTTATATGCCTTACTTTTACAAAAGAAGAAAAAAAGAGTAATTATCGAACAAAGTGGTTATATGCATTTAGACAGCGACAGCAACGCAGATCCTCCAGAATTTGATTTGTTATCTGCTTATCCTTATCAAGTTGCATTAGATGACGTACCTGCGGGTACAATACCTATTAATGCAGGCTTTCAAGGTAAGTTGCTTGCTTATTTCATGAAGACACCTGAGGGAATGGAAATAGAACCTCTGAGTTTTGCTTTATACCAAATGAGAGAAAGAAAAGTTAGTTTAGGTCGATTATTGGAAGTACTCAATTTGGATATCGACAATTTAGATCCGTATAATGTCTTTTTTAAGGCGACCGAAACAAAAGAATTACTTTTCTATCATACTTCTACAAATGTGACGATGATTGGTTCAACGCTCGCATTGAATAAGCTTAAATATTCTATTAATTATGGAAATAAGATATATATTACTTCGCAGGATGGAGAATATGATTTAGAACTCCATTATGTATCTGCCCGTAATTAGTGGAATATCAAAAATAAATGAATGAAAGAAATGAGGAAGATTATGGAAATTATTACACAAACAAACCGAACTATGTTGTTTGACGAAGTTAATCCCGAAAAGTTAGATTTGTTGACAATGGTAGGTGACGTTAAAGGTATGGACAGCTTAGATGATGACAAAATCAAGGAAATTCGCGATACATTGATGGTCAAAAATTTTGACGAATTTCTAGATAAGTTCGAGCCGGTAGTGTATTCTTTCTTCAACGCTCACAATCAGCAAGTAGTTTATACGCTGAAAAAACCGGAAAATTTGCCGGAAAGCTATGTAACACCTATTTATATCAATGTAGATAATGATTTCCTAAAAATGTTATTAACTTTGATTAATGCAAAAGGGGCACAAGGCTTAGCAAACGTAGACTTTAAGTTTGATAAAGTGTTGGACATGATTTCCCCAAAAAAAGTTATGGATGATATTCGTCAAGCAAGGAAAGAAATCCGTTATGTATTCGGTCAATACGATGAATTGGATGATGAAGATCCTAAAAAATTAGATGTTGGTGATAAATTAAACTATTTATTTGAAAAAGCCAGCACAAATTATAACAACGTAATGGCAATGTTACCATTAGCTATTGAAGATATCAAAACTCGTTTACTATTAGGAGCTGGAGATAGTGGTCAAAATGAAGTCTTCAAAGCAGGTTATTTGACCATGGGTGAAACAGGAGAGCTAAAAATTGTGGAAATCGAACAAGATTCCGGTACAGATTTAGCTTTATTGGAAGACAAAACAGCTACTGGTTTGATTAGTGCATTTGAAGAAGATTATGATTCTTTAAATGAAGACGAAGTAAAATCAGATTATGTAAGAGATTTAGTTATCCGTACTTTTGTTCCATTGACTACTACAGTTGGTAGTGACATTGATACGGAAATTGAAGTAAACAATTATAACAATTATTTAGATTTTTATAAGACTACAAAAGATGCTTTTATTAAAACAGTTAAACCTTTAATTGAAAAAATCTTAGGTGTAAAATTGTTTTTTGATCAATATAGAGCAAAAGTAAAAGGTATGGCACCAACTTTGCTTATTGCAAACTGTAAGGTAGAAATGATGGTGAAGGCTTCTAACTTACCTCGTATCATTACTTTCTTAAATACAGTAAACGATAAAAACGATTTTGATAACACAATTTGGTTTGGTATTGTACCTGCTATTGAGTTAGAAGTTGATAGTACCGTTAAGCTGCAAAGGCAGCGTTTCGCCGGAAACAAAAAAGAAAAGAAATCGGATTTGGTCACTGTAGAAAGTCTCGCTCAGCTTTTACAAGTGATGAAAAGTTATCGAGTCCAGACATTTTTCAGCTTCCAGACAGGAGAGGATACAAGCTTTAATTATGTCGCCACGGAAGGTTTGGAGAAATTTAAGGACAAGTGTTCTTCATTGCTAAGAAAAGATTATAGCGAATTTGCTATCCCTTGTTTACCTAATTTCACCATTGTACCAAAGAATAAGTCTGGTCTGGTTTTGGATCAGCGTATGACTATCCAAGAAAATGGCGCTGCCGCTCTATCGCAAGAAAAAGAAGATTTATTGAAAATGTGGATTGAGGGTGTATATATCGGTGCTTCTTTTGTTGCAGCGGGTATAGTAGCATCTTATCAATGTCCTGAATTTTTGCGGACGCATTTTAGAAACGTTACCCCAAAATATCCGGGTGTCCGCTTTGATATTGAGGCAAAAGACAATGCTTTATATATTCCCATTACTTTAGCAAAAGAAATTTCTGGGTTTACAAACAATATAAAAGCAGAAATTAATAGACAGAATTTTGGATTTATTTTCTCATCAGAAAATGCTCAACTGAAAGGTAAAGATATTCGTCAAATCATGGTATATAAGACTCGAAGTCTGATGAGTGTGGAAAATGAATATGAGTCAATCTATAAAACCCTAGTGACCACTTATGTTCAACGTATGCTCAGATTCTTCAGTCATGATTATAAACAAGATAATATTATTGAATTTTTTAGTAAAAACCCTGCGAGTCAAAAAAGCCAATGGTTGTCTACCAGAGATTATCTTAACTCTGTTATGCAAGAAGGCGATGATATTGACTATAAAATTGATGAAAGAGATCATGTCTGCATGATTGACATTACATTCAATGGCAATATCCGCAACCTAGAAGTGGAAATTGATCGTAAGACAAACGAAGCTTTTTAGGCTGATCAAAGGTCGCAGTTTAGATAATTTAGAAAACAAAAAACAAATGCAGTAGGATTTAAGCAAAGCTTGTAAAAACAGGCATCACATGGAGAAAGGGAAAGACATTTCTCCATGCTAAAATGAGATGATAAAGAAATTTATCATAGATTAACACTAATTGTTTATTATTTTTAAGGAGGAACAAGTATGGGATTTCGATTAAAAATTGAAGGAGCAGAATTGATTGAGTTGGGATTGGAAAGTATCCTTACCGCTGAATTCAAGACAGACACTCCTGATGATTCCAATGCAAGAAGTACAGATTTAGGTGTAACAGCTCACCTTACAGGCAAAATTTTAGCTGCAGTAGATGGCGAAAATGCTGATGATACAATGAAAGTAGCAAGATGGTCTTTAGTACCAGCTGAAAACTCTGATTGTTACAGAAAAGCTACAGTAGAAGTAATTTCTGCTTCTCAAGTAGTAAGACGCATTCATTTCCCTAATGCTTTCTGCGTAGATTATGTAGAAAAATTTGGAGATACAGAAGGTGTAGGAACATTTAGTTTATTGTTAAAACAGAAGAAAGATAAAACACCTAACCTTAAATTTGAGGGTGGTTTCGGAGATGCTGTTTAATTTTCAGTTCGTTTGATAGAGATGATTGTAATAGGAAAGGAAGTTTGAAATTATGGGATTCACATTAAAAGTTGAAGGACCAGAATTAATTGAATTAGGTTTGGAAAGTATTCGTACGGTACAGTTTGAATCAGATATACCAATTGATTCTAATGCAAGAAGTAAGGATTTAGGATCTACAGTTATACTTACAGGAAAGATTTTAACTGCAGTAGATGGAGAAGATGCAGATGCTACAAGAAAAATCGGTCTTTGGTCTTTAGTACCAGCTGAAAGAGCTGATAGTTATAGAAAAGCTACTGTGGAAGTAATTGCTGCTGATCAAGTAGTTCGTAAATTTTACTATCCAAATGCTTTCGTTGTAGATTATACAGAATCTTATGACGATACAGAAGGTGTGGGAACATTTACACTTGTATTCAAGCAGAAAAAAGATAAAATTTCTACCATTACTATTGAAGGTGGATACGGCGCAACAACAGCGTAACACATATTAGAAAATTGACGTAAGTGAATTGAAGTTATGGGGAGGAGCGGTTGTAAAGATTTGAAATACTACTAAATTAAACATACGGAAATGTTTCTGTATGGGATATGAGGTAGAACGATTTCTTTACAATTGCTTCTTCTCATAATTTGTTGTAAAGATGTATAACTCAAATGAGAAAAGTATAGGATGAGCTAATTTCTCGATTGGGATTCTGGGAGGGCAAGTATGGCGAAAACATTGTATGAAATATTGGGAGTAGCAAAAGACGCGACTGCAGCTCAAATTAAGAAAGCATATAGAAAATTAGCGAAAAAGTACCATCCGGATACAAATGTGGGAGATAAAAAAGCAGAACTCATGTTTAAAGAAGTGACAGCCGCTTACGAAACCTTAAGTGACGAAACCAAAAGAGAAACTTATGATTTAAATATGAATTCAGGTGGAAGTTCACAAGGAGCAGGAGCACCAGGAACGAAACCAGGAGCAAAACGAGGTCAGCAAGCGGCTGGTGGAGGTTCAAGAAGACCAGCTCCCAATCCTTTTGCACAAGGTAATCCTTTTGGTGGAGGTCCGGGTGCACATACACAGTCATTTGAATCCTTTTTTGGTTATGACCCACATTCTAATGATCCCACATTAAAAGGAGTAAAAAAACCGGGAACAAAAAATCCGGCAGATACAAGCAGTATATTTGATAGTTTTTTCAGGACAGGAAAAAAGTAGGTGGATTATGCTAGGTAAGTCGAAGCTTATTGATATTATCATTATTGTACTGGCTATAATGGGATGTTTTCATGCTTATTACTATATGGAAGGAGAAGCATTAAAACAAATCCTGATCATTTTCTACTTTGGTTTGATTTTGATTGGTATTATTGACATTATCCGTAAAGTGAGAGAATCCAGATTTGTCTCAGAGATAGGAGAAGACCAGATGGAACCTACTTTACTTTGTGAACTTTCTCTTTTAGATGAACATGATCGAGTAATTCGCAAATGGGATATTAAAGATAAAACTTCTTTAATGATTGGAAGAAGTCGTAAAGAACAACATGCCGATATTGATTTGTCAGAAAGCGAATATGGGGCATTAATTGATTACCAACACGCAACGTTAAACTATTCAGGAGGAAATTGGTATATTGAGGATTTATACTCTAAAAATGGAATTCGTATTCGTAAACAGCAAGACAGTACAATCTACAAATTGGCCAAAGATAAGCCTTGTAAATTATCAGCTGGAGATGTAATTTTAATTGCTAATACGAAGTTATTGTTTCGATAAATAATGGATAAGAAAGGAAAATGACAAATGAGTTTAGTAAGATGTCCAAATGGTCACATGTTCAGTGTAAGACGTCATGGAACTATATGTCCTTATTGTAATATGGAGACAAAACCAAAAGATAAGCTGGAAAGACCACCAAAAGATTTTGACGTCGAAATGGAACTTATGGAAGATGAAATTGAACCTGTCTGCGGCTGGATAGTATGCGTGGAAGGGGCAAGACAAGGTAAAGATTATAAAATTAAGTCAGGAAAAAATTTTATCGGTCGCGGAGATGACATGGATATCCAGATTTTAGGAGATAATGGCATTGCTCGTAAAAACCATGCGATTATTGTTTATGATCCAAAAAAGAGGAATACAGTATTATTGCCAGGTGACTCTTCAGGACTTACATACTTCAATGATGAGGCAGTATATGTCCCTACGGATTTGGCTCCTTACTCAGTAATTGAAATGGGAAAAAGCAAATTTGTATTTTTGCCGTTTTGCGGGGAACATTTTGAATGGAATGAGGGCTGATGTATGTTAATCATACAAATGTTAATCATTTTCATAGTTGTACTGCTTGTTCTCTCTCGCTTGTACGAGTTTTGGCGTCGGCGTCGCTATAGGCATCCTCATAGTTGGGGATATGCGGAATTTAGAGGAGAGCAGCAATACCAGTCAGACTATGGCGAAGTAGTAAATACACAAGTAGGTACTCTGGCTGTTTTAGCAGATGGAATAGGTAAGTTAAAAAGAGGGCGAGTTTCTTCCCATGTAGCGGTGGATTCAGTGACTTCTTTATTTAAGTTATACCAGGTTATGCCCAATCCGGTATATTTTTTTCAACGTTGTTTTAATTATGCAAATGCACAGATTTTAAAAGCTCTGGATGATCGTGAAGGTGGCGTGAGTCTTGGCTGTGTGCTAATTGCCGAAGATAAATTATATTATGTGCTGGCGGGAAATATTAAAATTTCACTTTGCAGGAATGGAAATTTAATTCCTTTAAGTGAAGGACATACCATTAACCGATTGGCAGAACGTGCTTATAAAGAGGGTAAACTAACTAGACAAAAAGCTCTTTATGTGATGAAAGAAGAGAGAATGTACAATTACGTAGGGCAAGACGGATTTAGAGAGATTGAATTTTTTGATAAACCTGTTCATGTCAAAGCACAGGATAGGATATTGCTTATGACCAAAGGAGTATACGAAGCCTTGCCATGGCAAAATATAGAAAATATACTCTCTAATAATGAAACTGCTTATGATCAGGCACAGGAACTTATGGCTAGATTTGCTGCTTTACGTAATATGCAAAGAGATAATGGAAGTGCGATCGTAGTAGAGGTTCGCTAGTTCTAGAGAAAGGTGATAGAAATAGTATGCGGAAGTCTAATTCAAAATTCAAAACAGAATTTCTATCCGAAGAAGGGAACCGTTTACTTAATAAAGATTACTTTGCTTATGTAGAATTAGATAAATTGGCTTGTTATGTCATGGCAAGCAGCTTAGATGAAGACAGAGATCAATCCAGTGCGGAAATTGCGGTAACAACCATTATCCGTAGTTTTACCGAATCACCA
The DNA here is from genome assembly GCA_026000945.1 of Clostridia bacterium. Classification (GTDB taxonomy): domain Bacteria; phylum Bacillota; class Clostridia; order Lachnospirales; family Lachnospiraceae; genus BNZI01. The sequence goes on along the minus strand of BNZI01000022.1, from coordinate 3,441 downwards.
TCTATCAGTGAAAATGCAATTAGACATTATATTTACGAAGCGCACCGTGCGCTGGGTGAAATGAAAGAGGGTATGCAATTAAAAGCTACCTTAGCTGTTGTGTTTAGTGATTATCGTAAGATACGCTATGCTGCAATAGGAAATACTCGTTTTGCCTTGGTAAGAAATGATCGGATTATCTTAAAAAGCAGTGATCAGTCTTTAACAGAAAATTTAATACAAGATGAATTAGTAGAAAAGGATAAAATATCCTTACATGAAGAACGGAATAACTTGTATTCCTATTTAGGAATGAAAGATGAAAAATTAGATATTTTCATTTCTCCATTAAGGTTACTAGATAATGGAGATATATGGATGTTATTTACCAGAGGTTTCTGGGAATATTGCGACGAAGGCGAATTAATGGATAGTGTTGTTGATGCCAAAGAACCGATAGACATCATCAACAATTCCGAAGAATTAATTTTATCCAAACAGCCTGAATTATTAGATAATTATAGTATTGCAGTAACATTTGTTAATAAAGTTTATCAAAAACCGAAAAGAAGAGTTTCGTTAAAAAGGATTTTATTAGTTGCCATACCGTTAATTATTCTTTTAACCATATTAATTGTAACATTATTAGTGATGCGTAGTCAAAAGGTTAAACGGACAAAAGACATGAATGCTTATATTGAAAGTGCGGAAAAATATATCAATTATGATAATTATATAAAGGCGGCAGACGAAGTGACAGAAGCTCTGAATTTGGCAAATAAAGTAAAGAATCAAAAGAAAATTACAGAACTAGATCAGATGAAAAAATTATTGGAGCAAATCTTATTAGCAGACGATGCTTTGCAAAATAGAGATTATGCAAAAGCAGATGAAGCATATAGAGCAGCGTTAAAGATGTCAGAAGAAAGTGGAAATGTAGCAAAGACTTATATTGAAGGACAGATCTTGAAAAATGGGAATTATAAAGAAGTATATGATTTAATTGATAAAGGCGATATGATGTTAGGTTTAGGTGATACAAATGGTGCAAGGAGTTATTATTTGGAAGCCAAAGCCTTAGCCACAAAGATTTTTTACCAAGAGGGTAAACAGGAAGCCACAGATAAAATTACTGTTTTAGACTCGAAAGAAGCAGAAGAGAAAAAAGAACAAAAAGAAGAAGAAGAGAAAAAGGAAGAAAGCAAAGCAAAAGAAGAGGAAAAGAATCAGCAGCAGCAAAAAGATGAAGAAGATGCGTTAAAGAAAGCTTCCGAAGAGGCTTCTAAAAAAGAATCTTCCAAACAAGCGCAAAAGGAAAAAGAAGAGCAGGAAAGACTGAGTGCGATTGAAATTGAACGTCAAGGTAATACTTATTATGAAAAAGGCGATTATGAAAATGCTTTGTTGTATTATTATACAGCACGGGAAATGTATACCACTTTAAAAATGCAGAGTAACTTGACTTCAATAGAACAAAAAATTGCACTGACGGAAGGTAAGATCAACTCTACACAAGAACAGGCAGATAAAGCAGCTTTATATGTAGAAACAGGAAATAGTTTAGTAGAAAAAGGTCAATATCATGAAGCACTGATTTTGTATGAATTAGCTTTGGATTTTTATAAACAGCAAGGTAATATTCAAGCAATTTCCTCTCTGCAAAACAAAATTGAGGCATTAAAAGGATTGATCAATAATCAGCAACAGACTGTTCGTAGCCCAAGGTAGTACTTTCACAACCGGTTCAATCAATCATATGATTTGTTTTCTTCATATGTTTTAAGTTTCTGGAAACATTTCTAATACTCTAGGCATCTCTTCATGTAGACGGAAACGGTAACAATATACACAGAATTTTCTTCACTTGTAGGGATAAATAAACCCTTGGAAAACAGAGTTTATATTGGTTTAGATTAAGTCCAATAATTGGAAAATAGTGGGGGAGTTTATGGCAAAACAACTTTCATATACTTTGCATAAAGCCACAGGTAAAGTAGTCGAAAATCAGCATAAATCCTATTTGGAAATGGATTTATCAAAAATGACTACTTATCAGTTACGCGAAATTTGTTATAAAGAACGATTAATCAAAAATATGCTGACTACCCTCAATCGGGAAGAGTTGGTTCGCTTAATTATGCGCTACCGCGGTAAAAGAGGAACGGCTTGGATAGAAGATTACAGTGAAGCGGGTATGGAGAAATTGCAAGAGCTCTTATTTCGTACAAAATTAGTTGAATTATATAATCCTGGTATACGTATTCCTGCCAAAATCTTGGTCTTTCAAGAAGTAGATGTAGATTATTTTGATCGCTATCAATTGCATACAAAAGTAGACTTAGAAGAAGGAAATTTACTTTTAGTGGATGATGACTATAATTTAGCGAGTGTATTTAATTTAGAAAGTTCTCCAGAGGGTACGTATTTTTTGACAAAAAATCATAGGATACAAATTCGTCAGGAAATTCTTACCCGTCAGTGTTATATGCTTTATTTAAAGGGCAAAGATTCAGATTTAGTTTATGAGTTGTATTACGGGCGAAAAGAGAGCATACCGACGAGTTTGGATATCATTAAAATTCCTATTGTAGATTGTCAAGTAAAGGATTTGCCAGAATCAACTTCTCCATTGGTGATTGATTTTGGTTCATCTAATACTACTTTGGGTACGTTCAATAAAAATCAGGAATATAAATTTGTTCAAGTACTGGATAAAAATAAGCCTGAATGGGAAGAAAAAACAGTTATCCCCAGCGTGATTGGTGTAAAAAATGTAGAAGAATTTGATATTGAATATGAGTTTGGTTATGCAGCTTTGCAAATTTCAAAGAATAATTATTTAGACGAAGAATTACCTGTTTTTTATGATATTAAGCGTTGGATTAATGATCCTGATCGGGAAGAAAAACTAATGAGTGTAGATGGAAGTAGTAGATGGTTAAAACGTTCGGATTTATTAAAGGAGTATTTTTTCTATATTATTGCTTTAGCTACACAAAGGTTTAAACAAAGGTTTTCAACACTTCAGTTACTATCGCCTGTACGCCAACGATCAAAATTTGCCAAGGTATTTCAAGATTTATTAGAAGGTTATGAAGTAGATTGTAGTTTAGATGAGGGGGTTGCCGTCCTTTTTGACAGTATCCATAATTTAATTCAAAAGCAAGCTTATGAAAAAAATCGCTGGTATAAAGCTTTGATTGTGGATTGTGGAGGAGGCACGACAGATTTAACTTCTAGCAACTTTAAAATTGACAATAACCGAGTTTCTTACCGTATTGCATTAGAATCTTCTTACGAAAATGGAGATACTAATTTTGGCGGAAATAACTTGACTTATCGAATTATGCAATTGTTGAAAATCCGTTTGGTGGAACAAATGACAGGGCAATATGTGACAGGAACTTTACAATGTTTACAAGAAAATAATTATCGTTTTGTAGATGAACAAGGTATAGGAGA
>BNZI01000021.1 GCA_026000945.1 Clostridia bacterium | reverse complement strand
TGTTTTACTTCACATTCCCTAGGTGTATTCGGTACAAAATCAATTCCTCTTTCTTCTGTCAAACTTTCATCAAAATGCATGGTGGGAGGAATTTTTCCTTCTTCCATGGAAAGAAGAGTTGCCGCTATTCTAGCTGCTCCCTTATTAGCAAACCGCCTATGTTTAAGCATTTTACAAAGTACAGAAGCGATCATGATCCCAAATTGTCTCCAACTGTTTGGCTTAAACGATGCCGAAGCCTTAAGCATGTATGGCACATTAACTGGTATGGCTTTATCCTTCATCCTATTCCCTTCAACGATCAGTAATTCCTTATCCGTGATGCTGTTACCCGCTATGGCTGAAGCGAAATCCGCAAAAAAACAAGACAGTATAAACTATACTGCCAGCAAAACCATTTCTTTTAGTTTAGCAACGGGAATTTTATTTATTGGTGTATTTTTAGAATTTGGGAAAGATTTGGGCAGAGTTTTTTTTCATAGTGACTTAGCTGGTACGTTTATTCAAATTTTATCTTGGATTTGTCCTTTTTTATATTTATCTACTACCGTAGGAAGTATTTTAAATGGACTAGGAAAAACCAATTTAACTTTTTTCCATCATTTGATTTCCCTTAGTTTGAGAATCTTCTTTATTGTTTTTGGAACGCCAAAAATCGGTATTTTAGCCTGCCTCTGGGGTATGCTTGCTAGCGAATTACTATTGACTTTTTTACATATTCACACTTTAAGAAAACATACGCAAATCAGTTTTTCCGCTTTAAAGTCTTTATTAATTCCTAGTTTATTTCTGATTCTTTCCACCATGCTTTATCGAGAAATTTTCTCTTTTGCCAAGCAGCTTCTTTCACTGCCTCCTGCCTTATGGCTTACTCTAGGCTGCGCCAGTCTTTGTCTTAGTTATCTGAGTCTGTTCTGGATTTTCCGAAAAAAGCTGTAGGTAAAACCACATGATATTCTTCCGAACCTTTTTCTATTCGATGTACCTGTAAGTCTAAAGAAAAAGCTTTAGATAAATTTTCTTGCGTTAATACATCAACTGTACTTCCAAAAAGATAAGCAGCATCTGGATATAGCAATACACTTTTTCCTTTCCATAAAAAAGAATGCTCAATGGTATGTGTGTTAATTACAAAAGATAAGCCCTTTTCCTTCTGTAAATGAGTAATACTGGATAATACCTGATATTGATTTGCCAAATCTAAATTGGCTTCCGGTTCATCCCAAACTAAAAGTGTAGCTTTTGTAGCAATTGCCCTAGCCAAATTTACCATTTGCATTTGCCCTCCGCTTAGTTTACTGCAAACTTTTCCCATTAAATGGACAAGTCCAAAATACTCCAAAGCCTCCTTTGCTGCTGCTCTGTCCTCATCTGTAGGCATTTGCCAAAGCTTTCTATGCATACTGCGCCCTAACAAAACCATCTCTTCCACAGTATAAACAACACTTTGTTTTCTTTGCGCCACATAGGCAACTTTTTTCCATAATTGTTCAGTTTTCCATTCCCGAATATCTTTTCCATCCAGTAAAGTCCGTCCGCTTCTCCAAGGCAAAAATCCTAATAAACAACGTAATAAGGTGGTTTTACCCACACCATTTTTCCCAATAATACTTAACACTTCGCCTTCACTGACTTGAAAAGAGAGATCATGCAAAATATCCTTCTCTTTTGGATAAGCAAAACAAGCCTGTTCAACTTCAATCAAAGATAATACCCCTCTGCGTCTACAATTTCCATTGTTTTTAGCATATTTAATAAAATCGGTTTCCAGCTTTTTGCATATTCTTTCAAAGCTAAAAAATCAAACAAAGCACTGCAAGTAGGAAATTCAGCAGAAATCAAAAAACGATAATATTTCTTAGCATCATCATATTCTTCCAAATAAAACTCCGAATCCAACCATGCATAGCGAATATCTCCATAATTTTTGACCCTTATATTTGCCTCCAATTGCTCTTTTGGTATGCGGTAATCCTCAGGATTTACTTTATATCTATCCTCAAAGTCAATGGCATAGACTGGACTATTACGTTGCATCTCTCTCATTGCTTCAATTATTTTTTCAAAATTCTCCCTCTCTTCAAAACATTGAATTCCTAAATAAAGATGATCTTGTACTCCATAAACATAAGGGTAATTTTGAATATAATTCCCAATTTTTTTCTTCTCTTCTGTTGAAAACGGAAGCATGCAGCCAGGAATCTCAATGCATATCGTTTGTAAATATTCTTTTTTTCTACTATAAATATTGAGCGGCAAACAAATCATCTCTTGCTCTTGTGGAAAATGTAAATTTGATTCAAAACTCATTATGTTCTCTCCTTAATTTATCTATTCATTGGTAATCAATGTGGTTTTACAGGTATAAGAAATCTATGTAGTCTTCAAAGAGCCTGTCTATAAACTCCGATATCTTCTCTAAGTGATCATTTTTTTCGATAAATGATCGACTCAATAAAATTTTCTTAATTGATGTTGAAAACATGTACATGGTTGAGTCACATCATACTTTTCACTTCATTGTTCAATGTATGTGTTTCAAAAGCCTTGTGCTGATACTTCATCACAAGCTCCAGATAATCGTGCAACAAAACTACCGAATGAGCATTATTGTCTAATTCCATGATACAACCGCCTTTCCATTCTTTCGACTGATTATATACTGGAACGATTTTGTTGTCCAGAATTTACGCTACGCAACAGCGATTCCCACCGCCTATAGAGACAGGGGGATACTTGCTGCACATTTGGTTAAAAAACATGATTTTCTTCCTTTTGCTTTCTGATCTCTCTTCCTATTTTTCATATATTTACAAATACTTTGTAATACGAATTCATGCCTACTTAATCCTCTGATTTTATAGAATTTATTTACATTTATATCGTATGTGATATAATGCAAAAGTACAGAGGAACTTATGGCTCATGTGGAACATTATTTTTTATGAAAAAGAGGATGGCACAACGCCCGTTCAAGAGTTCTTAGACAAACTTCCTATTAAACACCTCGCTAAAGCCCTCCGTGATATTGACGTGTTAGAGAAGTAAGGAATATAAAAATGCTGCACTTGCGGCAAATCCAGAACTTCGCAAGGAGTATGAAGCCCTTGCACCTCAGTATGATATTATTGACGCAGTTATCGCTGCCCGCATGGAAAAGCAAATGACACAAGCCGAACTTGCAGAACTAGCTAATACAAAACAGAGTAACATCAGCCGCTTTGAAAGCGGAAACTATAATCCCTCTGTGGAATTCCTGCAAAAGATAGCTGGAGCATTGGATAAACAGCTTGAAATTACACTCAGATAACGCTTTGCGGGTTGCTTCTTTAGTAACCCGCTTTTTGGGGATAAGGGAAAAAGAAAGAGTTTTGTTCTCTGATTATTCTTCACTGATCTTTCTATCTGATTGAGCTAAAATGTAAGTATTATATTCCTCAAAGTACTCCGACAACTTTTTTGTGTAGAAATAGTAAGAATATTTCTCAGCGTTGCCTTTTTTTATCGCATATCCATAAGGGCAGTTATTGCGTTTTAAATCTTCTCTTAGGCTTTGCGCATTTCTGCCTAAGATTTCAGCAATTTTGGGCAATGATAACTTGCTAGATTGTACGTGTTCCGTTTCATCTTGTATAAAATACAGTGGTGAAATATCTAGAGCCATACCAATACAATTCAAAGTTTTTTCAGGTATAGCAATAGCTCCAGATAAATAAAGGCTCACTGTTCCTTTACTTTTATGAATTCTAGTAGCTAGTTCTGATTGGTTTACTTTTAAGTCAACCAATCTTTTTTTTATTCGATTAGCGATCTTTTTTGCCTGACTTAAATCTTTTTTTACTTGCATTTTTGTACCTCTGAAGCTATTTTATTATTTTATAAAACGATAAATAGAACCAATAAAATTTTGATTTCATTTTTAAAGAAAAGATAAAGAATAAAACTAGATCTTTTTCATTCAATTATTTAATAATCCCATTATTGTTTTTCTCCTCCACTACCCAGCGTTCTCGATAAATCTCCAGCGAGCAGGGCTTATTTCGAAGCTTACACCATCCAAAAAATTCAAAATTTTTCTCAACCACACAGTCTAAACTAGTCGCTACTCCCTTATGTCCAATATAATTATTTCCTTTGGAAGGACAACCCACTAATATACAAGTTTTCATTCCTTCGCTGCACTCAATCTATGCGCCAAATACTACTCTACTTTTTTCTAGCTTATTGTTCACAAACTACTGATTTTTCCGATCATCTGTCCGTATCCTTCTTCTGTTTTCTACTTTCTGTTTTTAGATAAAATCCAATTTTGATGTCGATAAAACCGGATGTAAATTGAGATAAATTTTCTATTAAAAGTTATTTTATCATGATTGCGAAGTGAATCATGATCGCGCCAATTTGAGTGTGCTTTGCACATCATCTTCTTAATCAAATTGTGTGCATAAACGATAAAATAAACGTTTTTGATTTATTTTATCATAAAACGACAAATAGAACCAATAAAATTTTGCTTCCATTTTTAAAGAAAAGATAAAGAATAAAACGATGCTTTTTTATTAAATTGTTCAATAATACCCATTCTGATATTTTTTCCTCCATCTTTTAATCAACTACAAAAAAGAGGAAGAGAAAATTTTCTCTTCCTCTGCGGAAAAATCTTTATCTTAAGTCAATAGAATGTTCTTAACGAAAAAAAGAAAGCCCTCCCTAGATTAATGAACTCATCTTAGGAAAGCTTTACTTATCATTGATCACAGCATAAACTTATCTTGAACTATAAATTTTTTCTCACTAGGTAAAAAAACAAAGGTGCCCCAATCAAAGCAGTTAAAATAGAAATCGGTACTTCCGACGGCAAAAGACTTCTTGCCAAAGTATCTGTGAGCAGTAAAAAAATTGCTCCAAAGCTCATAGAAAGGGGTACAAGATGCCTATGATCTGCTCCAAACTGTTTACGCAAAGCATGGGGTACAAGCAAACCAACCCAACCAATCAAACCACATAAGGAAACCGTAGCCCCTACTAACATAGAAGCACAAAGCAAAAAAATTACCCGTAAAACAACAATCGGACTTCCTAAAGATTTTGCTTCTTCATCTTGAAGCACTAAGACATTTAAGCGCCAGCGTAAAACAAAAAGAATAAGAAAAGAGGATAAAAAAAACGGCAAAGTCAAAAAAACTTCTCTCATCTGAATTCCGGATAAGCTACCCAACAACCAAAATGTAATGGCTGGTAAAACATTTTGCGGATCTGCCACATATTTCATGAGCGATACCAGTGCTGAAAAAAAAGCACTCACTACCATACCTGAAAAAATCATCATCAGCAATGTGTCACTCTCATTATTCCTACTGAGTACCGCTACCGCCAAAAGTGCCAAAATACCAAAACCTAGCGAAAAAAGTTGAATCCAAAATAAAGAAAGACCAAAAAAAATGGCTAATACTGCGCCAAAAGATGCTCCTGTTGCTACACCTAGCGTATCTCCTGTTGCCAAAGGATTGGAAAATAATGCTTGAAAAATGACTCCTGAAAGGGCTAAACCTGCACCACAAAGCACAGTTGCCAAAATACGAGGCAGACGAATATGAAATAGTACAGTCTTTGCTGTTTCATCTAAAGAGGAGAAAAAAAAGATTTGTTTTAAGGAAAGAGAATATCTACCTGTCCCTAAAGAAAGTATCACCAAGAATAGAAGAAAAAAACAAGAAATCATAAAGACAATATAGGGTTTTTTCCTGATCATTACTCGCCCCCCTTTAAAGTTAATGAAGTTGACATTTCAAAAACAGCATACAGACTCTCTAAGACATGCTAATCCAATTACTTTACCTCCATATTTTATCAAATTTTCTTTAGTCTTCCTTAAAACCTGTTTAGTATCTTACTTACAGGAGAATATTAGTCTATTTTTCCTCCTATGATGTCTGGCTTCCTTGAATACCTCCAGTATTCCTTCATCACCTCTTCGTGTAGCAGAAAAACGATACACAACATTCTTCTCCATTCAGAAATACAAAACAAGTTCTTAAATTTTCTTGAAATACGCATGGTCGTCTGCAAAAATCAGCCTTGCGGAGCGGAAAATCTACGTACAATCTGAACATTTCGGGTAGTATCAATACATCTAGCTGAGACTTTGCACACTCGTACACTTCTTTTAAAAACAAACAGTATGATAAATCAAAACACTTATCATACTGTTTCCTATCAACTAGCTTTACCAAATGAGCTTTTCCTAATTTGGTAAGCCTACAATTACGCTAGCATAGGATGCCCCAAAAGAAGAAGCTCCTACTGCCGCTGTTTTAATTTTATGATTTTTAGGGCGATCCAACAATTTTTTAAAATTGGGATCAAGCTTCTCTGAAACTTCCCCTTGGTTTGGTACGGCATCTTCTGTAAGAGCATATACTGCGCTGATTAGTCCATATGTCCCCATCGAGCCGGACGGCGTACCAATCAACCTTGTCAAAGAACGCACCAAAGCATGTTCCGGTAAAACGTTTTCCATTAATTCTATTTCTTTTTTATCCGCATCAGCTATTCCATAAGAAGTGGCCGCATAATAGTCAATCGGTCTATCTCCAGCTTGTTTTTGCGCAATTTCTACCGCTTTCATCCATTCTCCGCCCTCAGGATCTAAACCGTACAAGCCTGAATTGTCCGAAGTCATACCATATCCGTAAACTTGAGCTAAAACCTTTGCTCCCCTCTCTTTTGCATGAGACTTTCTTTCCAGTACAAAAGCCGTAGAGCCTTGAGATAAAATCATACCTGCTGCATCCGTATCAAAAGGCAAAGCGCCATTTTCACTTAAAATATCCAAAGATTCGTTTTGTGCTTGTAAAAGTTCATTCCACTCATCAGCCGCCAAAACTACAATTACATCCGCCTGATTGGTTTTCAATAATTCTACTGCATAAATAAAGGCATGTAAACCAGAAAGATTTGCTGTCGTTACTGTGGAAGTAGGACCCTTGAGCATGTTTGCGATGGAAAATTGTCCCGGAGCTGCATTCAGCACCGCATTAGGAAAAAGGTTTGCATCTAGTGTTAAAATACCTTCATGCACCACTTTATCCGTTAAGGTTGCCAAAGTATCCGAAGGGCCTGTAGAAGTACCATGAATAACACCAATTCTAGCGCAATTTTGCGGAGTGATTTTTAATTTACTATTAAGTAAAGCCTGTCTTCCACTACTCATGGCTAACTTAATGACTTGATCCACTCGACGTAAAATACCAGAAGGAATATATTTCTTGTAAGGAATGTTTGCTAATTTACCACGATAAGGATTCGTAAAACCCTTGCAATCTGCCTCATCCATTTTTTCAATCCAAGACTCACCTGTTTGCAAAGTTTGATAAAACTCTTCTAAACTTGCTCCGCCGACTCCACTACAAGCCATTCCCGTAATCACTACTTCATCTTCTTCTGTCTCTTTTGATTCTGGCGTACTGTCTTTCTGGTTTTCCTCATATTTGGATAAAACCACGGAACAGTTATTTCCTCCAAAAGCAAAGGAATTCGACAATACATGTTTTACTTCACATTCCCTAGGTGTATTCGGTACAAAATCAATTCCTCTTTCTTCTGTCAAACTTTCATCAAAATGCATGGTGGGAGGAATTTTTCCTTCTTCCATGGAAAGAAGAGTTGCCGCTAATTCTATCGCTCCCGCTGTTGCCATACAATGTCCAAAGGTTGCTTTATTTGTAATCAATGGAATTTCTGTATGTTCACCTACAAAAGCCTTCCATGCTTTGACTTCAGCATGATCATTTGCAGGTGTTCCCGTACCGTGTCCGTTAATGTAAGTTAAATCTTTCACATCCAAACCAGAATTTTTCAATGCCTGTGTCATCGAACGATAAGCACCGTTTCCTGAAACATCCGGAGAAGTAGCATGATAAGCATCAGCAGATAAAGCATAGCCTTTTACTGTGGCAATGATTTTTGCTCCTCTTTTTTGTGCAGCATCTTTCCTTTCCAATACAAAAAATGCCGCTGCTTCCCCTAAATTAATTCCTGTACTTGCGCTATAGGGTTGACAAATTCCTTTTTCTATCGCTTTTAATGAAGCAAATCCTGCATAAGAATATCGAGAAACTGGATCAATCGCCCCTACCAAAATCATGTCATGGCTGCCTGCTTTTAGTAAATCAGCCGCCATAACCATGGCATTCGCTCCAGAAGAACAGGCTGTAGAAATCACCACTCTAGTTCCTTTAAATCCAAATTCTGTAGAAACAATATTGACTACCGTATGCATAGGGTATTCACTAAGTTCCTGCTCTCTGGTAAATTCCCTTTCTTCTCCAATCCATGTTTCATGAGCAACATCACCAATACGCATACCTCCTAAAGAAGTCCCGATGATACTACCCACTCGCAAAGGATCTGCATTTGACATGGAAAAACCTGCTTGTTTCATCGCCTCATCCGCTGAAATCAAAGCCGTATGTAAGGCTCTGTCGTAGGGTACTTTATATTTGTCAAAATGCGGATGATAAGGCAATTCTCCCCTCCATACTCCCACTTGTGAAAATATGCTAGTATCCTTGTAGCGAAACTCATATTCATCTATACCAGATATACCTGCAAAAAGTTTTTTTGCATTTTCTTCTTTATTTAGACCTAAGGCGGAAAGCATTCCATAACCTGTAATCACAATTTCCATTGTATTTTATTCCTTTCACCTATTCGGCTGATATAAACCCCTTTGATCTTATTCCATTGCCAAATCCCAGCTCAATGGACGAACATAGGGAGCGGAAAGTGTTTCCATCGGCATTTTTTCTTCTCCGATGCCATATGTCATTCTGGATTGCGCGTAAGGATTCTCCAATAAAGCTATACCTACTGCTTTTTTTAAAGCAAAGGAATAGCGTGTATAAATCACTTCACCTATTTGTTCACCCTCACAAAATACCGCCGTTTTCGGCTCAACTTCTTTTTCACAAACAAAACCCACTGAATGCTTAGAGACGCCTTCCTCAAAAAGTTCTTTTAATTTTTCCTGTCCTAAATAATCCTCTTTATCAAACTGAATAAACCATTGCTGATCCAGTTCTAAAACATTTCCAAATTCAGCTGTTTCACGGATAAAATTCGGCTGATGAATTTCTAGCATCGCCAATTCCAAGACATCTACGCCGCCATCCGCTACCAAAATACTCTCTTTTTTACCAATTTCAAAAGCCTTTTGATAATATTTTTTGATACCGTCTGCATCGGAAATGATCATGTATCCATATTCACTAGATCGTCCAAAGCGCATCAAAGTGATCTCACCACTTTCATCCGTCACTTCCACAGCCATACGCAAAGCCAAAGATTCCACATTCACTTGTGGTAACATTTGCTGAACAATTTTCCATGTTTGTGGTCCTTCTAAAGCTAGTATTCCTTTTTGACCAGAAAGATCTTCAATTTTTACCTCTTCTTCATCTTGAGCTTGCTTAATTAGCCAATCTTTGATTGCTTGTGCATGTTCCCAAGGAACCAAAAGACAATAGTCTCTTTCTCTCTTAATGATAATCACGCTGCCAACCACCTCAGCTTCTTCGGTCAAAAATAAACATTCACTTGCATTTCCTACATTGAGATATTGAATATCCTTTGTTGCTAATCTCTCTAAAAATTCATCTACTGCCTGCCCTAAAACGGAAAAAATACCATAAGTACTTGCATCATACAACATTGCACCCTCACGGATTGCTTGATATTCTTGCTCTAAATTTCCAAAATTTTTGACAATTTCACGCCCTGCCAACATTTCTTTATTTGCTTTTCCCACATAAGCATCTTCCCATATACTTTTCATTTTTATTTTTATCCTTTCACACTGATTTCTTTTTATGTCGATAGGATTCTACAAGACATGCTATGGCTTGTAAAGTCAAAACAACAATAAAGATAATAGATATACGAGCACGAATATCTATATCATTCCAAAAAATACGAATACCATAATTCTTTACATAAGTTTGCAACACTTCTTCGGGAAACTCCCCAAAACAAATTTCTAAAGCATCCACCATTAAAATTTTACGCAAAATAGAAGCAATGTGCATAAAAGGCAAAATAACTACTATTTTTTGAATAATTTTCGGCATCATTCCCATCGGAGAATATAAGCCATTCAGAAAACCAATAATGGAAGCGATAATAAGCGACATTGCATTATAAGCATTAAAAGTGGACAACAAAGAAACGATGAAACCCATGAAAGTTGCACTGAATGAACAAGATAAAATGATAATCATTGCCGCTTGAGCGGTCTGCCAAAGAGAAAATAAATAGCCCGTTTTAATGGTAATATAAAAACTATATCCCATGAATGTTAGGCCACTCATCAATATTCCCACCAAAAAAGAAGAGATGATATAAGAAAGAGGATAGATATAATCCTTTAACGGAGCACTTTTAAAATCCATCAGAATACGACTTTCTCTATCTTTTACCATTTGTCCGAATGCCCCAAGCGTACTCGTAACCGTCGTAACGGACAAGACTCCTGCTAAAATCCAAGTATTTACTAAATATTCAATATCTCTTGTCTTGATCAGACCATTTGTACGTTCCGCCACAGCATCTACTTGCATCTTCCCTAAAAATAAAATATAACAAACCAATATAATAAGTACGGCTGACATAGAAAAGATTACGGATGTCCTATCCCGAAAATAAAGCTTTAAATTTCGATTAATGAGTATTCTCATGGACTTCCCCTCTCTCCATTTTTTTCTGTCAGCTGTAAAAATACATCGTCCAAAGTCCCATGAATGACTTCAAAAGCTTTGATTTCTCCTCTAATTTTTGTCAATAATTCAATTGTACTACTTGGTGATTTAATCGGGATAAGCAAAGCAGATTGCTGTAGACGACAAGGAATATGATAATATTGTAAATATTTTACCAATCTTGGACTAGGCTCATAGATTTTTAACATATCCCTAGTATATTTATTCTTCAAACCGCTCGGTGTGCCTTGTGCAATTACAGATCCTCTATGAAGAATCACAATTTTATCTGCATCTGAAGCCTCTTCCATATAATGTGTAGTGAGAAAAACCGTCATCTCTGTTTGCTGCTGCATTTGGTGAATGGTATTCCAAATTTCTATCCTTGTCTTAGGATCTAGACCCGTAGTAGGTTCATCTAAAAATAGCAATTTGGGACGGTGAAGTAAAGCTCTAGCAATATCTGCTCGTCTTTTTTGCCCTCCGGACAATTTACTATACGGACGTTTTAAAAATTCCAAACAGCCTGTTAATTTTGCCACTTCCTTTATCCTTTGATTCAGTTGCTCCGTTTCCATACCATAAAAACTTCCACGAATTTTTAAATTTTCTTCAATCGTTAATAGATCATCCAAAACACCATTTTGGAAAACTACCCCGATATATTGGCGGATTTGCTGGTCGTCCTTGCCTAAAAGATAACCGTGGATAGCAACCTTTCCTTCGTCTTTTTGAACTAAAGTTGACAAAATATCAATAGTAGTAGATTTTCCGGCGCCATTTGTCCCTAGAAAAGCGAACAAACTTCCTTTTTTGACAGAAAAAGAAATGTTTTTGACTGCCTGAATTTCACCATACCTTTTTGATAAATGCAAAACTTCAATGATGTTTTTCATATCCTTTCCCCATTAGTTCTTTCTTTCGTCCTATCATCTTTTGCTTATCTGACGCTATGACGCTAGACTATCGTTCAGCTAAAGAAATTTGTCTTTCTGCTAAAGTAATCTTTCCTTCCGCTGCTAATTTGCCTTCTACAAAGATCTTTACTTCAATTAAAGATAATAGACCAAAGGTACCTTTACGAAATACTTCAATTCTCATCGTATCCCCCGGCCGAACAACTTGTAAAAACTTAAAGGCTTTAATTTCAGCTAAATAACCGATTTGCTTATTTTCTCGGGAATATCTTAAAATTTCTTCATAAATATGGTCAGCCATATCTTCCGTATATTCAATACCATGCTCCGCGTTATAAGCCGCCCAAGCTCCTGTAGCATACAGTACTACCGCACATTGCGCTGCCGATTCCACAATCATTACACCTGGCATAATCGGCTCATTTTCAAAATGTCCGGCGAAAAAAGGCTGATCAATCGTAACATTCTTAATTCCTACCGCTCTTTTTCCCGGATCACATTCAATTACTTTATCTAATAACACAAAAGGTGGTTTATGTGGCAACATTGCCAACACTTCTTTTGGTCCAAATTGCATAATTATTCTCCTGACTCCGCTCTTTGATCTTCAATAAAATCTGCCATAGAATTAATGGAACTAAATACAGTATTATTATCATCTGAAACAGAAACTCCAAAACGTTCAAAAAAGCCTACTGCCAGTTCCAAAGAATCTATGGAATCTAATTCTAAGCCGCGTAAAAAAATAGGTTGATTATGAGCAATAAATTCTGCTTCAATATCCAAGTCCAACTGTTCTACAATCATTGTTTTTAATTGTTTACACAAGTCTTCTCTTTCTTCCGCTTTTTTCTTGATTTCATCCTTTGACAGGGTCATTTTTCTTTCCTCCTATAAATACCCGAATAAGTAAATAAATTAATGTGTCATTCCACCATCTACGACAATTGCTTTTCCTGTTACATAA
>BNZI01000020.1 GCA_026000945.1 Clostridia bacterium | reverse complement strand
CTCCTGAGTATAACCGCTCTTACCCTCCTGTATTAAAAAATGCTTTGGATATTGCTTCTCGCCCCTATGGAAAAAATGTATGGGCAAACAAACCAGCAGGTTTGCTTTCTTTTTCTCCCGGAGGTTTGGGCGGTTTTGGTTCTAGCAATCATTTAAGACAAGTGTTGACCTTTTTAGATATCCCCACCTTATCCCAACCAGAAATGTATATCGGAAATGTGCCTACGCTATTTGATGAGCAGGGAAAGATAAGCAATCCATCCACCAATGACCTCTTCCAACAATATGCCACTGCATTTATTTCTTGGGTAAACAAATTTACTGCTTGACCATCAAACACCCTATCTATATAATAATACGATGAGTAAAATAAATAGTCGCAGGCTTTTTTTATTGATAGCCTGAGGAAAGTCCGGACTTCACAGGGCAGGATGCCGGATAACATCCGGTGGAGGCGACTCTAAGGCTAGTGCAACAGAAATATACCGCCTATTATTTAGTCAATGACTAAATAATAGGTAAGGGTGGAAAGGTGGTGTAAGAGACCACCTCATTTTTGGTAACAAAAGTGGTAACTGTAAACCCCATCCGAAGCAAAACCAAACAGAAAGCATAAGGCGGCCCGTCTGCTTTCGGGTAGGTTGCTTGAGCCTGCTGGCAACAGCAGGCCTAGATAGATGACTATTCACGACATGATCCGGCTTATCGTTTTGCTCATAACCGCCGGTTCTGCCGGCGGTTATCTTTTACCTTATGGTAAATTTGATATCGACTTCTTACATATTTAAATAACGTCTTCATTGATAAAATGATTAATCTGTAAAATTTTACGGATTATTTTTTTGTTTCTCATGAGTATTGCACTGGAGTTGTTCACAACAATACCTCTAATGTTTACCCAGAAAGAATTTAGCCAAACACAGCAAGAACTCTATAGGCGGTTAGGTAGATTGCTGTTCATAGCGCAAATGCTTTACATCAAGCAAAACATGTTCTTGTTGCGGGTACGATTAAATCCGAGCTAACCTGATCAGAACGGGTATATTCTTGTGATTGTGGGTTGATTTGTGACCGTGGCTTAAATGCTGCGATCAATATCAAAAATGAGGGATTACGCTCATTTTTGTATTTGAAGTTAATATTTCCTTTTTATAATGTTTATGCTATAATCACAAATTAAAAGGAGCAAATATTATAATGATAAAAACATTTACCATTTTCATTAACTTTGATGGCAATTGCCGCGAGGCTCTGGAATTTTATACAAAAATATTTCAATCTGAAGCACAGGACATCATGACCTACGATCAAATGTCACCCGATCAAAATTTTTCAGTAGCTGATGTGGATAAGAAAAAAATCATGTATAGCTCTATACCTATTTTTGGTTGCCATGTCATGTTCAGCGATGTTCCCTCCGATATGCCGCTTACCAAGGGAGACAATATCAGCCCTACATTAAGTTCAGACGATAAAGAAGAAATACAGCGCATCTTTACCGCATTGAGTGAAGGCGGTACAGTAATGATGCCGCTAAACAAAACCTTTTGGAGCGAGTCTTTCGGAGTAGTACAAGACAAATACGGCATCATTTGGCAGCTTTCCCATTCACAATAAAACCAAAAACAAGCAGTCTTCACCTATAAAAATCAGACTATATCTCGCTTTAACGGTGAAGCAATTCTAGTTTTAAGAAGTAAATCTGCACGCTGCTAACGAATAAAACTTTACATAAAAAGTGGATACCTCATCTGAAGCATCCACTTTACTGTTCTTATCCCAAACTATATTTAACCATGACGAAGTAAATCATGGTTGCGCCAATTTGAATGTGTTTTGCACATCATCTTCCTAATCAAATTGTGTGCATCAACTGAAGCTTAATCAGCAGGAGTTTTTCTCCACTGTGGATTGCAGCTGAAGCGATCAGATGCCAAGTCGCTTTTGAACCTATGGTGATTAGAGCGACTTGGGAACGTGGTAAACTTCCATGGTATAATAAGCGTTTTATGTTTATTATACCCTTTCCGTTATCCTTATCCTCCAACTACTTCTACATCTAATTCGGCATTAACTTCTCTATGCAATTTAACTGAAATCTGATGTTTTCCCAAATCTTTTATAGTATGTTCCAAATGTATTTTTTTCTTATCAATTTCCAATCCTAATTGCTCTTGTACTTCTTTTGCAATTTCTTTGGCAGAAACTGAACCAAAAATTCTTTGATCTGCTCCTATTTTTACTGGAATTTTAATTGTTTTTCCTTGTAAACGATTTGCTAAATCCTGCGCTTCTTCTTTTTTTTCTAAAGCAACTTTTCTTTCATGTTCTTTTCTTAGCTTCAAATCATTTAAATTGTGTTTGTTTGCTTCTATGCCTAATTTTTTAGGTAAAATAAAATTTCTTGCATAGCCATCATTAATTTCTACAATTTCCCCTTTTTTCCCTAAAGTTTTTACGTCTTCCAAAAGTACAACTTGCATTCTCCTCTTACCTTTCTATACAAACTCTCCTACAATATACCTTCTTCTATCATTTCACTAAGAATACTTTTTAACTTCTCTCTTGCCTCTTCTATTGTAGAATTAGGAATTTGGGCTCCTGCCGTACTTAAATGCCCGCCTCCGCCTAAACGTTCCATAATAATTTGTACATTAACTTCATCAATTGACCTTGCACTAATATAAATCATATTTCTATATTTCGTTAGTACAAAAGAGGCTTTAATTCCAACGATATCCAATAACTCATTGGCTGCTTGTGCGCCGACTACTGTAGGACTATCCAAACCGTCACCGATTGATATACTAATAGCAAAAACTTTTTTAAAAATTTCTGCATTGTTTACCGCATTCATTTTTGCTTTATAATTGTCCATTTTTTCTCTGAACATTTTTCGCACACGGACAACATCCGCTCCATTCCGGCGCAAAAAAGCCGCCGCTTCAAAGGTCCTCACCCCTGTTTTACTCACAAAATTATCGGTATCTACTACAATACCTGCATACATCGCATCTGCTTCAGCTGGTTTCATTCGAATTCCATCTAGAATGTATTGGAAAATTTCTGCCACCATTTCACAAGTCGAAGAGGCATAAGGTTCTATATAAGATAAAGCAGCGTAATTGATCGTTTCACTGCTTTGTCGATGGTGATCCAATACCACTACCGTTTTCACCTTTTCCAACAACTCTGGTACTTCCGCATAACTAGGCTTGTTGACATCTAACACTGTCAACATCGTATTTTGATCTACCAATTCTTTGGCACGAGTTCCTGAAATAAACATATCTTCCGGATAATCCCCTTGCAAAAATGTTTCCAAAACAGGGCGCGCCGCAGAAGTAGTATCATCAAAAACAATATGGGCTTTTTTATTTAAAGAAATCGCAATGCGCCATATACCTACAGATGCACCCAATGCGTCAATATCACCGATTTTATGCCCCATAATGATTACTCTATCTTTTGTATCCATTAATTCTTTTAACGCATAGGCTTTGACTCTTGCTTTGACTCTCGTCATTTTTTCTGTTGTGCGAGATTTTCCACCATAATATAAAATGTTTCCTCCATCTTTAATGATGGCTTGATCTCCACCTCTTGCCAAAGCCATTTCCATAGCTGCTCTAGCGTAGCGGTAATTTTGCGGATAAGAACCTCCATTCATCCCCAAGGCAATACTTATCGTAAAAGCCATACCCTTGCTAACATTAATCGCTTTTACTTCTTCTAATAGAGAAAAATGATCTTCTTGAATTTGTTTAATATATTTTTGTTCGATAACAATAAAATATTTATCCTTTTCCATTTTTTTTACTATACCAGATACTAACGAAATATATCGGTTAATCTTACGGTCAATCAATGCCATAAGCAAAGAATGTCGTACTTCATCTGTGTTATCTAACACTTCCTCATAGTTATCTAAGTATAATAAACCGGCGACTAATTCCTGATCTTTAATTTTTTGTTTATAAAGCAGTATCTCTGTTTCATCAAACACACGTAATCCAATAAAATCTTGTACTGATTCACCCAAATTCTGTACATAGATATTTTGTTCGTCTGATATATTCATTTCCCGGGCATATAGTCGATAATGCTTATCATCTTGTTGTGCAAAAAACAGAACTTCTTCATCTGGTTTTACTTTTTGAATAGAAACCTCTGGAAATAAATCTGTTAAAAACTCTACTTCCTGATCTGATTGTTCAAGTAGAAAAGAAAATTCCTGGTTTTTCCATAGAAATTTCCCCTCTCGATTTAAAATCGCATAAGGCAGTTTCATTTCAAAAAACATTTCTTTTTGCAAGTGAGAAAAATCTACAGCATATTTGATTACACTCTGATTAAAAATTGCACGGTGATGGCGATACCACACAACAGATCCAATTAAAACAATGATAGAAAGGAATAAAAAGACTAAAGCCACTCTCCACTCAATCCATAAAAATATCCCATTAAGCAATACTATCCACCACGAAAGAAAAATAGGTAGCTTAGCATAGACAGAAAAAATTCCTTTATTTTGGTCATCTGATTTCACAATCATTCAGCTCCTTCATTATCCGAAAACATACCATGATCGCTCTGTAGCAATCCTAGGTGATTTCGCAGTCATCGTATGATAAGTCAACACACTCATCGTAAAATAAATGCTTTATCTATCATACCATCACAGAAGGAAGTTTGCAAAATTCATCATATTGAATATTTAACAAACACAAGCCTTGAGGAGGAAGTGTCTTACCTGCTTTTTCCCGATTTTTCGCAAATAAAACTTCTTTTATCCAAATAGGCTCTTTTTTTCCTGCCCCTACTTCTAATAAACTTCCTGCTAAAATTCTAACCATATTGTATAAAAAACCATTTCCGTTAATTATTATGCTTAAATAGTCTTGTTCTCTTTTGATTTTGATTTGAAAAATTATTCTCACTTTATTTTCCACTGTAGATTTAACCGAAACAAAGCTGGTAAAATCATGTTCTCCTAGCAAATATTGTGCCGCTTCTTTCATCTTTTCTTCATTTAGTTTCTGGGGATAAAAATAGCTCTGATTACGCTGTAAGGGCAAGGGAAAAATGCGATTACAAATAGTATAAACATAAGTTTTACGACAAGGGCAATGGTGCGGATGAAAATTTGATGCAACAATTTTTGCTTCTTGTACCACAATATCATCTGGCAACCTTGTGTTAATGGCCAAAGCAAATTTCTCCATTGGGATTTGTGTATACGTATCAAAAATTGCTACATTTCCCATAGCATGTACGCCAGCATCCGTTCTACTTGCGCCAATCACTGAAATTTTCTCCTGACATAACTTAGACAAAGCTTCTGTAAGTACTTGTTGTATACTAATCCCATTTTTTTGTATTTGCCAGCCATGATAATTTGTTCCCTCATAAGATACTGTTAATGCAACTCTTTTTTTATTGTTTCCACCATACATAGCCATACACAATTCCTATTGCAAAAATTCCCAAAAAAGCATAAGTAAAATAATCAGCCTTCTGATAAACCAATGGTTTCATTTTTGTTCGGTATTCACCACCACGATAACAGCGTACTTCCATGGCCATAGCTAGGTCACTCGCCCTGCGCAAAGCTGAAATAAATAAGGGCACAAAAAGGGGAATTAAATTTTTTGCTCGTTTAATAATATTACCTTTTTCAAAATTTGCTCCTCTTGCCATTTGTGCTTTTTGAATTTTATCTGTTTCTTCAACTAAGATAGGAATAAACCTTAAAGAGATTGACATCATCATTGCCAGTTCATGCACAGGTATTTTGATTTTATTTAAAATAGATAATCCTTTTTCTAAACCATCTGTTAATTGGTTAGGCGTAGTAGTCAAAGTCATCAAAGAAGAAGCCAACATCAAGAAAACTAGACGTATGCACATTAAAGCAGCAACGCTAAGCCCTTCTTTTGTTACACGTAAAATACCAAATTGCCAAATCACTTCCCCACTAGTTAAAAAAAGATTTAAAGAAACACTAAAAAGGATGAGAAAAAAAACAGATTTTAAGCCTTTTAATAAATAAGAAATCGGTATTTTAGCTTGCAAGATACCGATACCAAGTACTATCCCGGTAATGAGATAAGCTAACCAAGAATGACAAAGAAATAAACAAAAAATAAAAACCACCATAGCAAAGAGCTTCGTCCTCGGATCTAAGCGATGAACAAAAGAATCCACCGGATAATACTGCCCAATGGTAATATCTTTCAACATACTTCAACCTCTTTCTTTTTGTGCTGCCGCTTTCCATTGCCTTACAATTTCTTCAGCTAAATCTTTTGGTTCATGGAGATCATAAGAAAGACAAAACCCTCTTTGATTCAACTTCTCTGCAATATAAATCATTTGTGGTACAAGCAAGCCAATTTCTTCTAATTCTTGCCGATGAGCAAATACTTCGGCAGGAGAGGCATCATATCTTTTCTTCCCCTTGCTTAGTACAACTAAACGATCTACATATTTTGCTATTTCTTCCATACTATGTGAAACAAGTACTACACTGATTTTCTCTGTTTTATGCAAGGTCAAAATTTGATCTAAAATTTCAGTTTTTCCTCTAGGATCCAGACCCGCTGTCGGTTCATCCAAAATCAAAATTTCTGGCTTCATTGCTAAAACACCTGCAATAGCTACCCGACGTTTTTGACCTCCTGATAACAAAAATGGAGATCTCCGATCAAAAGAAGGATCTAAGCCTACCAAATCTAAGGCATATCTTGCTCTTTCTTTCACTTCTTTTTCACTTAATCCCATATTCTTAGGACCAAAAGAAACATCCAAAAACACATTTTCTTCAAAAAGTTGATGTTCTGGATATTGAAAAACCAAACCCACTTTTTGACGAAATTGATTTAAATCAAACGATTTTTCATAAATAGACTGCCCATGAAAAAAAATACTACCTGTGGTAGGTTTTAACAGAGCATTCAAATGTTGAATCAAAGTAGATTTACCCGAACCGGTATGCCCAATTAAGCCTAAAAATTCACCGTCTTTTACTTCTAAATCAATTTCATCCAAAGCCTTTTTTTCATAAGGTGTACCTTTTGCATAGATATAGCTTAAGTTTTGTACGCTAAGGGACATTTTTACCTCCCTCCATTCTCTCTCAAAGAGAGGGAATTTCCTTCAGTAAATCTTCCAAATTTAGTACAGAAAGCGGAATGTCCATTCCTCTCTTTCTCAATTCATCCGCTAACTCTACAGATTGGGGAACATGCAGACCAATCTCATATAAATAGTCTTGTTGTGCAAAAATTTCTTCTGGCTTACCCTCTAACACAATTTTCCCTTTATCCATAACCAAAATATGTCCAGCCTCTAATGCTTCTTCCATATAATGCGTAATCATAATCACGGTAATTTTTTCTTTTTGGTTTAATTCCTTAATGATTTCTAATACTTCTTTTCGCCCCATTGGATCTAGCATAGCCGTAGATTCATCAAAAATGATACAACGTGGACGCATAGCTAAAATACCCGCAATCGCTACTCTTTGTTTTTGACCGCCAGATAAGCGATTCGGCGAATGCGTAGCATATTCTGACATATTAACTGCTGCTAGACTTTCTCTCGTCCTACTGATGATCTCTTCTGTAGGTAAACCCAAATTTTCCGCACCAAACGCCACATCTTCTTCTACCAAATTACCAATAATTTGATTATCTGGATTTTGAAAAATCATACCCACACTCTGTCTGATTTTCCATAGCTGACCTTCTTCTTTCGTATTGTTCCCATATACCCATACATCTCCGCTATCCGGAGCAAGCAAAGCATTAAATTGCTTAGATAAAGTGGATTTTCCTGAGCCATTGTGGCCTAAAATGGCAACAAAACTACCTTCTTCAATAAATAAATCAACATGGTCTAGAGCAGTCATTTTTTTCATTTGCATAGAATTGTCTTCTTCCTCTGCAAATACTTGATAAGAAAAAGTCAACTCTTTTGTTTGTAAACCATTCAAAGCAATATCTATTCTCAAGTTTTTCTTCCTTTTTTTAATTCTTAACTTAAATTAATATGAATACTAAACATCCTTTGATAAGTCCACAGGACTTGAATCCTGTTGATCAAATAGAGATTCAAATTCTTGGCGATCAATTTTTTCTTTTTCCAACAAAATCTTGGCACAACGATCTAAAACAGCTTGATTTTCTATAATCAGCGCTTTTGCTCTTTCATAGCAATCCGAAATAATTGAACCAACTTCCTTATCAATCACTGCTGCCATACTCTCACTAAAATTCCTTGCCTGTGCAAAATCTCTGCCGATAAATACCTCATCTTCACCGCTATAGTTGATCATACCCACGTCTAAAGACATACCATATTTTGTGACCATAGCTCTAGCTACTTGGGTAGCATGTTTAATATCTTGCGCTGCACCTGTAGTAATATCATCAAAAATGATTTCTTCAGCAATACGACCACCTAAAGAAACCATAATATCCTCTAACATTTTTCCTTTTGTATAGAACAGTTCATCTTTTTCAGGTAAAGGCATAGTATAGCCTGCCGCACCCATTCCCGTAGGAATAATCGAAATCGTATGAACCGGTCCAACATGGGGTAAAACATGAAACAAAATTGCATGACCCGCCTCATGATAAGCAGTAATGCGCTTTTCTTCTTCACTGACTACTTTACTTTTCTTTTCTGTTCCTATGCCTACTTTAACAAAAGCTTTCTCAATATCTTCTTGCATAATATAAGCTCGCTCATTTTTCACACTCATCAACGCAGCTTCATTCATTAAATTTTCTAAATCTGCACCGCTAAAACCTGCTGTTGTTCTGGATAAAGTTTCTAGATTTACATCTTCTGCTAAAGGTTTGTTTTTCGCATGAACTTTTAAAATTTCTTCTCTACCTCTGACGTCGGGCAAAGCCACACAAATTTTACGATCAAAACGACCCGGTCTTAAAATTGCAGGATCCAAAATGTCTACACGGTTTGTCGCCGCCATAACAATGATTCCTTGATTTTCTTCAAAACCATCCATTTCTACTAAAAGCTGGTTTAACGTTTGTTCCCTCTCATCATGTCCTCCGCCTAAGCCACTGCCTCTTCTTCTTGCTACGGCATCAATTTCATCAATGAAAATCAAACAAGGTGCATTACGTTTTGCCTCTTCAAAAAGATCCCTAACACGAGAAGCTCCTACACCAACAAACATTTCCACAAAATCAGAACCAGAAATAGAAAAAAATGGTACACCTGCTTCCCCTGCTACTGCTTTTGCTAAGAGTGTCTTACCTGTTCCTGGAGAACCAACTAAAACAACTCCTTTGGGGATTCTTGCTCCCATTTTTGTATATTTAGGAGTATTTTTTAGAAAATCAATAATCTCCCATAGATCTTCTTTTTCTTCGTACAAACCTGCTACTTGTTTAAATGTTACTTTATTATTATTGCGGTTGAGTTTTGCACGGCTTTTCCCAAAATTCATCATTTTGTTTGTGCCGCCACCTGTCATTCTTGTATTCATAACAAAAACAAAAATCAGCATCGCCACTACAGCTACAGCCAAAGGAATACCTACACTAAAAAAATAATTATCGCTTTCTACATCCATTAAAAAATAGCTAACTGTTTTTTCTTTAAGAAATTCTTCTATTCTTGTTACATCTGAAACATATAACGTTTTCGTAGATCCATCCAATAATTCTATACTCAAAGACCCTGTAGGCACTTTTGCATTTTGTTTTAGGATAATCCTGCTTATGCTCCCATTTTGAATATATTGTTCAAAGGTTGCATAATTAATTTTGGCAGCAAATAAATTTGTTCTGACTAAATTCATGGTTAAGAGCAAAAATACTGCTAAAACCAATAGATATACATAATTATTTTGTCTGTTTCTTTTCACTCGCCAACCCCCTCATGGATTTCTTCTTCTATTATACCAATATAAGGTAAATTTCTGTAACGTTCACCGTAATCTAAACCATAGCCCACTACAAAATGATCCGGTATCACAAAACCTGTGTACCGAATATCAATAGATGAAGCTTCTCTTGGTCTTTTTTTCTCTAGTAAAGTGCATATGCTCAAAGAACTCGGATTCCTAGACTCAAAAATACGCAATAACTCCGCTAAAGTTCTACCTGTATCAATAATATCTTCAATGACCAGCACATCCTTACCCTCGATAGATTCATCTAAGTCTTTTAAAATATTTACTTGCCCGCTGGATTTTTTTTCTTTTCCATAACTAGAAACAGCGATAAAATCTAAAGAAACCGACATCGTCAAGCGTTTCACCAAAGAACAAGTCACAAAAATACCACCCTTTAGCACAGAAACACAGCAAAGACTTTTTCCTTTATAATCCTGATTAATTTGCTCCGCTATTTCCTCAATTCTTTTTTCAATTTCTTGTTCGGAAAACAAAACTTTTACTGTATCTTTTTGTTTTTCCATTCCGCCCTCCATTCCTGAATTCTATTTATCACACGCTAACTCCGTTGACTGTATTCAGACACTGCTTTTTTCTTTCGGAAGATAAGTCACTTGCAAAACCATACGAGTTTTTTCTATGATTTTATAATATTCACTGATTTTGCCTCCTACCATCCATAAAACATGCTGTCCTACTGCCAAAAGCGGTATACTATCTCTCTCCCATTCTGGAATTTTTTCATCAATCATTTCTTTTTTTATTGTCTTTTTTCGTCCGCCGGATAACGTCAGATAATCTCCCGTTTTTCGGAAACGCATATCAGGTATGCTCTGTATTTTATCATAGTTTAACCATTTCGTATAGATATTTATTGGTATTTTCAATGTTTTTTCATAAGGAAAAAGAGCGAATACAAACGATTCTTTGAGATCCCCAATCCTTTTTTCTTCCTTTTGTTTTCCTATGCTAACAATAGAACAGCTTTTTTGAAACAGCATATTTTGAGGTAGATGAATTTGACCATTTTTATTTTGTTGCAAAAAATTTTGTATAGATAAAATATGTTTTTGCTCCAGAAATTCCCCTGGCAAACCAATTTCACAAAAAGCAAGTCGCCAAAAATAATATTGTTCAAAAACTCTTAATCCATATAAATCTTTCTCCGAAAAATAAAGGAGATTTCCTTTGATTTTTCCTATAGTTTTTACTGTTTTTTTCATTTTATCTTCAAGATACTGATCCACTTCTCCCATGAACTGTCCGAATTCTGCAAGGTGGGATACGGTTTTTGCATTGATATGCTGCACCGCATAAGATAAAATAGAATGTCGTATACGATTCCTAGTATACGCATCAGAAAAATTGCTAGAATCTATACAAAAAGAATATCCTTTTTCTTTTACATATTCTTCAATCTCTTGTTTTGTACAAGACAACAGAGGGCGGATAATATGAGCATGGTGTGCCTTCATCCCTTGCAAACCTTTAACCCCACTTCCCCTAAATAAATGGAAAAGTATTGTTTCTGCCTGATCTGCTTGATGATGTCCTACAGCAATTTTATCTGCGCCCTTTTCTTTCCTTACTTTTTCCAAAGCTTCATACCTTAAATACCTAGCAGCCTCTTCTTGTGACTGTTTATTCTTTTTTTGGTAAGTGATTACATCTACAAAACAAGCTTTAAAAGGAATTGATTTTTCTTTACAAAGTTTTTCTACATAACATCTTTCTTCATCGGCTTCCACTCGCAAACCATGATGTACATAAACGACATCCAAATGTAAAGAAAATTCTTCCTGCCACTCTTCCAGTAGCAAAAGCAAACAAAGCGAATCTACCCCTCCTGAAACAGCAACAATAAGATGATCATTCTGTACTAAAATTTTTTCTTCCCTTATCCACTTTTTTAACTTTTCTTGCATTTTCCCTACTCTTTTTCCCATATTCCTGTTGCTAAAACAAGCATGTCATCTTTAGGTTCTCCATCACTTTCACAAGCATAGGCTAAAATTTGCTTTGCCAAATCTGAAGGATTATTACAACGTAGTCCAGATAAATATTTTCTCATACTTTCTTCTTTATTTGTTCCAGGAAAAGCTTCAATCACACCATCTGTCACCATCAGCACAATATCTCCTTCAGATAAAGGTTTTTGAATCTTTTTTGGTTCAATTTCTGGCAATATACCAATAGGTAAACTTTCTGACTCTATCATTTCCACAGAATACCCTTGTTCTAAATGAATAATATAACTAGCAGACGCCCCAAATTTGATTTCTTCAAACATTCCCGTATATAAATCCATACAAATTAAATCCAATGTCGTTGGTTTTTGTTCTTTCGTCTGCATAAGCAAAACCGAATGTACCATTTTTGCTGCTGCTTCCATGGAAAATCCGGTTTCTAATAATTGCTCGGTTAATTCAATTACATGCTCACTGTCTTGATATGCCTCTTTCCCCGATCCCATACCATCCGACAAACCAATCAGAGCTTTACCGTCAGGCAGTTTACAATAAGAAAAATTATCACCTGAAATTTCCCCATTATCTTTAACAGCCTTTGCCATACCATGTAAAACCATATACTTTGTGTCTTCTATGATATGAATTTTCCCAAATTCTTTGTGTATAACATTTTTACTATCTCTGCCTGATTTAAAATGGCAATGCATTTCTTTCCCAAACATTTCTGCCAACTCTTTTACCGTAACACAATTTCCGTAAAGACAAGAAGCAAAAAAATAAATTTCTTTTCTTTTATTTTCTTGCTCTAATATCGTTAAATTCTTCACTTTGATTCTTTTTTTTACCAAAATTTTTCTCAACTGCTTTTCAAATTTTGGTGTAATATCAGAAACCGATTCTATTTTTTTAGAGAAATTTTCCATTATGGTTGACAATTCTAAAAACTGATTCGCCACCACATCCCGACTTTCTAAAAAACGGTTTTTCCAAACCAAATTATTTTTTGCTTTACCTAAGCTATAATTAATCTGATCCAAATACATTTCTTTCCGATCACACATTTGTTCAAATAATTTAGGCATGTCCTCTCGAAGAATAACACCTTGGGATTCAAATGTCTGTACCAAAGAAAGTATTTGCTGAGATTGAGCAGTATATGGCGCACAATACATATTACACGCTTTACAATCCCTGCAAACCAAAACGCAAGCCGTTTGAAATGCTAAAGTAGCTTCTTGCATAGAAATTTTTTGTTCATCTTGGTTTTTATATTGAAAAGAACGTGACAACTGTTCCAAAGAACATGCCATTTCTTTTAGCCTTTGTGCGGAAAGCTGATCTTCCTGTCCAGAATACAGTTTGGACGCTTCCTCTTTTTTACGTTTTGGATGACAATAAATTTCAGGTAGAAACAAAAATCCCAAAGATGCCAAACATAGATAAGGAAACATCATAGACAAAAATTCAGGCGCATAAAGAATTCCAATAACAAAAACTCCTGCAAAAACAGCCGTAATACTGGCTAATTTCCCCAAAGTACGAAAAGAGGCTGAAAGTATTCCGATTACACTAAAAATTCCTAAAGGAGAGATATGCTGTAAATGCACGGTTTCACATAGACCCAGTAGCATCGCAATCGCAGATCCTTGCCCTAAACCGTAGCGATAGCTGCCATATATCGTTCCAAAATATAATGAAAATTCCAGCACTGTATTGATCATATTTACCTCCAATGGAAATTTTTGTAATTTCCATTATAAAACTTCCATGAAAATTTATTTGTCGAACATCGTCATGACTCTTAAAAATTTCCTTGAATGATCTAATCGAAGTAAATCGTCTTCAAACAAATGCTACTTTTTTTGTAAAACTTACTCTTTTGGTTTTAACAAAAACTCACCTGGCTTTACCAGACCAAGTTTTTCTTTTGCCTGATCTTCTATGTATTGTTTTGATTGAATATATAATTTTTTTTGTTGAATTTCTTCAGCTCTTTTCTTTTGTTCATTTAGTTGACGAGATAAATCTTCTTGCTTTTGTTGATAAGCTAAAGTCTGTTTTTGTAATTGATTTTGATAAAAATTCAAAAATATACTAAAAACAATAAAAACGATAACTATCCCTACTAAAGTAAATTTTTGAAATGAAGTAAATGAACGACTTACCGAAAATTTCCTACGCCTTACTACCAATTGAACATCTCTCCTTTAAAATCCTTTTAGATTATTTTCTTTTTTTCTTTATTGTAAAGGATTTTATTT
>BNZI01000019.1 GCA_026000945.1 Clostridia bacterium | reverse complement strand
TCCGGATAGAATGGAACTTAAAAAGTATTGTCGTTTTTGCAAAACCCATACTGTGCATAAAGAAACAAAATAACTAAAGGAGAGAAAATCAGATGGCTAAGCAAAAAGAAAATCAATCTTCTGAAAAAAATACTGCAAAAAAAAGCTGGTGGAAAAGCTTTAAGGCTGAATTTAAGAGAATTACTTGGCCGACTAGACCGCAGGTGATTCAGGAAACTTCTACAGTAATCACGATTTCCTTCGCTCTGGGTGTTTTGATCGCCATTATGGATATGGTCATTAAATATGGATTAAATCAAATCATATGAGGTTGATAAATGGTAGATGCGAACTGGTATGTGGTGCATACTTATTCAGGTTATGAAAATAAGGTGAAAGTAGATATTGAAAAAACCATTGAAAATCGAAGATTACAGGAACAAATTTTAGAAGTTTCCGTGCCTATGCAAGACATTGTTGAATTAAAAAATGGGGCGAAAAAGCAAACAGCAAAAAAAATGTTTCCGGGTTATGTTTTGATTCATATGGTTATGAATGATGAAACTTGGTATGTAGTCCGAAATACCAGAGGAGTGACAGGCTTTGTGGGACCGGGGTCTAAACCTGTGCCTTTGACTGAAGAAGAAATGAAAACTTTAGGATTTCGCCAAGGAGAAATTTCTTTGGATTTTGAAACAGGAGATATGATTACCGTACAGTCCGGTGTATGGGAAGGTACAGTAGGAAAAGTGCAGTCCATTAACATGGGTAAACAAAGCATTACAATCCATGTGGAGATGTTTGGGAGAGAAACACCAGTAGAATTGAGCTTTAGCGAAATCAAACGGTCTTAAACGGATTTTAACGAATGCAGAAGAGTTCTCCTACTTTTAAAAGTAAGGGATGAATTGACATACAACCGTGAGTCACACGAGGATGGCTCGGCTTATACTAACGGTATAGCCATCTTGAGCGAGAAACCATACCTTTTAGCGTTAAGCGTAAGGGCTGGGAGTATGTCACAAAGCATGTGGGAGATTAAGCGTAAATTTTAGTAAATTTTTCTAAAAAAATACGCACAATAAGAGTCGATTACCACAAGGAGGTCATAGAATGAAACGAGGAAAAAGATATAAAGAATTAGCGAAAACGGTCAATCGTGCTGTTCTTTATGAAAAGGTAGAGGCAGTTGCCTTAGTAAAAAAAAATGCCACAGCAAAATTTGATGAAACCATTGAAGCTCATATTCGAACAGGTTGCGATGGTCGTCATGCTGATCAACAAATCAGAGGTGCAGTAGTGTTGCCTCATGGAACAGGAAAAACTTCTCGGGTTTTGGTTTTTGCAAAAAATGAAAAAGCGGATGAAGCTTTGGCTGCCGGTGCGGATTACGTGGGCGGAGAAGAACTTATTCCTAAAATTCAAAATGAGGGATGGTTAGATTTTGATGTTGTAGTTGCTACTCCGGATATGATGGGTGTAGTAGGTCGTTTAGGTCGTGTGTTAGGACCTAAAGGTCTTATGCCAAACCCAAAAGCCGGAACAGTTGCGATGGATGTAAAAAAAGCGATTGATGATATCAAAGCTGGTAAAATTGAATATCGCTTAGACAAAACTAATATTATCCATGTTCCTCTAGGCAAGGCTTCTTTTACCGATGAGCAATTATTAGATAATTTCCAGACGCTAATGGATGCCGTAATTAAAGCAAGACCAAGTTCTTTAAAGGGGCAGTTCTTAAAAAGTATTACACTGACGTCTACGATGGGAGCAGGTCTAAAACTTAATCCTGCAAAATTTCTTTAATTAAAGTTTTCATAAATTTTCTCTGTAAAGTCAGATTTATTCTTTTGCATAATATAAATTTATCAATTGGAGGACAAGAGGTTTTAGCTTGATAAGCAGGATTTTTTTATCATTGAATCCTCTCAACTGTCTTTTCAATGCCATATTTCTTCACCTCATTGCAAACAGCAAACAAGTTGTAAAACCTTTGCGTTAGTGGTGGAGAGATAAAATCATCTATTGTGGGAGATACACAAATTCGCGCTTGGTATGATTACAAGGGATGATAAACCAAGAATTTTTCGGTTTTAGATATAGAGAGTTGTCAACACTTTGCTTGAAAGATTATTACTAATGTGTTATACTAAAAAATATGTAAAGTGATGACATATAATTACTTTTATACTGCGAAAGTTTCGGGAATCTACACTTGGGGCCTCTAAGTAAGATGATCTTTTGGATTGTAATGGGCGATGGACTAAGGATTTATCGACTTTGGACATGGAGAGTTGTCATTAGAGATAGCTAAGGCGTAGAACGTATATAAACGAAAACTTGCGGAATTTTGTTTTTTGTTTGCTTAAACTTTCTGCCTATACCTTGAGGTGTATATAAATTTAAATTTGGGGAATCATCATGAACTAAAAATTTTCTGACTTAGGTTTAGGTAGGGGAGTTGTCAATTGACAATGTAAATATATAATTTCTGAAGAATGTAGGTGTCACAAGACATAATTTTTAGCAAAGGTGATTTCTTTTGCTAGAAACCTACCGAGGAAAATGAATAAAATCTGATTAAGATTTTATTATTAAGTCCAATATTTTGCCATGTTTTCATGGCAGTATATAGATTTCCTTTCTTCAGCAGCATTGAAGAAAGGTTTTTTTGTTTTTTAGGGAAAAATTTCCCCAAAGATCACCACAAATTAATTAAGGAGGGTACGCATGGCGAAAGTAAATACTAAACAGTCTATTGTTGATGAAATTAAAGAACTTTTAAAAGAGGCAAAAGCTGTGGTTTTAGCTGATTATCGCGGACTGACAGTAGGTGAAGACACTGCTTTACGTAAGAGTTTACGGGAATCCAAAGTATCTTATAAAGTTTATAAAAATACTTTGCTGAAATTAGCGATTCAAGGTACAGAATTTGAATCTTTGTCGGATGATTTATCAGGTCCGACAGCAATAGCCGTTGCACAGGAAGATATTTCTGCTCCGGCAAGAATTTTGCATGATTTTGCTAAACAAAATGAAAATTTGAGTTTAAAAAGCGGTATGATAGACGGAGTACATTACGATCAAGATCAAATCAAAAAGATTGCTACGATTCCATCAAGGGAAGTATTGTTGTCCAAATTGTTGGGCAGTCTTCAGTCCCCTATTGCAAATTTGGCTCGTGTGCTTGATCAAATTGCAAAAGCAAAAGAAGCGTAAGTTGAGGGTCGAACAAGTTGTAAAATCCCTTGTTTTAAGTATTGAGATATAAGGTAAAGGCATATAAAACATAGTGGAAAAGGACTTACGCATTTGATTTGTTTAAATTTCGTTATATACCGCGGGACACGTGGAAATCTACACTTGGGGTGTCTATGTAAGACGGATTATTTTCTTGATTGCAACGGACGTTGAATCAAGAATCCCCCAGCTTTAGGCGTGGGAAGTTGTCAAGGAGTTTGTAGAAAAACAGAAATACAGACTTAGGAATAATGATGGTTTATTCATAATGGAGGATATTAAAAAAATGGCAAAATTAACAAATGCTGAATTTATTGAAGCAATTAAAGAATTAAGTGTATTGGAATTAAATGAGTTAGTAAAAGCGTGTGAAGAAGAGTTTGGTGTGTCTGCAGCGGCAGGTGTCGTAGTTGGCGCAGCGGCAGGAGGAGCAGCAGAAGAAGAAAAAACAGAATTTGATATAGAATTAACAGAAGTTGGTCCAAATAAAGTAAAAGTAATTAAAGTTGTAAGAGAAGCTACAGGATTAGGTCTAAAAGAAGCAAAAGAATTAGTGGACAGTGCACCTAAAGTATTGAAAGAAAAAGCAAACAAAGAAGATGCGGAAGCAGTCAAAGCTTCTTTAGAAGCAGAGGGCGCAAAGGTTACTTTAAAATAAGTTATTTTTCTAAGAGATGGACTTGGAAGCTAGATGGGTGGAGGGTGCTTATACCTGTAGGGTGTTTTGAATCCCCCACCCATCTTAATTTGCGTTTAGTGTATCTTAAGTGAGTAGTCCCCATAAGTGCAGTGCTGTGGGGACTTTGTTCATTTACGGCTAGTTAAGTGTCTAGATGTGCGATTTTCATATTTAGCATGAGGGATAAAAGCTTAGCGATGACTGGGGATGAAAATTAACATCCACAACCGGAATTGCAGCCATTGTTGCAGCCGGAGTTACAAGCGCTTGTTGTTGTAGGTGTAACTGCGCAAGAATTGTATACCGGGGTTACAAAGCTTGAGCTTGAAGAAGTAGTAGCAGCACATTCCTCTTTTGCATCTTGATATCCTGCGGAATAGCCTTCTTGGTAGCCGATCTGTTTGCCTTGTGCGCATCCAGCTTCCACACCTTCTTGATATCCGATTTGTTTGCCTTGTGCGCAGCCTTGAGCGATACCCTGAGCAATGCCAGCTTCCACGCCTTCTTGATATCCGATTTGTTTGCCTTGAGCGATTCCTCTGGCAATACCAGCTTCTAAGCCTTCTTGGAAACCTAGTTGTTTGCCTTGAGCGCAACCAGCTTCAAAACCGGCTTTATAAGCCTCTGCTTTGCCAGCTTCAAAACCTTCTTGAAAACCTACCTGTTTGCCATTTGCGCAGCCATTTTTATATCCGTTTTCATAACTTCTACGGACTTGTTCCCTTATATTTGATTCTGTATTATTACAGCCTGTTCCTGCTATATTACAAACACCAGTGTTTGTTCCGGAACGTCCTACACCGTTATTTAATAATCCTGTACGACAACCACAATTACCCATGGGTAATACCTCCTAAAATTAATTAATTCACTCTATAAATGACTTTCAAGACTTAAACTTGAGTTTATAGAGCAATTATATAAACAATATATGGACGACAGGACAAATGGTGATAAAAAATTTACTTCAGTAATAAGATATTTTACGAAAGACAAAAAAGCGCTATGATGGATATTGGGCCATAGGTGAGGTAAGAAGGTTACAGTGTAGGGTGGAAAATCTACTTAAAATCTGGACATTTAGGCTAGTGTGAATGGCTCTAAGTTGCGAGTCTTGATTAAGAAGTCCGTGCCCTTATAGTGGTGGGAGTACATGACGACTGTTTTACAATGAATACAGCTTCTAAAACTTGATGAAAAGGAGAAAAGTATGGATGTTCATGAATGGCTTAACAAAGGGTATGAGATATGGATTTGGATGCTAGATCATCTTATTGTGATTAACTTTATTTTCTCCATTCTGATTGTCTTCTTTCAACGTAGAGAGCCAAAGCTTGTTTGGACTTGGCTGGTTGTCTTGAATTTCATCCCCATTTTTGGATTTTTACTTTATCTCGTTTTTGGTCAGAATCTTTATAAAATGCGCATGTTTCAAATTAAGGAAATAGAAGATAAATTAAACTTCATTATGCGGACACAAAAAGAGTCTTTTTGGAAAGAAAATTATTTAAAAGAAGTTGATCGGCAGAATAGATTTTCAGACTTATTCTTGTATAATTTAGAAGTTGCCGGTGCAGTTTATACGCAAAAAAATAAAGTAAAGGTTTTTATTGAGGGAAATGATAAGTTTGACACTTTATTAAAAGATATAGAAAATGCTAAACACTATATCCATTTGCAATATTATATTATTAGGGATGATGAAGTGTTTCGTAAAATTAGTGCTTTGTTGATTCAAAAAGCCAAACAAGGTGTGATTATCCGAATATTGTATGACAGTTTAGGAAGCGTCGTAATGCCTAAACGGGTTTGGAAACGTTTAAAGAAAGAGGGGATTAAAGTCGGTGAATTTTTTCCGGCTACGTTTAAACGTTTTCACTTTCGAATTAATTACCGTAATCATCGAAAGATTGTGATTATTGATGGAAAAATTGCTTATGTTGGAGGAATCAACATTGGTCGTGAATATATATCTAAAAATGAAAAATACGGTCATTGGAGAGATACACATATGCGATTGGAAGGGGCTTGTGTGGTGAGTCTTCAATTGTTATTTTCTTTGGATTGGAATTATACCACTAGAGAAAATTTGTTTGCTACTTTGGATTATTTTTCGGAACAGATTCCTTCTGATGTTTCTCATATTCCTGTACAAATTATTTCCAGTGGACCAGATTCCTGTTATTGCGTTATTCGTGACAATTATTTGCGTATGATTCACAAAGCCGCAAAAAGTATTTACATTCAAACTCCTTATTTTATTCCAGACGAAGCTATTCTTTCTGCTTTGAAAATTGCGATAAAATCAGGCGTAGATGTACAGCTGATGATCCCTTCTAAACCTGATCATCCGTTTGTTTATTGGGCAACCTATTCTTACATGGGAGAATTATTGGAAGAAGGAGCAAGATGTTATATTTATGAAAAGGGATTTTTGCACGTAAAAGGGATGATGGTTGACCAAGAAATTTGTTGTTTTGGCACGGCAAATATGGATATTCGCAGCTTTGAATTGAATTTTGAAGTGAATGCTTTAATTCATAATCGGGAAATCACGCAAGAAATGGAAGGTTACTTTCAAAAAGACAAAGAAGATTCTAGAGAGATTACAAAATTTGTTTATAGCAAACGACCATTGCTTATACGGTTTAAAGAACAGTGTTGCCGCTTGCTTTCCCCTTTACTTTAGTGAGTATCTATATCCCGTCCATTCTTTACGAAGCAGGTGATTTGTGATATAATAAACGAGAACGTTTATTATATCATGGAAGTTTACCACATTCCCAACTCGCTCTAATCACCATAGGTTCAAGAGCGACTAGGCACCTGATCGCTTCAGCTACAATCAGCAGGGGAGAAAAACTCCTTCTGATTAAGCTTCAGTTAATGCACACAATTTGATTAGGAAATTGATGTGCAAAGCACATTCAAATTGGCGCGACCATGATTGACTTCGCAATCATGATATAATAAGCATAAACGCTTATTATATCGTTAATGCACACAATTTGAGTAGGAAGTTGATGTGCAAAGCACATTCAAATTGGCGCAATCATGATATACTAGTGCTCATTAGAGGCAGGATTGCTATTGCTAAAATAAAAGCAAGCGATCATTTTCTAGATAGCAGATGTTTCTATTTTTGTCTTTAACATAATTTGAAAATCATTGCCTTGCTTTAAATCGCTATTAGATAATATTGCTAGACATAAGGAAGCATTAGGTGAGGAATGAAAAAGAACCGTAAGGCAATACGGGGATAGCTCGCTGGTACTGGTTGCTTTTGTAATCTTGAGCGAGAAACCATCACTTTAATAGCAGATGGCGATATGAAGTGATTGGAGTATGTCACTAAAACAATTAGATAAAAATCCCGTGGGGGTGAAGTGAATGTCACAAACAATTTCTGTGATTATTGGAGCCTGTGGAATTTTACTTGGCTTGATTCGTTTGATTAAAAGGTATATTGATTAGATTGCTTATACTTGACAAAGTTTGGGAGAAAGGTTATACTCAAACTTATCCGTGCAGCTGGGAAGTTAGCGGTGTCCTGTACCTGCAATCCGCTTTAGCAGGGGTGATATTCTGTTTCGGATATTTTACGGTAGGGCTGCCCTGAATAAGCGATGTTGACGTTTGGGTCTTACGCAATGAGAATTTGCGAACCGTGTCAGGTCAGGAATGAAGCAGCACTAAGCAAAAGCTCTCATGTGCCGTGAGAGTGCCTGAGCTGAGTTGGCTGTTTAGGTAACGCTTATGGTAAATATACAACGCAGAATGCACGGAGTACATAAATTGAACCTAAGAATAAAATAAAAAAGGGGCTTACTGTTAAGTAAGTTCTTTTTTTAGAAATAAAATAAAACCCACGTATGAAAGTTTATCGTTATTTTTATACGTGGGTTAAATAAGGAGCAGACTGTGGGGTATTTTTAAGTTTTTTCCTATTTAAGATTGCATTTCGTTTGTGAAATAACAAAATTATTTTTGACAGAAAGAGTTACAAATTAAGTGAGATTTTTTTGGCTTCATTGAAAGGGAAGTTGGAAAAATAATCCTGATTATCTGCTGACAATATGCTAGGCCAGGTAAAAGCATCGGGTGGGGCTTCATGGATTTCTACCATAGGTTGTTTTGCGCTACTAGGAACATGTAGATAAAACATCGTGTTGGTATTAAAATATCCAATGACTGTCTCATCCTCCTGATCATTAGGATCTGGATGGCAATAGTAAGAGAGTTCTTCTTTTTCTTTGTGGAGCATGATTCCATAACTCTTTCCAGATGCCAGCCAAAGGACGAGATGATGAAAATGGTAAAAAGAAAGATCATCTGGACAGGCAATCAGCATGGAATCCATCTCATTTAAATAAATTGAGTGAAAAGCATATAATTCATCTCTATGCATGGTTAAAGACGAATATTTTTTGAGCATTTCTTCTAAATTAAGGGTAAAAGAGTCCATGAGTAAAATAAATTTGTGGTAGTCATTCATATTAATGATTTGTGTTTTCATTTATTCTCCTTTTCTTTGGCAAAATATTAAGTCTATTGAACATTATTCTTGTCATCCTACCACAATTTTATGATGTCGTAAAGGAAGTAATGAGAAAGAAAAAAAGGAAAAAGCAAAATAAAAAATTAGAATCAGTAAAAAAGTAGTATTAACTGTTGATTACAGCTTTAGAAATTATATCGTTCTCATCGGATGGATCTAAGCAATAATGAGGTTCAAAGCAGAGATAGTGGATGAATGAAGAATGCGCTTTAGTCTTCATTAGGGTACTTGCATAAGATAAGAAAAAAGGTTATACTGAAAATAAAAGCACACCAAATAGACAGGGGGAATTGCAATGGTTGAGGCAACGAGCTGTGGCGGTGTGGTGATATTTCGTGGTAAGATTTTAGTCCTATACAAAAATTATCTAAATAAGTATGAGGGTTGGGTATTACCCAAAGGAACTGTAGAAGCTGATGAGGAGTACAAAGAAACAGCCCTAAGAGAAGTAAAAGAAGAAACAGATGTAAGGGCATCTATTATTAAGTATGTAGGTACGAGTCAGTATATTTTTCGTAAAAGCCATGACTTAGTGGATAAAAATGTTCACTGGTATTTGATGATGGCAGACAGCTATTACAGTAAACCGCAGCGAGAAGAGTATTTTTTAGATTCTGGGTATTATAAATTTTATGAGGCATATCATTTATTGCGTTTTCCTAATGAAAAGCAAATCTTAGAAAAAGCATATAATGAATATTTAGATTTAAAAAAAAGTAATCTCTGGGGCAATAAAAAATATTTCTGAAAAATGAACTCAAATTAATTTAAGCTTGTATTTCATGTGAAGAATGCAAGCTTAGTACTAGTTTAAAGCAAAATAAGGATATAAGGAAAATGAGTATTGTTGTAAATTATTTTAATCAAATCAAGTTGTCACTGAAAAAAATGAATATTGAAAATGGGCTGCTTGCTTTTTTTTGTACTTGGTTTATTCTTGTCTTTTTTAACCGTTCTTTTGCCTATGCAACAAAACAGAATTTTCTGAAAGAACAGACTTTTTTTCTTTTTGCGTTGGTTTTCCTTATTTTATGGATGATTCTAAAAAAATTAGTTTCTTATCAAAAAGATTGGTTCAAAGTTTTTTTATTTGTAGAAGTTTTTGTCTATAGTCTGTTTAGTATCTTTCTTTATACTGAAAATGCGGAAAGCATCAGTCGAAAAATCTTTGCTTTATCTCTTATTATTCCTTTGTTGATTGTCTTTTTTTATTCTGCAAATAGTTTAGTTAAGGTATATACTCGTTTGATTATCTCAGAAAAAAGTTTAGTGATCATCACAGCAATTTGTTTTATTTTTATGGTTATTGTCATTTCCTTAGCTACAGTATTTCGATATAAAGGATTTCACAATTCTACTTTTGATATGGGTATTTTTGCACAAATGTTTCATTCAATGAAAAAAATAGGATTACCATTTACCACTGTAGAAAGAGGGAGGTGGCTATCTCATTTTTCTGTACATTTCTCACCGATTTTTTATCTGATCTTACCTTTTTATTGGCTGTTGCCCACACCAGTAACTTTACAGATTTTTCAAGCGTTCATTTTGGCTTTAGGGCTTATCCCTTTGTTGTTATTATGTAAACATTTTGAATTTTCAACAAAAAAAACAACTTTGCTTCTTTTATGCTATGTGTGTTATCCTGTGTTATCTACAGGCACTTTTTATGATATTCATGAAAACTGTTTTTATACAGTTGGCATTCTCTTTCTTATTTATGCGATAGAAGCGAAAAAAAATAAATTATTTTGGTTATCCTTAATTTTTACTTTAATGGTAAAGGAAGAAGCCCCAGTTTATCTAATCTGCATAGCCCTTTATTATTTGCTTTCAGGGAGAGAAAAGAAAAAATCTTGGACAATATTGATCATTGCTGCTAGCTATTTTTTGATCGTTTGCTCCATTTTGCTTTTTGTTGGTCCGGGGCTGCAAGACAATAGCCGTTTAGGTAATTTTCGTTTCGAAGAGGGAACGAATATTATGTTGCAAACGATCAAAGCTATTTTGATGAATCCGGCGTATTTCTGGCAAGAATGTTTTTCTTTGCAAAATATAGAATATTTGGCTTATTTATTCTTGCCTTTCACTGGCATTATCATTTTGCAGAAAAAATATAGTCGACTAGTTTTGTTTTTACCTTTATTGTTGTTGAATTTAGCTCCTGCTTGGCCTTATCAATCCCAAATTAATTTTCAATACCATTTTGCTAATGCAGGAATTTTCTTTTATTTATTTTTATTACAGTTGAAAGAATGGACAAGACCAAGGGCTAAAGTTTTCCTAATGACTTCTGTATTAATTTCTATTCTTTTATTTTCGGGTTCAGTACTACCTTATAGCTATTCTATGGCGAAAGGCTATATTAAGAACCATAAAACATATCAAGAAATGGAAGATGCTTTAAAAGAAATTCCAGAAGATGTTTCTGTGACTAGTTCAGGATTTTTATTGCCACATTTGTGGAATCACTTGGAATTATATGAAATACAAAAAACAGCAGAAAATAATCATCATACAGATTTTTTGGTTATTGATATCCGTTATCCAGATACAAGAGAAAATGGAGAGAAAATGCTTGAACAATTTGGAAATTATGAATTATTTTCAGAAGTGAAAGATAAGATTCAGATTTATCATATACCAGATCGCAACTAAGAACCTGTATTCATCGGGTGAAAATATTGGATTTGTGAGATATTTTTTGAAAGAGAAGAAAAATTTGTGACGCTTTGCTTGAGGCAAGGCAAAGAAATTTGCTGGAGTGTTACATAGTCACAGAGGCGGCATTTGAGCCTAATGATAATGAATATAGGTTTTTCTGTTTGAATAGGTAAAACCTAGAAATTTTATCTATCGCTCTTGAAAAAAGCTTGTCTTAGCTTGTAGGTTGGTAAATGCTAAGACAAGTAAAAACCTACCTAAGCTTTATCTATTTCAGAGAATAATGTTCATTTATATTTTTCTTTGTAGTGATTGTGCATGCACTTTAGCTTTGGTCAATAAAGTGACGGTATCATTCACAAAACGACGAACAGAAATATACCCTTGATGTTCTAAGTCATTAATGATAGATTCTGTGCTTTGTATTCTGGCTTCGGCAAGAGTGAAAGAATTTTTGTGAGTACGGTTAAAATATTCGCAAATTGAGTTGAGAGTTTTACTGGAATTTGTGGATAAAGCCATAATGATGGACACCTTTCTTTTGCGCTGAAAGGCAAGTGTATTCTCTTGAATCAACTTGCCTTTTATCATGTGCTAAAATCAGCTGCTGAGGTCAACCTCCTACTGATTCAGTTTTTAGTTAATGAATTTTCTTTTTAGTTTAGACAAGGGGTCTTATGAATATTCGATAAAGGACTGAAATTCTTTATCAGTTTTATAAGTATGGGCGCCAAACCGCTATCCCTTTAGAGTAGTGGATGTAAGCCCATGCTTATAAACTTTCTACATTGCTGTAGGTAATGCGTATCTCTAGTTTGTTACAAAATAGAGAATCCGGTCTCCTCTCGACAATGATCATTAGGTTTTTTGCACCTATATCACAATAGCCTTACCTCAGCTAAACTAAACATAGGTGATAGAGCAATGGTCTGATACATCAACCATAGGTATCATGACCTAACTTAACTATCGTAGTATCCGTTTCTGAATACTGAGTCTAGTGAACCTAGCTCCATTTCAGAAGCCACTATCCCTTTAGGGTAGTGGGTAGTTCACTACTATTCTGAATCACTTTGGGCTTCATCTTCTGAAATCCAAAGATGGTTTTTCATTTCCATACCATGATCATCTTCAAAATCGATGACATAAACAACACCTTCATATAAACCGGTTACTTCTGCTTCAACTCCTTGCATACCCGGTAAATGGCTGGCTTCTAAAGTTACAGTATCTCCTACTTTGGGAGGGGCAGTTTGGTTTTTTAACTCTTCTAACACAACCCATTTATGATCTATTACCGGAGAT
Organism: Clostridia bacterium; assembly: GCA_026000945.1. GTDB lineage: Bacteria > Bacillota > Clostridia > Lachnospirales > Lachnospiraceae > BNZI01. The sequence continues at coordinate 2,937 of BNZI01000019.1, read as the reverse complement.
CCTCCATCTGTAGGTGTATAGTTTACTTGAAGAGCAGTAGTATCGAAGGCTTTTACCACGGTAGCCTTGGTAACTTTACCGCCATTTACGTGGTCGGCCGTAACTGAAATGGTGCTGCCTACAGGAAAAGCAGGGTTTGCAGCATTTTGCATTCCATTAGGAATTTCTCCTGAATGCTCCCCATGTGTTGAGGTAGAAGATGTGCTAATGCTTGTTGTTGCTGTTGTTGTGGTAGAAGTGGTGGTAGATGATGTAGTAGTGGTAGTGGTATCAGAACCGCTACTACATGCAGTTAATACGATTAACGCACTACTGAGTACGATACCGTATGTAAAAATATTTTTTTTCATAATTTAATCCTCCAAAAATTTTCAGCAACAATACTCATGAATTTGAAAGATATTGGTACAAAGTAAGCTATAGTATTTTTGCTGATCAAGTTTCAGTTTATTGTATCACATTGTAAGATTCAGTCAATCTTTTTAGGTAATAAAAGGAAACAATTCACTAAAAATTCATCAACGGCTTGGAAACCTACAGTTCTTTTTGTGATTTGCTTTATAGAACGCAAACCCTGTTGATGAAAGGCAAGTTGACTCATCACTTGCCCTTAATTTGCAAAATATGATACAATAAGAAAGGAAAGATGTGGTTAGATGGGAATTACTTGTATAAATACTCGCGAATACGAACAGAATATTAGTTAAGGAGAGTTATCTGCTTTTAAGAGAGATGAAAGGAGATAGATATGTTTGAAAAGGGAGAATATGTGATGTATTCTTGTCATGGTTGTTGTATCATTGCGGATTATTCAGAAGTAGAGATGGATGGAGCAATGAAGATGTATTACCATCTGACACCGATCGGAGAAAATCGTACAGTGATTATGACACCGGTAGACAATCAAAAAGTAAGAATTAGAAAGATTATTTCTGGTGAAGAGGGAAAGAAGATTTTCGGAGCTATTCAAGAATTAGAGGATTTGGAATGGATAGATAACCGTACGCAACGTAGCCAAAATTTTAAGAATGTAATCAGAGAAGGCAGTACGCAGGAATTAGCTCAGTTAGTAAAGACTTTACTATGGAAAAAAATGGAATCAAGATTAGAAAAGCAAAAATTTACCGTAGCTGATACGAATGTACTTAGGGATGCTGAAAAACTTTTATATTCTGAACTATCCGCTTCGATACAAATGGATTTAGGACAAATCAAAGAGCAAATCAATAAAAAGTTGCAAGAAAAATTTGAAACTTTGGGTGTTTAAGGGACAAGCAAACAAAAAGAAGCAGAGTCTTTTATCGACTCGCTTTTACATATTACGCCGAGCAGGATAAGTGAGTTAGGATGTGATAAAGGTAGGCGAAAGAGAGGATAGAACGCATGAAAATCATGCATATCGCAGATTTGCATATTGGAAAAATAGTTTATGGAGTTTCTCTAGGGGAAGAACAAGAATATATTCTGGATCAAATAGCAGAATCAATAAGGAATGAACAGGTACAAGTTCTTCTGATTGCTGGAGATATTTATGACAAATTGATTCCTTCTGTTGAAGCGGTAAGAATTTTTGACCGTTTTATTACGCAAATCAAGCAGCTTGCAGTGAAGATTTTTATGATTGCAGGAAATCATGATTCAGCAGAAAGAATCAGTTTTGCCAGAAAACTATTAGAAGATAGTCAGGTTTATGTAAGTGGAAATTTTTCCGGTGAGATGGAAAAATTTCAATTGATTGACGAATACGGTAAAATCAATATTTATCTTCTACCTTTTGTTAAACCAGCCTCACTTCGTTCTTTTTTCCCAGATCGGGAATTATCTACTTATGAGGATGGGATCAAAGCCGTTTTATCTACTGCGTCTTTGAACTTAAGTGAAAGGAATATTTTGCTATCTCATCAATTTTTTCGTATGCCAGGAAGCGAGGTTGTGCGTTCTGAATCTGAGCTGGGTCCTATTGGAGGTTTGGATGAAGTAAATGCAGAAATTTTAGCAGGTTTTGATTATGTGGCTTTGGGTCATTTGCATGGACCGCAAAAAGTGGGTAGAGAAACGATACGTTATGCAGGTTCTCCTTTGAAATATTCTTTTTCAGAAAGTAAACATAAAAAATCTTTGACGATTATTGAATTAGAGAATAAAGGTAATATACAGATTCGTGTAGTACCTTTAAATCCGATTCGTGATATGCGTAAAATCAAGGCTTCTTTAGAGGAACTATTGTCAGGAGAGGCAGATCCCGTAGGTAATCGGGAAGATTATGTGCATATTACTTTAACAGATGTAGAGGAGCTTTTTGATCCAATGGGTAAAATACGCACAATGTATCCAAATGCCTTAACTATGGAGATTGCGCATATCTACGATGAAGAATATAGTAGTGAAGTTTTCACAGAAGATACAGGAGGACGTGTAGAAGCAGATTTATTTTCCTCTTTTTTTCTTGCACAAAATCAACGAGAATTAAGTAGTCAGCAAAGAGAGTTTGTCCGCAGTATTTTTGAACCAGAAATCTCTTTTTTCTTTGAATCGGAAAAAGATATACAAGAACAAGAGTTAAATATTGGACAAGAAACGAAAGTAATAAAAGAAGAGAGGGTGACAGAGGAAAGTCATTCACAAATCATAGAGGAAAATAGTCAAGTTCAGTCTGAAGAAGAAGCGAAAAAAGGGATAGAATGGGAAAATTCTCAAGAAGCAGAAAAAGAAAGTATCAAACAAAAGAAAAATATCTGGTCACAATTTGATGATGAGGAAGAAGACGGAGAAGAAGCGCAGGAAGTTTTAGAACAGGAAAATCAAGAAGTTGAAGTAAAAGAAGACGAGAAAAAGAAAAACTTTTGGTCACAATTTGATGATGAAGAAGAAGACGGAGACCTAGCAAACAATCTGATACACAGCGAAGAAAAACATATTGAAGAAATGAAGAAATTC
>BNZI01000018.1 GCA_026000945.1 Clostridia bacterium | reverse complement strand
TAGCGCCGGTAGCACCAGTAGCCCCGTCAGCACCGGTAGCGCCAGTAGCGCCGGTAGCCCCGGTAGCGCCGGTAGCCCCGTCAGCACCGGTAGCGCCAGTAGCGCCGGTAGCCCCGTCAGCGCCGGTAGCCCCGGTAGCGCCGGTAGCCCCGTCAGCGCCAGTAGCGCCAGTAACCCCGTCAGCGCCGGTAGCGCCAGTAGCGCCAGTAGCACCGGTAGCACCAGTAGCACCGGTAGCACCATCAGGTACAGTTCCATCTATTGTTACAATAGATGAACCAGGAGTAACAGTAATATCAATGATATCTGGTGTATTTGTTTCGAAGATCATAGAATCTCCAAGGTTTACTGGTACAGTGATATTATTTGGTCCTATTGTATTGAACAAAAATGTTCCTGCAGCTATTGTACCAGTAGCGCCAGTAGCACCAGTAGCACCGGTAGGGCCAGTAGGACCGATGAGATCAATTAAGGTAAAAGCAGGGTCTACACCTGGAAGGCCAGTTTGAGGAGTAGCCGTAACGACATAAGCTTCACTGTTGTAAATGACAACCTGACCGAGAAGATATTGCGTGCCCGGTACGTAAGGAACAGCTGCTTCTAATACACCAGGTCCGGTAGCGCCAGTAGCGCCAGTAGCGCCGGTAGCACCAGTGGCACCGGTAGCACCTGTGAGGTCAATTAAAGTAAAGGAAGGGTCTACACCTGGAAGGCCAGTTTGAGGAGTAGCCGTAACGACATAAGCTTCACCGTTGTAAATGACAACCTGACCGAGAAGATATTGCGTGCCCGGTACGTAAGGAACAGCTGCTTCTAATACGTCAGGTCCGGTAGCACCCGTAGCGCCAGTAGCACCAGCGGGGCCAGTAGCACCAGTAGCACCTTGAAGGCCAGCAGGGCCCATAGGACCAGCAGGGCCCATAGGACCAGTAGAGCCAGTAGCACCTTGAGAGCCAGCAGGGCCTTGAGAACCAGCAGGACCTTGGACGCCAGCAGGACCCATAGGACCGATAGGACCCATAGGACCCATTGAGCCAGTGGCACCGGTAATACCAGCAGGGCCGATAGGACCAGCAGGACCTTGGACACCAGTAGCACCTGGAAGACCAGCAGGACCCATAGGACCGACCGGACCCACACCGCCGATAGGACCTTGAGGACCAATAGGACCTTGGGGACCCATAATACCAGCAGGACCCATAGGACCTTGAGGACCTACTGGGCCACGAGGACCAGTAGCGCCGGGACATCCGGGCAGACCATCAAGACCGCGAGGACCCATTGGTCCAGGGATGCCACTGTAAGAGCCGCCTGAGTTCATGTTACATGTTGTAGAATAATCTAGGGGAGAACAATCCGAATGAACAGGATTGAAATTGTTATAATTACCACAGTTTCTCATTATTGTTTTGCTCCTTTCCAAAGCAGTTAAAGGAAAATTCAGAAACAAAGGGTTGTTTCTTCACTGGTATAGTATGCAAGCTTGACTAAAACGGTGCAGGAGAATGGACAATTGGTCAATTGAGGTTTCATGGATGAAGATAAGCCTTCTTGTATCTTAATTAGCAGTATATTTTGGTGAAGCCTTCGTATGATTTTGACATATAAGGAAAAAATTACCTTTGTACTTGACAGTCATTCAAAAAATGTATAGAATTTAAAGCGTAACCCTCAATTTCCTCGTTTAAAAGTTAACAAAAGTATAAGAGGGGAAATAAAGAGTGCTAAAAAGTTTGACAAGCCGGATTTGAATTAAAGAGCTTGAATACACCGCTTCTAAAAATATCTTGCGGTAGTTTTTCTAAGCAGTGGATAGACAAGCCCTCTAAGTTTGCATTCTGTTTATTGCGTGTAAACTTGATTGATAAAAAACAGCAGACTTGTCTTTTGACGAACAATGAAAATTTAATAGAGGAGGTGTCTTTGTGCCCAAAGTAAACATAGTTTTTGTATTGTTGGCAGTTTTAGGCGGGAGCATTATCTCTTGGTGTTTAGCTATTGTGTATAGAAAAAAAGTTTATGAAAATAAAATAGGCAGTGCACAGCGTAGGAGCAGAGAAATTATTGATGAAGCTCTAAAAACAGCGGAAACCAAAAAGAGAGAAGCATTATTAGAAGTAAAGGAAGAATCATTACGTACAAAAAATGAGTTAGAAAGAGAAACAAAAGAAAGAAGAAACGAATTACAACGATATGAAAGACGTATTTTAAATAAGGAAGAAAATTTGGATAAAAAAATGGATGCCTTAGAACAGAGGGAATCCAATTTATTTACGAAAGAAGAAGCTCTCGAAAGGCAAAAACGCGATGTTGAATCAGTTTATCAAAAAGCAATACACGAACTAGAAAATATTTCAGGTTTTACTTGTGAGCAGGCAAAAGACTATTTATTAGAAAAAATATCCGATGATATAAAGCATGATACTGCCAAACTTTATAAAGAACTAGAATTACAAGCAAAAGAAGAAGCAGATAAAAAAGCTAAGGAATATGTGGTGATGGCTATTCAAAAATGCGCAGCTGAGCATGTGGCGGAGATGACAATATCCGTTGTTGCCTTGCCTAGCGATGAAATGAAAGGGCGCATTATCGGACGTGAAGGAAGAAACATTCGTACATTAGAAACATTGACGGGAGTAGATCTCATTATTGATGATACACCAGAGGCAGTTGTATTATCTTCCTTTGATCCTATTCGTAGAGAAATTGCTCGTATCACTTTGGAACGTTTAGTAATAGATGGACGTATTCATCCTGCCAGGATTGAAGAAATGGTAGAAAAAGCAAGAAAAGATGTTGAAACAATGATTCGGGAAGAGGGAGAAGCAGCAGTATTGGAGATGGGTTTGCATGGTATACATCCTGAATTGGTTAAATTATTGGGAAAAATGAAATTCAGGACGAGTTATGGGCAAAACACATTGAAACATTCAATAGAAGTAGCTTATCTTTCCGGTATGTTAGCAGCTGAAATAGGTTTAGATGTACGTTTAGCAAAACGTGCAGGACTGTTACATGATATAGGGAAAGCTTTGGATCATGATATGGAAGGTTCCCATATTCAGTTAGGTTCAGAAATATGTAAAAAATATAAAGAATCAAAAGTAGTAATTAATTCTATAGAATCTCATCATGGAGATGTAGAGCCCGAATCTTTAATCGCTTGTATCGTACAAGCAGCAGATACAATATCAGCAGCCAGACCCGGTGCTAGACGGGAAACACTAGAAACATATACCAATCGTTTGAAACAATTAGAGGAAATTACCAATTCTTTTCAAGGTGTAGATAAATCTTTCGCTATCCAAGCAGGACGCGAAGTTCGGATTATGGTTTTGCCAGAAACAATTAATGATGATGAAATGATTTTATTGGCTCGAGATGTCTCTAAACAAATTGAAGCAAATTTAGAATATCCAGGCCAAATAAAAATTAATGTAATTCGTGAATCACGAGTGATAGAATATGCTAAATAGAATATGCTGAATTTGATAAAAGAAAGTTATGTGTTGGAGCATTTCCCGTTTGCGGGGAGTGCTTTTCTTTTTGGTATAAACGGAGTATAATAAATAAACAGTATTAATCATTGTATTTGTTATACTCCAACTCATTCTAATCCGCTGATTAGATGAAAGAGTGGCTAGATCTTTGATTTCAGAAGCTAGGGCGTGTTTACACTACCGTAGGGCGTATATCTTTTGGTAGGTTTTGCGCTGATCTGTGTTAAGTTTTCTTAAAACATACATCGTATATCTACAAAATTTGTCTTTCGGGGTGAAAAAACTATTCAAAATTTAGGATTCCGCAGAGGTGTGAACGTGCTCTAAAATAGAATCAGCAGATCAAAAAACCTTTTCTGATTAAATTTCAGCCTATAGTATGATTTTGCTAAATGATTGATGAGCAATATACATGGCAATTGGTACGATTATGAGTAGTAATACAATGGTCTAATGTAAACTAAAAATACGTATGATAAGGAGTTAGGTCGTGTTGATACGACACGCTATGCTCATTTTTTGAAGGATTTTTCTTTGGTTTGCATTTAAAGCCTGTTTATACCCTACTGATGGGAGAATATTCGATATAGTTTTTTTACCGTGTTGATATTTTTTGAAGTACTTCTAGCATTCCTACGTTATCTCTTTTTGAGTGGAAAAAGATATTGCAAAAGTCTTCTCACTCGGGAATACTAAACAAGTTCTTATATTTTTTGAAATACGTGTATATGTTTGTGGAAATTTGCTCAGTTCAATATAACAATTGTTTGAAATTTGGGTATTTTAAGTGCTTCTAACACGCCCTAGTGTATAATAAGAGAGAGGAAATAGATATTGATTTGGAAAATTCAATAGAGGTGAGAAAATGATTGGCGGAATGTTAATCGAAGAAGTCATGCTTGTTGTTTGGGTAACTGTTTTTGTTATCTGCTTAGTGGTTGAAGCTCTTAGTTTTAACTTAACAACCATTTGGTTTGCTATTGCTGCTTTATTTGCCTTTCTAGTTGCTTTATTTGGAGGAAGTTTTTTCCTGCAAATTATAATTTTTATTGGTGTGACTGCTTTGTGTTTAATCGTTACCAAACCTACTGTATTAAAATATTTTCAACGACAGCCACAGATCCGGACAAATGTAGATGCCTTGATCGGCAAAAAAGCAAGGGTAACGATAGAAATTAATAATACCCTAAACAAAGGAAATGTTGTTGTGGGAGGAAATGTTTGGATGGCCAGAGCTATAGATGATCGATTGATTATTTCAGAGAATAGTATTGTAGTGATTGAAGCTGTTCAAGGAGTGAAATTATTAGTAGGGATGGCAGATATGTCCAAGGAAATGCAAGAGGAGGAGAAATTTTTATGATATTAGCAGCTGTGCCATTGGCAATCATAACGGTTTTGATTATTGCCATTGCTATCTTTTGTATTGCGATATCTAGTATTGTCATTGTATCGCAAGCAAATGCGGTTATTGTAGAACGTTTGGGGGCTTATTTAACTACATGGTCGGTAGGTTTGCATTGGAAGACCCCTTTTGTTGACCGAATAGCAAGAAAAGTGATTTTGAAAGAACAAGTAGTAGATTTTGCGCCTCAACCAGTAATCACCAAAGATAATGTAACAATGGAAATTGATACAGTGGTATTTTATCAAATTACTGACCCGAAACTTTATACATATGGGGTTGAAAGACCATTGACTGCTATTGAGAATCTTACGGCAACTACTTTGCGTAACATCATCGGTGATTTAGAGCTAGATGAAACATTGACTTCTAGGGAAACGATTAATGTAAGAATGAGGGCTTCTTTAGATGAAGCTACAGATCCTTGGGGAATTAAAGTTAATCGTGTGGAATTAAAAAATATTGTTCCTCCTGCCGCTATTCAAGATGCCATGGAAAAACAAATGAAGGCAGAGCGTGAAAGACGTGAATCTATCCTTAGGGCTGAGGGGGAGAAAAAATCTACGATTTTGGTAGCAGAAGGTAAAAAAGAATCTGCTATTTTAGATGCAGAGGCAGAAAAACAATCTGCTATCTTGCTTGCCCAAGCCAAAAGAGAGGCGATGATTCAAGAAGCAGAAGGTGAAGCACAGGGAATTTTAGCTGTGCAAACAGCTTATGCGCAGAGCTTGCATTTGTTGAAAGATGTGGGAGTTGATGAAACTGTTTTACGTTTGAAAAGTTTAGAGACTTTTGAGAAAGTGGCAGATGGTAAGGCAACGAAAATCATTATTCCTTCAGAGTTGCAAAATATGGCGGGATTAGTAAAATCTATAGGAGAAATTGCAAAGAACGAATGATGCGTCAAATTTCTTTACCGATTAAGGGAAAGTGGGTAGGTCATTATTGCGAATGGTATTCGCTGATTGATTCTACTAATGTAAGGGCTTGTCAAATGGCCAAAGAAAAAATACCAGCTGGTGCTGTAGTGTGGGCAAGGCAACAGGAGTCAGGGAAAGGGAGAAGAGGCGGAGTTTGGTTTGACAGCCCTGATGAAAGCTTGTTATTTTCTTTATTGATTTATCCTGAGTTTAGTTTTGAGATTGCCCCTTTATTTGGTGTTCTCGTTTCCACTGCTGTATCTAAAGGGATTTGGAGTAGTACGGGTGTGTATACTCAGATAAAGTGGCCGAATGATCTATATAGTCAAGGAAAAAAAGTATGCGGTATTTTAAATCAAGCACAAATTCGAGGAAATCAATGGGAATCCTTTGTCATCGGCGTAGGATTAAATATAAATAATAGGACATTTCCTGAAAATTTAGATCAAAATGCAACTTCTTTAGGTCAAATATCAGGTAAGGTTTATGATGTGCAAAACGTTTTGATTTATATTTTACAGGAGATAGAACAACTTTATCAAAGATGTTTGGAAAGTTCTGTGCAGGAATTAAGACAAGAGTATGAAAGCCAAATGTTGTGGAAAGGTCAAACCATACAAGTTATCGAAAAAACAAATATATTTTCGGCAACATTATTAGGAATAAGCGAAAGAGCAAATGCTAGAGTCAAATTAGAAAATGGCATAGAAAAAGAGTTAAATAGCGGAGAAGTTTCGATAAGAGGCAATGAAGTTTGTAGATAAAAGTAAAGCTTTTTCTATAGAAAAGGGAGTGACAAGAGGTCACTCCCTTTTAGGGTATGTATCACCCCTATCGCCGGGGAGCTTATCCTTTAGTAGGTTTGGTGCTGGTCTGCGTTTAGAGCCTATTTTCATATCTCATGTATGGGAGAATAGTGGTTTATTTTTCTTCCTACTTGATATGAATTTCTTTTAATACCTCAAGTATTCTAGGTCGCCTTTCGTGTGTGCGAGTACTGTTTGCGTACCTCGCTTGTAAATACTGAATATGCTCTTGAATTTTCTTGAAATACGTACCATATATTTGAAAAAATTTTTCTTGTAGAGCGAAAATCTGAGCATTTCAGGTAGGATGAACACGCCCTAAGTAGCAAATATAGATAGGTAAAAGTAAGCTTTAAAAAGTTTGTCTTAAACGAGCAAAACTATCAATAAAAATAACATTATTTTTCATTACAATAGCTTCGCATGAATAAAGGAAAGAAAGGTAAAAATGGAAGATAATAAGATTCTTTGTGTCTCAAATGCTGAGTTAAAACAGTATTATTTTAACCCTAAGTTTTCTAGCTTACCAGATCAAATTCAAAAAGAAATTATTACACTTTGCGTAGATCATACAGCAGAAAATGGAGGGATTTTTAGTTTAGAATTTAATTCTGAAGGTAAATTACAAATTTCTGTAAAGTGTTCTGATGAAAATACTTTTTTTGATCAAATCGGCAGTGAATTAAAAATTAAACAGATGCAGCAAGAAAAAGTAGAACTATTTCGGTCTTTGGAATTATTTTATCAAGTGTTTATTCGCTCTAAGTATTCATAGAAGAATGGATGAATACAAGTCTGTTCACCTCTTCGAAAGAAGAGAATGCTGTGTATGGTTTTTCTAAGAGTTTGTTTAGTATGTCTAAATGAGGGAAAATATACGCTAATATTCCATTGTAAATAAGCTACTGAATAGGATATATATACACAAAGGAGTTATAAGGATATTGAACATATTTTAAGTAATATATACACTATGTAATAAGCGTATTTTATGTTGATGAAATCATCATATTGACGTAAGTGAGATACTCCATAGGTATTTAAAACTTAAAACTTGTAATATACTTTTTAAGCTAAATGGGGGGAGAAAGAAATGTCGTTTACAATTGGAAAAATAAAGATAGATAATTCGTTTATTTTAGCACCTATGGCGGGAGTGAGTGACCGTCCTTTTCGTTTATTGTGTAAAGAGCAAGGCTGTGCTTTGATGTATACGGAAATGGTCAGTGCAAAAGCTTTATGTTATGGAAATCAACAAACACAGAAGTTGTTGGCTACCGATCCGCAAGAGGAACCGATCGCTTTACAGTTGTTTGGCTCTGAACCTGAGTTCTTAGCAGAAGCAGTGGACAAGTTAAATGATTCTCCTTTTGCTTTTATTGATTTAAATATGGGGTGTCCGGTAGAAAAAGTAGTGAAAAATGGAGAGGGATCAGCTTTATTGAAAAATCCGCCTTTGGTCGAGAAAATTTTAAAATCGATGGTGAAGGTTTCAGTAAAACCTATTTTAGTAAAAATGCGTATAGGATTTAAGAGAAACGAAATTCTTGTAATAGAATTAGCGAAAATAGCAGAGCAATGTGGAGTTTCTGCGGTGGCGATACATGGGCGTACACGGGAGGAATTTTATCAAGGACAGGCTAATTGGGAAGTGATTAGGCAAGTAAAAGAGGCGGTGAGTATCCCTGTTTTGGGAAGTGGGGATGTAGATTCTGCGATAAAAGCAAAGCAAATGTTAGAAGAAACGGGTTGTGATGGTGTGATGATTGCCAGAGCTGCAAGAGGAAATCCTTGGATTTTTAGGCAATGCATTCATTATTTTCGTACAGGTGAATATCTACCATCAGTAGATGTAGAAGAAAAAAGAAAAATGATTTTTCGTCATTTGGCTTTGGAAAGTGAGGAGAAAGGAGAATACTTAGCTGTACGGGAAATGCGTAAACATTTTGCGTGGTATAGTGCAGGAATGAAAAATTCTGCTCAATTAAGACAAGAAATCAATCAAGCAGAAAGTTTGCAAGATTTTCAGGAATCAATGAAGAAATTATCATAGTTTATAACTATATATAGGCATAGAATATTTATGTTAGCATATAAATCTATTTTCACTTAAAATAGATATTAGGGCAGTAAAAACACGTCAATGGAATTTATATGAAAAAAGCAAAATACAAACATTGAGGTGCTGGTCAAAAGCTCTTTGTTAGAATCACAGGAGGATTTTTATGAGTAAAAGATTTCAAACTGTAGGAAGTTTACTTCGTCCCGAAAAACTGCTTGCTTACAAGCGTCAAATTGAAAAACGTGATGATATTACTTATCCATTTTATGCGGACTTTGCCGGCTATGAGGAAACAGAAACGAAAGCGATTGAGGATATCGTAAAAAAACAAATTGAACATGGATTGTCTGTAGTGACGGATGGAGAGTATTCAAAATCTATGTGGCATTTAGATTTTCTTTGGGGTTTTGCGGGTATTGAGCGTTACATAGCTGAACATGGATATTTTTTTCGTGATAAGGATTTAAAAAGTCATTATGAAACACGAAAAGATATTGGAATTCATATCACCGCTCCCTTATCTGGTAAAAATCATCATTTTATTAAAATCTACAAACAATTAGCAGCTCTTGTGCCGGACAATATAGCTTTAAAACAATGTATTTGGGCTCCTGCTCATGCCTATACAGAATTGATTATCTTTAATCAATTAGTAGGTGAAGGTCAAGTATATGCGGATAAGAAAGCTTTAAAGCAAGGAATCATTCAAGCATATCAAGAATTTATTACAGAATATGCAGAAAATGGTGGGAAAATCATACAATTTGATGATTGTCTTTGGGAATTATTTGCTGAGGATAATGACAATTCACCCTTTACAGGGAAGTCGGGAAATCCAGACCTTCCTGATATGGACAAAGTTGCGGAAGAATTTGTATTAGTCAATAATGAAGTGATTGATTATGCTCATTCTTTGGGCTTGACGGTGTGGACACACAATTGCAGAGGAAATTATGATTCTAGAAATATGGGCGGTGGTTCATATAGTGCGATAGCGAAGTTATTTTTAGGGAAACAGCGTTATGACCGGTTTTTTCTGGAATGGGATGATGACCGCGCGGGTTCCTTGGCAGCTTTAGCCGTATTCCAAGACAGACCAGATACAGAAATCGTTCTTGGTTTGCTTTCTAGTAAAACAAACACACTGGATGATGAAAAGAGAATTATTCAGTCGCTAGATGAAGCGGCCGCAATTATCCCTAAAGAACGTTTATTTCTTTCTCATCAATGCGGTTTTGCTTCTTGTGATGGAGGAAATGAGTTGACAGAAGCAGAGCAGTGGGCGAAAATTGAGCAAGGACAAAGAATTGCACAAGAATATTGGGGCGAATAAAGAAAATTTGTTATAACATGGAAGATTAGAAATTGAAACCTCTACTGGTAAAAAACAATCGCTATTCATGAAATCCATATAGAAATCTTTCATTAAAATAAAGTACAAATATTAAAGAGAGTCTTCACGTACCACTTTTTAGTGGAGCGTGAAGACTCTCTTTTGAGGTATGTTGGACAATCGCTCAACGACCTATCTTTTGGCGGATTTTCCGGGATTGTTTTAAACATCTTACTTAAGCAAAAACTTCTAGAATTTCTTCTCGAAAATTATCCCATCCAATTCTTTCGACTACCGTCCGTAAACGTTCTTTCGTTTTTCCTTCTCGTTCAAAAAAAGCGAGGATTCGATCTATAACCAGAAATAAGTCTTTGTTATTATCTAAAATCGGTAAAAAACTTTCTCCAGGAGCGATTCTGTTGCCGAATGTACCGGCAACAGAAAGTAAATAGGCAGGCTTTCTATTCCATGTTTTAGTAGGACAAGTTTTGGCACAGCGACCGCAATGGGTACATTTACTTTCTTCAATTAAAATTTCTGTTTCTGTTTGTGTGATGGCTTTTGTTCGGCAAACCTTGGAACAAGCACCGCAAAAAATACAAGCGTCAGGAAGCCATTCCACTAGGGAAGCTCCTTTGATTCCAATGTCGTTTTCTTCGGCTTTTAAGCAATTGTTAGCACAGCCAGTTATGCCGATCTTGAATTTATGAGGTAAAAATTTTCCAAAGTAACGATCAGAAACTTCTACTGCAAGCTTATAAGTATCAATACAGCCAGAACCGCAAACAGCACTGCCTTGACAAGCGGAAATGGTACGCACACGAGGACCAGATACACCGTTTTCTAGACCATGAGTTTTTAGTTTGGCGTGAGCAGCATCCACATTTTCCAGTTGAATAAAAGGAATTTCCACGGCTTGACGTGAAGTAAAATGTACATATCCGTCACCATATTCTTTGCTTAATTCAGCGATAGAGAAAAGCTGTTCGGCAGTAAGATTTCCTCCGATTACTTTTAAACGTAGGGAAAAGCAATCCTTTTGTGCCTGTTTTAAAAAGCCGTTATTTTTTAGTTCATTATAGTTTACTGCCATGTTTTATTCCTCCTTTTTTGCCTAGAGTCTGTTCATATTACCGCAGGGTGCTGTCCATCTTTTGGTAGGCTACCTGCTGGTCTGCGTTTAGAGCCTGTTTTCGTCTCTCACTTATGGGAAAATATTGGACTAGTTTTCCCATATTTGAAGAACGGCAGAATGCCCGCCCCTACTAGTATTCCTGTTTTCCTCTGCGTGTGTGAGAAAAATTATCCACAATATTCTCCTTATTCGAAAAATATTGAACAAGCGCTTGAATTTTTTGAAATACGCATGGTTGTCTGAAAAAATTTGCATTGTGGGGCGAAAAACCTACGCAAAATCTAAGTATTTTACGTAGTGTGAACAGAGTCCTAATCATGTTTGTATTTACAATAAAAAATGTAGATGTAAAAAACTGAACGATAAGTATGTTTTCTAGAAGTGGGCGTTAGTATCTGTAGGGTTGTTTGCAAGTTCTTGAGCCAATATATTTCTGTATTTGCTGAAGTTTTTCGGCAAGTCTTGTAAGTCTATGCCGTCAGTATCCAACAAAGGGTAATTCGATTTGTCTTTTCCAAAACCAATAAATTTAGAATCACGAATATGAGCAAAATCAGATCCTGTAAATAAATCAAAATTAGAAGGATAGCAAAAAGCGGCACTTTGCAGGGGTAAGTGATCACCAATGCGATAAGTGGCAGGGCTAGAAGGAACCAATAAAATACTATGGATGTCTGGATGATAAGTAAATCGGTCAAAAAGCCGGATGGGAACTTCTTTTTCCTCATCACTTAATTTACTGAAATTTTCTTCCTCATCTTCAAAGGATTCAATGACTCCGCAAGCTGCGGTAGCATGGCTTATACGATCAATTAAAATGAGTTCTCCCAAAGTTTTATGTAAATGAAAGGTATCCAGTACTGCTGGTTCTGACAAGGTGATTTCACAGCGAAGTAGTTCATTTTTTTCAATCGATTGTGTAGAAAGAATTTGACCGCTGTTTACATCAATTTTTTCGAATACTGGCTTGGAACTTTCTACTTCTAAATTTTCATTCTGCTTTTGGCTATGTAACTTCTGTTGAAAGGTGAGCTGACTTTTATCATCTTGTGAAGTTGGATATAGATTTGCTTTTTTTGGTTGGAGGGGACTGATGGATGCAAGAAGCAGTTTTGTACCTGTTTTTATCCAATAACTTTGATTAGGACTAAGCGGATGGTCATCCATCCATAGTAAAATAGTACGAAAGGATTTTTTAATTTTTAATCCAGCATTTTGTGTCAGTACACAGCCACGGGAAATATCTATTTCGTCTGTTAATTGAATGGTAACGGCTTGACCTAAACTTGCTTCTTGAACTTCTTTGTCACTGAGGTAAATCGACTTTACTAGTGAAGTTTGATTACTAGGTAAAATTTCTATTTTATCTCCAACGTGAATACTTCCGGCTTCGATTTGTCCTTGAAAACCTCGAAAACTGTGATTGGGGCGACAAACTCTTTGCACAGGCATATAAAATCCGCTTTCTATATTTTTATTACTAATGTCTATATTTTCTAAATAATTTAATAAAGAAGGTCCATTATACCAGTCCATATTTTCAGATAATTTGGTTACATTGTCTCCTGCGGTTGCACAGACCGGAACAATCGCAAGCGAATTTAAACTCAATCCTTGACATAAATTTTCGATTTCATGGGTAATCCTTGAAAAAGGTTCTTGACTATATTGAATTAAGTCCATTTTATTGACAGCAAAAACAAAATGTCGAATACCCATTAAACAGCAAATTCGGATGTGGCGTCTGGTTTGGGTTAATATACCTTGTGAAGCATCTACTAAAATCACAGCCAAATCCGCAAAAGATGCGCCAACTGCCATATTTCTTGTATATTCTTCATGTCCCGGTGTATCACTGACAATAAAACTGCGTGAATTGGTCGTAAAATAATGATAGGCTACATCAATTGTGATGCCTTGTTCACGTTCGGCACTCAAGCCATCTAATAAAAGGGAATAGTCAATTTTACCATCTCGGTTACCGGCTTTGCTATCTAAGATCAACATTTGTTCCTGATCGGCATAAAGCAATTTTGCATCATAGAGAATATGACCAATTAAAGTAGATTTTCCATCATCTACACTGCCGCAAGTAATTAATTTTAAAAGGCTGCTTGTGCTTTTTTCCATTAAAAATACCCCTCCCTTTTTCGACGTTCCATGCTGCAAGCTGCCTCTTGGTCGATGACACGGCTAGTACGTTCAGAAGTGGTAGCAGACAGTGTTTCCGCTATAACCTGATCTAAGGTATAGGCATCTGATTCTACCGCACCCGTAAGAGGATAGCAGCCTAGAGTACGGAAACGTACTTTTTTTAGTTGAGGTTTTTCATCTGGAAGTAGGCGCATACGTTCATCATCTACCATAATCATATTATCATCACGGTAAACGATGGGGCGTTCTTTGGCAAAATATAAAGGGACAATGTCAATATTTTCTTGGCGAATATACTGCCAAACGTCTTTTTCTGTCCAATTGGAAATAGGAAATACACGAATACTTTCACCTTTATGGATACGGGTATTGTATAATTTCCACATTTCTGGACGTTGATTTTTTGGATCCCATACGTGCTGCTCATTGCGGAAAGAAAAAATACGTTCTTTGGCACGGGATTTTTCTTCATCTCGTCGTCCACCTCCAAAAGCCGCAGAAAAGCCATAATGATTGAGGGCATCTTTGAGTGCTTGCGTTTTTAAGAGATCTGTGTAAGCAAAGCTATGGTCAAAAGGATTGATTCCTTGTTCAATAGCAGATTCATTGCGGTAAACGAGTAGTTGAATACCCAATTCTTTTGTTTTTTGATCACGAAAGCTGATCATTTCACGAAATTTCCAGCTTGTATCAATATGCAAAAAGGGGAAAGGTGGTTTTTCTGGGTAAAAGGCTTTGATTGCTAAATGAAGCATAACAGAAGAATCTTTTCCGATGGAATATAACATAACCGGTCGCTCGCATTCAGCGGCAACTTCTCGGAAAATATAAATCGCTTCTGCCTCTAATTGGTCTAGATGGCTTAATGTCATTTTATTTTCTCCTTAGAGCTGTTCAATTGCGAATATCTTACTTAGGGCGTGTTCATACTACCTAGGGTATCTATATTTTGGTAGATTTTGTGCTGGTCTGTGTTTAGAACCTGTTTTCATTTCGCACTTACGGGAGAATATTAGTCTATTTTCTGCATATGGTGCTTGAATTTCTTGAAATACGCACTGCATGTCTGCAAAAATTTACCTTGCGGGGCGGAAAATCTACTGAAAATCTAGGACTCTGTAGTAGTGTGACTACGATCTAGCATGTAGGGATACATATAAATCTCCTCGTTCACAGATATTGAACTAGCTTTTAATATTGATTAGCGTTGCGACTATCTAAGGTAATGGTTTCTTTACTGCCGTCTGTTTTGGAAATGATCCAATGCAGTAAATAGTTTTCTTTGACAATATTCAGTTCTGCACCTAATCCTCCCATATCTTCACCTAAAAATAACGAAATAGCTTGAACAGGGCATTCTTTTAGACAAGAAGCACAAGCCCAGCATCGTTTGGGATGAAGGATTTTTGCTTTTTGTTCAGATAGGCGGATAAGACTTCCGGGACAGATTTGACAGCAGCGACCACAGCCAATACAGAGGTCTGAATGAATCTTAATGCTCATAAACTTCATTCTCCTTTACTAGAGGTCTAAACAGGATGTTAATTTTTCCGTTTTCTAAACGGGAGTTGACATAAAGATCCCACGTGCTGTCTGATTTGGGATAGTCTGTATGTTGGGCAAAACTGCGCCATCTCGTTTCTTTGCGTGCATCTAGATGGGCAATTACCGATATGCAAAGGGTCAGACGTTCTTGTAATTCTAAGAGGTAAACTAGCTCTTGCATATCTCTTACAAAAGCTTGACGACTTTGTTCTTCTAGTTGTTGAATTTTTTTTCTAGCGATGTTTAAGGATTGCTCAGAGAAGCAATAGTTACTATTTATCCCTCCGGCATAAATATCCATAATATTTTGCATATTTTCTTCCAGAGTATCAACCGATAAAGAGTTTGTATGATGATGAAAATATTTTTCTAAGTCTTCTTTTTTATGTACAGTCGCTGTCAAGTCTGGTGAGGGCATAGGTCGAAAGAGATAGCTTAAAGCGGCTTTTGCAGCAATTTCTCCTTCGGCAAAAGCTCCGGTTACATATTTTTGAGGACAGCCGCCTGCCGCATCTCCTGCGGCGAACAAGCCTTTAATCGTAGTTTCACGTTGCGTATTTACCCAATATCCGCTGGCGGTATGACCTCCTACAATATAAGGTTCAGTGCCTTCAATTTCTACATTGGCAGTACGGGGACCTTGACCACTTTCTAACCAGTGTAAAGTTTGGCTGGGAGCCATATTGAGGTAGGCTTTTTGCAAATCCATTTCCTGTTCAGGACTAATCCCAACAGTGCGCAGATAGCAAGGTCCTCTGCCTTCTAAATTTTCAGTGACTGTACCGTGTAGTCGTTCGGAAGTGCTGTAACCATAGTTTTGCTCATAGATTTCTCCTTGGGCATTGATTTGTTTTGCACCTGCTCCTTGAGCCAATGTACCCGTAGGAGCTATAGTATTTTTGCAGCGCAAAGCAATAAAACGCATTTCTAAAGTAGTCATTTCTGCTCCAGCACGGATTCCCATGGCGTAACCTGCTCCAGTATTAAAGGGAGAATACCACATTTTGTGGCGGGAAAATCCAGGATGATTTGGGCGGTATAATCCGGCGGCGCCTCCTGTGGCGCAAAGGACAACTTTAGCAGAAATGACATAAAGAATCGCTTCATCAATATGAATAGCATAAGCCCCTTGTATTTGCCCATTTTGTACAATGTATTCAAAGACATTCACTCGATTAAGGACGGTAATTTGTTCTTCTTTGGCTACCGCTGAGGCTAAAAGAGGCTTGATATTTTCTCCATTAATTTTCACATTGCGGTCACCACGGGTTACATATTGACCTTGTTCATCTTTTAAAATGGTTAATCCAAGAGATTCTAATTTATGTAGAGTGCGGTTTAATCCCTTCGCCATCGTAAGTAAAAGATCTCCTCGGACTATTCCGTGCGCATCAGAACGGGCATAATGAACATAATCTTCTGGAGTTTTTCCCTCTGTAATATAAGCATTGATCGCATTTACTCCAGCGGCAAGACAGCCACTGCGCTCAATATTCGCTTTTTCTGCAATCAAGACCTTTCCTTGTCCCTG
>BNZI01000017.1 GCA_026000945.1 Clostridia bacterium | reverse complement strand
GCAATTAAAAAAGGAGAAATAGAAAAAGTAGCAAAGAATTTAGGCTTCTTTTTTTTCATTCGGGGGCAAGTAGTTAGAGGAAAACAATTAGGTCGTACGATAGGGGTCCCTACAATTAATGTCGTACCCTGCCAAATAAAATTGCTTCCGCCTTTTGGTGTGTATGTTTCTAGAATTTTATTAGACGGAAAACAATATTTTGGAATTAGTAATATCGGAATAAAACCCACGGTACAAAAAGAATCGATTGTAGGCGTAGAGATGCATATTTTTGATTTTGAAGGAAACCTGTACGAGCAATGGGTAGAAGTTCAAATTTTGTCTTTTATTCGTGCAGAGAGGAAATTTATTTCTTTTTCAGAATTGACTGGTCAATTGCAAGAAGATATTCAAAAAGCAAAAGAATACTTGCTCAAATTGAATAAAATCGGGAAGTTTAGGGAAAGAAGACTAGAGAATTTTTCACCAGAGAAGCAATACTAAGAGAGCAATACTAGAAAAGAAATGTAAGGAGTAGAAATAAGATGAAAGGAAAATTTCGAAAACAAATACTTGTTGTATTGAGTGGCTTAGCTTTATTCCCGATTGTTTTCCCTCAAGATATTTTTGCCCTTAGCGGTGAAACACCCTTGGCAGGACTTTCCGTATTGTTGGATAATTTTCATGAAACAACAGATTTTGTTTCTATTCCAGGAGTAGATCCTTCCTTAAAGCCTGAATCTGCCTTGCGTTCTTATCAAAACTTGGGAGTAGCTCAGGTGAGCAATTATTTAAATATTCGAGAAAAAGCAGAGCTGAATGCAAATATTATTGGAAAATTAACCAATCATGCGGCTTGTGAAATTTTAAACGAAGCCGGAGAGTGGGTAGAAATAGAATCAGGTGGAGTAAGAGGTTTTGTATCCGCTGAGTATTTGCTTACTGGTCAAGAAGCTAGAGATATTGCAACACAAAATGCTTACCTGACTGCACAAGTTGAGGCAAAAGTGTTAAATGTTAGAACAAAACCAGATGAAGAGTCTTCTATTTGGACGGAAATTTATGATCAAGAGGAATATGAGATTTTAGAAAAATTGGATAATTGGGTTAAAATTCGTTTGGATACTTCTGAGGGGTATATTCATACAGATTTTGCTACTTTGACTTATCGCTTGCCTCATGCCACTTCCTATGAGTCAACAAGTTACACTTCAGATATCCGTGAAAAAGTTGTGGAATATGCTTTGCAATTTTTGGGAAATCCTTATGTTTGGGGAGGAACAGATCCAAACACGGGAGCGGATTGTTCTGGCTTTGTACAGTACGTATTAAAGAAAGCAGCTTCGGTCAAAATGAATAGAACTTCTGTTGAGCAGGCTATGCAAGGAAGCCCAGTTAAAGCTTCACAATTAAAACCAGGCGATTTATTGTTCTATGGCAGTGGTTCTATAGTCAATCATGTAGGAAAAGTTCTTGGTGACCAATATGTAAAGCCTCAAATTTACCAATGGTAACTGCCGTTCCTTGACTCAAGTTGAAGCTTTCTAAATCTGTATGATCAATCATCAATTAAACCTCCGCTAGCATCTTCCATATTTTATATGCTTGTACGTTTGCTTGATAGCGATATAAACCAATCAATTGTTTTTTCACAGTATACAAACATAAATATTCCGGATATTGTTCGGTGGCTTGTTCTTCCTCCCCGTTTTCATTACAAAAAGCCAAACGGCATAAATGAAAATCCTGTATCCGAAAACGCTCTCCATTTACTAAAGATTTTTCCATCTCCGGTAAAATGATCATACTAGGATAGTATTTTAAACTGTCTTCTATTAATAAAATATGTTCAAATAAGCTTTTTTTATTCCATAAATCCTCTATTTGTGTTAAATAAAGACTATTTTCCAAATTAAAATTTCCACTACGTGTACGAATCAAGCTAAACATAGCAGCACCACATGACAAATTTTTTCCTATATCTGCACAAAGTGTTCGAATGTATGTCCCTTTTGAACAAACTACCTCAAAGTCAACATACGGTAGGTCTATTTTTTGTAGAACCAAAGAAGAAATTTCAATTTTTCTTGCTGTGCGTTCCACGGTTTTCCCTTCCCTCGCCAGCTCATACAATCTTTTTCCTTTAATTTTCACTGCAGAGTACATTGGAGGAATTTGTTCTTGTTTTCCTAAAAATTTCTTAAATGTATGCAAAATTTCTTCTTCTGTACAAGAAACCTCTTTTTTTCTTAAAATTTCTCCAGTCATATCTTGCGTATCGGTTTCTACGCCTAAACATAAACGAGCCTGATACGTCTTATCTTTATCCGTAAACAATTCACAAAGTTTTGTAGCTTTCCCTAAACAAATCGGCAAAACACCAGAAGCATTGGGGTCTAGTGTTCCTGTATGTCCGATTTTTTTTTGTCCTAAAATTCTCCTCAATTTTGCCACGACATCATGTGAAGTATATCCCGTTTCTTTATTTACATTTAATATTCCATGAATCATATTCCACCGACTATTCAATCCATCACTAAACCCATATAAACTGGAGGTATAGACATCGAAAACACCACAAATGGTCTGCTTTCTCCCATGGGAAAAGCTTGGGCTAAACGCACAGTAATTTTTTCTGCCTGATAAAAAAAATTAAGTGCCCCTAATACTTCTTCTAAATATTCCGGTTCACCCAAAAATTCTTTAACTGTTAATTGCGTTTCGTGCATAGAACCCAAGACAGCTGCTTCTATTTGTCCTGCTTCGTTGCTTATCCCGTAGTAAAAGCTACCTCCTACTCCTTCTGCTAGCAAAATTTTTTCTAACAGTTCATCATCCCAAAAAATATAAGAAAGATGAGCAAGACTCACCTCTCGAAATCTTGCATATTGTATAGCGGAAATAGTGGTTATTTTCCATTTTTTTAATTTCATCTTCAACGGCACTGCTGCGGCAGTTAAACGAGATGAGGACTGTTTTTCTTGCAATTTCACAGAAGATTGTCCATGTACAAAAAACTCTTTTTCTAGTAAAGAGAAATCCTTTTTGTTCTGAGCCTGTTCAAAATTTACCCATAACACAGAAAGTTCGCTTTGAGCATATCTCTTTTCCTTAATCCACGAGCAAGTGCTATATCCCCTTTTTTCATAAAAGGAAAATAATTCTTTTGTTGCTGGACAAAGGCAAGTTATTGCAGCAAATTTCTGAGCTGCATTGAGTAAAGCTGTACTTACTCCTCGATTTTGGAAAGATTTTTTTGTAGCTACGGCATAAAGATATTTTACTGCCGTCTGGCTACCATCTATATATCGCAAACTTGCCGGAAGCAAAGTCAACATTCCGACAATTTCTCCTTCTATCCAATAAAGTAATAGATTATCTTTTTGAACAAATAAATGATAAAAAAGGTCTATATAACTTTTTTCATCTCCAAAAGCTTCTATCCAAAGCCACTTGCACTCTTCCCAATCTTCTCTTTTAGCAAATTCAATCTTCATCAGTTTTCCGCTTGGCGAGCCATCACGACTTCATCAATCAATCCATAAGCTTTGGCCTCTTGTGCCGTCATGTAATTGTCCCTATCTGTATCTTTTTCAATTTCTGTTATATTACGTCCTGTATTTTTTGCCAAAATTGTATTTAAACGCTGTTTGCTTCTTTTGATATGATCAGAGGCAATGACAATATCCGTAGCTTGACCTTGTATACCACTAGCTGAGGGCTGATGAATCATAATTTCTGCATTGGGTAAAGCAAAACGTTTACCTTTTGCCCCTCCAGCAAGTAAAAATGAACCAAAACTTGCCGCCAAACCAATACAAGTTGTTGCTACATCACATTTGATAAATTGCATTGTATCATAAATGGCAAATCCAGCGGTCACTGACCCCCCCGGACTATTAATATATAATTGAATATCTTTATTAGGATCTTGTGCTTCCAAAAAAATTAATTGGCTAATAATTACTCTTGCACTCTCAGCGCTTACGGGTTCACCCAAAAAAATAATTCGATCGGATAACAAACGGGAAAAAATATCATAACTTCTTTCTCCTCTAGAAGTTTGTTCCACTACATAAGGAATTAGACTCATTTTTTTTCTCTCTTTCTTCTATTAAAATTTTCTAAAATCTTCTATGAAAATAGATTAATGGTTCAAGCGAGTGAACACCTGATAAGGATTGGAAATATTACCCTCTTCTAATGCCAGTTTAACTTTTTCTAACAAAGCCACGCTAGTTTCCCAATACAATTCACTAGGAAACCATGCCCTAAATCCTAAAATGACTGCATGTTCTTTTAGTTCTGCCACATAAACGGAGACTTCTGTATTTAGGCAACGATTTTCTTGATTTTGCAATACTTCCTCTAATATTTTTTTTGCTTTAGATAGGTTTGATTCATAAGAAATACCAACTTGCAAATCCACCCTACGGGTAGGGGTTGCGGTAAAATTGCTTATACTGCTATTTGCTAAATTCCCATTAGGCAGGACAATAACCCGATTGTCCCCTGTGATTAGAGTAGTATAAAAGACACCAATTGCTTTTACCTTTCCCTCCAGATTTTCTTTATGTTCATAAATATAATCATTGACTCGAAATGGTTTTAATAATAAAATCAAAACGCCTCCAGCAACATTAGATAAACTTCCCTGTAGTGCCAAACCTACAGCTAAACCTGTAGAACCCAATATTGCAACAATGGAGCTACTGGGGACACCTAAAAAATCAATGAAAAAAAAGAAGATCAATACATTTAATATTCCCCGAATTGCCGGTATCAAAAATTTTCTTAATGTTGGTTCTATGTTTGCTTTTTGAAAAATTTTCTCTAAACATTTTACCAATAAAGAGATCATTCGTCTAGTTATGCAAAATAAAATAATCACTAGAATAAATTTAATAAAAAAATTTAAAATTTGCGGCGATATTTTTTCCCACCACTGCTTGCTATTTTTTAACTTTTCAATTTCTTCTGTTAAAATGCTCTCTACTTCCAGAAATAACATACCTTTTCTATCCTATTTCCTTCTTCATTACTAAATATAGGATCACTCGCTCTCATTACTCAATAACAGAATTTTCTAAAATAAACGCAGATACTTTTTCCATCAACAAATATTCATTGATTTCGTCTTGAGGATATTTCTCTTGCATTTCTTTCTGCTGTTCTTCACTGTATCCGCTATAAAATTCATCTAGATCCTCTTGCTTTACTTCGATATTTTCTGCTTTTGCTATCGCCGTATAAACTACAATACGTTCAATATAATCTTTTGTTACTTCCTCTGCAGTACGGTTATATAAAGCTTGAATAATTTGCTCTACCGTGGTATTCATTTGCTTTGCATAACCTTCACAAGTCAAACGCAAATTATATTCTTCTTTTTCTTGACGCGCTTTAGGATAATCGGTAAATGTTGCATTTTGAATAATTTGCTCATCGATGGCAGATTGTTCTTGCTGTTTTGCAGTACTTTCCTTTTCTGCTTGCAACTGCGTTTTGACTTCATCACGATAAGCTTGTGCACTATCAGCAATTCCTTTTTCTTTAATCCATTCATCTGTAAAAGCGGGTATCGTTTTCTCCCCTTGTATATAATTAATCGTAACTTTAAATACAACATCTTTCCCTGCCAGATCTTGACTTTGATAATCTTGTGGGAATGTTAAAGGTAAATCTACTGTTGTCTGTGGCATAGCACCCACTAAACCGGCTTCAAAACCTTCAATAAATCGTCCTGAACCAATTGTCAAATCAAAATCTTGACCAGCACCACCTTCAAAAGCTTCTCCATCTAAAAAACCTTCAAAATCCAGATTAACCGTATCACCATCCACGATTGCTCTGTCTGTCACTTGCCCTACTTCCGCATAGGAATCCAAAAGCTGTTGAATCTGCTCTTCTACTTCCGTATCTTTCACTTCTGCACTCACTTTAGCAACTTTGATACCTTTATATTCCCCTAAAGTCACATATTTCTCATAAGACAAGTCTGTAGATAAATCAAATTCCTTACTAGGAGAACTTTCCCCTGCTAAAAGACTAATTTCTGTTCCTGTAGTTTTAGCACTATCTGTTTGATTACTTGTACACGCACTTAATATTAAGGATGCACTCATACATCCTACGATAATCAGTTTATTCATAAAATCCTCCTTCAACTTACTTTTGTAATGATTTAGTCAAAAGTAAAACTCACTTTGGCTTTGTATAGCATAACATAATCAGCTAAAGAAAAAAACTATTTTCACCATCTCTTCACGAAAAGACCAATATTATGATTAAACTGAATCCAAATGGTATAGAATCTATAGTAGTATAGCTTATTTTGAAAACTTATGCTATGATAGTAAATAGAGTTTGTATAGCACACACAAAATGCAAACTTAGGGAGAAGAGTTTAGGGCGTGTTCACACTACCCGACCTGAAATATCCAGATTTTGAGTAGATTTGTCTTTCGCCCTACAAGACAAATTTTTGCAAACAGCCATGCGTATTTCAAAAAAATTAACGCAAAGCAGCAAAAAAATCTACCAAAAGATGATACCCTGCGGTAGTGTGAACACGTCCTAAAACCACCACTCCCAAAAGTCTATTTAAAATCTCCAAACGAAAAGAATTTTTTAGATATTTTTTGTAAAACATGAAAAATAAAACTTTAACTAAAACTTAGTTAGCAGGTATTTTTCACATGCTAATGATAGTCTCAATAATTAGATGTTTAGTTATTCTTTTACTCATCAGATAAAAGATCATAAATTATACATGGAATATTCTACCGTGAATGAGATATTTAAACAGGTTATCAAACCATAGACACTAAGAAAGAACCTGTATTCATAGAGCGAAAATATTGGATTTG
This sequence comes from Clostridia bacterium, assembly GCA_026000945.1. GTDB lineage: Bacteria > Bacillota > Clostridia > Lachnospirales > Lachnospiraceae > BNZI01. The sequence goes on along the minus strand of BNZI01000017.1, from coordinate 10,116 downwards.
CAAGATCTTTTTTGCAAGACAAGAAAAATTTGTGTCGCTTTGCTAAGGCAAGGCAAAGAAATTTTCCGCAGTATTGCGGAAAATAACCGCAAAGACAGCATTTGAGCCGAGAAATACAGGTTCTAAAGCGAATATATGAGTTTATGAGGTATTTCTAATGAAAAAAAAGTTACCTGCCACAAAACAGAGAACTTCTACAAATTGGAAAGAAGAATTATTTAGTTGGTATAAAATTTTACTTCTAACCGTATCCATTTCAATTTTTATTAACTCCTCAGTAATTGCCAATAGCCACGTTCCTACAGGCTCTATGGAAACAACCATCATGTCCAATGACCGAGTAGTTGGTTTTCGTTTACAATATTTATTTGCCAAGCCTAAACGTGGAGATGTTGTGATTTTTCAATATCCTGACGATGAGTCTATCTTATTTGTTAAACGTGTCATTGGTTTACCTGGTGAAACAGTAAAAATTGTGAATGGTCAAATTTACGTCAATGATAACACCTATGCTTTAGATGAACCTTATTTAGCAGAAGAAATGCGAGGCTCTTTTGGTCCTTATGTCATTCCAGATGATTATTATTTCGTTATGGGTGACAATCGTAACCATTCTTTGGATTCTAGATACTGGAAAAATACTTTTGTTTCCCAAAATAAAATTTTAGCTAAAGTTTTTTTTCGCTATTTTCCTAATATAGAACTGATCAATTAAAACCTTACACATAGCTGAACGAATGAATTGAAATGTAAAAAGGGCATTTTAAATCAAAGGCAAACCCTCACATTCTTCCTTAAGAGTGAGGTAATCTATCGAATTTTCATAGTCAATCTATCAAGGATAAATCGGAAATTTCAGAGAAACTCGTATGGGCGGTATTCTGCCGCCCGCCAAAATGTATCAAAGATAAAGGGTACGATAATTCTGTCAACGATATTCATTAGATTTTCCATGGCCAAATTGTCAACGGGCGGCAGAATACCACCCATACGATTGCGGGCAATATCATCCCCCTACAGCTTGTGCCTATTGACCCGTTGACACTTAACAAACATTTATCCATTGACCTTGATCTCCATATCACAAGCACAAACTTCTGTTTTCTATCCACTAAATTTTCAAGCAATCTCACCCAAAGATATGATCCATTTGTTACGAAATGAATTTCAATCCATAGCGTTTAACAGCTGCCGAACCGATGTGGCAGACACTACATCATAACAACTTTCATAAGGTGCTGTCGCAAAAGCATAAGAAACACCATTAGCACTTGTAGTAGGGTCACAAAGCCAATCTTTGCAAGAACTATGTACTTGCTGTATTCCTGTTTCTTCCATCAATTGTTTTGCATTGGAAGCGTTGATGCCGCTTCCTGCCAAGATTTGAATATCTTTTCCATAAGTTTCTTGAAGTCTTTTCAGCAAAGCCTTACCCTCTATCGCTTTTGCCTTTAACCCGCTAGTCAGTACCCGATCAATACCCAAAGCAATGAGGGATTCCATTGTTTTTTCAGGGTTTGAGCTACAATCAAAAGCCCGGTGAAAGACAGCTTCTTTTCCATACTCATGAATGTTAGAAATGAGCTTGGCATTTCGTTCCCAATCCAAATTTCCATCCTTTTTCAAACAACCAAAAGCGATTCCATCTGCATCGTGACGCAATAACTCCTGACATTCTCTAAGCATTAGCTCAAAATCTTCATTGCTATAATGAAAACCCCCTCCTCTAGGGCGAAGCATGGCGATGACTTTTACTTGGCAACGTTCCTTGACCAGTGTTAAAGATGCCGTAGAGGGAGTAAGTCCTCCTAAATGCAAACCACAGTTTAGCTCAATCCTTTTTGCTCCCCCGGATTCTGCCTGCAAAGCATCATAATAACTGCCACAGCAAATTTCTAATAACATCTATACTTACCTTTCTCCTCTGGAAACCTGTTGAATATCTCACTGACAAGAAAATGTTAAAATCTTACCCTTCCTACGGTGTCAAAATTCCTTTGCGCTATCTTCAGTATTTTACATCACTTCTTCATGTAGAAGACATCTGATCTATAGAGAATCTTAGCATGTGAAAAATACTTGCTAACTAAGAAGCCTATACGCAAATTTTTTTTAGATATATATGACAGTTTCTTAAACTGTATTTCATGATTTCATAATTTCCTAAATTTTCTACAATTGCCCCAAACGATATAAAGCCAATGCGTAAATTTTGAAATTTGTCATCAAATCCTCTACACTCATCCATTCATTGGGATTATGGCTAATTCCTTTTTGCCCTGGAAAGCTTGGTCCAAAAGGAACAATACCCGGCATAGCTTTCGCATAAGTACCGCCTGTAGTTGTTACTGGACTACCATCTAAGCCTGTAATTAACTCATAACTTTCTCGCATAGCTTTTACCATAGAGCTATCTTTAGAAAATACTACGGGATTGAAATTTTTTAATAATTCTGCTCTAAGCCCTTTTACTTCTACCTTCCTACTAATCTGTTCCATGATTTCGCCAATGCTTACGCCACCAGGATAACTTAAAATAACTTCAAAAGCGACTTGTTTCTGTTCATCTGGACTGTCTTGAAGCATGTGCAATTGATATCCTTTCATTTCCATTGTACCATATTCCTCATGGAAAAAATCAATGCCTAAGCGGTCACCTGTATTATTTGCTCCAAGAAAGTATTGACTAACAAAATCTAAAAATATTCCCAATTGATCTAAATTACCAAAAATTCGTACAACGGCTCTACCACGTTCACTATAAACCACAGGATACTTACAATCCGGCGTAAAGCCATAAAGAGGTGCTTTTTCCTTTGAAAGGTAATAGTGCAAATCTTCAAATCCGGATTCTTCATCACAGCCAAAAATAATGCGTATCGGATTCTTCAGCAATAATCCGGCTTCTTTAATCGCTGCCAGAGCATAAAGACAAGCCATAATCGGTCCTTTATTATCTAGTACTCCTCTTCCATAAAGCACATCATCTTCCAAATGAGCAGAGAAGGGAGGATATTTCCAACCCTCCCCTGGCAAAACTACATCTACATGACCAATAGCACAGACATAGTCTTCACCTACCCCATACTGAGCATATCCAATATAATGATCTAGATTAACGGTTTCAAAGCCTAACTGTCTGCTTATGTCCAAAGCACAGTCTAAAGCTTTTTTTACGCCTACGCCAAAAGGAGCACCAACGCAAGCTTCTCTTGCCACACTGTCAATACGTAGCAACTCTTGCACACTGCCAATGAACTGACTTTTTAAACCATCCACACAGTCTAAAATTTTTTTATCCCATTCTTTTTTTATCAAAAGCTTAAACTCCTCCCGCTTTTAAGAAAAGACATTTCCATGATAGTTTTTCATTGAAGACTCCATTGATTTTACTCCTATAATCTATGTTCCATTTCCATTCATCCCAGCAAAAAGACTACATCTGATCGTCAATGCCAATAAAAAACCTTTTTTAAACAGATAGACGACAGATTATAGCTTATTTATACTGTGACAAAGTACCTATCTTACTTTTTGTTCGATGTTCTATTTTTAGAAATCTAAACTCCGTTAATGGGCGCCATACGACGCTGCATATAATCTTTCATCCATTTTTCTGAAGCTTCTTCATAGGTACAATGACCGTCTTCTTTACGTGTAAGCAAATAAACCGTCGGTTTTTGTTCTTCCGTAACAACCACAAAAGGGAAGCCTTCTATGTTTGTGGCAGCCCCCCACTCTCCTTGAGGATTCATGGCCACTAAGGAGATATCTCCAGCTTCACCCCTACGTTTTTTTAGTTCTTTATCTAAACAATTAACAGCCATCTCGCAAGCCTGTTGAGGGTGTAGACCCTGTCCCATCAAGCGAACAACTTCATAGGAAATGCAACCTCGCATCAAATCTTCTCCCAATCCCGTAGCACTAGCTGCTCCTTTTTGACTATCGGCATAGAAACCAGAACCAGACAAAGGAGAATCCCCTACTCTACCTTTTTTCTTCATAAATAAACCACTGGTTGAAGTCGCCGCTGTCATTTTTCCTTTTATATCTAAACAAAGCATCCCTACAGTATCATGACCAGAATAAGGCTTCATTTCTTGAAGCGGTGTTTGTGTTTGCCCCACCAATTCTTTCACTCTTTTTTGGTAGTGCAGCTTTGCCCTGTCTGTTAGCATGTTTTTACGTTCAAAACCTTCTTTATGGGCAAATTTTTCTGCTCCTTCTGCTACAAGCATACTATTGACTTTTTCCCGGCTCAAACGCCTAGCAATCGCCACTGGATTGGCAAAATCTTTAATGGCAGCCACTGCCCCAATATCTAGTGTATCTCCATCCATGTAAGCAGCATCCATCTCTACTTCCATTTCCTCATTAGGCAAACTGCCATAACCCACAGATTTATTGTAAGGAAAATCTTCCACCTGACGAATCGCTATCTCAATGGCATCTCCTGCATTTCCTTTTTTTTCTAGAATTTTTGCTCCTTCAATAATCCCTTCCAACGCCATACGCCAAGTCCCAATCATGCCCCACATCATAAAATCTCCTTTTCTTATAAAAATTACTTAACCGAAAAAACAAAGCCCAAATTGATTAAATAGCAAAACTGAGCCTTGTTTGACGAATATCAAAATTTTCTAATCAGCTTTACTGTATCCGTTTCATCAACTAATGCCTTAGTAAATACATCAATTGTTCAACGAAGTATATCAAACGTATACCTCTGTTTTTATCAATAACAAAATTTACTCATGAGCGTTGCCGTATCTGCTCCATCAGCTAATGCTCTAGCCAATGCACACATATTTTTTAACGAATCATTCAAGCCCATACCACCCTTTTTAGGAGTCTTCACAATCGCTACTTTATTTTGATAAGCAGCAATTGTATCTTCATTTTCGGCAGACATAGCTGCAAATGCTTTTGCTTTGCTTGTAGCATTAATATCACAAGCCACTTTTGCGCACATCTGTGCATAATCCTTGTAATTAAAGGCTGGTCCACACATCACTACGTCTGGTTGTAGCTTATTAACCATTGCACAAAATTTACGGCTAATTTCCTCTGGATCAGCAAGATATGTACCATTACCGCAGCACAAACAAGCTACTACCTGTCCGCCCGCTTGCTTTAAAAAAGGCTCCATCATCACTGCCGGTCCGATAGACTCCTTTTTCCCTGTCAGGGGAATCAAGGTGTCATCCTTGCTCCCCAATCCTGACTGAATTTGGTCATAAATCATAATGATTTTCATCTCATTCCCTCATTGATTATAAATCATCAAAAGATAAGTCATCTAAATCAATCTCATCATCAGATAGATTAATGGTTTTTGTTTCCTCTATTTTATACTGTTTATCCATCATTCGAATAAATGGCATATAAATAAACACACCTAAAATGAGAAGAAGAAATTGAAGTACTGCTCCCTGCCAACCAGTAGATAAAAAGCCCGAAAGGATAATTGGCATTGTCCATGGAATTGCCACACCCGAACATAAAGGAACCAGACCGATACTCATGCAACTATAAGAAATGATAATGTTAATGGTAGGGACAAGCATAAAAGGAATGAGCATTAAAGGATTCAGCAAAATAGGTAATCCAAAAACAATCGGTTCATTAATTCCAAACACGCCTGGAATAAATGCCAACTTACCTAACTCCTTTATCCGCTTAGAACGGCAAAAAAGCAGCATAGCAATGAGTAATGACAAAGTAGAACCACAGCCACCAAAAGTAGCAAATAAATCTTGGAACTGCTGAGATATAATATTGGGCAAAGGCTGACCTACTTGAAATGCTGCTAAATTTTCGGCTGACAAAGTTTGCAGGATTGGATTAAATACTGCTCCCACCACAGAGCCACCATTGACCCCAAAAAACCAAAAAATATGTAAAAAGACATAAGCAATCAGCATAGCAGGAAGAGTATTTCCCAACTTAAGAAGTGGAGTCTGTAAAATGGTAAAGATAAAATTAAACGCATTGCCATAAGGAGTTAAGGCAAAAATAATATTTAGCAAAAGAAACGTCGCTACGGAAACACCTGCTGGAATAAGAGCAGAAAAAGACTTTTGCACCGTGGGGGGTACACCATCGGGCATTCGAATAATCCATCCCTTTTTATTCACCCATGCATAAATATGTATAGCAAAAAAAGTAGTAAGAATACCCACAAAAATTCCCTTAGAACCGACCCAATTTAAAGGAATCCCACTCACTACGGTGTCATTAACCATAATCTGATAAGGCATAATCAAAAACCAACAAACTAATGATACAGCCGCACCAAATAATTTATCTACTTTCATCTGACCCGCAAAAGAATAACCAATCCCTATCACTGCTAGCAGCGCCATAATGGAAAAAGTAGCACTGGTAGGCTTCGCAAAATATGAATCCCAATTTTCTCCAAAAAATCTTGCCCAAAAATCATTCCATCCTGGAATAGGAAAATTGGCCACAAGCAGGAAAAATGAACCCACAATTAACAACGGCATAGACAGTAAAAATCCGTCACGAATAGACATCAGATATTTATTCTTTCCAATTTTTTCTGCCAAAGGCATAAGCATAGACTCTAACTTACTTAACATGATCTTGACCCTCCATTTCAAATTGATCTGGTGATTAGTGTCTTTTATAGATCAAATCTTAATCGTAAAATAATCCTATCCATACGCATTTAGGGGTAGACAAAAACATACATTCATGATTGCGAAGTCAATCATGGTCGCGCCAATTTGAATGTGCTTTGCACATCATCTTCCTCATCAAATTGTGTGCATAAATGATATAATAAACGTTTTTTGTTTATATATATCATGATTGCGAAGTCAATCATGGTCGCGCCAATTTGAATGTGCTTTGCACATCATCTTCCTCATCAAATTGTGTGCATCAACTGAAGCTTAATCAGCAGGAGTTTTTCTCTACTGCTGATTGTAGCTGAAGCGATCAGGTCCCAAGTCGCTCTTGAAACTATGGTGATTAGAGCGACTTGGGAACGTGGTAAACTTCCACGATATAATAAACGTTTTTTGTTTATTATATCGTGCAGTCCAAGGCTTCTCGTTTAATATTCACTAAAACAGTATCGGCGAACTACCCCCATATGCCTTACACTTCTTTTAGATAATGAATCACCTCCTAATGCCTCTTAAAAACCTCTTTAATCTCTCTACTTACCGTAGAATGTTATGGTATTTCACCCTATACGATTAAAATGTCTTAACATACCTCCAGTATGCCTGCGTCTCCTCTTCGTGTGTGAGAACCGATTTTAAATATCTTACTTATAGGAGGATATTGTGCATAGTTTTTCTTACTCGAAAATACTCAAAAAATCCTTTTTTATATTTGAATACTTATCTCTTTTATATCAAGAAGATTGTTCACTTTGTTTAGCATCTTTTAGTAGCTTAATCGCAAATTTAAGCACTTTTTCACTATTCATCATCCCGTAGTCAGTCTGGTCTATGATTTGAATCGGAATGCCTGTGCTTGCGTACTGTTTGACAATTTCCTTATAACGATATTTTACTTGCGGTCCTAAAAGAATAACATTGGGCTGTTTTTCTTCAATAATTTGACCAATTTTATTGTCTGGAAAAGCTGCAATTTCTATGGGAATTTTATGACTGTTCGCTAACTCTTGCATCTTACTTGCCAATATACTCGTAGACATTCCCCCACTACAAAATAAATACACTCGTTTCATACCCTAGACCTCCTTTGATCTTGACACAGGCAAAGTGAATCTGTCGCTTTTATCTCCCTTCTTCTCCTAAAAAATACTCTTCTTTTGTCTCCTCATCATAAGCATAGACAATTTCTTCACCTGTCCACACAAATTGTACCGCTTTTTGCCCATCTCTTTGTTCTGTTACTAAATTCCCCATAGAAAACAAATATTCTGTTTGTCTTTCTTTTTCCTGAATTCGATACAAACATCCTTCCGCATCATATAAAAAGCGCCGTTCAAAAGTTTCATCCATTTTACTCTTTACCCTGGATAACCGATTAAATCCATCATAATAGTAAATATACTCATCATCTTGCATTTGGTTTCCTTTTTCATCGTAAGAATAAGGAATTTTCTGACTTTGTTCCGGCAAGTCATCGTACCATTCCCATTCAATTTTCTGATGATTGGCATTATAAGCATAGATTTCTGTTCGTTCCCCATTCTCATAACGTACACAATTTTTCGCTCGATCATAAACATAATTTTCTTTTATTTCTTTTTCTTCCGAAGCGATAGAATTTACCGTTTTTCTTTCTATTAATTGGTTTTTTAAATCATAAAGAAAATAGATTTCTTGTTTCTTAGATGACGAATCTAGCCTTAGTTTTACTAAATTCCCATTTTGATCGTAATCATAATATTCTTGGAGCAGTAATGTTTTGTCTTTATATTTTTGAACATGTACCAACAGACCGTCTCGATCATATTCATAAATTTGTTGAATCTTTTCCCCTAAAATCCATTCCGCTAGCTGCCCATTTAAAGTGTAGCGATACTGGCAGATTTCTCGCTGATTGTAGGATATTTTTTCTAATAAGTTTTCCTCATTATATTCATACCGCAAAACATTTCCAAATCTGTCTGTCTGTGTATGCATATTCCCTTTTTGATCATAAGTATACGAAAGAAGTCTTTGTCCCCCCATCAATTTATGCAACAAGCAGCCATCCACAGAATACTGATAATCATAACGCCTTTCTCCTGCTACACTGTGCATTAAACGTCCATGACAATCATAAGTCCAAACTTCCTCTAAATCAGGGATTGTCTTTCCCACTGGTGTATAAGTTTTTTTGATTATATCATGATATAAATTATAAAAATAGCAGATTTCCCCTCCTTGTGGATCAATTTCTTTTTCTAATCTTCCTTCTAAATCATAAATAAAAGTCCATTGATTTCCTATCCCGTCTATCTTTTGGGCCAACTGTCCATCTGCTCCAAATACTTGTGTAATTTTATTTCCTTGTCCATCCCATGCCTCTATTGTGTTACCAAGGGCATCATAAACATAATTTTCTATACTCTGATCTGGATAGATTTTTTGTACAATTCTTCCCCACGCATCCAAAGTATACCTTGTACTGTGTCCGTTTCCATCTATTTCTTCGATGAGATTATCCCAAACATCATAAAAATATTGACTTGTCCTACCCTCCGGACTTGTTCTCAACGATAAGCGACCAGAAAAATCATAAGCATATTGTATTGTATTACCTAAAGCATCTTCTTGTGTAATCAGTTCACCCCATTGATTATAATGCTCTAGCTGATTCAACGGTTTGTCTGCATTAACATACATACTTTGTTGATATCCATTAAAAAAATTTTCTTGTATAGCCAGTTCACTCCATTGATTATCCTGCTTTATTCTATTCTCTAGCTGATTCAACAACTTTTCTGTATTGAAATACAGATTGCTTTGATATCCATTAGATAAATTTTCTTGTGTAGCCAGTTTACTCCACTGATTATCATGCCTTGTCTCATTCTCTTGTTGATTCAATCGCTTTTCTGCATCAAAATATAGCTTGTGTTGATATCCATTAGAGAAAATCTCTTGCACACAGGTTCCCATTTCATTATAAATCCATTCTATACTACTATGTATGCCTGTTTCCCGCACTTCTTCATGATTTTCTTTGATTAGTTGTCCGTTGAGATTATATTCCCTTGAAATTTGATTCCCCTCTGGCGTAATTACCTTAACGATACGATCCTCTTCGTCATATTGATATTGTGTAACACTATATCCACTTCTATTTAATGTTTTCGCTTGTAATTGTTTTTTCTCAATCACTCGCCCCAATTGATCATAAGTGTATAATGTTTCTGTCCAAACTTGCTCAGATATTTTTTGTTTTTGCATCGTCAAGCAATTCCATTTATCATAAGCGTTTTTTACAATCATTCCCGTATTATCACAAATCTCTATTAAACGTCCAATTTTATCATATTTATATAAAATTCTATGAATTCTTCCCCTATAAGTACTTTGGTTTTGCGCTTCCAAATAACGAGTCTGCCTTACTACCTCTCCTAAACAATTATAATCCCATACCGTCAAACGATATTCAGTTTCA
>BNZI01000016.1 GCA_026000945.1 Clostridia bacterium | reverse complement strand
GTATCTGGTAATCTAGTCAATTTACCCAATGGGCAATTTGGTATCTACTCTAGCTTAGACACTACAGTCTTTACCGGAAATACGATTTTAGGGAAGGCTACAATGCTGAATCGAATAAAACTAGGATCAGGAAATTATTTCAATTATACTGCCATCGACATATAGGCAAAGAAAAAATATCATGAAAGTAATGAAATCTCTCTTTTCTTTTTTAGCGAATCAAATTGAGCTAACAATTATCCCAATTATTTTAGGAATGATAAGGAATTATTTTGATACCTACGTAGGTTGTTATCTTGCGCTAATGTGTTTGGATATGATCAGTGGGGGTTATATTGCTTTTATTCTCAAAAAAAGTCCAAAAACAACAAGTGGGAAAGCTTCCTCTGATGTGATGTTTCAAGGTCTACTAAAAAAGACTTTTCCCATTTTGATTATTACCGCTGCTAAACTGACCTTGGCTCTAATTTTTGCCACAGATACTGTTGTATCAAATTCTATCCCCTCTCCTGCTTCGGCCACAAAATTAATATGTATCGGATTATTTCCGACAACTTCTAAAAATTCTGGTGTGAGCGTGTCAATCGTAATCGCTTGCCCAGAACCTGTTCCAATTTGGATTAAAGAATTCCCATCATAATCAAGTACCCAAATCGTATCATCAGGCAAAATATAGGCGTGGTTTCTATCCGCTTCACTCACCGGAGGCAGCGTATCTCGTTTGACTAGCCAATAATCACAATAAATTGGGGGTGGAATGATAGGGGCATAGGTAGGAAAAATACACTTATTGATATTTGACATGGGATAATTCTCCTTTTAAAGAATCCGCTAAGCAAGCACTACAAGAGGTGATCTCAACACCTAAGAATTCACTGATCAGCTCATTTTTTCGCTTTTCTGATTCTAAATATAAATCAAATAAAGGGATATTATCTTCGCTAGCCTGCCAAGCCTCAAATAGGGTGTAACTCATAGCTAAAGCATGTTTTACGCTACACCATAAGTTTTTATTTCCCTTTTTTTCATACAAGGCGTAAAGCGCTAGCATGGTTTTTCTCCTCAACTGCGTTATCTCATCAAGTTGTCTTTTGTAACGTTCAATTTTGTCCATATGCACTTCGAATATGTCTTCCTTTTGCAGATCAACTAGCCCATTTTCTGCCTCATCAATCGCTTTTTCTAGCAAGGTTTTTTCATGACCTTCTAAAGCAATGGCTTGCGTAATACTTCGAATGAGGTCTTCTGCTATACCATCCGTTGCATGATTATTTTGCATGATTTTTTCTTACCTTTCTGACTTGATTTATCCAATCCCTTTTTTTCTTTTCCTCTTGCGCTTGAATTTCTTTGGATTGGTTTTTTAATAAAGAAATTCTTGTTTGATAATCTGCTGGATGAAATAGCAAATGTTCTTGCATTCGTTTCATTTTTTCTTGTTCAGTACTCATTTTCTTTACCTATTTACATGAGAGAATTTTAAATAATTTAGTAGTTTCATGCTAAATATCCCATCCCCAAATACTTCTATTTTCTTTATCCCTGGCGAAGTAATGACGCCATTTTCCCAGGGCTTACAAATCCCTGCCACTTCTAATAAATCATAATTTTCTTCCTCGCTAGGAAATACACCCATACCATTTACAAACTCCCCATAAATTGCAATCAAATAATCGGTCATGTCTACCCCATTGATTGTTAAGGAAAATTGTTTTGCTGTACTATCAAACAAGCTTACGCCACTTTTTATGGTATGAATATGAGGATTAGGCACGATAGATTGATTAATCAAATCAAGATTAGTTGGGCTAATTTCTACACTATCCCCGCTAATCCCGCCCCCAATCGGAATAGCAAACTTGTCCACAATCAACTTAAATTCAAACCGTTCTAAATAAAGCATATCTTTAGAAATAGACAAATAAAAAGTAGCAGGATTGTTGGCATCCCCAAAAGAGGAATATTCTACACCGTATAAATCTACTACCGCATTTCTACGCTGATATTGATTTTGCCCAATGTATTCTTTTTGGTGTTGTGAACGCTCTGCTAACTGCGTTAAAACTTTCGTTAAGGGATCAGCCATGGTCATTCACCTTTAAAAACTTTTCCAATGTTAGCGTATTTATCTCTACCCCTGTCTGGTCAATTTCATATCGAATCGAAGTAAGATAAAACCACACATTCTCTGTTAAGACTTTTTTCATGTAATTGGTACATTCTTCTAGATTTAACTGCCGATAATCAAAGTAAAATTTGACCTGGTCGCCTACTTGCAAATCCCTTGGAATTTCTTCTGTTTGCATAGTAAAGACCACAGAACATCTCGCTTGTTTTAATCGTTTAATGCTTGCTTCATAAGCTACTCGTGCCGCTTTTGCCCGGTCTTCATCCGTAATGGTTTTCCCCTCTACAGAAAAAGGACTTAAATCAGTAAAAGATAAACTCTTCTCAATGACCCTTCCACCAGTAAGAGCAATCCCTTCTTCATCGATAACAGAGTATTCCAAGCGGTTATTGCTCGCTAACTTGCTAAACTGAATATAGTCATAATTTCGCTCATTGTTCACTCCTTGCTTTAGAATTAAAACAGGAAAAGACCATTCTTGACTACTCGGTTCAAGATATACCTCTCTTAGCGTCATCGCCGTAGCTCCGCCATCAGATTTTTCAGCATAAACGCTAGCCACATTAAACACATCCTGATAGTTATACATAATTTCTATGCCACCAATGATTCGGATATTTTGCTTACTACTAGGCAATAAAGAAAGAGTATAAGGCTTCTTTTCCCCGAATTTACCAAGTTCTAAGAATCGCCCGTACAAAAACCCGACACGCCAAAAGTATTCTCCCGTATTTTCCATGGTTTTTGTTAAAGCTTCAAGCTTATCCATCCTTGAATAGACATAATCTAGTTCAACACCTTGCACATCATCTAAAAAATCCATTGCCCAATCATTGCTATAGCGAAAATCCAGAGTGGAGTAAAGATCATTAACCGTTCTTGCTTTTATAGCGTTATTGATATTAATTTGCCTAAATCGCCATTCATCGATGATATGGTGAATGGTGCAAGAAATAACGCCTTGGTCTGCTTGAATTTGCACCCGGTTAAGTATTCCATGAAATTCTTTTTGATGAAAATAGAGCTTGATTTCAGGCATTTTTTGTACAAAGGAAAGTAGACTAAGAGGAAGTTTGATTTCTAAAATGGGGGTAAACATTAGTTCATTTTGGAAACTCAACGAGCTAAGCAACTGATTTCCTCGATACACTAGCTCTCTTCCTACAAAAATCTCATAAAAGAAATCCTGATAAACTCTCTCCTCTTTTTTTGCATTGATGGCTTGCTCATAATTAATGATTTCAGGAAAAATCAGTTCTTTATCTAAAGCAGACATCAGAATGTAAAAATAAAAATCAGAATTTACAGAAAAAACTACCCGAAATCCACTATTTTCTATGCCTTTTTCATCCGGATATTCCTTTTTTAAATCTTCTCGAATGACTCGTTCTGTATCAAAAACCATTGCCTCTGTGTCATCTTCTACGTTAAACAAATGCAGTTTACTACTGGTTGCACCTTCTACGTAATACCAACCCTCAATCGTAATCACTCCATCTTTCAGGGTAATGCGGTCAATCACACCGACGTTATTGATATCCTTTTGCGGGTTTGGTTTTGCCTCTGGATGGCGGTAAATTGTAGCCGGGGGTTCTCCATGGGCAATCCTTGCTTGATGATAGTCTTGTGTGACAATCCCATTTGCCAAATCGTCGCAATAAATAATCTCGTAGGGATTGATAAACAATCCAGCGTGCCCACTATGCCCACTATTAGACTCCCTTACACCCCAGATAAATATATCCCCACGCACAGGCGGTAAATCGGCACTTTTCCATCCCGTCTTTTCTAAATCAGCAAACAAGGTTTCAGCATTTCCAATCGGGATTTCTTTTGCCTTAAAAAAATGTCCTGCCCTAAGAGCATAATATACCGCACTAGAAGAGTCGTAAGATTTTTTTCCCGTGCGTTTCGTTACTGAATAGGTGACTTTGCCTTTTCTTTGGGCAAACCAAGAAAGACTTGTTTCTATAGACTCAGAAGCAGCCATAACTTAACCCGTCACAAAGACACGAAGCGTAGGCGCATCTTGCTCTAAGTGAGAGGCAAAGCCTTGTGGGTTTGGGGCTGTGCTGCCTAAATAAACCACTTTCAGAGTATCGGGGTCGTCTGGTTCGATATCTAGCATAAACCGCCCAAGTGTACCGGTATCCGTAAAGAAATAACCAGATGAAAATGCCGCGGAGTATACCGTTAATTGATTCCAGATATTATCCGTAATCCCCCATCCCTGCGCCGTAGCTTTGTCTACTGTAGCTACCACATCTTCAAAACTTAAATCCTCTACGTTGTATCCGGTAATCGTAGGGGCAATCCATTCAATAATAATCTGGTTTCCATCACAATCAAAAGTATCTAAACGTTTATAGTGTATTCCTGCATGTCTATCTGGGCGTTCTGTTCCGTCATCAACCAAATGAAAATGATTGGGAAAATCGTAAGGAAAAGCTTGCTGGCGCACAAGTTGGTTTGAAATTGCGCATAAGGCATCTAATTTTTCATTGATTTTTGCGATCTCATCCCAGATCTTTGCAACTTCTTCCCACAAAGCGTGAATATTTCGCCATTGCCCGCAATCTGAACAAATCATCGCTTCATTGAATTTGATTTCTTCTATCAAAAAATGTTTCATTAGGTCTATCGTGTTGCAAACGTCATAACTTTTTAGCGTTTCTTTGAGATATCCCAGCAAACAATCATTAATGTCATTTAAATCTAGGCAGTTGATATGGCTGGGGTCAAGTGTTGGATTTAATCCGGTGTCATTGCCCAAACTTTCACACATTTCTTTAGTCAAACGCTCCGCAAGCAGAAATTTTTCATTAAACTCTCTTAATCGATCACAGGCTTCGCATACAGTACTAATAGGCATTTTTTCACCTCCTAAAGGGTAATTTCATCTATATC
The DNA here is from genome assembly GCA_026000945.1 of Clostridia bacterium. Lineage (GTDB taxonomy): Bacteria > Bacillota > Clostridia > Lachnospirales > Lachnospiraceae > BNZI01. Next base: position 13,560 of record BNZI01000016.1, on the reverse strand, counting down.
TAAGTAAACACAATTCATTGAACAACAATCCATCCCCTCAATTAACAAGGTATTTGCACCTGGGTAGATGGTAAATCCAAATTCAGAATAATCCGGAAAAATAATCCGTTCAAAATCTAGCATGTTCCAATCCTCAAGGCAATTGCAAGGCTCTTCTGGATTAATGTAGTGATACCAAAGTTCCATAGAAGCATTAATACGAATTAAGCCTTGAAATAGACCACCATCTAATTTAATCTGATTTCCATTAATCCGAATCGTCGGGTCGGTAAATTCCCCATCAAGAACTACACTAACCTTTTTTGTGGGTAGTGTAGTAGAGGAATAAAACGTACCAGCAATGACACTTGCACGCAAACCATCTTTACAGATTTTCACATCATGATCATTCGGGAAAAACTTCTCTTTTGCCCGACAGTCATAATGCAATTGATAGCGATTAGCACAGGAATCATGAAAAAGATTAATGGCGTGATTACCAACTACACACAAGGAATTTTCTTTTTTTAATGCCGCACAATGGCAATCACAACAAGAACGAATAGGGTTAACTTTTCCGCAACCCAAACAGCAAGGAAGGCAAAACTGTTCTTCCCGGTAATCTAGGCAGGCATCCCAATCACAAGCTTCATAAGGAGTTAAGTAAGTTTTTCTGCTATCTGTCTTGTGCCAAATTCCTTCGTATAAAACAAATTCTACGGATAGCTCAATAAAATAACGATGGTCATCATACGCTTCTGAAAAATCTCTCACATAAGCAAAAGCCCATAGAATTTGTTTTCCCTCTATGGCCCATAATCTTCCGGGTTTTGAAAGATTACGATAAATCCAATCCTTATAAAACAATTGATTATCTCGGCGTAATTTTCGTTTATCTATTCTCAAGGTCATACTCAAAGACTGTTCTTTGGCGTAAAGAGAGGAGGCGAAAAAAGGGGGGGTTGACCCATGAGAAAAACTATATTCTATTGGATTTGCTTTAAAAGACCCGGATAGACTCTGCTTTTGAATCATCTCAAAACCATCAATCACTAAGTCGTTAAATTGCAATATTTTTCTTGCTAACATTTCGCCCCCATTCATCAAAACCCGCCAGAAATTTAGATTAAATGAACTTAAGTTGTCCTTAAATATCTGCTCAAGCTTTGATAGCTGTTATAATTCTGCGCTTGAGAGTAGATGTTTTGGGTAACCTTTGCTTGATTAACATGATTAACGATATGGGAAATCGGAACAAAATTTCTGGTCTGCCCGGTTACTTTTTCTGCTAGTAAAGAAAATGCCCGGTTAAAGTCTAGACGGTTGACTGCTTCCATTAAGGGAAGTCCTACAGTTTTTACTGCTCTTTCATTTGTAACAAATTCTCCTTTAGAAAGCATGGCAGGAACAGTATCCGTTCCTTTAGGTCGAAAATCTACGCCCCCACCTTTTGCTAAATAAACCGGACTTTGTGTATTTTGTCTCCCAACTTCTTGTACAGTAGCCCTAGCTTGGATAGGAACAGAAGAGATGCCCTCATTTAGAGATCTGCCTAAACTCTGCCCAATGCTATATAAGTTACTACTTAGGGCATTCAGGGCGGTAAGTTGAGAGGAAAAAGTATTCGCTAAAGAAGAAATACCTTTTTTAAATCCATCAACCAGCTTTTCTCCAAATCGCTTTCCCGCGTCAACGAAGGAGCTATGTTTTTCTTCCAAAGATTTCACTAACTCATCTATTTTTGCTTTAGCGGGGGAATTGATGTCTACCCTTGCGATCCCCTCGTTTAAGCCCAGCATGTATCCTTCTCCTACCACGTCAAACTTCATTTCAGTTTTCAAAAAATCCATTAAACCAACAATCTTCTCTACGCCTAAGCTACTTAAATCTGTATAATCGGTACCTAACACTTGCAATTCGCTAAGAATATGCCTAATAATTCCGATATTAACAAGAACGGGTTCATAGTTAATATGCAATCCTAATTCGTTAATACTGTTCGCCATTTTCACAAAGTCATTGAGTGTTCCCGCATAATTAGGTGCATTGTTAGTACTTGCCGTAGGAAATAAGTCGTTAATTCTTGTAATGACCTCTTTCATTCCACCGATATTGATTAAGGCAGGCTCATAATTCACATGCAATCCTAATCCATTAAGGCTGTTCGCCATTTTCACAAAGTCATTGAGTGTTCCAGCATAATTAGGTGCATTGTTAGTCACTTTTTTTGGAAATAAGTCATTAATCCTCGCAATGACCTCTTTCATTCCACCGATATTGATTAAAGCGGGTTCATAATTCACATGTAAGCCTAATTCATTAAGGCTTTTTGCCATTTTTACAAAGTCTTGTAGTGTTTCGGCGTGCTTAGGTACATCTACGGTAACCATACCAGTAAATAATTCATTGATTCTTGCAATAACCTCTTTCATTCCACCAATATTGACTAAAGCGGGTTCATAGTTTACGTGTAACCCTAAGTCGTTAAGGCTTTTTACCATATCAACAAAAAGAGAAAGAATGTCTTTGTAATCGCTTATGTTGCCTTCTTGAACTTTTGTGGTAAAGAATTCCCCTAAAGATGCCCAAAACCCTTTGCCTTGTTTTAAAGCATCAACAACAGAAAGAATATTTTGTATGCTATTTTTTACCTTTTCTGCGTCAAAACTGAAATCTAAATTTTGCTCCAGTTGTTTGATTTGTTCGCTTACTTCAAGAAGCGTTTTGATCATCTGGCTAAAATTACTAGTGGTGGCGTTCATAAAAGAAGATTCCAAAGCTTTTTTCAATGAAGAAATCAAACCAGTATTTCCTTGAAATCCACCCAAAAATTCGCTTATTTCTTGCACTTTGACTTGTAAAGTTACATAATCGATTTCCGGCAATTGATCAATCGTTTGAATTGCTTTTGCCAAAGTCAGCATCGTTAGCCCTATTCCTGAAATCGTAGCAATGCCCGCCCCTACAAGTAGCCCAGTGATTCCTGCACTTCCTACAATCAATGCCCCAATCACTCCTATCAGTGCAGAAAATGCGGCAACAGCCACGCCCATAGAGCCTAACTTACTGACAAAACTTAAGGATAACTCTGGTACATTTTCATCAATGGCTTGCAAAGCTTCAGACAAAACAATCATGAGACCGCTCATCGCCAAAAGTGCTACGCCTCCGGCTAAGGCTTCTTTGGGGAATCGCTTAACTGCCGCTCCAATTCCCAGCATAACTGTACCCATTCCAGTGATCGTAATCCCTAAAGTCACTAACTTTTTCAAAAATCCTGTATTGATTTCTGGTACAACCTCTTCTATTTTTTGAATGGCTTTCGCAAATTCTTCAATCGTTTTTGCCGCTCCCCATAAAACCGCTACAGAGCCTAAATTTTTTAGTACGGAATTCACAACACCGGATAAAACAACGCCCTGCCCTTGCCCGCCACGATTTCCGATACGAATCGAACCAAACACTTTTGTAATCTTTCCTAAGCCTTGCAAACCAAGCCCAAGTATGCGTAAAGCCATCCCGTATTTCATTAATATAGGGGCGGCTTTTCCTAAGCCAGCGGCTTCATTTCCCCCACCTAAGAAATTAATCCATAGTTTTCCTATCCCCGCGAAGAATCTGATTATGGGAAAAGCAAACCGTGCTAGTTCTTTAAACCCTTGGATAAGCCCGCTAAAAAAACCCTGATAATCCACATTTTCTAAAAACTCAAAAGCACGGTCAAAACCATCTCGGACTTTTTCGGCAAAAGAATCAATCACATCTTGATTTTCATTAAGGTAATCAATGAAATATTGTACCTTTTGGCTGATACGATCAAAGACGCTATCTGCTCGGATTTCTCCAGTAGCTTTGTTGATACCGATAATATCTAAGCCAATATTTAACAAGGTTTCAGAAAGGTTTGATAATCGACCAGATAAAGTTTGGCTTTGTTTGAGTGTTCCTTCAAACATTCGCCCACCTTTTTGTGTGGCTAAATCAACTGCACGATTAAAAATATCTACGGTGATTTTGCCCTCACGCATAGCATCCGACCAATTTTTAGCAGTGATTTGTCCTTTGGAAGCTTGGAATATGTACTCTCGCAATCCACCCGCACCATTATTGAGTAATTGAAGCCAATCCTGCCCGTTTAGCTTTCCATTTGACATGATTTGCGACATAACCAGCCCTAAGCCATTAAAGTCTGCCCCTGTTGCTCCGGCGATATCGCCTGTCTTATATAATAAAGCTCCTGTTTCTTTTATATTTTTTCCTATTCCTAGAAAATAGCGTGATACGGCGGTAATATCTTTAGATTCAAATGCAGAATTTAAGGAGAAGTCATTAATTATGCCAAACATCTGCTTGGTTTGTTCAGCGTCGCCAATCAGTGAAGAGAAGCTAGCGGATATATTCTCCATGCCCAATGCACTTTGGGCTACTTCTTTAATTGCCTTTGCTCCAAAAGCTGCAGCAATTGCCCCGCCTGCCATCACTGCTTTTTTTCCTAGCTCGTACAGTTTCACTCCCAGTTTATCAATGCTTGCGCCTGCCTTAACAAATACATCGGAAAGATTAATTTTTTTCATTTCGCCTAAAGCTTGCGCTTGTTCTTGCGTTTCTCTTAAAGCTTCTTGTGTTTCTTCAATTTGGCGATTATCCGTTCCCACTTGAACAGTTCTTTGATTGATTTGTTCTATTCGTCTTCCGATGTTTTCTACTCGCGTATCAACCCGATCTAGTGCTTGTCGTTCAGCTGAAATCTTAATTTTGGGGAGTTGTTTAATTCGCTTTTGGATGCTTTGTAATGCCTTGATAATCGTCTTATCCATCAGCTCTATGTGAATTTTAATTTTTTGTGCTTTTAAGGCTTTTAATTCTTTGTTTACGGCTTTTAAATCTTGACTAAATTGTTTTTTCTCTAGTGCAAGTGTTATCGCAATTTGCTCAACAGCTATTACCCATCACCTCGTCCCATTCCTCCAAAGAATAGAAATAAACGCCATACTCTTTAGGTCTTGGAATCGTCTTACGTGAGGAGAGTTCAAGACTTTTCCATTCTTGAAAGTTTTTGCTTGTTTGTATATTGATATGATACCCATAAGAAACAATTAATTTTGCTACACTCCAACTTGTTAATATCTCGTCCGTATCTATGTGTAAATGTTGCGACAAATAATAAGCCATCGCATGATACACGCCAAGGTGTACGTGGAAGCTCCCGTCTTCTGCCTGCACAGATTCCTCTTCCTGCCTTTTTTGGACGACGTTCAGGATAAAAAATGCTCGGTTTCCCTTAATAGCTCAGGGTGCGCACTAATTAATTCCACAACCACTCTTGCCGCTATAATGGGCAGAATGTAGGGTTGTAAAGGAATCGGAATCGGCAAGAAACTTCTCACGAGTTTAATTATCGCATCTGAATAATCCGCAGAATACGCTAAAAACAGGTTGCCTAATTCATTCTCAGAAAGAAATTCTATTCGATCATCCGTAATTTTATGGTAAAAAGGGATAATTCCCGCTAATAGTTGCACCAAACGGTTATTATCTTTAGGGGCGATACTGATCTTTTCATACAATACCGTGATATAAACATACTCTGGCAAATCATCTATTTCTTCTATTTTTTTTATTTTTTCTTGCGGCAAAAAAGAAGATACCTTATCCGCTTCTGCTTTTGGAATTTTAAAGACTAGTTTATAATCATTTACTTTTTTCTCTGTTTTTTCTGCATTGCCCACAACAGCAATTTTATCCTGTGAAACCACGGAAAAGGGTGTGTCATCTTTGTTTTCTTCTTCTAACTTCTTCCCTATTTTCATAAACTCATCAAAAGTAATTTCTCCCATAGGTTAGCCCTCCTTATTCTTTTACACGATATAAATGAAAAAAGTTACCCTCTTCGTCTCGTTGAACAGAAATTGTAAATTCAAAAGTCGTCTCATCTGTAGAAGAAAGATTGTTAGGAAAACTGGTCACCAATACATTATTCATTTCAACAATATATTTTGTGCCATCAGATGCCATAAACGTATATTTCATTTTCACTTTGGTTTCGTTTAGTGCTTCATCCGTTCCTCTAAAATGTTCTACTTCTACCTTTTGCGGGTAACTAACTATTACCTTCTCCCCCACCAAAAAAGAATGAAATAAGAGTCTTTTTTCTTCCTTGTCTAAAAAATATTGGTTTTCTTCTAAAATATCAGCAATTACTGCGTTTAATTTAAAGAGCTGGCTTTCAGCAACATTACAGCTATCCGATAAAGAAACACTGATCTCCCCGCATTCCTCTTCATTCATATCTTCTAGATTAATCACCCCATAAGCTATCCCATCCAGTGTAAGAGACTCTATTACCCTTTCTGTTGTTTTGGGTAGGCTTGCTATTGTCTTTTCTCCTCTTTTTAGCAAAGGATTAAGCAGCCAATAATTAGGGGTAACCTGTTTTCCGGTTAGTGTGCGCTCAATGGAAATGGTTGTTTCGTCATATGTCGCCCCAAAGCAGGTAGATGAGGAAGCATCCACCGTCATATTCCCGCTATTGGAATCTAAACAACGAAGCTTTACCACGTTTTCCACCTCAAAATCCGCAAGACTTTCATATAAGGCAATACTGGATAAGCCTATGGTGGATCCCGCTGGTGTTGTACTCTCTACTTTAATCATTGCTCCTCTTGAAGTGATTCCCCACCCACTCCCTAAAACGCTATCTGGTGGAGTAAATAAATTTACTTGCGCAGGGGCATAAGTATTTGATACCGGGGTGTTTACTGTAAGTTGATATACATCTGCATTGTTAAACGCTTTATCTGTAATGTCTGCGATCGTAAAAGTAATGTTATGATCTCCTGCTACAGAAGCATAAAAATAAAAGGTCACCACACCAGAAGAAAAACTTGTGGCATCGGATAAAATTTCATAACTTGCTCCTAGTGTAGAAGCTCCGGTATCCTGATTCGTTAAAAATAGAGTTCCCGTGTTACTGCATCCAAAGCGAACACAATTAAAAAAATCATCCGGTTTTCTAAAGGCATTATAGGTTACTGTATCACTTACACCCGGAAGAAATAGCGCATAGTAATCTTTAGTTTTTTTCGTAATGCATGAACCTACTTCACGAAAAACACTAAAATCTACTTCAGTAAAAGGATCTAGTTTTTTTACCCCAATCACGGGAAAGCGTGCCGTATCACATTTCATTTTCTCACCTCTTTATTTCTTTGCAAAAGAGAAATGTTACGCTTTGACGTTGCTGTTTGCTTTATATTTTCAATCGCAATTTTTCGATCGATAAAATTCGCAATCAGAGAAGAAGCTTTCTTATTCTCTATTGGCTTTTCTCTTTCGTTTAATTTTTCTTTTTCGCCCATTTAAACGCTCCTTTTTCTGCGAATCGCCCGCCCGATAAAATCATCACCTGCTCTAGGCGGCATAACCACCTTTTTTGCAAAAACTTCCTTTCCGTCTTTCGTGAAAAAATGTAAAGCTTTTGCATGTTTAGGGTAAATCGTATAGCCGTTATGACCGAAATAATAAAATGGGCTGTAGTCAATCTTTCCCACGTTTTTTGGGTCATTTTTTAGTATTTCAGCATCTACCCCAATTAGATATTTGTTTGAATTTTTCTTTTCCTTGCGGATACTCGCTCTTAACGCTCCTGTAATGACATGCGCCTCTGCTTTTAGATCATTCAAAAGCGCATCCGCATAACGATCAAATTTTTGCTTAACTAATTCGTTTACTTTATCCGTCAAACTCATGTAATCACCCGGAAGGCTTGGGGATATTGTTTTAAAAGAAAAGTTCCAAAAGATTCTGATACTTCGTATTCACCCATCATTTGAAAGTTTTTCGTGTTGCTAGCATCAGAAAGGGTAATACTTCGCCGTAAAGAGGTAGTTGACTTCTTTTTATTTCCACAACACCCGCCGCTACTTGCCTGTTCTACGACTAAGCCTATAAATTTTATTTTCATACGACCATCCCCCAAACAGGCTGCGTATTCTTTCCGCAAAGACTAATTAGACCAAGTACATTTTGATATCCAGATAAAATCAGCTTTTGAGTATAATGCAAAATGGTTTGTTCTGTTTCATCGCCTTCTTCATCAAACCCAACAATAATGCCTTCATTATTTCCCGGTTTACAAGCTTGGCAGGCTTTACAATCGCAAGCATTTTTCGCATTCACCACATGTAATAAATCACAAAACAGAGGTAGTAAACAATCAGGTAATAATTCATATCCTGCCTCGTAGGTAACCACAATTTTCATCTGTGGTGGGCAACAACCGCAACAATCCAAATATTTTGCAACATTTACCCGTAATGTCTGAAAAGCTTCAGAGTAGAAAAATTCTTCTGGAGATAAAATCGTGCTCGTTTCTTCTAAGCCACTCAATAAAAAAACGGTAACCCCAATAGTATCCGCTTTGATCTGCGCATAAAAAAGAGAAGTAGAAAATAGCCCTCCGTCACAACCACAACATTCAATATCTTTAGCTGTAAAGGTTTCTTTTCGTTCGCTATTGAGAAAAGTTTCGCAAGTCTCATTCTGCCAGCAAGTGAGGTTACTCACATATTGAATAACCTCCATTATGTTTTTTTCTAATTGACTATCTTCTACATCTGTATCAAAACAGGAACAATATTGTTTAAGTTGTTCTAATATCTCTACCATCACACGCCCCTTATAGCGGGATTAATGTAGTGGGTTTGATTAAGCCATCTAATCCTTCTAAAGCTGAACCTGTACAAGCAGAATTTGCGCCTACTCCGGTAATAACTGCTACACGGTTAGGATTTACACTGGCTACGGCGCCCTGATTATAATAATAGTCACATTCCGCCGCACAACCTAAATCCGGATCATCTGTTGAACCAAAATCATGGAATTCATATTCCGGGCTAGTTGCTCCTGGGGCTAAATCCAAATGCGCGCCTACTGTTTGGCTATCTAACATCCAAATATCTCCCAATCCAGTCTCCGGATCAAAGGTTACCTGCTCATCAGCTAATAGACGAATATCCCTAAAATAAATTACTCCGTTTGATTCTCTCCAACCCGGGGGGCGAATACCAAAACGACCCGGAATAATGGCTTGTTCCACGGTTTGATAAATCAGCGGATGCATAGCAAAAATCCGTTCTCCTCTACCTAACACTGATAAACGACAAGCTAATGTATCAAATGCACCAAGGATATTGTTTCCCCCTAGGATTTTTACCACAGTATCGCTGTATAACTCTTCCACTAAGCCGTTAAAAGGCTTGAGCACAGGACCATTAGAAAGCAATGTTCCATTAAGAACGTTGAAGATTGTATAAAAAGCAAAAGATTCTAAAACAATCCGCTTTCTTGCTTCATCATAAGTTTCCCCCCGATGAATTAACGAATTAATTAAATCATAGGGCTGAAAGCGTTGCGATTTTTCAATAAATTTCTCTTGTATTGAACGACAATCTTTAATACAAAGTAATTTTAATGGGATTTTTTGACCACATTTAGATAAATTAAACGGCACCCAACAGCAAACGCCTGTAGTGTCAGTCGGTAAATCCGTATACACTATATAAGGTGCTACAAATTCAAAATCCCCTGTATCTGGATTTTTATCAATTTGCATATTCCCCCGTTGCCAAGCGTTCCGCAAACGGTCGCTTAAGGCGGTATTGATTAACCAAGAAAAAAGAGGGCTTGTATTTTTTACTTGATTAGCGAAAAGATTATTAGATAGATCTGTTCCATGCACATCCCAATCTACTACTGAAGCTAGCTGTGCTAAATCAACAGATAAACTATCTAGTTTTTTTATTTTATCTTGCACTCTTTTACTCCCCCTAATCAAATAGTTTAAATTGCTTAGCCCAATTTTCTTTGTCTTCTTCATGACTTAAATGGATAGTCGACCCATTTAGTAATTTGTCAATGCGCTCTTGTAATTTTTCAATATTCTTCTCCGTCTGGTCTTTGTCTCCCAACTGCTCTTTTAATTTCGTATTTTCTTCTTGCAAATTTGTGCATTCTACTTGTAATTTCTCGCATTGATCGACCAATTGAGTAAGCAACTCCTCTGCTGTCAAATTCTCTACTTCTTTTTTTACTTCCTCTGGCTTAGCGCCTTCTTTTTTACTTACAAATAAACTTTCTAAGAAGCTATTCTTTTTCACTTTTAACCCTCCGCTGTTTACGTTTCCTGCTTCACCCACAAGACCAACCGCAAAAATATCAATGGCATCAATCACCAAAAAGTTGTTTTTTTCTGATTCGATCTCATCCACAGAATAATAAAACTCTGCACTAATCCCGATGGTATAATTTACTCTAGATAATTCTTTAATAAATACGCTATCAGAATCCAAGTGCAAATAAAGATCCAATGCTTTACGCCCATTTCCTATGTCAACCACCTTTAAGTCTTGCTTGCTAAATTCTCCTACTATAAAGGGAAATGTGCTAAAGGAAAGATGCCCGATATCTACCGTGCCGATAAACTGATCAGATAAGGCAGAAAAATATTGATCAATCGTACCTTTTTTAATGTAGCACCTTATCCCGCCTTCGGCATCGATCACGGCTCCCTCATCCAATAAGCGAACACAACCACCAGCTTTTATCTCTCTTTGAATAGAAAATGTCGCCTTATTTTTTGGAGCAGTTTCCCTAAGAGTGTATACCTGATCATAAAGCTTCTTAGCAGCTTTTCTAATTTCATACCTTTGTTCGCGTTCATCTAAAAGTACATTATGCATTTTCACCCCTCCTTTTCTTCCTCAAAAACAAAAGTAGGGATAAAAATCATTTTTCGTCTTCCCAGACAAGATTTACAAAGTTCTATCGTATGCTTTACCCCCAATCGTTCCAGCTCATCTACTAAAGTTTGCGTAAAAGGGTACTTGTCTGCTTGTGATTTTAAGTACTTCATAAATCGTTCATCTTCCGGGAGTTGATAGCTTTGCCCTGGGCGAAAAAGCACATTTTGCAATTTACCATCCAGCAAGGTATGTACTTGTTTATTCATTTTTAGAAAACGATTTAAACTAACTTTCATTCGCTTTTTCCTTTTTTTGTTTCTGACTCTTGAGCTTGCGAAGATTCTCCTCCTAAGGCTTTAGGTAACTCAATACTTTCTTTGCTTAGTCTTTTTATGGGCTTGCCCATCCTTGGGGGTCGTATACTATCGCAATCCCTATCCGGATCTAGCTTAGTATCTGTCGTATATTCAAAAGCACATAAACAACGAAAAGCTATACATGCTTTATCCTCTCCCTTGTCATAAAATGCTCCATTTTGCTGTGTGCTTCCATTTGCCCATGCGCTAAGCTGGGGAATAAGCTGATTTGCGGGATCTCCACTAAAGGTTTCTTCGCTACCATCTGCATATTTGATGGTCAAATCATGCGTAATCGTACTCATGCAATTACTCCTGTTCTATGGTGAAAATAATCGTGCAACGATCGTTAGGATGGGCGATAGGAACATAGCGATCTTTATAATTGTATTGAAATAGTTTGCCGCTTGCCAATTCAACCACTTGCCCGTTATACAAAAAAGGCTCGTCTAAAGCTAAGGTTGTTCCATTCATCGCCCTACACACTTCACAAACCAATGCATCATTTTGAGATTTCCATGTCTTTTTTACGGTATACCCTTTTACTTGCTCGTAAAATTGGGCTACAGACAACTGTGCAGATAATACGGCATCTTGCTTTTCTGTTCGGTAGAATCTCTCCCAATTCGTTGTAATCTGATGGAGTGCTTCTCGCCGTGCGTTTTCTTTTGTCAAAAGGGTCATACGGTCTAAAAAACTTAATAAAAGCCGATTAAGATATAGGGCATATTTGGTAATAACATCCTCATCATCTTCTACACCTTTTACCTTTTTTTCTAGCGCAAAGCGCTGTTTTTCCAATAAATACAAAAGGATAAATGCGGCGATCACTTTATCTATCCATTGCTGCTTTGCTTCCTCATCCTCTTTCGTTACTAGCTCGTAAATATACTCTTCTTCACTCATAACCCTTCTTCCGGGATATCCGCTGGATTGTAATCACGAATAACTTTAAACACCTTTTTCATATCAGAAATGGCTAATTTATGCTTAAATTGTTGAATGAATTCGTCAGCACTTACCACAAAAGAAGAGTGCAAAATCACTTCTCCCTTTTTTGTTTTCTCCATGCGATATACCAAAACATTATCCGTATAAACTTTTCCGCTACTTTGTTCTTTAATTGCCCGATAATCAATAACTAGATCAATGTAAAAGAGACTTTCTGGCGCTTTTTGCTTCTTTTTCTCTTCTTGTGTATCTTGCTTCTTTTTCTCTTCTGGTATTTCTTGCTTCTTTTTCTCTTCTGGTACTTCTTGCGCCTCTTCTGATATCTCCTGCGCTTCTTCTACTCTGCGCATACGATTTGCAAAAAAGACCTGTTCATCTACACTGATAGCATTCATATGTACTTTTGCTAAACTTTTTCCACCAGAAGCGTATTCTGCGTGGCGTATACCCCCAACAGAGCCTAACAATTTTTCTTCTGCTCGTTTTAGCATATTAATTTCATTTGCATCAGCAAAGGTATAGACCTTTCCTTGATCAATTTTGGTGATAGGTGTAAATTTTTTTATCTCCGTATTTAACAAAGCCTGTATTTGCATACTAACCCCTACTTCCTTTCTTTTTTCCTTTTGCGAAACAAGCTAAATTTGGCTAGCTGCTTCGTATCTACTTGATTCATGATTTCATCTGCTTTTTGTTCATACCCAAGGTTTTTTGCCATTTCTACGATTTTCATGATGTTCAGTGTTCGCAAGACTTCGTCTTCTTTTTGCTTAAGCTCATATTTATCAAAATAAATCTTTTCCACACCAAGCTTTGGAGCTAAGATAGTAGATAATTGGGTGGCTATTTTTTCTCTTAAGGGAATAATCGTATTGAGCATGGTATTATCAATAATTTTTTCCATCGAAACATTTCCACTTAATTTTCCAAACCCAACTAATACGGGCTGGATTCCGAAAATTTGCGCAACAATTTCTCCCTCTTTTGCTACATAATCAAGAAGATCTGTAGACTTTGTTACTCGGGGTAGATGCTCCATTTTTTCAAAAATATTGCTTACTGAAATAACATTATCACTGCCAGAATGCTTGATTTGCTCACTAATTTCCCGTACTTCTCTTTCTGCTTTTTCTGCTCGCTCCTTTTTTGTTGACTCACTTTGATTAATGATTGCACTGGAGGGCTGGAAATCCACAGATTCGGTTAACTCATTCCCCTTAAGCCAAAACAACAAACGCCCCGGACCATCGTATTCAATATCATAATTTAAACGCTCATAAAGCTTGTCTAAGAGTTTGATTCTTTTTCTATCCAAAGATAAGTAGGGTATACCCTCAGGAGTCGATAAATCATTGCGCAAATTAATAAACTGATCCGGTTCAATTAGCAACAATTTACGTAATTCACTATAAAGCTCACCACTTTTTTGTAAACGAAAGTCTGCAACTCGTAACTCTTTTTTGCTTATGCTATGTATTTCTTGGTGATTAGTAGAAAGCAAATAAAATAGACTTAAATAAACACCTTTTACC
>BNZI01000015.1 GCA_026000945.1 Clostridia bacterium | reverse complement strand
AGATATACGATTTCTGGATATTCTTCATCTTGCCTTAGAATCGGTACTTCTTCACGTAAACGATTCAATGCTTCCAAAAGACTAATTGGTTGTAAATTGCAATGAATACTGATTTGATTTTGACAAGCAAAACCTTGTAAAAATTTCTCTGTTTTCACTAAAGAATATTCCCTTATCCATTCCTGGATCAGCCATTCCGGCAATGAATAACGCAAAGATAAACTTTCTACCTCATTCAATCCATTGAATAGCTGTTTAGGATAATCTTTTTCTTCTTGCAGCTTGCGCCCTATACTTCTCAGTATTCCATTTACAAAACTTTCTAATCCTTTTAGTTTTCTTTTTTTTACGAGTAATACCGCTTCATTGTTGATAGCGTAAGAAGGAATTTTATCCAAAAAACAGAGTTGAAAAACGCTCATTCGCAGTACAGTCCGAATAAACGGTTTCATCTTAGAGATTTTTATACGACTATGCTGCTCTAAAATTCTGTCAATCCAAAATAAATGTTCAATTGTCCCTTTGACTATACGTGTCAAAAAACTACGCTGCTTTTTTTCCCAGTGTGACACTTTAGAAAGCGCATGTGTTAAACTTAAATGACCGAATTGGTTTTCTTCCAAGACTTGCATCAGTACTTGCACTGCCTTTTCCCGTTCTATACTAATCCCCATTGAACCAATCCTAACTTACTTTTTCATGACTAAATCTTAGCCATAAAAGAGAATTTCAATTATTCCGTTTTCATTAAACTCACTCATGCAGATTTTCTTATTAATCTATCTAAAGTAAAGAATCTGAATGAAAATCCTGTGTTCATCGTGAACCAATTAGAAAAATATTGAAATGATGATGAAATTTTTGCAAATCAAATGTAAAAAATGCGAATCCTTGCGTTATTTAAGCGACATCACGCAACACACAGCTCACCAAATGATACCGAAGGACGTTTCGATTCGCTATGCATGAGTTTTTCAAGCTTTATCTTCTACGACTACTCCGTCCACCAGACAATGCGATCAAACGCAAAAGTTGCATAAGGACAACAATTGCAGAAGCAACATAAGTCAAAGCTGCTGCAAAAAGGACTTGCTTAGCAGGACCTTGCTCTCTTCTAGTAAGCACTTCTGTTTGATCCAGTAATGACAAAGCACGAAAAGATGCATCAAATTCTACTGGTAAAGTGATCAAATGAAAAGCCACAGAAAAAGAAAATAAAATAATACCAATTAACAACATCAGGTTAGACTGAAAAAACAAAAATCCTAAAGTAAAAATTGGCATAGCCAAACTAGCGGCAATATTAACCGGTGTTACCATAGCATTGCGAAAAGTCAAAGGAAAATATTGTTTATGGTGTTGCACCGCATGGCCGCATTCATGGGCAGCCACACCCAACGCAGCCACAGATGTAGAACCATATACTTCTTCTGATAAACGCAGTACACGAGAACGAGGATCATAATGGTCACTGAGTCCAGAACCATGAGCCTTTTCAATACGAACATCCTGTAAACCCATTGAAGACAAAATACGCTGGGCAGCTTGTGCACCAGTAATTCCCCGTGAACCCTGAACTTTTTTATTTTTGTTAAAAGCAAATTTCACATAAAAAGAAGCAAGTAAACTTAAACCAAAAGCTACTAAAACAGCAATCATCCAAGGATCTATACCACCACCGTAAGGATACATCATATTAGCAATAAACATCTTTATCCTCCTTTTCTTCTTGACCTAAAACTACCCCTTTGTTCAAAACACAGCCTCTCAAAAAATCTGATACCGGCATTCTTTTTTTGCCCTCTAGCTGCACTGATTCTACCCAAAGAGCATTTTCTTTTGTCTGGACTAAAAATCCATCTTGCATAATTTCTAGAATCTCTCCCGCTTGTTTATCCTCTTGCCTTTCACTTTGCTCTTCCACTGTACTATCCCAAATTTTTAGCATTTTTCCAGACAAAAACGTAAAGGAACCCGGCCAAGGATTAAAAGCTCTGATTTTGCGTTCGATTTCTTTTGCTGACTGATTCCAATCAATCAAGCCCATTTCTTTTTTTAACACAGAAGCGTACTCTGTAGTGGGTTCTTTTTGTACCTGCCTTTGCGCTTGCCTTTGCTCCAAATGATTCAAGGTATCCACTAATAAATCCGCACCCTTTTGACTCAATAGGGCATGTAAACTTTCGGCAGTTTCTTTCGGAGACAAAAGGACTTCTGACTGCGCCAAAATATCCCCTGTATCTAATCCTTCATCCATTTGCATAATCGTAACACCGCTTTTTTCTTCTCCATTTAAAATTGCCCATTGGATGGGAGCAGCTCCCCGATAATCTGGCAATAAAGAGGCATGGATATTTAAACATCCCAAGGGCGGTATTTCCAATATATCTTTAGGAAGAATCTGACCATAAGCTACCACAATCATGATGTCTGGCTTTAATTGCCCAATGATTTCAACATTTTCTTTTTCTCTAAGCTTTTTGGGCTGAAAAATGGGGATATTTTTAGTTAAAGCCAAGGCTTTGACTGGGCAAAATTTAACTTTTCCTCCCCTGCCATTTACTTTATCCGGCTGTGTGAACACTCCACAAATTTCATGACCACTCTCTAATAAAGCGTTTAAGGGTGCAACGGAAAAATCTGGCGTACCCATAAAAAGGATTTTCATCACTTTTTCAACTCCTGCAACTCTTCTAAGTCCATCAATTCACCTTCTAAAACTTCCAAATACATTTTTCCATTCAAATGATCTATTTCATGGCACAATGCACGGCTTAACAATTCCGTCCCCTCGATAATATATTCTTCCATATTTTGATCATAAGCTTTAACTTTAGTCCGATGAGGTCTTTTGACAATCCCCACCTTGCCCGGTACGCTCAAACAACCTTCTTCTCCTTCTTGTTCCCCTTCTGTTTCTATAATTTCAGGATTAATCAAAACTAGAGGACCTTCCCCTACGTCGATGACAATAATCCGCTTCAGCACACCTACTTGAGGAGCGGCTAAACCTACCCCACCATAATCGTACATCGTTTCTAGCATATCTTCTATCAATTCCTGAACTCGTGGGGTACACTCTTTCACCGGCTTGCAAACCTTCGTTAAGACTTCATCCCCTACTACACGAAGTTTTCTAATTGCCATTTACATTCTCCTTTTATTACTAAGACCATCAGTTTGTTCCAAACTGACAAAATACTTTATTTTTCCATTTTACTTGTTCTAAAAATTCTTCAACCTGCTTTTTACAATCCATTAATTTCTTTGGATCAGCACTTTTTAAATGAATGATTTTTCTAAATATATCTTTCATTTTTGAAATTGGTGCATCCAAAGGACCAAAACAAAGGACGTTCTCTTGCATAGTCGCACGGATAAATTGGGCTAACTCTGCGCCTGCCTGATCTAGTGCCTCTTCTGATGAAGAAAAGAGTAAGAAAAAATTCATCTGCATAAAAGGAGGATAACACAACATCTTCCGATATAAACACTCTTGCTCATAAAATTCCTCAATATCTTGTCTAGCCGCTGCCACTACACTGTAATGCTCCGGTTGGTAACTTTGGATAATTGCTTTTCCTGCCTCTTTTCCCCTGCCCGCTCTACCTATCGCTTGCACAAGCAATTGAAAAGTCTTTTCACTTGCTTGGTAATGACTAATTCCTAAAGACAAATCTGCCGCTAAAATTCCCACAAGCGTAACATGAGGAAAATCATGACCTTTCACAATCATTTGCGTACCAATCAAAATATCAGCTTTTTGTTGAGAAAATTGTTCAAGAATATGCTCTGCCGCCCCTTTTTTCTTGGTGGTATCCATATCCATACGCAAGACTTTTGCTTGTGGAAACTGTTTCTTGGTCATTTCTTCCACTTTTTGTGTGCCCAATCCAAATGTACCTAAATACGGCGATCCACAATGAGGACACAATTTTTTTTCTTCTTGTTGATAACCGCAATAATGACAAAGCAGCTGCTTATTTTGATGTAACGTTAACGAAACACTACAATGAGGGCATTCAATAATTTTTCCACAACTTCGGCAAGAAAGAAATCCCGCGTAACCTCTACGATTTAAAAAGAGGATAACCTGCTGTTTTTTCTCTAAACAAAGACTTATCTCTTCTTGCAGACTACGACTGAAAACAGAACGGTTGCCCTCTTGCAGCTCTTGACGCAAATCCACAATTTGAGTTTCTGGTAAAGTACTGCCCTTAACCGCCCTTTCTTCTAGTTGATAATAATCATATTCCCCTTGTTTTGCCTTATACATACTTTCTACAGATGGTGTAGCTGAAGCAAAAATAACAAAAGCTTTGCTTTGCTTTGCCCGTTTTTTTGCTACTTCTTTTGCATCATAACGAGGTACAGTTTCGCTTTGGTAAGACGATTCATGCTCTTCATCTATAATAATACAGCCTAATTGTTCAAAAGGGCTAAATAAAGCGGAGCGAGGACCTACCATAATAGAAATTTCCCCTCTTTTCGCTCTTTGATACTGATCGTAACGTTCCCCTTCTGACAATCTAGAATGGATAAAAGAAACTTCATCTCCGAATTTTTCAAAAAAACGCCGAACAGTTTGCCAAGTAAGTGCAATTTCTGGAATCAATACAATGACTTGTTTATTTTGTTTTCTTAATTGAGCAATGATACCGCAATACACTTCTGTTTTTCCACTACCTGTAATGCCATAAATCAAAGCATTTCTTAAATTTCCTTGTCTGTAATTCTTTGTAATCGAATCTACAATGTAGCGTTGAGCCTGATTTAATACAACAGGTTTTTCGGCCACCTTACTCATCTTAATCGCCGGATTACGGTAAAATTCTTCTTTCTGAATTTCTACTTCTTTTTTCTCTACAAAATAATTCCATACTGCAGAAGAAAGGTTCAATTCTTTTTGCACAAAAGCAAACGATAATATTTTTTGCTCCAAAAATGCTTGCAATAAACGCACCCTTGCCCGGTAACGCCCATTTGTTTTGTACTTTTCCAAATAAAAAGTGATTTGCTCATTAGATAAATTGCACTTTAGCATCTTTTTTTCTTTTTGAGGGATTACTTTTTTTGTTGTAAGTACTGTTTTTAAGGCTTGACTAAGCGTCCCCCCATAGCGTGCACGAAGCCAAAATGCCAATTGAATAAACTGAGATTCTATGGACACTGCTTTTTCATCAATCTCTTCTATCCATTTTAGTTTTTCTGGTTCTACTTCTAACTTTTCATCTATTTCGATAATATACGCTGTCTTTTTCTGATTTTGAGAACCAAAGGGGACAACTACTTTTCTCCCTATCGCTACTTTTTCTTTCAAAGAAGCAGGAATACCATATTGAAAGCTTCTATCTAACTGCATACTAGTGCCTGCCAAAATGACTTGTGCAAAAACTTCTTTCATGATTATTCCGCCAAAATATTTTCTAAAACTTTATGTAAGCCCATAGAGTGAGACCCTTTTAACCACACACAATCCCCCAGAGTTGCTTTTGTACGTAGTTCTCCTAGTAATTCTACTAAACTATCACATTCTTGTACAGCAATTTTTTTATTATGCTCTCGCACCGCCTTAGCAATTTCTTTCGCATCTTCCCCAAAAACGAATAAACAAGAAACGTCTGTCTTTGCTAACCTTACACCAAATTGATAATGATATACTTTGCTTTTTTCCCCTAATTCTTTCATATCTGCTAAAACAGCTATTTTTTTTCCCTTTATTTTCGTTTTTAGCAATAACTCCAAGCCTGCCTCCATAGATTCCGGACTGGCATTATACGTATCATCTAAAAAAGTAATTCCTCTTTTTTCAATTTTTTTCTGTCTGCCAGCAACACCCTCATACTCTGCCAATCTTTCAATTGCTCCCTTCAAATCTGCCTCGCACAAACAAACCGTAGCTAAAGTGGCCATTGCCTGATAAACATGGTGTTTTCCGACTAGAGGTATACAAACATCTGCCTGCTGACTAGAAGAAATAAAACGAAAACGAGTATACTCCCTGTCAGTATAAAACTCTTCTATGTTTTCCGCTCGATAATCGCAAGGAAAATCTATACCATAAGAAAAAACAGAGATTTGTTTTTCTCTAAACTTTTCTTGATTTTTTTGTTCTTTTTGTAAAAAAGGATCATCTCCATTGAGCAATAATCTACCTCCTTTAGGCATTCCTTCGATTATACTCATTTTTTCCCTACAAATGGCTTGCTGACTGCCTACTTGACCAACATGAGCTAAACCAATATTTGTAATGATAGATAAATCAGGTTGAACAAGATAAGATAATTTAACGAGTTCCCCTACTTCACTCATTCCCATTTCTAAAACAGCGATTTCTGCATCTAGGTTAAAACTACATAAACTGAGCGGCAAACCAATTTGACTGTTTTGATTTCCGGGCGATTTGGCTACCAAAAAAGAAGAGGACAAAGCATGGGCAAGCATTTCTTTTGTGCTCGTTTTCCCTACACTGCCCGTTACTGCTAACAAAGGAAATCGAAATTTTTTACGGTAATATTGCGCTAAAGCCTGCAAAGCTTTTTTTGTATCTTCAACGAAAACAAAAGCTATATCAGAATCATTCACCTCGTCTATTTTCTTTTGAACTAATATTGCCACTGCGCCTTTTTTTCTTGCTTGCAAAATAAAATCATGTCCATCCACTTGTTCTCCTACCAAAGCTACAAATAAATCCCCTGGCTTTATTTTACGTGAATCGATTTCTACATTTTGAATAGGCAAGTTTGTTTTTCCGGATAAACATTCACCTCCAACGGATAGTACCAAATCAGATAAAGTCATATTTTGCATTTTATTTCTCCTAAGCCCATAATTTTAATTTTTTCATCCATCGGATGATTACTGCTCCTTTTGGCAAGCGTTTCAAATCATGTTCTTCTAAACCTCTCATTAAAATTAAATTGAATACATAAAGGATGACCGCAAAAACAATACTGATACTTAAACAAATAAAATTGGAACGAATAAAACTATACAGTAAAGTATATAGACAAAAACTAAGTGCTGCCATAATCACAGAAGCAAACAAAGGTAATAAAAAAACCTTTTTGATATCTTGACCATTTTGCAAATATTGACGCACAGACAAACTATTGAGCACACTAAGGATAAAGGTATAAAGAAGAGTAGCTAACATTAAAGCCTCTATTTTCATATGCAGCTCAAGCAATAAAAACAAAAGCAAAATGATGTGAGAAAATAAAGCCAATGCTGTATTTCTTACAGAAACCATCACCTTACCTATTCCTTGTAACACACTACTACTAATTGTGGATAAGCTATAAAAAATGACATTCAGACAACCCATTCTAAGTAAAGAAGCCGCCATATCTAAAGTTTCTTTTTGCGGAAACAAAAGCTGCATAACCGGACGGGCAAAAACACCTAAACCCAGTGCAGCTGGAATAGCTAAAAGCATCGTAAAATGTATCGCTTCGGATATTTTTTGTCTAGCTTGATCCAATTCTCCTTGGATAAATTTAGAAGAAATTTCTGGTAACATTGCAGAAGAAACCGCAGAGGCTAAAGCTACGGGAATATTAATTAAAACCATGCATTTTCCGGCAAAAATACCATATACAATGGAAGATTCTTTATGTAATATTTCCCGATTATCCATTACCCAATAAAAAATTGTCATATCTAAACTAGTGCTGATATTATAAATAAACGTAGCAAAAATAATAGGACTAACCATATACATAATAGATTTTAACAAGTGCTTGTATGCTTGAGGGCGTTTTCTATCCCGTAAAATCCTATTTTGAATTTGCCAATTATTTAATATATACACAAAAACTAAAAAAGCGAAACCAGATAATACACCTGCACCCGTCCCCAGAGCACCACCCGCCGCTCCATAGATGGGTATTAAACTTGGATCTGCTTTCACCACAGGTAAATGTGTAAAAATCCACGCTGCTAATATACTGACAATTGCATTCACTAACTGCTCAATAATTTGAGAAATAGAAGTAGGCACCATCGTATGATAAGCTTGAAAATATCCCCGTAAAACCCCTAAAATACCCGATGCAAAAATAGTAGGTGCCAAGATTTTTAATGGTAAAACTGCACTTGGATTTGCTTTTAACAAAGCCGGAGAAAAAAAGAAAGTAAATAAAGACCCTATGCCTCCCGCAAAAATGACATAAGATAATGAACAAAGGAAAAGCCTTTGCGCATTTTTATATTGCTTTAAGGCTAGTTTTTCGGAAATTAACTTAGATACCGCTGTAGGAATACTATAGGAAGAAATGAGTAAAATCATAGTGTAAATATTATATGCTGTACTATAATATCCATTCCCCTCATCTCCAATAATACTAATTAAGGGGCTGCGGTACAGCATACCGATAATCCGCACAATAATGCCCGCAGCTGCTAAAATAGTAGCTTGCATTAAAAAATTTCTATTTTGTTTTCTTCCCGACATCTACCTTTCCCCCGCTGTAAGTAAACACGTGCTGTTTTTCCCATGATTTTCGATTAAATTTTACGAGAATGTACATCTTCAGGTTCAAACACTTCTTCCCAATCTAGAATTTCTTCCCAATCTGAAGCTTCTTTATATTTTCCGGACTCCACTCTTTGTAAGACTGCTCTTCCCTCAGAAATTGTATCCCAATTTAACTTGTTACTCTCTTCTTCAGCTACTTTTAAGCTTTTTTTTCTTTTGGTCCATCTCCCTATTCGAGATAAAAATAAAGTGAACAATAAATACGAGCCCAGCAAAACGGCAAACCACATATACTGTTTCAAACCCTGAGAAGTTTTTTGCACAGAATCTGGAACGATAAAATCATGATTACTCATATCTACATACCATGTATTGTCTGTTACGTCATACTTTTGTGATATTTTTTTCAAAACTTCTAAATCCGCATTCCGTTCTACCGCGCCAATAGGTAAAGTAAGTAAATTCTTATTTCTACCCAATAGATTGGTATCTAAAAATACTAAGATTGTTTCACCCGATTGTAATTGTGCCGTATAAAACTGACCCAAAGTCTTACCTTTTAATTTTTCTAGCCATGTTTGCAAAAAACTACTGGTATAAAAATTATCTGTTAAAGATTTATATGTTCTCGTCGCTTTCAGATCTTGTTTTTCTATTTCAATGGTAAAATAATTATGTTTCCAAATTTCTTGTATACTATTTACTCGTTGTGTCTGTGCAGTGGCAGGATAACCAATTCCAATATCCGAAGCAGGCTGATCATTTTGTGCATAAAAAAATTGATTAATATTAATAACCGCAATCATCACAAAAGCAATTCCTATAGATATTACAATGCGTATAACATCGGCTGGATAAATTCTTTTTAACCTAGTTCGCATTTGAATCTCCTCTCTACTTTCCTTTTCTGTCGTGTATATTACTCTCTATTGTTTAATGGTCCATCCCTTTTTTTAGGGTGTATTTCATTACCTGAATGCTCAGATTTTGCGTAGATTTTCCGTCCCGCAAGGCAAATTTTTGTAGACATACGGGGGTATTTCCAGCTTGTTTCAGTATTTTTTAAGCAAGAAAAATGTTTTGTATCGTTTTTCACCTATACACCCATACGAAAAGGTGACCTGAAATACCTCCAGTATTCAAGGAATTTAAGGCACTTTAGGAAGAAAAATAGACCAACATTCTCTCATAAGTGTGATACAAAAACAAGCTCTAAACGCAAACCGGCAACAAAATCTACCTAAAAATAGATACTGCGGTAGTGTAAACACGTCCTAAATAGTTAGGGAAAGAAAAGCCGCCATATTCCCTCTTTTCCCTGCGCTTGCGCGATGAGAAAACAAATACTTTGCATTACAGCAAGTACAAATATTACTTAAGGCAATTTGAGATTTCGGAACAGCTAAATCCAAAAATTGCTGTGCATTTGCTTCACACAGATCCAGAAAATAATTTCCTTTACTATTATATTGAACAATTCTTTGATAATTATCAGGAAAAATTTTTTTAAACTCATCCGCCAGTTCTTCATTTACTTCATAGCAATCTGAGCAAATACCCGGACCTATTGCGACAAATAGATTCTCCGGTTTTGTATCATAGGCTTCTTGCATGGCTTTTATAGTATTTTTTGCCATATTATTCACCGTACCTCGCCATCCTGCATGACTAAGACCTATTGCTTTATTTTTCACATCCACCAAATACAAAGGAATACAATCCGCATAAAAAGTAACCAACATTAAGCCAGGAACATTGGTAATGAGCCCATCCACATCCCGATAATCCCTAGGGTAGACAATACCTTTTCCAGCATCTTCTTGTCCGACTTTCCTTACATTCGTTGTGTGCATCTGATAAGCGGCAACCATTTGTTCACGGGGAGTCTCTAGCACTTTAGACATAATTTCATAATTTGCATTCACAGCTTCTTGTGTATCTCCACGGGCAGTAATAAAATTCATTGAGGCAAACTCACCTCTGCTAACTCCACCTAAGCGAGTAGAAAAGGCATGTTTTACCATAGGTAAAAGATTGAGCAAAGAAAAAGTAAGGTAAGGTACTCCATATGCTTCTTTTTCTTCCAAAACTTCTTCTTGATTCTTTTTTTTCCAATTAATCATACTACACCTCATCCAGCTGCCACGCATTCTCAATATGCTCAATCAAGGGTTTTACATCCCTCTCTTCTAAACTTACCTGTTGATTTTGAGAAATCCAACTTCTTTGATCCTGTGATCCTAAGATACCTAACACATCAAAACGGCAGGGAATATCTAGCGAAAGTCCCTCCTGCCTCAGATATATCTTTGCCGCACTAACTAACCTTTGTTTTTTCCGCAAACTGATGGATTCTAAAGGATGTCCATATCTGGTATTTATGCGATAACGAACTTCAATAAAAACCAAAAATTCTTTATCCCTAGCAATTATATCAACTTCTCCCTCTAGTGTATAGAAATTTCTTTTTAAAATTTGATAATTCCGAGCGAGAAAATAAGCAGCCGCTATTTCTTCATAGCGACTGCCAATTTCCCTTTTATTTCTCTTGACCATAATCATTAACCCAAAGTTACGTCTAAAACCATCATTAAAGCAAAGCCTAAAAATAAACTCACTGTTCCCACATTAGAATGTTCTTCCCCGCTATTTGCTTCCGGAATCAGCTCCTCTGCTACTACATAAATCATCGCTCCCGCAGCAAAAGCTAGCAAAAAAGGCATAACAAATTGCATATACTTTATCGTTAAAACGGTAATTACCGCACCAATTGGCTCCACAAGACCTGAAACACTGCCCCAAAGAAAAGCTTTTGTCTTTGACATACCTTCTTGGCGTAAAGGTAAGGCGATTGCCGCCCCTTCAGGAAGATTTTGTAAACCAATCCCCAAAGCCAAAGTAAAAGCTGCTGCTGAATTCACAGGACTATCGGAAGAAGCTGCCAAAGCGCAACTTAAACCTACTGCCATTCCTTCAGGCAAGTTGTGTAAAGTTACTGCTGTAACTAACATTGTCGTTCTTTTCCATTGACTTTTCATGCCTTCCGGACGGTCGGTATCCATATGCAAATGTGGAATGATCTTATCCAATATTAAAAAGAAAACTCCGCCAAATAAAAAACCTCCCGCAGCCATTCCCCATCCACTTTGTCCTAGACTTTCCGCTAAGTCAATAGCTGGAATCAGTAATGACCAGACAGAAGCCGCAATCATCACACCTGCTGCGAAGCCCAAACATGCTTTTTGGTAGTAACCTTTGGCATCTCCTTGAAAAAGAAACACTGCTGCCGCACCAGTAGCAGTCATCAAAAAAGTAAAACCCGTACCCATTAAAGCAGATAATAAAGTCCTTCCCATAATAATCCTTTTTTACCTCCTTTCCCATTGATTAAATGGTAAACTGACCTTTCATACAATCTTAGACAGTTCTATTTATTTCGTCATTTTTTCATCTAATCATTTTATATTCTTTTTACAATTATTTTCTCTCCCTAATTTTACCCATACTTCAGAGATTTACTACAGCACTCATTATTTTATCTGTCACTTCTACAATTATTTTAAAATCGCTCAAATCTGGGAATGAAAAAAATTCTGTGTATATTTTTCTCATACACAATTCTCCACCCTACACCATCTCAATTTATTTATGTTTAGTAAAGTCATCTGTCGATTTTTTTACTGCAAAATATATCGTGTCACTGGTATAATATTCGCTCCACTTTTCATAACCCCATAAATAACTAGAATCCCAAGGATATTGACCAATATTTATTTCCTGATTAGAACCTGGCACAACTCGAGATTTCTCTCCAGGTGTTTTTTCTGCCCAACTTCCATCTTTTAACTGGACACGCAAATGATAATCAAAATCACCATCTACTTGAATACCACTTGGTGCAGTACTATCCCTTACGCCGATTTTCAAAGCAATCTTATATTCTTCATCTGCAGATATTTTTTCATCTTCTCCGTTTAACTGCCTAATGGATGAAATACCTAAAGTTTCTTTATTCTCTTCTATATACGCTAGACATATATCTCGAAAATAAGTCAATATACCAGGAAGCCCGCTGGTCTCATAGACATTTTGGAACTCTTCCGTATTTTCAAACAAATCTTCATAATAAATGCCTGACGTATCTCGCAAAGCAAAAGACAAACAGTTCCCATCGCTTTGTTCAACAAATTCATATTTACCATAAAATTCTTCTTGTATTCTTTCTTCGTAATCTACCCTTAGCTTCGGATAATTGTCAAAATCTTCTCCATAAGCAGAATAAAACTGTGCTATACCGTTTAAATCTGAGGTTTCAAGGACGAAACCATAATTATTCTTATTGCCTAGTAACCAATCTTGTACAATAAGACTTACATCAATTTTATACCAATCATCCTCATCTGCTTCACTCAATGCAGACTCTAGCTGATAATTTTGTTTTTCGAACTCTAACATATTTATACGATTTGTAATCCAATTTTCTGCCACTGCTCCAGCTTGGAAAGTCACTGCATCACCACTATGTTTTTTTACATATAAAAAAGCAGATTTAATTTGCGATGCTAAAACATTGGCAGGCAAAGGTAATCTGACTAAAGCTAAATTACGAAAAGTATCCTCACCTTGCTTTACTCCTCCTATACCCATCAACGTTAAATCATCCATGTCCATCAAATTTTTTTCTGGATTCATTTCATCCAATATCGCAGTAACTACTTCATTTTCTCCAGAAATCCATAGTGTTTTTTCTAAACCGTTTGGCTTATATCCTTGACTATTTTGTCCAGCATTTGTTTCTTTTCCGTTTTGATCTATGTTCTGATGAGTACAAGCAGTGAAAATAAAAGCGAAACACAAAGCAAAAATAACGACCTTTCTCTTGATTACAGCTAATCCTTCCATTTTCATACTCCTCTAAAATTTTAATTTTATATAAAGTTATATTATAGCACAGCCGTTATGAAAAGCAAGATAGTATTCGACAAAATCAAAGTCAAACAAATAAAGATTTTAATAGATTTTCACTTTCGATTTAATTTAGTAATATTTTTTTATTTTTCTCTAAAAAATAGTTGTCTTTCTATCATAAATATTTTATAATATTAAATTATATCTTAAAGAATATTAGGGATACCCCCTGAAGGAGTGAATATGACAAAAATATTAATTATTTTTAATATTCTAGCTTTATGGTTTAGCGGCATCTCTACTCCATACGGAACATATAGTGTCTTAATACCAAAAAATATTGAGTACTATACATCGTCTGCAGCAACGACTACCGTTATTCCTGCAAAAGACTTAGTTTTTTCCGCTGAAAAAGCTGTAGATACCTCTAATCGTGAAACTGAGTTTCTTATTTTAAATTCAGTAATTTACACCATTGCTTTTGATTCTTTAAATTTAGAAGAAAAAAATCAGCAATATAACAAATATAGTATTTATCAATGGGCAAATGAGTTTGATATTGAAACGGTTCAAGAAAATCCTACCACCATGGGCTTTACTCGCCAAGATTTTCAATATGTCGTACAAACTATTCTCAATCATCCAGAAGTTTATCAACAAATGTTCATTATTGATATAGACAATGAGCAACCAGGCAATGTAGAAGCAACCAATCACGTCATTTATACGACTATTGAATATGGTGATGAACTCATTATTGCTTTTAAAGGCACTGCCGGCGTTGTGGAATGGCTGGATAACGGACATGGTGCTGAGTTAACCGTGACCGATACACCTCAACAAGAACGGGCATTAGCCTACTTTGACCGTGTTTTCCCTTTATATGGCGAAGGTAAAACCATTTATTTAACGGGATACTCTAAAGGAGGAAACAAAGCACAATACGTAGGTACACTAAGAGGTACATATATTGAGCATGTCTATGCTTATAACGCACAAGGGTTTTCTGGTGCTTTTTGTGAAAAGTACAAGCAGGAAATTGAAGCACATTCCGATAAATTTACGAACATATGTAATGACTGGGATTTTGTCAGTACTTTACTCAATCCCATTGCAAAGGAAAGACGCTATGTATTAGCCTATGCCACACCTAAACCTGCAGATGATACTTCTACATTTGACAAAGCTTTAGGTGTATTTTTAGCTAACACACACGCTGCTTATTCATTGTTTGCTCCTCCGGATGAAAACGATAATTTAGTCTTAAGCCAAACAGCTTTGCGTCCTTCTTTTTTTATGGAAAAAATACATGGATTTATGTCTTATGCAGAAAAAAAGATGAGTGAGGAAGATTGGCACTTTTTCATTTATAGTATATTAAGTTTCATGAATCCTAAAGTGAAGACAGAAATTAAAAATACTGCAAATTTAACGCTACCGGATGATTTTCAAGAACGTTTCGTCATCCATGTCACAGACTATCTACAATATCCGGGACTTTCAGATGATACTGTGCGCACTGTCTTAACACGCTTAGTCGATTTGATTCCTTTCGGAACTTATGCAAAGATTCCTAACTAAAGGATATTTACTGTTTATGTCTACTAGGACAAGCTATCTTAGTAGACATATTTTTCGTATAAAATTCTAATATTTCATTTGTGCATTTCTCTTTCTAAATCTATATGGAATCTCTCCACATAAAAATTTCTATTTTCTATCAGTTCTCCATGATTGCGAAGTAAAACCTCCATAGATCTCTATTTTTCCTTAAAATAATCTATTCTCAAATGAGTACTGATCTGTTTTATTTATTTTTGCTATCGAATAATAAAAATAATATCAAAAGTACACTATATTAGAGCATGTTCACACTAGACGAAATATCTAGATTTTAAGTAGATTTTCCACCTTGCAAAGCAAATTTTTGTAAACAACCATACGTATTTCAAGAAAACAAAGAGCTTATTTAGCATTTACGAGTGAAAATAATATTGTGGATAGTTTTTCTAAGAGCCTGTTTTCGTATCTACGAACGAGGAGAAAATAGACCAATATTCTCCCGTAAGTGAGATATGAAACAATTTCCAATCTCTGAACAAAAACCTAGGGAAAACCTACCAAAAAATAGACGCTTCACGGTAGTGTGAACACACCCTAACAAAGCAACTTCCTACAGCAAAATATCTTTTAAATCAGTGCTGGCAAAAGTCCTAAACTTTCACTTGATGTATGACTTTAGATATTTTTTATCTAGATTGATCTCATTCTCCTTAGATGAGAATAAATTTCAATAAGCTCATAGAAGACCTCATTTGATCAATTATCCCTTGATTTTGATTAACAAAGTACCTATAATAAAAGATATAACGAAATTTATCGTTAAGCCAGTAAGGAGGAAAAAATGAACAAAAAACCAATTAAACTTGTTACAATTGGCGGTGGTTCCAGCTACACTCCGGAATTAGTCGAGGGATTTATCAAACGTAAAGATGAATTACCTATTAAAGAATTTTGGTTCGTAGATGTCGAAGCCGGAAAAGAAAAACTTGAAATTGTAGGAAATATGGCAAAACGCATGATTAAAGCTGCTGGTTTAGATTGGGAAGTACACCTTACTCTCAACCGTAGAGAAGCTTTAAAAGATGCGGATTTTGTTTCCACACAATTCCGTGTGGGACTCTTAGATGCCCGTATCAAAGACGAACGTATACCGCTTACTCATGGAATATTAGGGCAAGAGACAAACGGGGCGGGAGGGTTATTCAAAGCTTTCCGTACTATCCCTGTTATTTTGTCCATCGTGGAAGATATGAAGGAACTTTGCCCCAATGCTTGGCTGGTTAACTTTACGAATCCAGCAGGTATTGTTACAGAAGCAGTTATGCGTTATGGAAAATGGGATCGTGTTGTAGGCTTATGTAATGTACCCATTTCTTGCCGCAAACTTGTTTCCGGTGCAGCAAATACAGCAGAATCTGATCTATTCTTTAAATTTGCCGGTTTAAATCACTTTCATTGGCACAAAGTATGGAATAAAGAAGGTAAAGAAATTACGAAAGAACTTTTACAAAAACTTTATTCTACAGCCGAAGGTCCGGAACAAGCTATGGCAAATTATCGTAAACTATCTGGAGAACCTGAACCAGAAGATGCAAAAAATGATTCTGGTGTACGAAATATCCCTAGCATTTCTTATCTCCCCGAGCAAATTTTAGGCCTGGAAGCTATTCCTTGTATGTATCACCGCTACTATTACATGACAGACAACATGTTACAAGAAGAATTAGAGAAATTCGCAAAAGGAGAAACACGTGCAGAAGTCGTAAAACGCACAGAAGCCGAATTGTTCGAACTTTATAAAGACCCCAACTTATCCATCAAACCTCCTCAATTAGAAAAACGTGGTGGAGCCTATTACAGTGATGCCGCTTGCGAATTGATTAACTCCATTTACAATGACAAACGTACAGAAATGGTAGTTAGTACAAAAAACAACGGTGCAATTTCTGACTTGCCTAATGATGTCGTTGTAGAAATTTCTAGTATCATCACTTCAAACGGGCCTGTACCAATCACATGGGGTAGTTTTTCTCCTGCATGCAGAGGCCATTTACAAGCATTGAAAGATATGGAATTAGTAACGATTGATGCTGCTTACACCGGAGATTATGGTACAGCTTTACAAGCTTTTACCTTAAATCCTTTAATTCCTAGTGGAACAGTGGCAAAAACAGTTTTAGATGAACTATTAGTTGCTCATAAAGAATATTTACCACAATTTAAAGAAAAAATTGCTGAATTAGACAAAAAATAATCATTTTACATTAGTCTAAGCTTTACCAATAGAAGAACGCTCAAGCGATACCATTGCTTGAGCGTTCTTCTTAATTTTCTTCCTTAAGCAGTAAGTTAAACTGAAACTTAAGCGACAGAATACAAGTACAGACAAAACAATTTTTTTAGAATTTGACCAAAATATTTCATTTTTATTTTATTCAATAGTCCTCTCTTTTTTTCTTTTATTTTGGAAAAATTCCTTGATGTGGCGCATATCTTTCCACTATAAGAAAATAAGCTGAGCAAATTATTTATTTCTAAATTCCCTGAATGGTGATCATCACTAATTCAGGACGATTAAATATCCTTGGTACGATGGTCGTTTCCCGTGCCAACCCTCTACTAACAATCAGTTTTGTATCACCGAAATGATAGATACCATTCGTATATTTGGGGAAAATTCCTTGATGTGGTGCATATAAACCATTCTCTAAAATATACGGTATCCTCCACTGCCCGCCATGGGCGTGTCCTGACACAACAAGTTCAGGATTTAATGACAATAATTCAGTGATACGTTCAGGGCGATGTGACATCATTATCGTAAACATTCCTGGCTCAAGAGATGTTTTCAAACCTTCCATTTGTTCCTCATAAGATAGTGCCTTGCTGGAATAACGATCCGTATCAGGATCATCTATGCCGCTTATTTGCACCTTTTCATCAGCAATTTCTAAGATTTCCGACGTACCAGTAAGCACTTTAACACCAAAGGAGCGGAAAATATCCTTAAATTCATCAACTCTGTCGCTCCAAAATTCATGATTTCCAGTTACATAATAACAAGGATATTTGCTTGCCACACCCTCAAGAAGCTCTATTGTGTGATTTGGCATAATTTTATCATCAAAAATATCGCCACACAAAAGTATCACATCTGGCTTTTCCTCTTCGATTGAACGAATCAATTCATACTGCCCTGTACCATAGTCGCAAGCATGAAGGTCAGTAATCAAGGCAAGTTTTATACGATTGTTTATTTTATTCGTAGAAATATGGAAATAACGTATCGTTAATCTCTGACTAAATGCAAATACGAGAATGAGCTGTATGGCTATGATTAATGGAATTCCAATCATAAACTTCTTCCGCTGTGTTTTATGGCGCACAAGGCGCATAGTGATCAACATGGCTATAGAACCACCAAGGACTGAAATAAGAAATAATGTTCGTTCTTTTACTCTCCAAGTTTGCTTACGAGCAGCATTTTTATCATGGATAGTAAGTACAATAGCTATAATACTGATGATTGTAAGATATAGTAAAAAAATAAAAAACATTTTGTATTATCCTCCGATTGTCTTTTTGGACTGATTTTTATTCCCCAAATAGCATAATGAAATTTCAATCAAAAATCTAGTATTCTTTAGCTTGTACAGAAATTACAGAAAAATTTCACTAAAAATAGGAATAAATTTTAAATTTTGTCAAAAAATATCAATCGTCAATCCAGTAATAGAGGTCATTTTTAAGTCATAAGTGATCCCTATCTAAAGAGAACCTAAAAGCTGTATGGCATAAACTGTTCCATCCAGTAAATAAAATCCTAAGCCTTCATCTACCATTCCTGCATGGAGCATCATTGCATTATGTTCCGGACTACCTTTCCACATTTCAAAAATAGAAATAGCTATTTCTTCAATGTTCTTTTTTTGTGAAAAATAATAAGCCGCATTTTCTCCCGCCTCATGATAGTAATAACCAACTTCGTCCATTACTACAAAACAACTTCTTCCATCCGGACGGGCATGCAAAAAGGAACTTGAAATTTCTTTTGCCCGAATTTCAGCTCCTTTTACTAGTCGACTATTCAATTGTAGTGCAGATAATCCATGACTTTGCCGATACTCATTGACTAACACAAAAATTTTGTTCTTCATCCGTTCTGTCCAATCACCAACAAACACCGTATAACGCTGGCTGACATAAGCATTTAGTTGAGCAGCATCTGCCGTATTCACTAGCCTTCCTTCTCCATCCACCGTATAACCATCTGGAGTGACTGCATTTGTCAATTTTTGACCTAAACGGTTTAAATAATACCAATTTCCATTTTCATATAACCATGCATTCCTTAATTCCGCACCATTATCTTGAAAATAATGCCAGTAATTTTCAAGCAAGAGCCATCCAATATGCATACCTCCATCTTCCCGCAAATAGTAGCTATTTCCATTTTCTACCATCCATCCAGTATACATTTCCCCTTGACTATTTAAAAAATACCATACACCCTGATCCAAGAACCAACCGCTACCTTGCGCTGCTCCATCACTTTTTAAATAATACCGACGATTGTTCCAATTCAACCATTGGGAAGACAACATTTCCCCATCCGACTGAAAAAAATACCTACGTGTACCTTCTGTCAACCAGCCGATTTGCATTTTTCCCTCTTTATCAAAATAATACCACTTCCCTTGATCATTTAACCATCCTGTATAATAAGTTCCATCTGTTTTTTTATAATACCAAACTTGATTTTCAATTTCCCATTTTCCTGCGCTGGAATCAACTTTGGCAGCAACAGTTTGCATGGAAAATTTTTGCTTGAGTAAAACTTCAGTATTCATCATGTTTGCTCTGCTATGAAGTAACACAAAACCAATCCCCAGAAATAAAATGATTCCTAATGCGACGATTATCTTATTCTTCATCTTTTCTCCTTTTTTCTCCTTCTTATAAAGTCGCAGGATTTAATCAAAAAACTTGAAGACTCCCGCATGGCATTCTGTTTTTTTGAATGCAGAGTCTGTTAATTTTTATGTAAAATATACTAGTTTTTCTTTTGGAGCTTCTACCAATTTAATTTTCTTTGTATACAAAACCGGAGTTTCTTTTTTGTGCACCTCCTGATACTCCACATTAAATCTTGCTTCAATGTGTATCCATTGCTTGGTTTGTAAATCTAAATCTTGTTCATTTTTGCATAAAAACCCAATAAATACAAGATTCTCCTCATCATTTGTTTTTGACATCCTACCCAAAATAAACTGCGAAAGAGGAAGCTCTTCCGAGCGTACAACCATAGCGGAAAGCTCTATCGTTTTGTTTTGATAATGTTCAGGATGTTCTAGCGCATCCATATACCATATGCCATAGTCCGCTTCATCCACTCGAATAACATTCTGAGTAATATCATAAGGCAATTGCTCTTCCCATTTCTCCAACTCCTCATCTATTGACTCAAAAACGACCTCTACCGCTGCATTCAGTGATTTGATACTTTTTCTCCAAAATTTCAAATTCATTCCTGTTTGGCATCGATTAAAAATAATTTTATTTGTTTCTACAATTTGTTCCACAAATAAAGACCTCATTTGATTTAGATTCGCTTCAAAATCCTTTGCGCACACAGTCATAATGGTTTGGTTTAACGTCCACTGTTTTGGCCATTCTGTTTGCAAAAGTTGCTTCATTCCCCAAAGACTATTATATTCAATAATGATACATTCAGGATCATATTTTTCTTGCAATTCTTCTAAATATTTTGTATTGAATTGCTCTGGTGCATTCATGATAATCATTTGCGTAAAATATTGATCTAAGTCTTCTTGATTGTATTTCTCTTTCCCTTCTTCTGTCACAATTAATAAATTACGGGAACCGTCTCCAAAATATTCTTGTTCTAAAGTAAAACGGATAAAAGAAGTCTTCCCCGAATCCGCAAAGCCTAGAATCCCATATACTGGTATATCCATTTTTCTCCTTTCGTTATGATGAAAAGAATCACAGAAAAACGACTGCTTACAGTCGTTTTTTTTAAGCAGCCACTGGCTCTTATACTCGTCGTGTCACGCTACCGCAAACCCCATCTTTTAGTAGATTTTCCTCTGCTCTGCGTTTAGAAGCTGTTTTCCTATCTCACTTACGGGAGAATATTTGGTCTACCTTCCCTCCTACGATGTCGAGCTTCCTTTGAAATACCTCCAGCATTCTATGTCACTTCTTCATGTAGGAGAAAAACTATACACACTATTCTCCTTGCTCAGAAATATCGAACAAGCTCTTTATTTTCTTGCAATACGCATGGTTATCTTCAAAAATTTTACTTGCAAAACGAAAATTTCACTCGAAATCTAAGCATTTTAGGTAGTATAACCTGCCCTAGTTGACAACTCCCCAGACTTTAGCAGGGATTCTTGATTTAGTAAGGCTATTCAACATATAATAGCCTTACTAAATCAAGCGTAGATGTTTCCTGTGTACACCCACATTAATCCATAGCTAAAACATGAATTTTTGCTATGCTAGGTAAGCATTGTACCAAATTTTTTTTCGGTAAACAAGTCTTTTTTCACCACTCTAAACCAGGATAAACCATACCCCATTCTGCTCGCAATTGATCCATTACTTCCATCACTTTGATGGTTTCTTCATGCGTGATTTCCTCACACTCTAATTTTCCATTTTCTATCGCATGAATAGATGCCAAAAGTTCATATTCAAATCCAGTAATTTCCGGTGGAGCTTTATGCTCTTCAATTAACTCATGGTTTTTATTATAAACCTTAATCTGTTGAATGTGATTGATATTATCCACCTCAATGTAGCCTTCGCTTCCATGAATCATTCCCCTACGATCCAAAACAGCCGCCATCGAACTAGATAAAACCGCCATCTTTTGATCTTCAAACTGTAAAGTAAAACTATTTTGCAAATCTACATTTTCTTCTGTTTTAATGGCAAAAGAGTGAATGGAACGCAAAGTTTGTGAGGGAAAAACCATAAAAGCAAAATGAACGGCATACACACCTAAATCTAGTAAAGCTCCTCCTGCTAAGTTCGGATCTTTCATCCTCTCTAGATCTTTATTTGGATAACCTAAATTTCCACTCAAAGAAAAAATTTCTCCAATTACTTTTCTGTCTAAAATCTCTTCTAAAGTTTTTCTCATTGGCAAATATCTTGTCCATATTGCTTCTGTAATGAATAAATTTTTAACTTGTGCCGCTGCAATCAGTTTTTTTGATTGTTCAGCATTTACACTAAAAGGTTTTTCACAAAGGACTGCTTTACCTCTTTCTAGAGCTAAACGAGCATGTTCATAATGATGAGAATGTGGTGTTGCCACGTAAACCAAATCTACAGCTGGATCTTTTAACATCCTCTCATAAGAATCATAAGCTTTTTCAAATTGATATTTTTCAGCAAACACAGCTGCCCGCTGAGCATTTCGAGAAGCAATTGCATAAGCATTTGCTCCTTCTACTGCCTGAATGGTTTGGGACATTTTGTGCGCAATCGTCCCTGCTCCAATAATTCCTACATTAATCGACATGCTGCACCTCTATATTTTCAGAGAATGGATGGTCAGGACTTTTTGCTCAAGGCTTAGG
>BNZI01000014.1 GCA_026000945.1 Clostridia bacterium | reverse complement strand
CTTATAAAATGTATGTATATTACGTCATTTTTTATACTATAGACAAATGTTTATAAATACTTTATAATAATTTTATCAAATAAATCTGCATTTTATTTTTTCATATAAGTTCTATTAAAGTTAAAAAACCTGTATTTGGTTTAAAATTTTACCATTTCACATACCTCTAAATAGAGGATTTACCTGTAAAAATCTACATAGATATCTAAGGAATAATGAAATGCATGATGAATAGGGGAGATGTACGTCAATGAAAATAGTTAGAATAGGTGTAATTGCTGTTTTGATTGCAATCGTTCTTTATACTGGTATTGCTTTTAAAGCATTTGCTACGGAAACAGAAGATACTACGTTTCATTCAGTTGTAGTGAGCGAAGAACAAGCAGAAGAAGAGTCAAGTTCTGCAGAAAGAGAAAACATTGAATTAAATAGTGAAAGTTTTGATTCAGGATTAGTATTTGATGCGATACTACAGGCGAGTGATACAGTGAAGAGTCAAGAAGAATTCATTGTTTCAACAGAAGATAATCAACATGAAACTCGTGAAAGATTAGAAAGTACGGATGTCAGCACTAGAACAGAACAAATAAATACTGCGGTAGATGGCATAGTTGAAACAGCGACAGAAAATCAAGATCATACGCAAGCAGAAACAGAAACCCAAGACACATCTGAAATAGATATTGAAACACAAATCGAAGAAGAAACACCACAACCAACTTATGCACGTCCACAGACAAGAGCTTTTTATCAGGATTCTAGTGGTAGATGGTTGTATTTAGATAACAATGGTCAGCCTCATACTGGATGGATTGTTTATCAAGGATATCGTTTTTATTTCTACAATGGTTATGCTTTGCCAGGTTGGCAAACACTGGGGGGAAATAGATATTATTTTTATGAAACAGGACAATCCCCATCAGGTTGGTTGGTACTAGATGGAAAATATTATTATTTTGATCCAAATACTTCTGTAGCTTCTGCAGGGGGATGGCAAGAACTAGACGGTAAATGGTACTACTTCAATCCAGATGGAAGTAAATATGCAGGCTGGTTGCAACAAGATGGAAGGACTTACTATATCCATCCACAGGGACAGATGGCACAATTTTGGACAGTGATTAACAATGAGTGGTATTATTTCAGCGAAGATGGTACGGCATATACCGGTTGGGTACCTTATTCTACGTATCGCTTCTATTATCAAAATGGTAAGGCTATGCCGGGACGGCAAGTAATAAATGGTCAAACTTATTACTTTACTACCGCAGGACAAGTGCTTGCTGGTTGGAATAAATTAGGAGATGACTGGTATTATG
This sequence comes from Clostridia bacterium, assembly GCA_026000945.1. Classification (GTDB taxonomy): domain Bacteria; phylum Bacillota; class Clostridia; order Lachnospirales; family Lachnospiraceae; genus BNZI01. The sequence continues at coordinate 22,095 of BNZI01000014.1, read as the reverse complement.
CAGATCCTCAAACAGGAGCAGCTGCTAATGGTTGGACTACTGTAAATGGACGCCAGATGTATTTTGAACAAGGTATAGCAGCACAAGGCTGGAAAACGATAAACGGAAAGAAGTACTATTTTACGAATGGATACTTTTTAACGGGATGGCGCCAAATTGATGGAACTTGGTATTATTTTGGAACAGATGGTAGTACTGGTAGTGGAGTATTGCAATATAACGATACTTATTATTTCATCGAAGCTAGTGGAAAAATGCTTACAGATTCTATTCAAACGATAGATGGAGAAGATTACTATTTTACGAATACGGGTTATCGTTTGAAAGGTTGGTTGAATAAAGACGGTAAATGGTACTACTTTAAACCGGAAACAGGCCAGATGGTAAAAGGAACAAATTATACAATTAATGGAAGAATATCTAGTTTTGATGCTAAAGGTGTGTGGCAAGGCTATCAAAATTAATCTTATTGAAGTTGATTTTTTAATGTAAGCTAGAGATGAGCGGGAGGGGTAGGAAGTTTTGAGGTGACATAAAACCTCCGTTCATCTTGGCTTATGCTTAGTTTACTTTTATAATAGTAGAAGTAAACTTGTATTCAGTCCTTAAAGGGAAATTGATCTTAAGTAAAATTTTTGCTTTAAATTTAAGTGTAAAAATTTTATTTATCTTTAAATTTTGATTAAATAAAATAAAAGAAGATATTTTTTGCTAATTGTGCATAAAAAATCTTCTTTTATTTTATACATAATTATGATAAAGTATAAACATAAGACATACGGTGCTTGAGCTAAGGGGTAAGGAATAAAAAATTTGCTTTACTTGGCTTATGGAAGGGCTTGCTTTGAACCGTTGAGATAAGAACTACTTCTAAATAGAAAAGGAGTGCAAGAGGATGAAGAGAGAAAAAACGATGCAAGAATTGATTGATCTTTATGGTATAGAATTATATGGAGATTACAATACAGGTGCTGAATTCATCCGTGCTACGAAGAATACACATTCTCTTTTTTATCATGATGATTGGACTTATGTGAATGAACACAAAGCAAAAGTTTTCAAAATTTTAAAAGTAAAAAGAAAAATTTGGTTTGCTGGTATGAACGAAAAAAAAGAGTTCGGTAAAAAAAGCAAACAGTTGGGATATACTTTAAGGAATTTTTCCTAAGCTATCAGTGTTACTAAGTATGTTTAAAGCCTTTTTCTTTAACTAGGGGATATCAGGTGAAAAAATAAAGGAAAAAAATGGATTTCTTTTGCCAAGTGAATGATGTATCCTGTTTATTCACTTCCAGACGTTGCATCTAGAAAAGAAGAAAAGACGATTTTCTTCTTGGGCATCAAGGGATGATGGACTAAGATTCTTGGGCTTTAGATGTAAAGTTGTATCAAACTTCTTGTTTTGACTAGGGGATGATGTAAGTACGAAATAGATTAAAGAGTACAGGGTAGTTTGAAGATTTTGCTCACCTAAATTTCATGTGATAGTGTGAGAGACGGAAATCTATGCTAGGAGAAGTCCGGATAAAATAATTGAGTATGAAATGGTAATTGATATCGAATCAAGGATCCTCTGCTTCCGAGTATGGGGATTTTTTTAATGGTAAAGAAAGAAGAAAATGAATGAAATCTGTACATAAAAATAAAATATAGATTTAGAGATAGATGTTTAGTTTAAAAGAAGAAGTGGCAAAATATTTTGCCACTTCTTCTTTTAAGTGTATCTACATAAAAACAAAACCACCAGATAAGCCGGTGGTTTTGTTTAAGCTCAGTTTGCTATTTCATTACATTAAATCAATTTGCTTAGCTTTGTTTTTTTGTATGAAGTATTGCAAAAGTTCAAAAACAATAGGTAGTAATCCCGCAATTAACATGCAAGCGATAAAGTTAAATACATGTTCTGATGGGATGGACTGCAAGCCAAAGATCCCACTGAAAAAAAAGGGATGAGATTGGTATTCAGGAATGGCAAGGTCCAAGCTGATGGAAAGTATGGCAGCGAACATTGTGCTTAATGCGCCAGAAATTAAAGGAAAAAATTCAGGTAGATTGTTTAGCATTAAAACCGGTTCAGGTATTCCACAAAAAGCGAAAAGGGCATAAAATAAAGGAAGAATTCTTTTTTGTCCCTTTTCTTTATGTATTGTATGGGCAATAGCAGCACTACCTTGTGCAATGGAGGAGAGAAAAAGGATAGGCCATAGATGCGATATACCTATTTGTGGCAAAGTTGCTTGAATATTTGCCTGTGAAAAGAAATATTCTATGCCTGATAATCGACAAAAAACAATTAAAAATCCCCATATACCACCAAAAAAAGTAGAGTAGGAAGAAGCAAAAGAATCTGCTATCCACTGCGTTATTGATAAGCTAAATTGTCGTAACCAAAACTCACTGACGATGTAAGCGAAAATTGAAGTGACGATAAAAATAAGGAGGGGTGAAACACTGGATTGTAAAGGCCTAGGAAATATTCGTTTCATTTTCTTTTCTATGTATCGTAAAAATAGACCAATACAAAGGGCAGGGATAAGCATAGATTGCAAATAGAAAGCTTCAGCTTGTAAGTAAACTACGGATGGAAATTCCAACATGCGTAGGGAAAAAATCAGCAGTATGCCAAGGAGTAAAGCTAGGCTTCGTACATTTCTCTTTTTGTTTTGAACAGCTACAAGAATACCAATAGGAAAAAAAGCAATACTTAGTCTGCAAATATATCGTAAAAAATCATCTACCTTCCGTCCATTTTCTGATAATTGTCCTAAAGTCAAGTGCCATCCATCAAATAAAGGTACACATTTTAATAAGTTACTTAAACTAAATAAAAATCCTATGATAAAAAAAGCTGGTGCTAAGATATGTAGTCTTTTTTTGAGTTTCTTTAAGCTAGATAAAAAATAAGAAAAAGGCGTACTCGGCAAAAGTTGTGTAGTGGATTCTGCTGGGGGAATAGTTTTTACTGAGCTTTTAAGAACTGCTTCTGTGGGAGTTGGTTGAATCATTACAGGTTTTTTAGGCTGTTGAGTCATTACGGGTTTTTCAGGTTGTTGAGTTATTATGGGTTTTTCAAGGTATTGAGTCATTACAGGCTTTTCGGGCTCTTGAGTCATTACAGATTTTTCAAGATGTTGAGTAATGATAGGTTTTTCAGGTTCAGGAAGTTTAGCGTTGGGAAATACGCTTTTTTTTATTTTTTTGGATACTGGAATAAAGATATCAGGTTGATTTTCTTTGTTTTTTAAGTCGGAGTTCGTAAGATTAGAATTATCCGGCTTTATTTGTTCGGTAAGAGTAAGTATTTCCTTTTGATTGATAGTAGTTGGATCTTGTGGAAGGAGGTTGCCGAAAATATCTTTTGGAGGTTCTATTTTTTGGTATTCCGATTCAAATTCTGCACATAGAATTTTGCTATCAGCATTTAGAGATACATGTAAAGTGGAGGGTTGTGTTTTTCGTTTATCAAAAGAAGCTTCTTTTACGCAACCTAATCCGCTTAAATATTCGACTTTTGCTTTTTTTGGATCTTGTAAGAAAAAGTAAATATGTTCATCTTCATGAGTATAAGAAGATATATTTTCTTTCCCCCCTAAAAAAATAAACATTTTATTAATATCTTCTTGGTATTTTTTCATTGTATTTCCTTTTTAACAGTTTTTTGAAATGTAAAATTCGTTAGTTGGAACATAGATTATGTTTACAATATATTATCATATTTACAAGCATTTTGATAGTTGTTTTGCCGAAGAGGCAAGGGTGTTTTGGTAGAATATACGTGTAAGTAACTATTTATTAGATGCAGTGGTTTTACTTTTCCTAAGAGTCTGTTTAAGCTCTCACTTATGGTAGAATGTTCTGGTATGAATGCACTTTACGCATCAACTGAAACTTAATCAGCAGGAGTTTTCTCTATCGCTGATGGTAGCTGGAGCGATCACTTGAACCTATGTGAATTAGAGCGAATTGGGACGTGACATCAAACTATGTGCATAAACGGTATAATAAGCGTTTTCACACACCATTGATTAGGAGTGTGATCACATCCTAACTCATGATAAATGAATTGTTTAGGTGCAAGAAGCGGCTAAGTACTTCATTTTTTAGTTAATGTGATATTGCTCGAATGGGAATTGACTTCGTATTCATGAGTTCATTTTCCTTTTGCGATGTTAAAATCTGTTGAATGATAGATAGTATTCATGAGTATATCTTTGTGTGTGAGAACTTGTTTTCAGTATTTCACTTGAGGTAGAATGTTGACCTTGTCTATTGTTCACTGGTACTGAATAAACTTTGTGGCGTTTTATCTTGTTCTTGTAGTCAATGCTCTAATTTGATAAAATAAACGAAAACAAGAACAAACCAGTTTGAGTATCGTTAAGATAAACAATAGAACGTAGACTTAGGCTATGTTGACACAAGTGCGGGGCGCTCATCTTTTCGAGACTTTTTTCTGGTCTGTGTTTAGAGCTTGTTTAGGTAGTTTATTTTCTGGAGAATATTGGATTTATTTCTCTCATACGATGCCTATCCTTGAAATAATTTCAGTATGTCTGCATCTTCGCCTCGTTTGGAGATGATCAGCAGACTCTTGAATTTTCTTGAAATACGCATGGTGGTATGCGGAAATTTGTCTTGCAGGGGCGGAAAATCTACTCCAAATCTAAGTATTGTGGTTAGTGTCCTAGTGTCCATATGCCCGCTCTAGATTTAGTGGGAGGGATTTACTCATCGGGAGTGTTTGCTTGATCTTGAATAAAAAATAAAATTTTGGGAGTAATATTATGGAAAAAATTCGCACTCGTTTTGCACCTAGCCCTACAGGGAAAATGCATATCGGTAATTTACGGACTGCTTTATATGCATATTTGATCGCTAAACATGAGAAAGGGGATTTTCTACTTAGGATAGAAGATACAGATCAAGAACGTTTAGTTGAGGGAGCATTAGAAACGATCTATCAAACCTTACAGTCAGCACACTTAGTGCATGACGAAGGACCGGATAAAGGAGGACAAGTAGGTCCTTATATTCAAAGTGAGAGACAAAAAGAGGGGGTTTATCTGCATTATGCAAAGGAATTGGTTGAAAAAAAAGAAGCCTATTACTGTTTTTGTAGTCAAGAACGTCTAGATTCTTTAAAAACAAAAATAGGAGATAAAGAAGTCTTTTTATATGATAAACATTGCCTTTCTCTTAGCGAACAAGAAATACAAACTCTGTTGTCAAAGAAAGTTCCTTATGTTATTCGCCAGAATAATCCCACAGAAGGGGAGACCGTCTTTCATGATGAAATTTATGGAGAGATTTCAGTAGAAAATAAAGAATTGGATGATATGGTTTTAATCAAATCCGATGGCTATCCTACTTATAATTTTGCTAATGTAGTGGATGACCATTTAATGGGGATTAGTCATGTAGTCAGAGGAAATGAATATTTATCCTCTTCTCCAAAATATAATCGGCTCTATGAAGCTTTTGGTTGGAAAGTACCTGTTTATATTCATTGTCCTTTGATTACTAATGAAGAACACAAAAAATTAAGTAAAAGGAGCGGGCATTCTTCTTATGAAGATTTGTTAGAACAAGGTTTTTTGCCTGAAACGATTATCAATTTTGTTGCTCTTTTAGGCTGGAGTCCAGCAAGTAACCAAGAGATTTTTTCATTAGAAGAATTAATTCAGCAATTTGATTACCGTCAAATGAGTAAATCACCGGCAGTATTTGATGTACAAAAATTAAAGTGGATGAATGGCGAATACATCAAAAACATGAATAAAGAAAGATATTACTTCTATGCTTTGCCGTATGTAAAAGAAGCAGTTCATCGTCCACTTAATCTTCACGCAATAGCTGATTTGGTACAAACTAGGGTGGAAATTTTTCCAGATATTATAGAAAAAATTGATTTTTTTGATGAATTACCAGTCTATGATGTTTCTTTATATACACATAAAAAAATGAAAACTACAACAGAGTTGTCTTTATTGATATTGAAAGAAGTTTATCCTTTATTAGAAAGGTTGGACAACTACGACGTAGAGTCTTTGAGTGCTTGTATTAGCGAATATGTACAGGAAAAAGCTTATAAAAACGGTCAAGTACTTTGGCCTTTGCGTACAGCTGTATCTGGAAAGGCAATGACACCTGCAGGGGCTTATGAAATGATGGAAATTTTGGGAAAGGAAGAAAGTTTGCAGCGTATCCGAAAAGGCATTGAGCTGTTGACTGCTATTTGATCGCTTGATGAAAAAACCTAATCAAGAACAACAAGAAGCAATTATGCATTATCAGGGTCCGATGATGGTTTTGGCAGGGCCTGGTTCAGGAAAAACTTTTGTGATTACCAAAAGAGTGGAACATCTGTTGAAAGTTCATCAAGTGCCTCCGCAAAACGTTTTAGTGCTTACTTATACTAAAGCGGCGGCCATGGAAATGAAAGGACGTTTTTTATCTAATTTTTCTGTTTCGGTTTCTCCTGTTTTTGCTACTTTTCATTCTGCTTTTTTTCGTATTTTGCAACATGCTTATGGTTTTTCACCAAGGCAAATTGTGACGGAGTCAAAAAAGAAGGAATGCCTAAAAAAGATTATAGAATCTCGGCAAAAATGCAATAAGGAGTTGTTGGATAATGTCATGGCTGAAATTGCTTTTTTGAAAGAAGAGCGCATAAATCAAGAAGAGTATTATCCAACAAGTTGCATAAAAGAGCAGTTCTTTTTGTATTTTCAAGAATACGAAAAACAGTTGCGAAAACATTCGTTGTTAGATTTTGAGGATATCCTCGTGTTTTGCTATGAATTATTTAAAGAGCGGAAAGATATTCTAGAAAATTGGCAAAAACGTTATCCTTATCTTTTGGTCGATGAATTTCAGGATATTAATGCTTTGCAGTATGATATTGTTCGCTTTTTAGCTCAGCCGGAACAAAATTTATTTGTTGTAGGGGATGACGACCAGTCTATTTATCGTTTTCGGGGAGCAAAACCAGAAGTTATGTTTCGCTTTGATGAGGACTATCCCCGTACAAAACGTGTTTTATTAAAACAAAACTATCGTAGCACATGCACAATTGTGGAAAGTGCTTTGTGTTTAGTTTCTCACAATCAACAACGTTTTGTGAAAGATATACAGGGCTTGGACCAGGGAGATCCTGTACAGGTTAAGGAGTTTTTAAGCAGTAAGGCCGAAGCGGAATACATTAGTCGTCAAATTCAGCAAGAAGTGGAAAAAGGAGCTAAATATGAAGAGTTTGCGGTCTTGTATCGGATTAATACGAATCCGAGAATTTTGGTGCAGACTTTATGGCAAGCGAATATTCCTTTTCGGATGAAGGATTATTGTCCTAGTATGTTTACGCATTGGATAGCTAAAGATATTTTTGCTTACGTCTCATTAGCTCTAGGCAGTCAAAGACGAGAGGATATTTTGGCAGTTATGAATCGTCCATGTCGTTATTTAAGTAGGGATAGTCTACCTAGTTCACATGTCAGTTGGGATATTTGGTTGAATTTTTATGAATATCGGAGAGATCTTTACCAAAATATTCAACAATTTCGCAAGGATTTAAAGTTTATGCAAAAGTGTACTCCTTATGCGGGACTCATTTACTTGCGTAAAGGAATCGGATATGAAGAATTTTTGGAAGAATACACTAGATCACAGCGGCTGAAAGAAAATGAATTGATGGATATTTTAGAGGAAATTACAGAAAGTGCTAAAGGATTTTCCACCTATGAGGATTGGATGGACTATGTGGAAAAACAAGAAAAAATTTTATGGGAGGAAGCTAAAGCAAATCAAAAGAATCCTCAATCTATTTTTCTATCTACCATACATAGTGCAAAAGGTTTGGAATTTAAGCAGGTATATTTAATCTCTGCGAATGAAGGAGTTATTCCTTATGCAAAAGCTGTGTTAGAACCGGAAATAGAGGAAGAACGCAGACTATTTTATGTGGCAATGACTAGAGCAAAAACGCAGTTGACAATTACTTGGGTTAAAGAAAGGTATGGGAAACAAAGTGCACGCTCTCGCTTTGTTTCAGAAATATCGGCACTTAATCAGACTACTTAAAAAATTTTCAAGTATAGTCATCCTATACAATTTTGATAGATATCCTGTGCTAAAAAACTAAAACTATTAAAAATAATCAAATAAATTTAAGGGGGCACGTTAAGTGGATTTTATCAAATTAATTGCTTCAGATATGGATCACACATTGCTGACCGAAAAAGGTGAATTACCACCAAACTTTAATCATTATATTCTGGAATTAGATAAGCTTGGTATTGATTTCGTCATAGCAAGTGGACGCCCATTATACACTTTGGAAATGATTTTTTCACAAACAAAACATAAAATGAGTTTTATCTGTGATAATGGCTCCATTATCAGTTATAAAGGGGAAATAATCTTTAAGAGTTTATTAAATCCTACAGATTATCAATCCATGATTCAGTTTGTAGAAAATACCACAGATGGAATTGCCATTCTATGTGGATTGGATTCAGCTTTTTTATCCGAAGATAACCGAATCTATGAAAATTATTTAAGAACATTTTATTCTAAGATTACATTTGTTAAAGATATGAAGAAACTCGCTGTAAGTGCTGATAAATTTACTGTTTATTTTCCTAACAAAAATAGCAAAGAGTATTACCAAAGGATATTTAAACCTCAATATGAAAAAGATTTTTCTGTTACTGTAGGAGATACGATTTGGATTGATATAATGAATAGCGGGATCAATAAAGGAAAAGCAATGCAATTATTAGCAAAACAGCTAGAATTAAACGCAGCGCAAATGATGGCTTTCGGTGATACCTATAATGATATTGAGATGCTGCAAACTGTAAAATATAGTTATATTGTTAAAAATGCTAATCCTGACATGAAAAAACATGCGCACTATATCACAGATACAAATGATAATTTTGGAGTATTAAAAGTTATTGATAAAGTAATACAAAGCTATACGAATAGGTAAAACATCATTAGCAAGTTAATTTATTTAAGTTTAAGTGAAAAATTAATCATTATATTTAGGAAGCTCAGATATGAATAGTGAAGAATTGATCTGTGGTGATGATGAGACAGGGAGCAAGTAAAAAGTGAACTTATTTAGGTTTATGAAGCTTTTAGATTTATGCCTCAGGAAGAAATAATTTGAAAGAATGCTAAAAATTCCATTCAAAAAATATCGTAATTGGAGTAAACGACGGTTAAAGAAGTAGTGAATTTAAAATAGTTGAGAGAAGAGGAAAATCAAGTGAAAGAAATTACAGGAATTTTTTCAGGATTAGAAGGCATCAGGTTATTTTGGAAAAGTTTTCGTCCTAGTCATGAAAAAGTTAAGGCAGCAGTGATTCTGATGCATGGAGGAAATAATTATTGTGATATGTCTGCCTATCGCAATTTAGCACAAAAATTGGTCAAGGAAAATTTTGTTGTATATACTTATGATCAAAGAGGTTTTGGGCGCAGTGAGGGTTTGCGTATGCATATGGGAAAATGGGCAAACGTACGTGGAGATATGGCGGCTTTTTTGCATTTGGTACGAGCAAAAGAACCAAATGTTAAAATCTTTGCAGTGGGAATGAGTTTTGGAGCATTACAGACTTTAGATCAAGCAATTGTATCTCCGCACTTGCTGGATGGTATTGTATTAATGTCCATTTCTACCGTAGCGATAGATATTCCTACCTATGCTCACACCTTAATTAATGTTTTGGGAAAAGTCATGCCCAAAATAAAACTGCCGGCAGGAGTGCATGAGAGTTTTCATGGGGCTAAGGCAAAGATGGAGAAAAAAGACCTCTGGGCAGATCCTTTGTGTCCGGCATATATGACAGTAGGTAATGTGCGTGAATTGATGTTAAGGCAAAATAGAATTAGAAAAGAATTGAAATTTTTGACTATACCGGTTTTGCATATGCAGGGAGGACAAGATACGGTAGCTTTTGTAGATAAGACCTTGTTAAAAAGAACATCTTCTCGTGATAGGACATATCAATATTATCCAAATGCTACGCATGATATGTTAGAAGAAGATTCTGTAGGAGAAGATATTGTATTGTGGTTGAATAAAAGAGTGAGTACGTGATTGTACAAACTCCATGATGTATAGAATGGTTGAGTAAATTTCTGCGAGAACGGAAAGGAATTCAATCATTCTATTTTTTTGTCAAAAATGTGCAAGTCTTTTGACTGTTTAGCAAAACAGAGCGTAGGATAATATGATGGAAAAAATATCTATTCTACTGTTGATGCGCATAACTTAAATATGGGAAGATTTGATTTATGCGCACAGTGTATTTAAATCAGCATGAGCATGCTTTTTAAGCACTGATTACTGATTATAGAATGAATAATTCGGAGGATAGAGAAAGTATGATTTGGGATAAACTAGAAAAATCATTCATTTTTGCTAGACTAGAGGTAGAATCTTATCAGGAAATTATGTCTAAAATGGGTGGAGAGTTGGTTAAACGAGGATATGCAAAAGAATCTTACATAGAAGCTTTGATCAAAAGAGAGGAAGAATTCCCCACAGGGCTAGATGTGGATGGTGTAGGGGTAGCAGTACCGCATACGGATGTTGAATACGTAAAACGTGCGGGAATCGCCATAGGAATACTAAAGCGACCAGTTACTTTTAAGATGATGGCAACAGACGATGAGTTTGTGGATGTACGGATTGTTTTTATGCTTGCAGTGGTTGACCCTCATAAACATTTAGATCAGCTTCAAAGAATTTTCACCATGATTCAGGATAAAAAATTTTTAGAGCAATTGTTGACAGCGAAAGATACAACAGAAATTATTGAAGTGATAAGAAAAAAGGAGCAATTATAATGAAAAAGAAAATCATTGTAGCTTGCGGTGGTGCAGTGGCAACATCTACGATTGCAAGAAATAAAGTGGAGGAATTATGTAAAAATAATGGAATTGATATAGAAATCTGTCAAATAAGGATTTCTGAAATTGAATCAAATCTTCAAGGGGCTTCTCTTATTGTTACTACATCTAAGGTGAAAATCGATTATGGTGTGCCTTTGATTAGTGGTATTTCCTTTATTTCTGGAATTGGCATCGATAGAACGGAAGCTGAAATATTAAAAGTGCTGCGGCAATAATCGCAGCCAAGGAGGTTGATGATGTTTAAAGTATTTTCTGATGCAATCCAATATATCGTTGATATGGGAGCTTCGGTTATGCTTCCTATTGCAATTGCCATCATTAGTATTTGTATTGGGATAAAGGTTGGTAAAGCGATTCATTCGGGATTGATGATTGGAGTAGGATTCGTTGGTTTAGGCTTAATTGTAGATATGATGAATGCACAACTTGGACCTGCGGCGGCGGCTATGTCAGAAAAATTTGGACTTTCTCTTAGTGTGATTGACATCGGTTGGCCAGGAGCGTCCCCAATGACTTGGGCATCCAAAATTGCTATTGTCGCAATACCGATTGCGGTTTTCGTAAATATTGTAATGATTCTGCTCAAGATGACTAAAACAATTAACATTGACATCTGGAATATCTGGCATATGACCTTTACCGGAGCAATTGCCTATGTTGTTACTGGAAGTTATGGCATTGGAATTTTAGGTGTAGTCGTTCATGCAGCAATTGCTTACAAATTGGGGGATTTATGGGCACCATTGATGGCTGATTATTTTGAGTTAGACGGACTCACCGTTCCGCATGGAACATCCGCCTATATGGGACCGATAGCTTGTGCGGTAGATGCGATAATAGAAAAAATTCCTGTAATCAATAAAATTGATATTACTGCAGACTCTTTGCGAAAGAAAGTAGGAGTTTTAGGTGAGCCCGTTGTAATTGGTGCTTTGATGGGTACAATTATTGGTTTTCTCGCTGGATATGGTCCGCAGGAAGCCTTGCCATTGGGCGTGAAAATGTCCGCTGTCATGATTCTTATGCCTAAAATTGTAAAGTGTATTATGGATGGCTTGATGCCAATATCAGAGCGTGCAAAGGAAATTTTAACAAGAAGATTTAAAAAATCTACGCTTTATATTGGCTTAGATCCGGCAATTTTGCTTGGTGATTCTCAGGTAATTACAACTGGTTTAATTTTTATTCCACTTACGTTGCTCATTGCAGTAATTATACCTGGAAATAATGTATTGCCGTTTGGAGATTTGGCTACGATTGGTTTTTTCATAGCTATTGCGGTGTCGGTACATAAAGGAAATATTTTTAGGACACTTTTTTCTGGTAGTATTATAATGTTCATGACCATTTGGATTACTAATGAAACCATACCATGGATGACGGCATTGGCAAAATCAGTAGGTGCGACCGACGGAGTCAATTCAGTAGCGGCATTAGATCAGGGTGGCTCTCCGATTACGTATATATTTACTCAACTTTTTTCTCGAGAAAATATTTTTGGTATGGTAGTGATTGGGGTCATTTATGCAGTTTGTTTAGTCTTTGCGGTAAGATGTTCTAAAAAAAGAGCAGAGGAATTGAAAGCAGTGGAAAAAGAGTAGTAAATAGAGTCTGTATTCTAAAAAATAAGATGAAGGCTAGGATGTGTTCACATTACTGTGGGTGCCCATTTTTTGGTAGAGTTTGTACTGCTTGGCGTTTAGAGTTTGCTCAGTATCTCACTTACGAGAGAATATTGGTCTATTTCCCCTCTTATGGTGCCCGAATTCCTTGCAATACCTCCAGTATTTCGGCGTCACCTCTCTGTGTAGGAGAAGAATTATCCACAACATTCTCCTCGTTTGGAAATACGAAACAAGCTCTTTATTTTCTTGCAATACCACACCGCATATCTGCAAAAATTTGTCTTACGGGGGAGAAAAATTCAATCAAAATCTAGACATTTCGGATAATGTGAACACGTCATAGTAAGTGCAGTTTTCTAGATAGGAGGAATAATGATGAAAGCAGGAGTAGTATACGCAAGGGAAGATATTCGATATGAGGATAGGGAAACACCCAAAGCGAAAAAAGGTCAAGTGTTGATTAAAGTAAAATATACGGGGATATGCGGTTCAGATATTCCTAGGGTAAACGGAGATGCTTGTCATTTCTTCCCTAATATATTAGGGCATGAGTTTTCAGGCACTGTTGCTGAGTTAGGTGAAGGAGTGACTTCTTTAAGAGTAGGTGATCGAGTAGCGGGTGTGCCATTAGTTCCTTGTATGCATTGTGAAGATTGTCAAAAAGGACATTATTCATTATGCAAAAAATATCGTTTTATTGGTTCTAGTGAATTTGGAAGTTTTGCGGAATATGTGGTTGTCCCTGAAAAAAATGTTGTTGTTTTTGTAGACAATATATCGTTTGAGCAAGGAGCTTTTTTCGAACCTGCTACAGTTGCTTTACATGGATTGCGCTCAGTTTCTTATCAGAGCGGAAAAACCGTAGCTGTTTTAGGTACTGGGACGATAGGAATGTTTGTTTTGCAGTGGGCAAAAATTTTTGGAGCAAAAAAAGTAGTTGTCTTTGATATTGAAAAAGAAAGACTGGATTTAGGTAAACGATTGGGTGCAACAGAAGGAATCAATACATTAAATCCTGATTTTATGGAAGAAGCTCAAAAACAAGCAGGCACCAGCGGATTTGATTATGTTTTTGAAACAGCAGGAAATACTGCTACCATGAAAATGGCATTTGAATTAGCAGGAAATAAAGCTCAGTTGGGTTTTATTGGAACGCCTACAAAAGAACTTTGCTTTTCTGTGAAAGAATGGGAAAATTTGAATCGGAAAGAGCTTAAATTGACGGGTTCTTGGATGTCATATTCATCACCTTTTCCAGGAGTGGAATGGGATTATACTTCCGTTTATATGGGATTAGGAGAATTAAAAGTTGATGATGCATTGATTTTTCGTAAAATTCATTTAAGTCAAATTGCAGATGCCTTTAAACTGTATCAAAAACCAGGAGCAGTTAAAGGGAAAATTCTTATTGATAGTGAATGTTAGAGCCTGTGTGGTATTGGTGAAGGAAGAAAACTAGACCAAATCGCCTCTCCCGTCAGGGAGATATTTAAGCAGGTTCTAAACGCAGACTTATTTTTGATAGCAGGAGGGAATGAAATGTCATTAGTGACGAGCAAGCAACTCTTGTTAGATGCGCAAAAAGGCGCTTACGCAATAGGGGCATTCAATGTAGAAAACATGGAGATGGTGCAGGCTGTAGCCGAGGCGGCGGAAGAATTACATTCACCGGTGATTATACAGACAACACCAGGTACAATAAAATACGCATATTTAGAATATTTTTACGCTAATGTAAAAACTGCTGCAAAAAAATGTTCTGTTCCGGTGGTTTTGCATTTAGATCATGGCAATAGTTTTGCGCTTGCTATGCGTGCTTTGCGAGTTGGATATACTTCTATTATGATTGATGGTTCTCATGAAAGTATGGAGACAAATATCGCTCTGAGTAAAGCGGTAGTTGCTGCTTGCCATCCGTCTGGAATTTCAGTGGAAGCAGAACTGGGAAAAGTGGGCGGAAAAGAAGATGATTGGGAAAGAGGAGAGGAAAATCCTTATACAGACCCCCAAGATGCGAAAGTATTTGTGGAAGCTACGAATGTGGATTCACTGGCAATTGCCATAGGTACTGCTCATGGCATATACTCTGGAATTCCTAAATTAGATCTAGAGCGTTTAAGTCAGATTAGAAAAATGATTACTGTTCCCTTGGTGCTTCATGGAACTTCTGGTATTCCGGATGAAACCGTTAAAGAGTGCATTAGTAGGGGGATTTGCAAGGTAAATTATGCTACAGATTTAAGAATTGCTTTTTCTAAAGGGATTCATGAAATTTTGCACAAATATCCGGAAACGATTGATCCAAAAAAATATAATGCACAGGGTAGAGAAGAAGTAAAACAATATGTTATGAGTAAAATAAAAGTATGTAAAAGTGATGGAAAAGCAAAATAAAAAAGCGGGGAATTTAAGCCCCGCTGATTGAGTCTTAGTGTGAATATGCCCTAGTTTTATTTAATTTGTTCCTGAGAATTGAATATTGATTGAGCCTGTTTCTACTTCGGCGGTCAGTTTTTTTGCACTGCTTCCTGCTAATTTGATTTTTTTGCGTAAATTGGAGTAAGTTTGAGAATCGACTATTAAAGTACCAGAATCAGCTTTAAATTCACGTTTATATTCTTCCGCATTTCCAGCAAGGTTTAGATTTATCGTTCCATAATCTGCATCAGTTTCTACACGATTTGCTACGCCAGAAGCGTTGATTTTTCCGTATTTTGTCTCTAAGGAGACAGAATCAACTTGAAAAGAATGGATGGTTAAATCCCCAGATTTTGCTTCAAAATCTGCTTCATAAGCAGAAATATGTTCAATGACAGATGTTCCTAAACCAGTTTCAAATTTGACAGAGCGAAAAGTCATGGATTCTGGTATATAGATGATTAAATCTCCGGCATTTGTTGTTTTAAGCGTGTTGGCAACGTCGTCTAGTTCTAATTCTAGTTTTCCATTTTTCCACTTTTTCTCTAAACTGAATTGAGGATTTAAATTCCAATCAAGGGAAATTTCCTTTTCCGTAGTTCTACGCACGTTAACAGAACCTTGTTTAAAAGAGATTTCTAACTCAGTAATAGAAGAAGTATCTGTGAGAGTTTCGCTGCCGCTGCCAGTCAAGAATGTCTTTCTTCGTCTTGTTTCTTCCGTAGTAATGTTATTTACTACAATAGGAGTTTCTACAACTGTCTCCAAGGTAGAGGGTAGATCGGTATTGTCTGTCGTATTTGCATCTGCAAAGGTTATGGTGGCAAAACTTGCTACACCAACCAGTGCGGTTAAGCAAGCAAGTCCTATTTGTTTTATATTCTGTTTCATCTTTTTTCCTTTCATCCCATTGATTAAGTTTCCCTTGTATTATAGAACCTAAAAGGCAAGATTGTAAAGTGTAATCAGTTTTGTTTTTAGTCAATACGATATAATAAACGGTCGAATTTAGAAAATATATCCTATATCAAAACATGTACATCAAATGATACGAGATACATGTTTATTATAGATTATACCATGAATACGAAGTAGATCATGGTCGCACCAATTTGAATGTGCTATGCACATCAATTTCCTCGTCAAATTGTGTGCATCAACTGTATAATAAGTGTTTTGTGTTTATTATACCATGATTGCGAAGGAATCATGGCTGCGCCAATTTGAATGTGCTATGCACATCATCTTCCTAATCAAATTGTGTGCATCAACGGTATAATAAACGTTTTTTGTTTATTATACCATGATTGCGAAGGAATCATGGTCGCGCCAATTTGAATGTGCTATGCACATCAATTTCCTCGTCAAATTGTGTGCATCAACTGTATAATAAGTGTTTTGTGTTTATTATACCATGATTGCGAAGTCAATCATAATTTATGTGTAAATCATACTGTAAGTAGTACATAAATTGCAATTGCTTCATTAAATTGTACAAGTAAGTGAGATGATTAGTTTTTTGTTTATTGTATAATTAGATATTTTACTAGATTTTAGCATAGTAATATGATATAGTGTACAAAACTATTATTTTATATTTGGAACTATTGTATGTTTTAGCTAATGCAGATTAAATACAGGATTTACTTTAGTTTGCGAAAAATGATTAAGAAAGAGGATAGAGTAGAAATGAATAACATTCCTAAAGTAAAATTAGCTTTGGTAGCGGTAAGTAGAGATTGTTTTCCCATGTCTTTATCAGAAAACAGAAGAAAAGCAGTTGCTCGTGCATTTACAGAAAAAGGTTATGAGTTGTATGAGTGTCCTACAGTAATTGAAAATGAAGTTCATATGAAACAAGCTATATCAGAAATTAATCAAGAAAAATGTAACGCTTTGGTGGTATATCTAGGAAATTTTGGACCAGAAACACCGGAGACTTTACTTGCTAAATATTTTCATGGTCCGGTGATGTATGCGGCGGCGGCGGAAGATGCTGCAGATAAGCTTTTAGACGATAGAGGAGATGCTTATTGTGGTATGCTAAACGCCAGTTATAATTTAGCTTTGCGTAATTTAAAAGCTTACATACCGGCTTATCCAGTGGGTAGACCGGAAGAAATAGCAGACATGATGGAAGAGTTTTTACCTATTGCTCGTACCATGATTGCTTTAAAAAAACTCAAAATCATTACTTTTGGTCCGAGACCGCAAGATTTTTTGGCTTGCAATGCGCCAATTAAACAACTCTATAATTTAGGCGTAGAAGTGCAAGAAAATTCTGAATTAGATTTATTTGCTAGTTTTAAAGCGCATGAGGGAGATAAACGGATTACAGCTATACAAAAATCAATGGAAGAAGAATTAAAAGAGGGAAATAAAATTCCGGCGATTCTGCCGAAATTAGCACAATTTGAACTTACACTTTTAGACTGGTTAGAAGAAAATAAAGGTTGCAGGGAACATGTGGTTTTTGCAAATAAATGCTGGCCGGCTTTCCAGACTCAGTTTGGTTTTGTGCCTTGTTATGTTAACAGTCGTTTAGCTAGTATGGGTTATCCTGTGGCTTGTGAAGTAGATATTTATGGTGCATTAAGCGAATTTATTGGAATGTGTGTCAGCAATGACACAGTCACTTTGTTAGATATTAATAATTCCATTCCTAAAGATATGTATGAATCAGATATTAAAGGAAAATTTCCTTATGATTTAAAAGAAACCTTCATGGGATTTCATTGCGGCAATACTTCTTCAGGAAAAATGGCGCAATATGAGATGAGAAATCAAAAAATTATGGCAAGGTCTTTACCAGAAGAAGTGACTATGGGAACTTTAGAAGGAGATATTGCAGCAGGTCAAATTACATTCTACCGTCTGCAAAGTACAGCGGATGCGAAATTGCGTGCATATATTGCACAAGGAGAGATCTTGCCTGTTCCAACACGTTCTTTTGGCTCAATTGCGGTTTTTGCGATTCCTCAGATGCATCGTTTTTATCGTCATGTGTTAATTCAAAAAAATTATCCACACCATGGAGCAGTTGCGTTTGGACATTTTGGAAAAACTTTATTTGAAATTTTTCGTTTGCTTGGCGTAGAAGATATTGCTTTTAATCAGCCGGAACAGATGTTATATCCTACAGAAAATCCATTCTCCTAAATTTAGGAGAAAAGATGAGTGATATTAAAAAATAGATGGAGAAATATCGGTGGTAAAATTGTTATGATAGAGAGTGTGAGGGACTTGTATTCTATGTTCTTAGAATCTATTCAAGGGTTTTGCTTACGGTAGAATGTTATGGTCTATTGTTTTACTGGATCGAGCAAAGTGATGTATCCTGTCCACCTATTGCGGAAGCCTACGCTTGGGGAGTTTAGGTAAGAAGGAAGATTGTTTTCTTGATCGCTAGGCGTTGAACCAAGAATCTCCCGGATTTAGACGTGGAAAGTTGTCAAGGTGCCTAGGTGTGATGAGATGATTTCAGTATTTTAGATTGCTTCTTTGTTATAGAAGAAAAACGATAGACAATATTCTCCTCATTTGCCGGTATCTCACAGGATCTAAAGGTTATCTGTTGGATTTTTATATCATGGTCAGGAGGAAATATGAATTATATAGGAATAGATTTGGGGACGTCAGCAGTAAAATTGCTATTGATGGATGGCACAGGAAAAATTTTAAATTCTGTTTCTAAAAGTTATCCCTTGAATTTTCCGTATCCTGGGTGGTCAGAACAAAATCCAAGAGATTGGTTTGAAGCCACCATGGAAGGGATGGAAGACTTATTGCAAAATCAAGATTCTTGCCAAGTTAAGGCTTTGAGTTTTGGTGGACAAATGCACGGTTTAGTTTTATTGGATGAAAAAGATCAAGTCTTACGTCCGGCAATTTTATGGAATGATGGACGTACCGAAGAAGAAAATGATTATTTAAACCAAGTAATTGGAAAAGAAAAACTTTCTACATATACGGCAAATATATCCTTTACTGGTTTTACTGCTGCAAAAATTTTATGGGTGAAAAAGCATGAACCAGAAATCTTTTCAAAAATCCATAAAATTATGCTTCCTAAAGATTATTTACTTTATTGTCTTACCGGAGTCCATGCTACAGATTATTCGGATGCTTCGGGTATGCTTTTATTGGACGTTAAGCAAAAAAAGTGGTCTAAAGAAATGCTAGAAATTTGTGGTATATCTTTAAAACAGTTACCAGTTTTGTATGAAAGTTATGAAGTAGTGGGTAAGATAAAAGAGGAATTTTCTAAACGTTTAAAATTAAGTTCTGATGTTTTGGTGGCTGCAGGGGCAGGAGATAATGCAGCAGCGGCAATTGGCACAGGCACAATAGGCGAGGGTTCTTGTACACTTTCTCTAGGAACTTCAGGGACAGTGTTTATTTCGGGAGATTCTTTCCGCTTGGATTCTTATAACGCCTTACATTCTTTTGCTCATGCAGATGGGAAATATCACTTAATGGGATGCATACTGAGTGCGGCTTCTTGTTACTCATGGTGGATGGAAAATATTTTAGAAACACAAGATTTCGAAAAAGAACAAGAAAAAATCGTTCATTTGGGAGAAAATCCTGTTTTCTTTCTACCATATTTGATGGGAGAACGTTCTCCGCATAATGATGCTAAGGCGAAAGGGGCATTTATTGGCTTAAGTATGGATAATCATCGGGAGCAAATGACACAAGCTGTTTTGGAGGGTGTGGCGTTTGCTTTGCGGGACTCTTTGGAAGTAGCACGAAAGTTGGGTATTCAGATTTCTTCTTGTAAAATTAGCGGTGGAGGGATGAAAAGTCCTCTTTGGAGAAAAATTTTAGCCGCTGTTTTACAGACTCGGCTAGATGTAGTAAAAACTAGTGAGGGACCTAGCTTTGGAGCGGCTATTTTGGCTTCAGTAGCCGCAGGAGAATATGTAAATGTGAAAGAGGCAGTTGCTGCAATGGTGGAAGTTATCCATAGTGAGAAGGCTGATCCTGTATTGCAAGAAAAATATGAAGTGCAATACCAAAAATTTAGACAGCTATATCCTGCCTTAAAGACATGTTATGCTCAGTAAAAGATTATTTTCAGTAAAGCTAAACATATTTCTAACACCATTCAATGGAATAACATCAGTTAAATAATCTTATGACAGCGTTGATCATACTGTTGACGTTGAATATTCGGATGAGAAATTCTGGGTTTATCTCAAGGTGAAAGAGCGATTAGGCATCTGATTGCTTTAGCTGTAATCAGCGCTAGAGAAAATCTTCTAAGGATTTAAACTTCATTTATATGCAAAGTACATTTAAACCAAATGGATAAGCAGTCCTAAGTACACCAATGTGGTAGATGAATTGCCATGAAACCGTGAGTTACATGAAGATAGCTTGTGGATACTGGTTATATTAGTTGTCTGAAGTGAGAAGTCACATCTTTTAGGATTGCTTAAATGGTCGGAGTATATTATATCAGTATGAAAAATATGGACGATATTTTTGTAGATTGGTATGTTGGTTCTTCGCAAAAAGATGTAGGCAAGAGATGAGAAAAAGTAGCAGATATATATATATCTTACTTGACAAAAGAAATTAATTATGATAAGTATGAAGTGTACTATATTTATATGTAACAAAAGAATATGGAGGTTTTTATGAATAATGTAATAGATAAATTAAATCAGTACCTTGCAGATTTAGCAGTAGAATACGTTAAATTGCATAATTATCATTGGAATGTTTACGGACAAGGGTTTTTTACTCTTCATGGAAAATTAGAAGACGCTTATGAATCTATTGCTAAAGAAATGGATGATGTGGCAGAAAGAATATTAGCAATTGGTGGAAAACCAAAAGGTAGTTTAAAAAATTATATGGAAACGGCTACTATTCAGGAAGCTGCAGAAGAAGGTATTACTGGACTTGCCACCATCAAGTCTGTTCAAACAGATTATCAAAATCTGTTAGCACAAGCAAAAGGAATAAAAGAGGCTGCAGAGGAAGCAAAAGATTATGGCACTTCTTCTTTTATTGATGGTGCGATTGTGAACTTTGAAAAAACCTTATGGATGTTTAATTCCTATTTAAAGTCATAAAGTTAAAGTTCTAAAGGTCGTTAATCGTTTCATAAAATACAAAACAAATTTCAAGAAAGATAAGTGAAGTTAAAGTCGGTAGCTCATCTTTCTTGAGATTTATTCTTTAGCAAAGAATATGCAGATAGTTTTCTTTAAATGTAGAAATTTGCTTTGATAAAAACACTTGACAATGAACTAAGGGATATGATAGACTACTCAAGTTGTAAAAAACGAAGAAATATCTTGACAAGTAAAAAAAAATATTTTAGAATAAACAAGCTCAGATAAAATAAAATCTCAATTAATTTTAATTATACAATTTTTGATTGGTATTTTTGATTTATTTGATGCTGGAGAGGTGTCCGAGTGGTTTAAGGAGCTGGTCTTGAAAACCAGTGATTCTGAAAGGAACCGTGGGTTCGAATCCCACCTTCTCCGCTACAGAAGAAATTCTGTGCGAAAATAGAAAGTTATTTTGATATATATAGTTTAGTTAAAGTCACTTTTGGAGAAGTACCCAAGTGGCTGAAGGGGCTCCCCTGGAAAGGGAGTAGATCGTTAATAGCGATGCGAGGGTTCAAATCCCTCCTTCTCCGTTCTCCAAATAGTAAAGACTTGTTTGTTTCATTGTAAACTTACTATATTAATCATTAATAATAGATCTATTTATCGTTTAATAAAAAGACCACTATCTAGATGGTAGGATGGACATATTCGAGCTTAAACGCTTGGGAAGTCCATGTAAGACAATCGTTTTCTTGATCGCAATAAATATGTTGCGCAAGAATTATCTGCCTTTAGGTATTAGCCTTTCTTACAAAGCAGTACATTGACAATTCAATTTTATATTCCAACCTTGAAAATTCCAAGAGAATTGTTCAGAAAAAAGAAAACAAACTTTAAAGAAAGATGAAAGCTAAGCTTTGATTCAGAAAAATCGTTTTTTTCTTTTTTCTAAACAAAAATGACCAGTCAAAATCATTTTCTAAAAAATTGATTATCTGACCTTCAGGCAGGTCAATCATTTACTCTATCTTTAGAGAAAAGGTTTAGCGTCTGAA
>BNZI01000013.1 GCA_026000945.1 Clostridia bacterium | reverse complement strand
GAATTTTGGCTGACAGAAGGGATTGGGAACCTTTTAGTAACAGCAGGAGCATCCGATTGGGCAATTTCTCTAATCAGTGAAGGCATACTTGCGGGATTAGGAGGCATTATTTCCTTTTTACCACAAATTTTAGTACTCTTTGTTTTAATGTCTTTTTTAGAAGACAGCGGTTACATGTCTAGAATTGCCTTTGTTATGGATAGATTATTCCGTAATTTTGGACTTTCTGGAAAATCATTCATTCCTTTTTTGATGGGTTTTGGCTGCTCCGTTCCCGCAATGCTATCCAGCAGAACTTTAGAAAACGAGCGCAACCGCAAAATGACCTTAATGCTGATTCCTTTTATGTCTTGCAGTGCCAAATTGCCAATATACTTAATGTTTGCCTCCATTTTGTTTACCAATCAAAATCAGACTTTACTTGTTTTTTCTTTGTACTTATTAGGAATGCTCGTCGCCATTGTTGCAGGGATATTCTTAAACCGAACTTTGTTTAAAGATAATGTCAGTCATTTTATTATGGAACTTCCTCAGTACCGTTTACCTACTTTACGCAGTATTTGGATTCATGCCTGGGAGAAAATTAAGGATTTTTGTATTCGAGCTGGTACACTAATTTTTGTTTCTACGGTATTAATTTGGTTACTTTCTCATTTTAGCCCTACTTTCCGTTACTTATCTTCTGAGGAAATGGAACTCAGTATAATGTCCAGTTTAGGTCACATGCTTCGCTTTGTCTTTATCCCCTTAGGCTTTGGTCAATCTTGGCAACCTATCGTAGGTACCTTAACTGGATTTTTAGCTAAAGAAAATCTGGTAGCCACCTTTGAAATTCTCTTTCCTGCCTCAGGCGGACAAGAAAGTTTAGCTGGTATTTCTCAACTTTTTACGCCCGTTACTGCTTATGCTTATATGGCCTTTAATTTGCTTTGTATGCCTTGTTTTGCTGCAGTAGGTGCTTTGCGTAAAGAAATGGGTTCTTGGAAATGGACATTTCGGGCAATTGCCTTCCATATGCTTGTTGCTTATCTTGTGTCTTTACTGGTTTACTTAATTGGAACCTTATTCTTTTCTTAAAAAATAGGAAAAACATTTTATTTTAGGGAGCGAATGTAGATTATCGCTTCCTAAATCCAGTTCTACCAGTTGTCTTTGATTCATTACAAAAAGTTGACTTCAAGCCAAGTTCGTACTACAATAAACTTAAATGTTTTATTGTGGCACATGCCCAAAGGAGAAAACCCATGAATCAAAAAAGTACTTCTTCAGCAGTTTTATCTATCTTTATCCCTCTCATCCTATATTTAGTCGTTTCAACAATCGTTGGAGCAATTGCCGGCATTGTTCTTGGTTTTAGGCTTGGAATTGATGCACTTTCCGAATTACCGAAATACACTATTTTTATTGTATTACTTACTAACATTGTACTTTTTCTTATTTTCTATCCTTTATATATTAGAGATAAAAGAAATCACTCTTACACAAAAAAAGATACTATCTCTTTCAAACAAATCATTTTACTGCTTCTCTTATCTATTGGTGCTTGTATATCCCTAAACAGCCTAATTAGCCTATCACCTTTGATGGAGCTTTTTCCACGCAGCCAAGAAGTTTTAGCAAGTATATACGGTCACAACTTATGGTTGGAGATTATCTCAGTGGGGATTATCGCTCCAATTGTAGAAGAATTGCTTTGCCGTGGTTTAATTTTCCGTCGTTTAAGGACTATACTCAATTTTAGATTTTCTCTCATCCTTTCAGCTCTCATTTTTGCGATTATCCATGGAAATATGGTACAAGGTCTTTACGCTTTTACTTTAGGTTTAATTTTAGCTTATTTTTATGAAAAGACTTCAAACTTATTATACCCCATTATCATTCATATTTTTGCCAACATTTGCTCTGTCCTCATTTCAGAAGTTCCTATATTACGCCAAGGTATGGAAGCAATGGAAGCCAATATTCTCTACTTCATTCTTTTTACTGTCATCACTTTAATTGCAGCTATCTTTTTTGGTATTGCTTTACGCAAAAGCTTAGCTACTACGGATGAAGTTACTAACCACATAGAAACAGAATAAAAGACAAGTTCTTTCAGGAGGAAAACAAATGAAACTGTTATCCATAGCCATCCCTTGTTATAACTCGCAAGACTATATGGAACATTGTATTCAAACTTTACTGACAGGCAAAGACGAAGTGGAAATTTTAGTAGTCAATGACGGATCTAGTGACAGAACCAAAGAAATTGCTGACCGTTATGCCCAAGAATATCCCGACATTGTTCGGGCTATTCACCAAGAAAATGGAGGTCACGGTGAAGCAGTAAATGCGGGATTACGCAACGCTACTGGTATTTTTTACAAGGTAGTAGATAGTGATGATTGGGTGGACGAAGATTCCTATCAAAAAGTGTTAGCTACACTTAGGCAAATTGTCTTAGACCAAGATAAGCTAGATATGTTGCTATGTAATTTTGTTTATGAAAATAAGGATTTTAAACGAAAAAAAGTAATGCACTATCGTAAAATTTTCCCTGTTGATCAAATTTTTACTTGGGACGATGTGCAAACTTTTCCTATCGGACATTACATCCTTATGCACTCCATCATTTATCGTACACAATTGCTCAAGAACTTTCATTTTGAATTACCTAAACATACTTTTTATGTGGACAGCCTATTTGCTTACTGTCCGCTACCTCATGTTAAACACATGTACTACTTAGACACAAACTTTTATCGCTATTATATCGGACGAGAAGACCAATCTGTAAATGAAAATATCATGATTGGACGCATAGATCAACAAATTTATGTTACACAATTAGCCATTAATGCCTTTGATGTATCTAAATTACCTCAAAAATATTTACGTAAATATGCTTATCAAAATTTAGAAATTTTAATGACCATCTCTTCCGTTTTACTGCTACGCTCTGGTACAGATGAAAACTTCCAAAAGAAACAAGAGTTGTGGCAATATCTAAAATTGCATCAACCTAAAGTCTACCACAAAATCCGCTATGGATTTTTAGGAATCAGCTGCAACTGGCCAGGTAAAGCAGGAAGAAAAATCTCAATTAAAATTTATCAATTAATCCGAAGAATTTATGGATGTTAAAAGAAAAAACACTGCTGCATTAACTCAAAGTTAATGCAGCAGTGTTTTTTCTTACTACTCCTATTCTCTCCTAAATCCATTATATGAACCAAAGCCAAGCATATATAGTGCTAAGATAAAAGAATTATTTTCATTATCTGCTATTTGCTTCAATTCATCAATAACGGTATCTTGCGGCAGAGCCTCAGGTGTAGCTTCTGCAACTACACGTTCAACAACAGACGGCAAAAGCATACACATCTGATAAAATGCGTCATCCTGTCCGGTTACAAGTTTATAAAATTCATCCATACTCACACGACGAATCCGACGGTGCTTTTGTCGCGTTCCATCAACACTCACTGACCAAGTAATATTTTGACTTCTTTTTGCTATAGTCTCCACAAGAAAACATGCGCAATCATCATCGGATAATAATTGTCCTTGCATTTTTATGTACGTCTTTCCACTTGAAGCACTATTCATTGTATTATGTTTGTTTTTCATCTCCACAAACACTGTCTTAACTTTGTCGCCATCAGGCAGCAATATCCCTTTTTCATTCGTAAAGATCACATCCCACCCTACCAGTGGAACAACACAACCTGCTACATACTGAAAAAATCGTTGATGAAAATAGCCTATGTCATTGTTGTTCGACTTGTCGCGTTGACGAAAAATTTCATTTTTAATTATTTCTTCCCAAGTATAGTGATAAACCGTTTTATCAAAAATTAACTTAATAGGATCCACAATATTACTATTAAATTTATGTAGATCAAAGGCGGCAAGCTTGTCGCCATACTGTTGTATAGTCAAACGGACATGTTCTGCAAAGTCCTGTTCGGATATAAATGCTAAATCCCAACTCATACGCTTTCTAACCCCTTGTAAATCTCTTTGGCTATCTCATATGCAAGTAAAACAGGCACGGCATTGCCAACTTGTTTATACTGGCTTCCAACACTCCCAATAAATTCCCAATCATCAGGAAAAGATTGGACACGTGCATTTTCACGAACAGTAAATGGACGTACTTCCAAAGGGTGACATCTATCTGTTTGCTTTTGAGAAGGAGAAGTTAAAACTGCTAATGACGGTTCATCTAAGCTTAAACGACGCAATATCCCCGTTCGACCACCACCCATATTCCAGCAACTTTTCATGTATTCCCTCGCTATATTTTCAGGAAGATCACGCCAATAACCACCTGGCGGCACTAATTCAAATATTTTGCGCTTATATTCCGAATATGGTGTACCTGCACTATGAGGGACATCTTTCAGCACATCACGCAGAACAGGTTTAACGTCATGCGGAGTGGGGAAAGCAACTTTGATTTGATCTATTAAATCATTACGTACCCCGATCGTGATAAGTCGTTCGCGCTTTTGCGCAACGCCATAATCCCAAGCATTTAAAACCTGCTTTTGAATGGCATAACCTGCTGCCGTAAATAAATCAATAATTGTTTTGTAAGTATGACCGTGATTATGTGTTAACAAGCCGCGCACATTTTCAAATAAAAAGGTTTTCGGACGTAGCTTTTCAAGAAAAACCGCAAAATGGTAAAACAATGTCCCCCTTGTATCTTCTAATCCGAGCCGTTTACCAGCATAGGAGAACGCTTGGCAAGGTGCACCACCTGACAGTAAGTCCAATTCACCAACAGGCATCTTAAAGTATGTTGGTAAATTAAGTGGTGAAATATTTGCTATATCGTCACAGATAACATTCCACTCAGGACGATTATGCTTTAACGTCTCTGCAGCATCTTTGTTGAATTCAATAAGTGCAACAGTTTTAAAACCCACTTTTTCAATGCCAAGAGCGAGACCACCCGCCCCAGCAAATAATTCAATAGCGGTTAGGGGTTTATTTGACTTATTTATTTTACCAATTTCCACCGTATAGACCCCCTTTCATGGTTAAGTAGACCATATCTGATCAAGATTATTGCATACAGCAAATATAAATAAGCATTATTTTTATATTCAAATGTCCACGATAAAAAAGTAAACTTGCAAACATAGAAGTAATCAGCAAAAGTAACCCTCTCATTGAGAATCACTTTTGATATAGTCATGAATTTGCTCTACCATATAGTCTAATTGCTCTTTTTGCATACCTGGATATACGCCTAACCAAAAAGTATTCCTCATCACATAGTCTGTATTCTGTAAATTTCCGATCAAGCGATAAACTCCTTTTTGATGGCGTATAGAATCAAAACAAGGATGAGCAAGCAAATTTCCAGCAAAAAGCATTCTAGTTTGTATTCCTTTTTTTTCTAGATGTTGTACAATTAAATTACGCTCTATTTTTTTTTCATCCTTTACGGTCAAAAGAAAACCAAACCAACTAGGCTCTGACTCTTCTAAAGCTTTAGGTAAGTAAAAAAACTGCTCTAAATCCTTTAGACGATCATACAAATAGGCAAAATTTTCTCTTCTTTTTTGGACAAAATAAGAAAGCTTATCTAATTGTGCTACTCCTACTGCTGCCTGCATATCCGTAGCTTTTAAATTATAGCCAAAATGCGAATAGACATATTTGTGGTCATAACCTTTTGGCAATTCTCCGTACTGGCCATCAAAACGATGTCCGCAAGAATTATCCACTCCGCTAGGACAAGTACATGCACGCCCCCAATCCCTAAAAGAACGCATAATCCGGTTCAATAAAGGATCTTTCGTATAAACTGCTCCGCCCTCTCCTGTTGTGATATGATGTGCAGGGTAAAAACTAGAAGTCCCAATATCTCCTATTGTTCCAGTAAATTTCCATTCACCGTCGAATTGATAACGACTGCCTAAAGCATCGCAATTGTCTTCAATGAGCCATAAATTATGCTGTTTGCAAAAATCTTTCACTTCTTTTAAAGGAAAGGGATTTCCCAAAGTATGGGCTACCATCACTGCTTTCGTCCTTTCAGTGAAGGCTTGCTCCAATTGCGAAACATCTATACTATATTCTGGAATTGTAATATCTAAAAAGACAGGTACAGCCCCATACTGTAATATGGGTGCTACAGTAGTGGGAAAACCCGCTGCAAGCGTAATCACTTCGTCTCCTCTTTTAATTTGCCTTTCTTTTAGTAAAGGAGAAGTCAAAGTCATAAAAGCAAGCAAATTTGCTGACGATCCAGAATTTACTAATGAGCAGTAATCTATCGCTAAATATTTCTTTAATTTTTCTTCAAATTTTCTCGTGTAATCTCCCTCTGTCAGCCAAAATTCCAAAGCACTATCTACTAAATTCACCATTTCTGCTTGGTCATACACACGCCCTGCATAAGGGATTTTTTCTCCCTTCTGATAAGGTTTATTTACTTGATGATATTTTTTTGCATAGGCCTCTACGCGCTTTAAAATTTCTTCTTTTTCTTGCTCCCTATTTGACATATTTATCCTTTCTAAAAACCCATCTACTATCTCATTTGTAGCAAACTTTTCCTAAATTCCGTGACATATCTTATCACCGTCATGCTAAAAGCTCAGGGCTTCTCGCTCAAGATGACTCGTGCTACCAGTACAGGAAAGCTATCTCCTTGTGACCCACGATCCTATATCATTCATCCCCTTCTTTAGAAGGGAAGAACTATCTGGCTGTCTTACTTAAAATACCTCTAGTATTTGCCCACTTTTTTATATTGATCAACATATCCTAATATTTTTCTATTTGGAAATTTTATATAGATTCTAAATAGCTAAAAATTTGTTTTTCCATACAAATTTCTATATTTTCTTTTGCTTGATAACTTTTGACCCATTCTACTGTTTTCTGAATAGCTGTATCTATATTCCAAATAGGTTTCCATTTTAATACTTTTTTTATCTTTGCACAGTCTAAAGTCAAAAATGAAGCCTCATGTACAGCCTCCTGATTTTCTTTTTCAATCAAGTAAGTTAAATTTTCACCCCAAGTCTTACAAAATTTTTCAGCTAATTCTTTCGTACTGATACAGTCACTTTGTTCCGGCCCAATATTATATGTACCGGCAAATTTCATTTCTTCACTTTGTTTCCATGCAATGTACAAATAAGCAAAAATCGGTTCTAATACATGTTGATAAGGTCTGATTGAATGAGGATTACGTAAAAAAATCTCTTTCTTTTCTAATGCTGCTCGTATACAATCCGGGATAATTCGATCTAGGGCAAAATCTCCTCCTCCAATGACATTACCAGCTCTAGCTGTAGATATGGCAACTTTTCCTTCAAAAAAACAACGTTGATAAGTAGAAGTAATTAACTCTGAACAAGATTTACTATTCGAATAAGGGTCATATCCATTCAATGGTTCATTTTCTCGATATCCCCATTCCCATTCTTTATTTTCATACACTTTATCCGTAGTGACATTTAAAATTGAACGTACTGACGAGCTTCTTCTCGCGCAATCTAAAAGATTCACCGTTCCCATCACATTTGTTTCATAAGTATAAGCAGGCTCTTGATAAGAAAATTTTACTAAAGGTTGAGCTGCCAAATGAAAAACATATTCTGGAGCAAAAGCAGTAAATTCTTTTTCTAACGTTTTTCTATCCCGAACATCTCCTATGATCGAAACAACAGAATCTGATAGATCCATCAAAGAAAACAAATTTTTTGTATCGGGCAAAGCTAAACTATAACCACATACTCTTGCTCCCGCTAAAGCTAATACTTTACATAGCCAAGAACCTTTAAAACCATTATGCCCGGTAACCCATACTTTTTTCCCTTGGTAAACACTTAAATCAAACATAAATCACCCTTCTCTTTATATTCATTTTTCCCCTCCCATTAATATTAACGATCAAAAAAGGGGTTCTTCTATGAAAAATTTCTTCATCTACTATTTTTGATCATAAAGAGATTTACTAAAAATTTTAATTTTTCAATATTTTTCTTACTAAGGTTTTATTCTCACTTTTAAATATAGATAATATATATATATTGTGATACAATATATATATATTATCTACTAATTGATGGAGGTAAATAAAATGAATAAATCAAATTCAACTACAATGATGAGTTTAAGAATTGACTCAACTTTAAAAAAACAGTCAGAGGAACTATTTTCCGATTTGGGAATGAATATGAGCACCGCAGTGAATCTATTCTTACGGCAAGCTGTACAAATGCAAGGAATTCCCTTTTCACTACTAAAACGCCCAAATACACAAACTCTTAGAGCTATAGAAGAAACTGAACAAATGTTGAAAAATCCTAACACTCCCAAATTTTCTACGGTAGAAGATTTAGTAAAAGATTTAGAAGCTGATGATGTATAAAATAGAACGGAGCAATGACTTCTTACGAGACTACAAACTCAGCAAAAAACGAGGCTATGATATTTCTCTTTTATTAAACGTCATTTCACTTCTCGCTAGTGGAAATCCTCTCCCTACTCGATACAAAGACCACACGTTAAAAGGAAATTGGAAGGGTTACCGGGAATGTCATATCAAGCCCAATTGGTTATTAATTTATAAAATAGATGAGCAGGAAAATATTCTCGCTTTAACTAGGACAGGTATGCATACTGATTTATTTGAGTAAAATAATCCGTCTTACACAATGAACAATAGAACTTGTATCAGACAAAGCTAAACGATAACCACATACTCTTGCTTCCGCTAAGGCTAATACTTTACATAGCCAAGAACCTTTAAACCCATTATGCCCGGTAACCCATACTTTTTTCCATTGGTAAACACTTAAATCAAACATAAATCACCCTTCTCTTT
The DNA here is from genome assembly GCA_026000945.1 of Clostridia bacterium. Lineage (GTDB taxonomy): Bacteria > Bacillota > Clostridia > Lachnospirales > Lachnospiraceae > BNZI01. The sequence continues at coordinate 15,668 of BNZI01000013.1, read as the reverse complement.
ATATTCACTTTTTTCCCCTCTCATTAATATACTGATATTAACGACAAAAAAAGGTTTGCCTTTATGAGAGATTCCCTCTATGCTTATGCCCTTGAAAACAATGTTGACACTGGAAAATTAAAAGTATTTGCCACTTCTGCCGCCGACAATCGCCCTGTTCCTGATGCAACAATTTCTGTTAGCCTTGTTGATGACCCTACAGATATCCTTGATCAATTAAATACCAATTCTTCCGGTCAAACAGAACCTATAGATCTTCCTGCTCCGCCTATAGAATACAGCCTAGAAAAAGACAATAACAACCAACCTTATTCTAATTATACCATAACCATTGAAGCTCCCGGATATGAACCGTGTGTAATCTCTGGTGCAGAGATTTTATCCGGTGAACTTTCTTTACAAAATGTTTCCCTTTTGCCACTAGATCAAAAAGATACCTTTAGCGAGGAACTCATTAATATTCCTGATCATCGTTTATATGGTAATTATCCGCCCAAAATTGCCGAACCTGAAGTAAAACCTGTTCCGGAAAGCGGCGAAATTGTACTAAGCAGGGTAGTTGTCCCTCAAACAGTTATCGTCCATGATGGTGTTCCGACCGATTCCAGTGCAAAAGACTATTATGAACCTTACCGTGACTATGTTAAAAATGTAGCTTCCAGTGAGATTTATTCCACTTGGACCGACGCTACGATTCGGGCAAATGTTTATGCCATTATGTCCTTTACTCTAAATCGTGTATATACAGAATGGTATAGAGGAAAGGGTTACGATTTCACAATTACTTCATCGACTGCCTTTGACCATAAATGGATTTATGGAAGAAACATTTATGAAAAAATTAGCCTGATTGTAGATGAAATTTTTGATTCTTACTTATCCCGCCCAGAAGTAAAACAACCGATTTTAACACAATATTGTGATGGTAGACAAGTAACCTGCCCAAATTGGATGACTCAATGGGGATCCCAAGAATTGGGTGAGCAAGGATTTTCTGCTATGCAAATCATCAACCACTTTTATGGAAGTGATATGTATCTAAACCATGCTGAACAAATTTCTGGCATTCCCAGCTCATGGCCTGGCTACAACCTAACTGTAGGGAGTACAGGCGATAAAGTTAAACAAATGCAAAATCAACTGGCCAGAATATCTCAAGCCTACAGCGCAATTACCACCCTTATCCCTGACGGTATTTTTGGTCCCCTTACTGCTCAAGCAGTTCGTGATTTTCAAAAAGTTTTTGACTTACCGGTAACCGGAGTGGTGGATTTCCGTACCTGGTACAAAATTTCGCATATTTATGTTGGAGTCACTCGAATAGCTGAATTAAACTAAAGCCACATATAGGCCGGAGCCATTGCTCCGACCTACTTCTCTTAATTAGCCAATTTATTTTTGACTCTTGTAAAAAAATAATATCCCAAATCAGTACTAGATAAACCTTCTAGACGATCATTAAACAAATAAGAAGCTGTATAATAATATAAGGGAATAATAAAGGATTCACCCATTCCTATTTTTTCTGCTTCTTGTAAGTATTCCCAACGTTTAGCTGTATCTACTTCCAAGCTAGCTTTTTCCATCAATTCGTCATATTGTGCATTATTGTAACGTGGATGATTATTACCATCTCCGGCAGTACTTACAAATAAATTTAAAAATGTAGATGGATCATGATAATCTGCATACCAGCTATCTCTTGCTATTTGAAAATCTCCATCTTGTAAAGTGGATAAAAAGATAGCCCAATCCTGATTTGCTAAAGTCACCTTTATACCTAAAACCGTTTGCCACATTTCTTGTAAAGCTTCAGCAGTTTTGCGATGTACATCACCTGTATTATAAAGATATTCCACAGTAGGAAAACCTTCTCCTCCTGGAAACCCCGCTTCCGCTAATAAGGCACGAGCTTTTTCCCCATTTTCTTCATTATCTTCTAATTTTACAGAATAAAAGTCTCCCACTTCCTCGCGGAAATCTTTTTTATTTTCATCAAATACACCAAATGGCAAAAATCCACCAGCAGGCTTTTGCTCTGTTTTTGTTACTTGTTCGACGATAAAATTACGATCTATAGCTAAGGAAAAAGCTTCCCTAACTCTAGGATCATCAAAAGGTGCTTTGGTATGATTCATGGAAAGGTAATATGTACCTAAAGATTCCACAGTTTTCAATTTCTCTTCTGCTTTTAAGCGATCAATTTCATCTACTGGGACATTACGGACAAAATCTAATTCATTATTATTAAATGCATTCAGCATTGCATTATAATCATCCATCAAAACAAAGGTAATGCTATCTGGACCTAATTGCTCATATTCATAAAAAGTATCACTTTTTTCTACAACAATTTTCTCATTATGCATCCATGTCTGCATCTTATAAGGACCATTTCCGATGTAACTTTCCTTTTTCTGTGTCCATTGTTCCCCATATTGTTCAAACATATCCTGACGAGTAGGTGCCGTTACACCAAAAGCGCAGATTTCTAAGAAATAAGCACAGGGTACTTCTAAAGTAACTACCAAGGTTTTCTCATCTGTTGCTTCTATTCCTAATTCCTGCGGATCCGTTTCACCTGTTATAATCTTTTTCGCATTCTTAACCATTTCTAAAACATGACTATATTCTGCTGCAGTATCCGGATTAACTAGCCTACGCCATGCATAAACGAAATCTTTGGCAGTAACTGCTTGGCCATCGTGCCAAAAAATATCATCTCTGAGAAAAAAAGTATAAGTCAAACCGTCTTCACTTAAGGTATACTCTTTAATTTGCCCCGGTACAATATCCGATTTTCCATTTCCTAAATCTCGAAAAGTCATCAAACCTTCAAAAAGAGTTTGTAGGATCATCGAAGTATCTGCCATGCGGTTTAATTGAGGATCCATGGTTTGAGGTTCTGAACCCACTGACACTCGAAGATCTAGATTTTTTCCTAATGCTTCTTTCTGCGCCGTACTTTCTTCTTTTGCTGTTGCATTCGTTGCACTACTGTTTGTGCAAGCAACTAAATTACTGATCACTAGCAAAAAAGCCAAAACCAAAGCTATCCTTTTTTCAGCTATTTTTTTCATTAAATTACTCCCTTTTACTTTTATTTTCTTTGAAAATCTGTTTGCCATCTCTTAAATGAGGAGAATTTTTCTTATTGTTTGTCTAAAAATCTATTTTTCATTTGTAAGCAAAGAAAAGTATATGATAAAGCTCTACGTTAAGTGAGATACTAAATAAGTTGTATTTTTTTGAGGATCAGCTTCTTGAAAATTCTTCTAAGTGTAGACCTTTATTTCTTTCCAATACCATGTCCACACTCCAGGAATGAATGAACAACAATAAAGGATTTCCTTTTAAGTCTTTTATTTTTTTCATATCGGATGTTCCTTGCAATTCATCTATAGGTACTGGACTTTTGTCTACCCAACGAATTGTTTCGTATGGCAAATTTTCCAGTTTTACTTCGACTTTATATTCCTGACGTAAACGATGAATCAGGACATCAAACTGTAGAGTACCTACTACACCGACCAAAACCTCTTCCATACCACCATGAAATTCCTGAAAAATTTGGATAGCACCTTCTTGCGCTATCTGCTCTATACCTTTTACAAACTGCTTTCTTTTCATTGTGTCTATTTGCCTGACTCTGGCAAAATGTTCAGGAGCAAAAGTTGGTATTCCCTCAAAAACAAAACCGCTATTAGACAAAGTCAAGGTATCTCCTATAGAAAAAATGCCCGGATCAAATACGCCTATGATATCTCCTGCATAAGATGGACCTTCCATTGTTTTTCTCTCATTTGCCAGCAATTGTCTAGCTTGGGATAAACGTATACGTTTTTTACCTTGTACATGATATACTTCCATACCTGGTAAACAAACTCCAGAACACAGGCGCAAAAAAGCAATGCGATCTCGATGTGTTTTGTTCATATTTGCTTGTATTTTAAATACAAAAGCAGAAAAATCTTCTTGAATCGGATCAATTAAACCAGCAGAAGACGACCTAGGCAAAGGTATAGGCGCTAAATCCAAAAAGTAATTCAAAAAAGTTTCTACTCCGAAATTAGTTAAAGCTGAACCAAAAAATACAGGAGATAACTTCCCTTTATTGACCTTTTCTTGGTCAAATTCTTCACTCGCTCCATCTAAAAGTTCTATATCTTCTTGTAACTGCTTTTCCAAAGCTTCTCCCATAGGTTGTGTGGAAAATTGCAGAATTTGTTTTGTTTTTCGGTCATACACTCCATGAAAATCTTTTCCCGAACCAATAGGCCAATTCATCGGACAAGTCTGAATACCTAAAACTTCTTCGATTTCTTCCAATAAAGCTAAAGGATTTTTTGCTTCTCTATCCATTTTATTGATAAAAGTAAAAATCGGTATGTTTCTCATCACACAAACTTTAAATAATTTAATAGTTTGCGCTTCCACCCCTCTTGAGGCATCTAAAATCATTACCGCTGAATCCGCTGCCATTAAAGTACGATAAGTATCTTCTGAAAAATCCTGATGCCCTGGCGTATCCAAAAGATTGACACAAATATTTCGATGAAAAAATTGTAATACAGAAGAAGTAACTGAAATTCCTCTTTCTTTTTCAATATCCATCCAATCTGATACAGCATGTTTATCGGTTTTTTTTCCTTTTACTGAACCCGCCGTATTAATTGCTCCTCCAAATAGTAAAAACTTTTCTGTTAAAGTAGTTTTTCCGGCATCTGGATGGGAAATAATTGCAAAAGTTCGCCGCCTTTTAATTTCCTGTGTTATTTTTTCTTTACTAATTTTTATTTCTTCTCCGGACAACTTGATACTCCTCCTGCATGTGACATACTCCCACCACTTACACCAACGCTAAGAATATAAGGGCTTTCTCGCTCAATATGACAATACCGCCAGATAAACGAGCTTTCCCCATGTGCGACCCATGGTTTTATACAATTCATCCTCCACTTTAGAAATGGGAGACTTCTCGCCGGGTTAGTGACATACTCTCGCCGCCTAACGTTTCATCGTTTTGTAAAACTACTACGCATTTGAGGCGGGGACTTCTCGTTCGGCAAATTTAAGGATTTGAGTATTCACGAGCTATCCCCGTATGTCCCACAGTTATTTTTTCAAACCAAAGGATAGTCTGTTTCCTTTGGCAAATCTTTTTCAGAAAAACTATATTGTTCTAAGCTACTCTTGATACAAACTATCGAATTCGTAATATCAGTAATGCCTACAATCCACTCCTGAATACATTTTTCCAAAACGGCATACCGTACACCAATTTCTACCGTTTTTCTGGATAGAGCATTCCCAAAGAGGTTACGATCAGCTTCCCAATTGATGCAGATTTCTGTTTTATCGAGCATTTTCTTCCAATTATTATGATTTAAATGAATATCTTCATCATAAGTAGATAGAAGTCCATTTTTTAATAAATAATTGAAAGCTTCTCTTTTGATATCAAAAGCAATTACCTTTGTTCTACCAGGTTTTTTCCCCCAAGTACAATCATACATTGAACCTAAAAAAGAAACTTTAAACCATAACATGCGATCTAAGGGGAACTTTTTACTAAACTGCCTTAATATCAATACTTCTGCACCTAATTCAGGAGAAAAAGATTGATAGACCCTAACCGTATCTTCGGTATAGCAAGCCTTTATTTTATATTGAACTGGCTTTTGTATATCTTGAGAAATCATCATTATTCCTCCTTTTTCTGAAAGGGAGGTTTGCACCTCCCCTTTTTAAAATAGAGTCGTTCTGTGACATACTCCACCACCTACGCTAATACTAAAAAGTGGGGAGCTTATCGCTCAAGACGACTGGTACCGCCTTTACAGGCGATCTAGTTCTGTGTATTCCAAGTTTTATGCCAATTCGTTCCCCACTTTAAGAGTGGGGACTTCTTGCCGTATTCATTAAAAATCAAATACATACTTTAAGCTTAAGTCTCTCCTCACCTTTAAGTAAAATCACTGTAAAAGATTTCTTTCTCAATGAAAAAATTCAAGATCCTTGAATAAAGTTTGTGAAAATATGTTCTTCTTCTAAAACGGCTTCTTTCACTTCCAGCTGCTTTGCCGCTTGAAAAGCCCGAAGTAGAAAAGCCATATTTTTTCCTAATCTCCGCATGGTCTGCAAACCTTCTAAATCTTGTTTCACTTCTTCAGGCTTTGAGCCATGCACCATATTCCAATATTGAGAACCTACAACATACATATTGTTCATCAAAAAGTACTTATTCAAATCATCAAAAGCACCCACTGCTCCGCCTCTGCGGCAAGAAACTATTCCTGCTGCCACTTTGTAATCAAAGCGTCTTTCTTTCATGGAAGAAAAAAAGAGTCGATCTGCAAACGATGAAATTTGCCCTGACATGGTAGCATAATAAACCGGAGAACCCAAAATTAACCCATCAGCATGTTCAGGGAATAATGCAGCAACTTCTTTCACCGAATCATCCATAAAGCAATGCCCGGTTTTAAAACAACTTCTACAAGCTATACAACCTGAAACCGGTTTTTTTCCCACTTGGAACAACTGCGTTTCTATTCCTTCGTCATTCAAAATTTGTTCTACTTCACGCAAAGCAGTGTAAGTGCAACCTTCCGCATTCGGACTCCCATTAATCAAAACAACTTTCATCCATCTTCTCTCTTTCTACCTGATCCAGGTAACTTTTGATTGATCCAATTCATGTGGTTTTCCATTATCATTTTTTGCATAACCGATTAAAATAGCTATCCCAAAAGTATATCCTTTTGGAAATTTTAACTTTTGTTCCCATTCTTGTGCTTTTTCACTTTGGAACACGATACCCCCAGATGCACAAATCGTAGTAGACAAACCTAAAGAAGTAGCAGCTAAAGCAACATTGCCTGTGACAATCCCTGCATCCATACTTACTACCTTATCCTCTGTATTCTCTGTTTTTTTCAATACCAAAACCATACTCGGAGCATGATAAAAAACTGCTCCCCCTCGTTCTTGAATCCGTTTATAAAAATCTTGATAAGCCGGGACTTCTTTTATAATCTCCAAAGATTCGCTATTCATTTGTTCGATCAAATCCTTCTGATGAATAAGCACAATATGCCACGGTTGCCCATTATAAGCACTAGGAGCTTGCAATGCAGCTTGAGCGATAGCTTCTAAATCTTTTGTTTCTGGTATTCTTTCACTATAGTCCCTACAAGTATAGCGTTTTGCCAATAAATTCAATGTTTCATTCATTATATTTCCCTTTCTATGCAACATGCTTTTGCCCGTCTAAAACCCAAAAGCTCTTGGACGGGAAAGCTTCTTGCTCTATACGCTTAATGGCGTAAGTACTAACGAGCTAAGCCCGTGTATCTGTGTATCATGGTTGTGCCTATTGCGGCGAACGTACGTGAACAAATTCTTTACGCAATTGTGTGCATCAACTAAAGCCTAATCAGCAGGAGTTTTTCTCCACTGCTGATTGTAGCTGAAGCGATCAGGTGCCTAGCCGCTCTTGAACCTATGGTGATTAAAGCGACGACTTAGGAACGTGATAAACTTCCATGGTATAATAAACGTTTTTTGTTTATTATACCATGATGACAAAGTAAATCATGGTTGCGCCAATTTGAATGTGCTTTGCACATCATCTTCCTAATCAAATTGTGTGCATAAATAGTATAATAAACGCTTTTTGTTTATTATACCATAATCTACTTTTAGTTAAAAATCTTAAACCATGAATAATGAATATGAAAATCCACGATCGGTGTTCTACTTACATTTCCTGCCTTATCTTTACTAATCACTTCAATCTCATAATATCCCTCATCTTTTAAAGTAAGAGTGATATGATTGTTTTCATCAAAGGCATAAACCCCTTTATCTAAAGTATATTCTTCGTCGTTAATCAGAATTTTTCGTTCAATATCTGAACTGTCTATACTCACAATATCTACCGTAACAGCAGAATTATACTGTCCCCCGCTACTCACACCATAAATTTGGTTTTGCGGAGGAGTAAAATCTAAATAAAATTCTATGGGTTCCATCCTAGAATAATGCCCCGCACCGTCCATAATCTCTAAATTGATTATATTTTTCCCCTCTTGACTAATCGGTTCTTCTGGCGCAATTATTCCATTTTCAAAATGATAAGCTTGTTCCCTTCCATTAACCGTAAAAGAAACAATCGTTACTTCATCTACATCATCAATGCGTATATTGGGTAAAACAGGTTGTTCCTTATATTTTTCTCTTAATTCTTCCTCAATCAGCACAAATTTGGCTCCCTCTTGATTGATAGAAAAAGAATAAGAAACTTGATTACAATTGCCCGCTTGATCACGTATATCAACAAGAAGTATATAGTTATCATCCGCTGTAATCGGTTCCAATGTATAAATTTGATGCCCGTTTTCCGTAGATTCAGTACCACGAAAAACTTTTTCTGAATCGTTTAACGCTTGAATGGTAATAGAAGTATTTTCTCTATGCAAAAATTGATCCCGATAAACTACCCTGGGTACAATTTCCCCTAAATTAGAAGTCTGGTTTTCCACTCCTTCAATCAATATGTCAGGTTGATGCGTATCTAAACGCAAAGTTACCTGAACATCTTTTTTAACCGTACTACGTACTCCGTTTTTATCGACCATCCAGATATGTAGACCATAAATACCATCTTCATTTAAAGTAATTATACCGGATTGATCCATCCTTGTTTCCTCTATATCTGTTTCTTTTTTTCCATCACTTTGATTCCAAATTTTGTAAACGAACTGTGCACGGGAGCTTTTTTGAATACTAACGAAAATCTCTGGCTCGTGTGTGTACCAACCTGCCTTATTTTCTTTTTCTATCGTCACTTTACCATAATCAAAAGAATATGTCATCAACTGTTTTTTTTCATTCTCTACAATCGGTACAGCATTAAACGTCAGATTTAAAGCACTTTGCCATAAATCATCTTTTGTAGCACTTGGAGATTGAAAACTGTGCCAACCATTTGCCCATGTAGGAACTGAACAAAGAACAGCCACGGAAACAATGCCCAAAAACAATACATATGGAGATACTTTCCGCATTTTTTTAGTATTGTTCTGAATGCTAGGCACTTTTTCCAAAGCAAGCGTTTGAGAAGCAATTTCTTCTTGTTGATATTTCTTCCAGGATATTCTTTTTTCTAACGGCAAATTCCGTCTAAATGATTGTGTAAATTTTTTAAATAAACTGGGAATTTTAAAACGAAAAAACAGTACGGCAGCAATGATAAAACCAATAAGGCTAGCAAATAAAGCTACATAATATAAATAATCAAATATCCCTTTCATCCTAATCCTTTCTCTATTTGTCCCTTTTTAAGACAAGTTTATTGTGTATAACGCAACTTTAGTGCTAATTTCCTAAAGTTGCTATTTTTTTGTGCATCTGGTAATTTTTCTGCCGACTGATAAATTTCTCTTGCTTGCTCTACCTTATTTTCTTCTAATAACATCAGACCATAACTTACATAAGCTAAAATATCTGTAGGATACCATTCCATAAGCTGCTGATAATTTTTTTCTGCTTGCTCAAAATTCCCCATTATACGATATAAATCAGCAATACGGTTTTCATTTTGAATAATCGCTTTTTCATCTCTTTGAAACTGTGATAATTCTTGATAATAATCGATTGCCAACTTGTACTCTTCTAAAGCATCCTGATTTTTGGATTTTTTTATGGTAGCTTGGCGATAATAAGAATCTGCCAAAGCAAAAACAATGTCAACCTGTTTTCTCTCATTGACATAATAAGAAGCTGCAAAGTAAGGAGAATTTAAGATTTCTTGTGCTTGCTTTAGTAATACAATTGCATGAGCAAAAGGATCTTGATCCTCTGTTTCCAAATCTGCTGCATACGTACGATAAACATTTGCTGCTGCTAAAGATAAATCCAAAGCAACTTCTTTCGTGGAATGCCCAATTACTTCCTGCATTTGTTCCAAATCACTCTTTAATTTTCGACCATCTATAGATAATGAAGATAAGTTTTCAGATAAAGTACGATAATGTTCTACTTCTGGATAACGATTTTTAGATATTTGAGAAAATAACTGATAAGCCAAACGATAATTTGCATCAAAATTTAAATCTTGTGCATTTCCATTGAATGCTACTTTTGCCATGTCTAAATATAACTCTTGCTTAAACTCTGTATTAGATACAGTAGCCAACAAACCCATCATCACATTTAAACCATTATTGGTTTTGCCAACCCCAACAAAATAATTCCATAAACGCCTGTAACCTGCTTCTTCCTCTGGTGCCTTTTCAATAACTGCTAAATATTCTTCCACTATACGGATATCCCAGACTCCCTCCGTAATAGACGATACAGCATCTAAGTTAGTCTCTACTAGTTTTTCATAGTAATCATCCCTAGTTTTTCTTTTAATCTGCTCTCTACTAACAATGGCCAAAACTGCAAAAAAACAAGACATAATCACAATACCGCAGAATATCGCTAATCTACCTTTTTGAACATTTTGATAATCTTCATCCACCACCCGATACTGAGAAAGCGCATAGCGCAACTGCCGGATATTTTGATAACGTTCATCCGGATTGTTATTAATACACTTGTTTAAAATTTTTTCTAACCCACTAGATAAAGAAGGATTCCACTGCCTAATTGGATATAAAGTGTAAGGTGCTTTAGCTGGATTATGTCCAGTTAGCATATGATATAAGGTCGCTCCCAAGGAATAAATATCTGTTCTTGCATCACTTTGCTTTGTTTCTTCCTGATCTAAAAATTGTTCAGGTGCAGCATAACCTCTCGTTCCCAAATAAACGGTATCTGCCCCTTGTTCTTGCTTATAACGTCTCGCAATTCCAAAATCCACCAAAACCAAACGATAATAAATTTCTTGATTCACTTTATACTCTTGTACGATGATATTACCCGGTTTCATATCTCGATAAATAACCGGTGGATTTTGATTATGTAGATAATCTAAGACATCACAAAGCTGTAAGACCCAATCAACAGCTACTTCCTCACTTCTTGCCCCTTCTTGTGTTAAAATTTTTTGTAATGTTTTTCCCGGTATGTAATCCATAACAATCAGCAATTCATTTTCTCGATCTAAAATATCAACGATATTAGGAAGAGCCGGATGGTTTAATTCTTTCAACAAAGTGACTTCTGCCAGTAAGCTTCGCAAGAATAATCTACTTTCTTCAGTATTTTCCTTATTAACTTCTTTAATCGCCCAATATTTATCTGATTGCTCATGTAGCGCCAAATAAATTTCACTCATACCACCTTTAGCTATAGAGTGCAATATTTTGTATTTGCCATCTAAAATCGTTCCTGTAGTTAACATTTTATCTTCCTCTAACTGTAAATTCAATTCTAGGGTGTGTTCATACTATTCGAAATGTACAGATTTTAAGCAAATTGTAGACCCCTCAAGGCAAATTTTTGCAGACAACCATGCATATTCCAAGAAAATGAAGAGCTTGTTCAGTATTTCCGAGCGAGAAGAATGTTATGAATAGTTTTTCTCCTACATGAAGAAGTGACACAAGAATACTGAAAGTCTTTCCAGAAATCCAGGGCACCGTAGGAGGGGAATAGACAAATATTCTTCCGTAAGTGAGATACTTAAGTACTTAAGCAGGCTCTAAACGCCGGTCAGTATAAAATCTACTAAAATATGGATAACGCACGGTAGCATGAACACACCCGAGGGCGTATGTCAACAGAATTTGTATTCTCAAAAACTGATTACAAACTTAGAGATGGAACTTAAAACCCGCCACCCCTTACTCAAAACCTACTGCTAAAATGCCAACAAGTAATTTTTAACGCAGACTCTGTTACCAAAGGACTTTGTACATTGCTTCCTCAGTAATTAGGTTAACAGCAGTTTCTAAACACGCCCTAACGAAAGGCTACTTTTAATATAACAGTTTTAGCGAGAAAAATCTACTAGAATTTATCAAAAAACTTGAACCCTCTACTTGAAAAAACTGTAAGCAGACATTTTTAAAAGTGCCAATTTAATCGCAGCGAACGAGTAAAATTTTTCCTATCGTTGTGGCACAAAAACATTGGAAATATTTTAAAGAATCTTGATGCCGTATAAGGCAAAATATACGTAACATTTTACTCTAAAAAGCATTCTATAGATATTCTACAGATTTTAATAGAGAGTTGAAACCATTTGATAAAGCTTGTGGATAGTGGACACAATACTCTTTGTCGTTCCTTGCAAGAAAGGAGTAGAAAAAATGAAAGAAAAAATCCATTCTAAAACTTCATCCAAACTTTCAGGAGCAAATATAAATAAGGAATTAAAAGATCCTCCTCCAGCAGTAATCTATGCAGACGGTCCTCACTATCGTGCAAACAATCTAGTCGAGGCAGATAATAACAGTGCCTTTGAGGGAAAGAGTAATCCTCTCACCAGCAAAGGCAATTAGGGATTAAAGACATAAGAATCAAATACTAAAACCTCCCAAAAATTTTTAAAATAATCTTCCTTTACATTTTGATATTGTAAATAATAGGAATGTTCCCAAACATCCATGAGAAAAACAAGAGTATAGTCAAAAGGAACGACGGTATCTTGATTGGCTAAATTTAAAATAAGAGGTTCTCCATTGGCAGTAAATACTAAAACTGTCCAACCTGAACCTTTTATTTTTTTTGCACTTTCAACAAACTTTTCTTTAAATTTAGTAAAACTCCCAAATTTATTTCTAAGCAATTCATAAAGCAAACCAGTTGGCTTATGTAAGATATGGTCCGGCGGAGCTAAATGATTAAAATACACATCGTGGTTATAGACACCTCCTGCTTGAAATAAAATATCTACCTTTGCTTCACCTGGAAGATCTTGTGGAGCTGATAAGAGATTTTCTAACGTTTTTCCATGTAATGCAGGATACGGCTTTAACAAAGCATTTAAATTATTGATATAAGCCCTAAAATGTTTATCGTAATGGAAATAGACAGTTTCTGCATTTAAGTAAGGACTCAAGGCATCATAACCATAGGGCCATTCAGGTAAACGAAACGGATACACAGTATAACGCAGCATAGAACCTCCAAGATATCATAATTTATGTCATATAAAAAGCTATTCAAAGACAACTTAATTTGTGTTTGTCTCTGAATAGCTTTTTTCTAATTCTATCGTCACTGAACCTATTTTGGTGTATGCTTGCGGATTTTGTATATCAATCTAAAGTATAAGGCATTAAAGCAATATGTCTTGCTCGTTTAATTGCCACAGTTAAAGCCCGTTGATGCTTTGCACAATTGCCCGTAATTCTTCGTGGCAAAATTTTTCCTCTTTCGGATACATAACGCTTTAACTTGTTAATATCTTTATAGTCAATATCTCCATTCTTTTCTCCGCAGAACACACAGACTTTCTTTCTTCTACGTGTTCCTCGCCTCTTCATGGATGAATCATTTTTTTCTGATTTATTAAATGCCATATGGCTTACCTCCCACTTATTCCTTCGCTCACATCTGGATAATACTAAACTTAATTAAACGGCAAACCTTCATCATCTACTTCATCTGGTATATTGATGAAACCGTCTCCTATCGCATTACTTGGATTAGGTACTCTTGCAGATTCAGTCATTTGTTCACCATTCGTAGTCGAAGCTGCCTTGCTCTCAGCAAATTCTTGATCTTCTACAATGACTTCCGTTGTATATACCTTTTGACCCTCTTTATTGACATAGCTACCAGTTTGAATCCTACCGCTAACAGCAATTTTAGTTCCCTGATGAAAGTACTTTTCTGCAAACTCTGCTGAACGATCAAAGGCAACACAATTGATAAAATCCGCTGTTTGTTGTTCCATAGATGAATCCATGCTTCTGCGTACACGTCGATCCACTGCTAGAGTATAACGAGCAATCGCCATCGCTCGTTCTCCCTGTGAATAACGAATATCAGGCTCTCTCGTTAAGCGTCCCATTAAAACCACTTTATTCATATGAATACTCCTATCTGTCTTCATGTACCGTCAACAGAAAAACTTTATTCTTCTTGCTTGATACATAAATAACGAATAACTTCTTCCATAATGCGGATATGTGCTTCCAATTCATTCGGACAATCAGCATTTTCTGTTTCAAATTGAATAAAGTAGTAAAATCCTTCACGCATTTTTTGAATCTCGTAGGCTAATTTTTTCTTTCCGAAAGAATCGTCTATTTGAGTCACATTGCCACCAAAGCGTACAATATAATCCTCAATTTTTTTAATTGTCTTAGCCCTTTCTTCTTCTTCCAGAGTGACGCGAAGCACTGTGGCTAGTTCATATTTTTTCATTTTAACCTCCTTATGGTCTATGGCCCTTTACTTTTCTAATATAAAGAGCAAGGCTTTTTCATCCATTTTTACGTTTTTGTATTCTAACATATTTGTCCCATATAAGCAAGTGCTTTCTTCACTTAATGGATAATATTCTCATACTTTACTTTCCCTTCTCTAGTTGCCATTTGCGCATAGCGAATAGGTAAAGGCAATGGATGTGTCCTTTCTGACAAAGATAATACCAACTGGATACTTGTTTTTAAATCTATCCAATTTCCGCAGGTAACAAAAACAGGATGTGCATTTTTTTTGGTACAAACTACAGCGCCACAAACTGCTGTATCTGCCATAATATCTGTAAACTTTCCGATTACGCTCGGCGGTTTGGTATAAGAAAGTCCTTTTGCTCTCGGACCGTTTTTCGCTGCTCCAATACTTGGTTTACGCAAATAAAAAGCCGCTAAAGTAGCTATTCCCATAGGAAACTGGTTCAAATAACCGTTTCCATTAAAAAAATAAAGATCTGGTTCATGCTTCAACTTTTTTTGTGCTTCCAAAACCAACGGTAATTGACGTAAAGCACGATAGCCTGAAATATAAGGCAAGTCAATCCTTCCAGCATATTCTACTCTTTCAAGTAATTCCTTAGTACGGTAGTTCAATACAGAAATACAGCATATGCCATAATCTTTAGCATTTTCTGACCATTCTACCACATCCACACCCGCTACATATTCTAATTGTTCCATTGAAAAAGAATTTTTTAGCGAAATTTTTTCTTGCCAACGCTTATATTCTTGTTTAAATTGTAATTCATATTCATTTCTCATAGGCTTTTCTTCATTCTTTCGCTCTTTCACACCTTTTAATTCCTTAATTTTTCATTCACTTTCCATTTCATTTGTCTAGTAAGCAATTTAATCAAAGGCAATTGCCTTTCACTCTAAGAACTGTTTAATACCTCACTTAGGGTAGAATGTAGAGTCTATTTCACTCCTAGGGTCAAGTTTCTTGAACTATCTCCAACGTTTCAGATCATCCCTTTGTGTAAAAAACTATGCGTAACATTCTCCTATTTTCCTATTTATAGATAGCCTACAGACTCTAAGTAAGAGGATTTTCAAGCTCTTTAATGATTTGATCAAAAATTTGATGAGCACATTCTTCTTTACTCATCAGAGGCAACTCAACTTTTGTATCAGCAGTAATTAAAGTGATACGATTTGTGTTGTGTCCAAAACCAGCTCCTTCTTCTACAATAGAATTGGCCACGATCATATTCAAATTTTTCCTTTTGAGCTTTTCTCTTGCATTTTCTATTAAATTTTCCGTTTCCATAGCAAAACCGCATA
>BNZI01000012.1 GCA_026000945.1 Clostridia bacterium | reverse complement strand
TTAGGAGATAATCTTACCGGTGAGGGTGATGGAGATGACGAACAAATTTTAATTTCTTTGGATCAATTGCCAAAGATGTATGACCGGATCGTTTTTGTAGTTAATATTTACCATGCTCTAGAGCGAAAACAGCATTTTGGTATGGTGAATAATGCTTTTATTCGAGTTGTAGATCAGGATACACGCATAGAATTATGTCATTACAACTTAACAGAAAACTATAACAATCAATATGCTTTGGTTTTAGCAGAAATTTTTCTAACTGTTCGGGTACCTGTAAATCAAAACGGTATTCTCCAATTCGATGAAGTGCCATATCCGGGCATTGGTAAACATTTTCTATACTCTGATAACCTGTTGGAACATAAAATAAGAGGTCAAAACCTAGGTTATGCAAAAAAGCTAACAAAATCGCATCTTCTATTGCACAAGGAGTATCTGCAGTATGTAAAATCACCGCTTTAGGAATTTGTCCAGCAAAATCATAATTTTGCAACAAATGCAAAATTTTTTTATCAATTTTGTCCAATTGATAAAAAACATCTAATATGATTGTGCTGATATCTTTGTTCACTAAAAAGTATTTTTGTTCTAATAAAAGTAGCAATTTCTCTATTAGATAGTCTTGCACTGAAGAAGCTAAATATTCATAAGGATAATCTGGATGCTGTTTTAACTGTTGCAAGTCTAATTCCTTTTGATAATACACTTGGCGATAATAACCCTCGTAATGTTTATCCATAGACACGTAGTTAATTTTTGGAAAAAATAAAGTTTGTCCATTTAATTTTTGTGCAATTTCTTTCCAATAATCATCCAAATGATTTGAGGGGATACCAGCAATTTTTGCAAAAATCACAGGAACTTTTACTTTATTCTTGTCTTCACAAAAGCCAGGTCGAAATCTTGCTTCCTCTTGCCACAGTAGAGTAATTTCTTCATAAGTACTTTGCAAAATTAAAGGCTCAGCATGAGCAAACTGTCCTTTTTGATACATACCCGTACCTTCATAAAGAATAGACTGGATTTCCTTTTCTGCTTGTTTTGCAACGGTGGTATGAATATTTTTCTTTTTGGGTTGTATAGCTTGTTCTGGTGTTTTTTCTATTGGAGTGTTCTTTATTGTAACCATTTTATCTAACTTTGTCCAGTCATCCCCCATATATTCTAAAGGAGGTTTTGCTTGGATACTCATTTTCATTTCTTGAGCGGTAATTCCCGGAATATGCTTGAGTTTTTTGGGCGATTTTTGTTCAAAATGACACAGTAAAACATCTGTGCCCATAGTAGATAGCAGAGCAAAAAAACAAAACTCATGTTTAGAAGACTCTCCAACAAATAACAATTTAGATTGAGATAAACTAGAAATAGCTAAACATTGTGGAAAAGCACTTAACCAAATCATACTTTTTAAATAAAAATTTTTCAGCATGTCTTTACTATCTCCAGCTTGACGGAGTAAATCCAAAATCCAAAAAAATCCTTCTGCCCATTGTATTCTTTGTTCATTCGGTAAGTCAGGTAACCAAATTTCCAAAGAATATGCTAACCATGCTTGGTTTAATCTTACTTCTGCTTTAACCACTTGATAAAAGCGGGAAACTTCTTCTACGCTAGGCAAGGGCAAAGAAGAAAAAAAACAAAGAGAAGACTCTTTTGCTTGCCTTTGGTATAAGTCCAAAAAGTCCAGCCAGTTTTCCTCATAGCCATATACTTGACAAAAGTAAGTACCTAGAATTTTTCTATCCCCTATAGGTACCAAATAATCTTCCCATTGTTCCATGGTTAATCTTTTCACCATTTGATCAATCACTCCCTGTGGCGTATAAGCTTTACTCATCTCTAGATTCTACACAAAGTAGAGTCCCATCCTGAAAAAAACAAAAGCCTTCTTCTGCTTCTAAAATATTGCTTATGGTATAAAAATCTCCAAAATACAAATTTTTTTTCATCATCGGATAACAAAAGCCTGATAAAGTTAATGCACTGACTTGGGGCGAAAAAGCAAAAAAAGAGAAGTAATCTCCATAAGTTTCTTTTTTTAAGAAACAATGTGAAGAATGTACAAAGTATAGGCAATTTTGCTGATTCAGCATTTTACAGCAAATTCCTTGCTGATGTCCTTTTAGCAAAAGAAACAAGTTTGCTAATTCGTGATCTACTCTTCCTGCTAAAGCACCCAATAAATAAATTTCCTTACAGCCTTTTTGACTAGCCAAAGCAAAAGCCAATTCCATATCACTTTCATCTTTACTGCTTGGATACCTGTAGATAGGAATACCTTTTTCCTTCCAGTATGCAAAACTTTTTGTAGAGATACTATCAAAATCTCCTACTGCCTCATCTATATTTAAATTAAAGTTCTCAGCAGCTTCTAGTCCTCTATCTGCGGCAATCACGATATCTATTCCTTGAGATAAACAATACGACAATTCTTTTTGCTGGATGACTCCTCCACCTAAAATTAATGCTTTCATCATTTTATACTTTCATGCTTTGGTATACTGATCAATACAAGTTTTTATACGGTGCATATTTTCTTCCACTTCACCTTGATAGATGGCAGAACCCATGATAAAACGATTTGCTCCAGCCTCCATGACCAAAGGCAAAGTGTTTAAATTGATTCCACCATCTACAGCTACATCAATGGATAATTTTTTTGTTTGGATCATTTGTCTAACTTGGGCGATTTTTTGCGTACAATACGGTAGATAGGTCTGTCCCCCTGCTCCTGGGTTTACCGTCATCAGCAATACAACATCTAAATATTCCCAAATATATTCCAAGACGCTTAAAGGAGTGGTTGGATTTAAAGCTACTCCACAAGCAATTCCTTTGTCCTTAATTTTTTGTAAAGTTGCGTCTAGATGTATACAGGCCTCAACATGAATGATTAGAGAATCTGCTCCTGCATCAGCAAAAGCATCAATATGATATTCTGGTTTTTCTGTCATCAGATGCACATCTAAACTTAAATCTGTCCGTTTCTCTAGAGCTTTGAGGATAGGTAATCCAAAAGAAATTTGAGGTACGAAATGCCCGTCCATAACATCTAAATGTAAAAGATGAGCCCCTGATTTCTCCACTTTCTCTATATCGTTCATTAAATGAGCAAAATCTGCGGACAAAATAGATGGTGCAATGAGATAATTCATTTTTTCCCTTTCATCTGATCAGCTAAACGTCTCTCTTCATAAAGCTTACAATAGTTTTGATAACGTTCTTTACTAAAAATTCCTTGCGCTACCATTTCTTTAATTTTGCATTTCGGTTCATGGACATGTACACAACCAAGGAAATGACAATCTTGTTTTTTTTCTTGATATTCTGGGTAATAACTTGCTAAATCCTGTGCAAAAATTTCTGTAAAAGAAAAAAAAGAAAATCCTGGCGTATCCACTACAATAGATTCTTGATCAATATATAGTAATTCACTGTGTCTAGTAGTCTGTTTACCTCTCTGATTTTTACTTAAAGCTCCTGTTTCCTGTTTATTTTCAGTAAAAAAACGATTCGTAAAAGTAGATTTTCCTACTCCCGAAACTCCCACAAAAGCAGTGGTTTTTCCTTTGAGCAAAGCTAAATGCTCTTTTTTATTTTCATTGGATAAACTGCTGTTTCCCCATATAGGATAGCTTGTATTTCGGTAATAAGCAAACATTTTGTTTTTTTCTTCTTCACTAACCATATCTTCTTTATTAAAAATAATACTGACTGGAATATTTTGATAAGTAAAAAAGATAAGTATACGATCTAATAAAGAAAAATTTGTTCTTGGCGATGACAAAGAAGAAAATAAAAATACTTGATCTACATTTGCAATAGGAGGTCTAAATAGTTCATTTTTTCGAGAAAATAATTCGACTATATTTCCTTTTTTTTCTTTTTCATCTAAAATTTCAAAAGCGACAAAATCACCCACTAAAGGAACTTGCTTGTTTTTACGAAAAATGCCCTTTGCTTTACATTGATAAATGATTTCGTTTTCTGTTCTCACTTCATAAAACCCGGCTATCCCTTTTTGTATCCTACCTTTTTGCCTTGTTTCTTGTATCATGGAATCTTTCTCATAGAATCTTTCCTTCCCGATACGAAAAAGATAAGCATTTTGTATCGTTTTATTTAGAACGTGTTCACATTACCACACAACACCATATTTTGATCGATTTTTTGTGGCTATTTTATTTGTCATTACGAAAAAAACTCTGTCAAAAACTGTGTTAAAGCCAAAACATCTTTTGCTCCGATTGTTTCTCGTGCCGAATGCATAGCTAACATAGGCAAGCCAATATCCGCAGCTTGCATAGCAAGGTTTGCAGAAGCCAACACACCTAAGGTTCCTCCACCTGCAATGTCAGAATGGTTGACATATTTTTGATAAGAAATCCCTTTTTCACGACAAAGGCTTTCGATAATGGCAATTGCCATACTATCTGTAGCATAAGACTGTCTGCTACTCAATTTACAAGCAAATCCACTATTGAGATAAACCGGATTTGTTGGATCATACTTTTCCCCGTAATTTGGGTGCGTAGCATGAGCAGTGTCTACAGACAACAAAAAGCTTTCATTTCCCGCAATTGCTTGCAAAAAATCTTTTCTTGTTAAGCCAAAATGTTCAAAAATACGCTCTAAAAGATTACCTAATACAGCTGAATTGGCTCCTTGTTTGGTACGACTTCCAATTTCTTCATGGTCAAAAAGAGCTACCATGTCAAGGCCATCTTCTCGTTTAGCATCCAATAATCCACTTATACATGCTTGTACAGAAGTAAGGTTATCCAAACGCGGGCCTGAAATAAACTCTTGGTTGATACCCCAAATTTCCGCTTCTTCGTGATTATATACATATAATTCATAATCTAATATTTCTTCTTCTTTTTTCTTTAATTCTTTTGCAATAATAGCAGAAATTTCTATTTCTTTCATCTGTTCTTCTATCGTGGAATAAATCGGTATCAATTCTTTTTGGGGATGAATTTCCAAACCTTGATTTGCCTTCGGATTTAAGTGAATGGCCAAATTTGGGATGGTCAATAAAGTTTTATCTGGATGAAATAAATAAGACTGAGGCTGCCAAGCATTTTGTCCTTTGCAGCTTACTCTACCAGCTAAAGACAGGGGTCTATCCATCCATGTACTCCGAATCACTCCTCCATATACTTCTACATTCGCTTGCAGATATTTTCCATTTTTAATTTTTGCTTTGGGCTTTAGGCGAAAACACGGAGAATCTGTATGAGCCGCCGCTATTCTGACTGAATGGTTTTGCTGGCTATCCTCTTTCTTTCCCCAATTTTGATTTACTTTAAATGCAAATAGAGCAGAACCTAAATCGATAAAATAGCCCTGCTCTTTTTTATTTGATTGCGAAAAATCAAAGAGTAAAAATCCTGCTTTTTCTAATTGTTCCCGAATTCTTTTTACCGTATGAAAAGGTGATACACCATTTTTTACTAAATCTAATAATTTATACATACTTTTTTTCCTTGCTCTAAGAACCTGTTGCCTATTTGTCAAGAAGGTATTGCATAGATTCCTCAGGACATTTTAACAGGTTGTTTTCATTTTGTAATATTTCTTGTGCATTTTCATAACCAATTTCCATTCTTGTTTTTGCTGATTTTGGACTAAAATCTAAAACTCCATCCCATATTTCCCCTATGGATTCTTGAGGGAAAATTTCAATAAACTGTGCCTCTGGAAACAAAGCGGGCGGAATCCGTTCTTTTTGTGTTAAAGAAACCACGATAAAATGTCGATAACCCATTTGGTATAAAGGATAGACCGGTAAATCATCCGTTAATCCCCCATCTTGATAATAATCTCCTTGAATGGGGATAGGTTGATAAATATAAGGGATCGCTGATGATGCCAATAAGATTTGACAGATTTCTTCTTTGGAACGGTGATTTAAAGAAAAATAAGTAGTTTCCCATTCATTGTGTTGATTTTTTTTACTTGCATTAGCGTAAATCCATTTTTTCGCTTGTTTTAATTGCGTAGAAGGTAAATGGTTTTCTAAAAGATCGGATAAACCGCTGCGGCTAAACAAACTTACATTGATTTTTTTGTCTACCTTTTCTTTGGAAAAGTTCCAGCTTAAAAATTGTGCAGGGGAAATACTCGACCAAATAGACATTGCCAAATCATAGTCACCAATACCAAATAAGACCGCATTTAAGGCACCTACAGAAGCACCCGAAATCGCTTCTATCCGATTTTCTATCTGTGCTTCTTTCAATGCTTTCCATACACCGATTTGATATGCTCCTTTTCCACCACCGCCACCAAAAACCAGTGCCCAAGACTCTTTCATTTTTCCCTCCAAAACGGGATTTTAACTAGTTTATGAGCAAAATTTGTCCATTATGCAAGAGCAGATTTTAAATCTGCAATTAAATCCTCACTATTTTCTATACCTACAGATAGCCTCAGTAAAGTATCGCTAATCCCTCTTTTTTCTCGTTCAGCAGCGGGTACATCCGTATGGGTTTGCTTTGCTGGGTGAGTCAACAAAGTTTCCACACCTCCTAAACTCTCAGCAAAAATGATGAGCTGTACTTTTTCTAAAACAGACATTGCTGTATCTTTACTATCTACAGTAAAAGAAATCATTGCCCCAAACCCACTACTTTGCTTTTGAGATAAAGCATATTGAGGATGTGAAGGCAGACCCAAATAATAGACTTTTTTTACTTTGGGATGTTTTTCTAAAAATTGAGCAATTTTCATTGCATTTTCTTGCATACGCTCCATACGTAGCGCTAGAGTTTTGATACCTCGAATCAACAAATAACTATCCATAGCACCTAAGCAACAACCTACTGTTTTGTAAATAAAACGCAGTTTTTCTCCTATTTCTTTTGTTTTCGTCACGATAAACCCAGCCAAAGTATCATTGTGTCCACCTAGGTATTTTGTGCCGCTATGTAAGACAATATCTGCTCCCAAAGTTAATGGTCTGCAATAATAAGGACTTAAAAATGTATTATCCACAATAATCAAAATATCTTTTTGTGCAAGCAAATCTTTTACTCCCACTAAATCTGTGACGTGCATCATGGGATTAGTCGGATTTTCAATAAAAATCGCTTTGGTATTTGCTTTCATTTTTTCTTTGATAAGCAAAAGGTCTGAGGTATCTACATACTCAATTTCAATTCCATTCTTTTGGGAAATAGAGTTAAATAAACGTATTGTCCCTCCATATAAATCTTCTGAGGCTAAAAGGTGATCTCCACGTTGAAACACTTCCATTAAAATGGAAACAGCTGCCATACCGCTTGAACAGGCAATTGCATCTTTTCCTTCCTCTAAATCAGCAACAATATATTCTAATTTTTCTCTTGTTGGGTTTTGCAAACGAGAATAATCATAACCTTTACTTTCTCCTACACCAGGATGGGAAAAAGTAGCCGATTGATAAATCGGCGTACAAATTGCTCCCGTCAGCGGATCTCCCTCCTGCCTACCGTGTACACACTTACTTTGTATATGCATATTTCCCCCTTAATCTTTAAGGCGTGTGAACACGTCCTAAGTGAATCTTCTTAAACTTTCAATCTACCTGCTTGCTTATTTTAAATTAAAAGATTTAACTAAAATCTTACGAAGCACTGTACCTGCAGGCTTTTGTGCCCCTGTTTCTCCTGGTGAAACGGTTTCACCATTCTCTACGATATCCGGCTCTAAATACTCTTGTGTTCCATACTGAGCATATTCATCAGTTGTAGCGATCGTATCTTCCATTGTTTTACTTTCATCTGTTTTAGGTGGTAAATTAACAATTTTCCGTTCTTCTTCTACTAATTTCCAACCTTCTAAGTTGTCCAAGTCTATTTCTCCCTTTAAAAAATTGTCCGCATTGAGTACAAACAACAAATCTTCTTCACTGCTTGATAAATCTTTTGCCCACTCCAAGCGATTTCCACCGCCTAAATCAAAAACAAAACGATTTGTAGACTCATCAAAATACACTCTTGCATTTTCATACTCCGCAATTTCTTCATAAGACTGTATGGGGGATAAATCTCCTTTCTTTATCGAATCCCTAGGAGAAAATGCCAAACCTATACGCAAGAAATCATTTTTAATCAGAGCTTGCGGGAAATTTGGGATTTCCATACCCACTGCCAAAAAAGGATCCATTTTAATTTCGAAAGCAAAATCCAAATCATTATTTTGAGCAAAATTTTTGCTCCAAATCAAGCGTAAACTCTCATCAGGCGCTTGCGCCACCCAAATACCTTCTTCTGCTTGTACATCTTGAGGCAAAGCGTCTAACATCGCTTCAAAAGAATGTACGGAGTTTTCTTGATTCATTGATTTTTGCTGACAGCCACTACAAGACAAAACCATTAACATCCCCAGTAATCCTATCGTATATCGTTTCATTTATTTTTTTCACCTTCCTGGACATAATGCAAAATCGCTTTTTCTAATGTTTTTATTTTTTGTTCAGCAGAAGATAAAGAGTTTTGCTTGGTCCCAAAATAAAACTTTATCTTCGGTTCTGTACCAGAAGGGCGCACACAAAGCCAAGTATCTTCTTCTAATTCATAGTATAGCACATTTGTTTTTTCTAAATCTAGGGATTTTTTTTCATGATTTTGTAAATTCAAACACCATCCTTGTTGGTAGTCACGAATTTTTTCAACACAATAGTTATCTAAAGTATTCAGGGGATTTTTACGCAAATAGTCTAAAATCGCTTGTATTCTTTGCAAACCAGAAATCCCCTCTAATTCTATTGAATAAACACTTTCTACATAATAACCATAACGCTGATACATATCTTCCAAAACATCCCATAAAGTTTTTCCTTGAAGCAAATAATAAGCAGCAGCCTCTGTGAGCAGCAAAGCAGCAGATACGGCATCCTTATCCCTAGCATACGTCCCTACTAAACAACCGTAACTTTCTTCCATACCAAAAAGATATGTATATTTTTGTTGTTCCTCTAAAGCCAAAATTTGTTGCCCAATATATTTAAACCCTGTCAGTACTTCTTTGACCGGAATTTCATAAGCTCTTCCCACTGCATCTAACAACTTTGTTGTCACAATGGAACGAAATAACATGCCTTTGCTATCTAAGATATTCATTGCTTTTTTTTGGCTTAACAAATATTCTGCTAAAACAGCTCCACTTTGGTTACCAGTAAAAGCCCGATATTCGCCTTGATGCTTTACATAAATTCCTAAGCGATCTGCATCAGGATCAGTTGCTAGCACAATGTCCGCATCTTTTTCTTTTGCTAAATTCAAAGCAAAGGAAAAAGCTTCTGCTGATTCAGGATTCGGACTGGAGACTGTTGGAAAATTTCCATCTGGCATTTCTTGTTCAGGCACAACATAAAGATTCGTGTAACCTGCCTTTTTTAATACTCTACATACGGGTATATTGCCCGTTCCATGCAAAGGAGTATACACAATTTTAATGTTCGTTTGATTAGAAATTTCTGGATGAATTCTTTGTTCCAATACAATTTGTTCATAACGTTCATCCAAATCTGCACTAATTTCTTCAAATAAGCCTTGCTGAATCGCTTCTTTTTTAGATAAAATGTGAATAGAAGAGAAATCTGTAATTTTATCCACTTCTTCTTTCACCTTTTTATCATAGGGAAAGCTAAATTGTGCACCATCTGACCAATAGACTTTATAACCATTATATTCCGGAGGATTATGACTAGCAGTAATATTAATTCCTGCTTGACAAGATAATTCTCGTACAGTAAAAGAAAGTTGCGGTGTAGGTCTTAAGGAAGGATAAAGATAAGCTTTAATCTGATTGCCTGCTAAAGTTAAAGCAGCTTCCTCAGCAAATTCTTGTGACATCCTCCGGGAATCATAAGCAATTGCCACACAAATCCTATCTTTATTTGGATAAAAAAAGTGCAAAGCATTAGCTAATCCTTGCGTTGCTCTTTGAACAACATAACGATTCATCCGATTTGTACCGACACCGATTTTTCCTCTCATCCCTGCTGTGCCAAATGCTAAGTCTTGATGAAAACGATCAGCAATTTCTTCTTCATTTCCTTTTAGAAATTGCAATTCTTCCTTTGTCCACTCATCAAAATCGTTGCGATTCAACCATTCCTCATAGCGTTTTTTGTAAACACTCATAAATCCTCCTTAGAACCTGCTTGATTTCCTACTTACGGTAATATATAGCTATGCACAAATTTGATTAGGAAGTTCTAGACATCCTAACTTGCTCTCATTCACCTTAGGGTGAAAAGCGACTAAGTACCTGATTTCTTCCGCAAATTGAACTTTACTTGATGCGCAAGCATATTCAATATTGATATGACCATCTTGATTGTTCAATGTAGTATCTGTAGTATCCATAAAACGCTTATGATACTATATTTTTTCTTTTAACCAGTGCATAAAGCGATTTTTACTTTCTGCTCCTGCTTGGATGCTTTTTAATTTTTCAATATGTCGAAAAGGAATCCAAGCTTTATTGGCGTTATAATAAAAATTAATTTGTTTCCAATATTTTTCCGGATAAAGGAACAAATAATATAGATATTGTTTTTCATAAGGTTGTAATGGTAATTCTTGATGATAAATTTCCAACATACCTTGACCATAATCAATAGACCAGCTATTTTTTTCCATAATTTTACGCATAAAGTGATAAAGATCATCAACCTGTATGCCCAAATGCATTTTAGAAAATTCTACAATAGCTATTCCCTCGGAAATAAAATAAAGATGATGATGACTAAATTCCCCATGACAAAGAAATTTTGGGGGCATTTCGTTTTCTTCAGTCAATTTTTTTATTCCCTCATAAGCCATAACTGCCTGTTCATAAAATATGGGATATTGTTCCATTACCATAAATTCAAATTCCGTTTTTTTATGTTTGTTACGCATATAAATACGGGCTCTTTTTAATTCTTTATTATGTTTTTCATATTCTTTCACGATAGGAGGGATTTCTACTGAACCTAAAGACCAACTTTCTTGTTGCGGTATTTGACGAAACAGCTTGTGTAAAGTAGCGAGCTGGCGTATAACCAAAAGAACTTCTTCTAAATTCTTGACATCGCATTCTCTGCCAATATACCAATCTTTTAGAATGTACTTTTCATTTCCATGCTCTTTACTGCACAAATTGCCCTCTTCATTCCGTAGACAGCGATCCACATAAGGCAATCCCCGCTCTTTTAAAGAAGTCAGCACTTCATATTCAAATTCTAAGCGACGTATACTGCCGCGATATTCTTTTAATAGCTTTTTCCCCTCATTTGTATCACAAAGGATAGCACCTCTTGTTTTTTGTGTGGATAAAACTTGTAAATTATATTGCTTTAATACTTCGGTTCCTCTCTCATTCACAGCTACCCCTCCAAACCAATATCATTTCTATATCCTGATATAAGACGAATCATTCTTTATCTTATGAAATGCCCAAATAAAATATGTAAAAAGGGGATCATGTGATTTACTCTATACCTAAGTAATTCAATAATTCTTCTTTTGTATTGGCATTAGGGTTGGACAATACAAAATCTAGTGCTTTTTCTAAATGCATACCAATTTCTTTTCCAGGTCGAAAGCCTCTCTCTAATAAATCTGTTCCCTTAATTGCTAAATCTTGAAGATGTAGACAATCTTTGCAAAGGAGAATTTCTTTATAAAGCTGTTTAATTTTTTTATGTTCTGTTAAAGCTCTTTCTTTGGAAATGGCTGTTGGCATGAGAGGATCAGTATAAATATAAGCTTCCTGAAATTGTAAAAGCAAACCAAATAGCTCAGGTTTACCAAACTGATGTAAACATTTACGGATTTCATAATCATTGTTTTTGAGAGGATAGTTATGGAAACGAAGGAAAAGCAAAACTTTATTCAAGGTATTATTATCCATAGTTAAATCTTTTAATATCTTGCGTGCATAAGATTCACTTACTTTTTCATAAAACGGAAAAATAACTTCTCCATCTACAGAAAGCTGTTTTCTTGCCGGTTTGCCCAAAGAGAAAAAAACAACTGCATAGCGTAGAGCTTTATCTGGGGAAACGATTTTTAACATTTCAAAAACTTGTTCACCTAAATTCGTTTCTTGAACTTTTTCTTTCATTAGTTCATCAAATTCTGGAATAAATAGTTTAGTAATCCCATATTCAACTAGTTTTCTAAAAACTTCTGGATGCTCTGAAGTGAGAATTTTTGTAATTTCTGAATATACCCTTTCTTTGCTAATTTCTTTTAAATCTGATACTCTTCTTTTTAGGGCAGTCTTTGTATAATAATCAATCGAAAAATCCAATTGAGCACAAAAACGCAAAGCTCGTAACACTCTCAAAGCATCTTCACTAAAACGAGCTTTCGCATTACCTACACAGCGAATCGTTCTTTTGTGTATATCCCCCCTACCATCAAAAGGGTCTACCAAACCCAGACTAGGATGATATGCCATGGCATTGATCGTGAAATCCCGCCGTCGTAAATCTTCTGCTAAATTAGATGTAAACATCACACTCGAAGGATGCCTGTTATCTACATAAGTCCCATCAATCCGGTAAGTGGTTACTTCAAAAGATTTTCTGCCTCGAATGACAGTCACCGTCCCATGTTCAAGCCCAGTATCTACTGTTTTAGAAAAAATCCCTTTCACTTGCTCCGGCAAAGCAGATGTGGTAATATCCCAATCTTGCGGTTCTTTTTCCAATAAACTATCTCGCACGCAGCCTCCGACTACATAGGCCTCATGACCTTGTTTGTTTAATTGGCCTAAAATAAAGTGCACTTCTTTGGGAATTTTTATGTTCATGTTTTCTCCCTGTTTGTAAAATTTATGAAAAGTTTCAACGTGTATTGCTCATTGATCCGTTCTTGCAAACTTCATCTAAGTAGACTGATGTTGAATTTCTGCTTCATTAAAGTGATCACCTAAGACTCTCTACACAGGCTAATCACCTAGAACTTATGGCGTTGTATCCATTTATGCCATTGCTACGGTGCAGTTTTTGCAATGAATAGATTTAAAATCTGCTTAAAATCTCTGCACAAGAGCAATTTAAGGATGATAAGTTCTTAGTACGCTTTACCCCAATAAACCATTTTTTTTGCAGCTTGATGACAAACTGGGCATTTTTCTCCTAAGCTTTCTTGTTGAAAAGGTATACAACGAGAACTTGCACCTGTTTCTTCTTTAATTTGTTTTTCACAATTTTCTTGCTCACACCACATCATTTTAACAATCCCTGGTTTTGAAGCGATTAATTGCTTAAATTCCTCGTAAGACTTTGCTTCGTAAATGTGATTTTCTAAATGTTTGTTTGCTTTTTGTAGTAAGGAATCTTGAATATCATCCAAAAGTTCTTTCACTTTTTGTTCTAAATGAGAAAAAGGAATAGAAATTTTTTCTCCAGTATCTCTGCGTACCGCTGTCATTTGTTGATTTTGCAGATCCCGTGGACCAAGCTCCAAACGCAAAGGAATACCTCGCATTTCTTGCTCATTGAATTTCCAGCCAGGACTTTTATCTGAATAGTCTGCTTTAACACGAAATACTTTTGATAATTGATTTTCCCACTCTTGTAGTTTTACAACAATGCCTTCTTTTTTCGTTTGAATCGGAATAAGCATGATTTGTATAGGAGCAATTTTAGGTGGTAGAATTAAACCACTATCATCTCCATGTACCATAATTAAAGCACCTATAATTCGTGTGGATAAACCCCAAGAAGTCTGATGGACATACTGTAAAACATTATTTTTGTCAGAATAACGGATAGAAAAAGCTTTGGCAAAGCCATCACCAAAAAGATGACTGGTGGCAGATTGCAAAGCTTTTCCGTCATGCATTAAAGCTTCTATCGTATAAGTCGATTTTGCACCGGCAAATTTTTCTTTTTGTGTTTTTTCTCCTTTGATCACTGGAATCGCAAGATATTCTTCACAAAAATCAGCGTATAAATTCAACATTTGCAGTGTTCTCTCTCTCGCTTCTTCTTCTGTTGCATG
Source organism: Clostridia bacterium (assembly GCA_026000945.1). Classification (GTDB taxonomy): domain Bacteria; phylum Bacillota; class Clostridia; order Lachnospirales; family Lachnospiraceae; genus BNZI01. The sequence goes on along the minus strand of BNZI01000012.1, from coordinate 11,950 downwards.
AGCAGTATGACCTTCTTGCCATAAAAACTCTGTAGAACGCAAAAACGGTCTAGTAGTCTTTTCCCAACGTACTACCGAACACCACTGATTATATAGTTTAGGCAATTCACGATAAGACTGGATAATATCTGCATAAAAATCGCAAAATAAAGTTTCCGAAGTCGGACGGATACACAAACGCTCTGATAAAGTTTCTTCTCCTCCTAAAGTAACCCAAGCTACTTCCGGAGCAAAGCCTTCTACATGATCCTTTTCTTTTTGTAGCAAATGTTCGGGAATCAATAAGGGTAAGGATACATTTTCCACACCTGTTTCTTTAAATAAACGATCTAAGTTCCGCTGGATATTTTCCCAAATAGCATAGCCATCAGGTCGCAAGATGACACAACCTTTTACACTAGAATAATGGATTAACTCTGCTTTTGTCACCACATCCGTATACCACTGAGCAAAATCTTCTTCCCTTGCGGTGATTCTTTCTACTTGTTTTTTTTCTCCCTCCATAAACTTCCTTTCTCACTTATCTGATGTGACATACTCCTACCATCTACGCTAATGATAAGGTTTCTCGCTCAAGACGACTAGTACAGGCGAGCTATCCCCGTGTGTCCCACGGTTTTTTATACAATTTACCCCGTTATCTCAAACTTACTCATATCTACTTACAGATATTCAAATCTGTGCAGTAGTGATGCCTAAGCTCCTGTTTCACAGAGGTGATAGATTCCACTAACTCTCCACAGGCTGACACCATGTAACTCACGGCATAATTTCTCAAATTTGTTGCAGCATGAACATCTCTGTCCAGGGTTGCTCCGCAATCGTTGCAGATCCATTCACGTACAGATAAAGTTAACTCATTGTTTTTGTAACCCTCTTTAGAAGTGAAAACTTCTTGACGTATTCATTAAATCAAAAGATAACTTAACTCTTTGCACCTTGGTTTACCAAAATTCAATCACAATTCTAAGGTATATTCATACTACTGCGGAGTTCCAGATTTTCAGTACATTTTCTACCTCCAAGGCCAATTTACAGACATACTGTGCGTATTTCAAAAAAATGAAGATGCTTGTTTTTTGTATCTCCGAAGCAGGAGAATTTGTATATAGTTTTTCTAAAAGCCCATTTTTACATCTTAGAACGAGGAGAATATTGTGATAGTTTTCTCCTACGCAAAGAGGTGACGCAAGATATTTCAAGTAATTCAGGTACCGTAGGAGGAAAACCAAACCAAATCTTCTCCCGTAAGTAGGAGACTTAAATAGACTCTCACACACGAAGAGGTGACCCAGGAATACTGGAGGTATTCCAAGAAATTTAGGCACCGTAGGAAGAAAATAAACCAAATATTCTCCCGTAAGTGAGAGCCTACAGACTCTAAACACAGACTAGTCCAAAACCTACCAGAAGATAAGTACCCTGCACTAATGTGAACACGTCCTATCAGCATCAGCAAGAATCCAAGCTTCTTAAACTTAAAACACAGCTACTTCCACAATAGCCCGTAAATAACCTTGTGTATCCACTAAAGTTGCACCAGATACAGCATCTGTAACAGTTTCTTTGGTTTGCCCTTCTAACCATGTTTTCAATTCCGAAATGTTTTTTCCATTAGCATACGTTTGAATTGCATTGTAATTTTGGTCGATTGCTACCGTACCCTTTGCTACTTCTTGCATATGAGCCGAATATGCAGCTGAATTATCCCGTTTTGATCCCAAAACAAAAGTTTCTGCTATTGATTTAGCCATTCCCTCACTGTTTGGTACTCCTTTAGATGTTTCTTTATCCATGTAAGCAAATTCGTCTAAATAAGACAGTAAAATTTTACTGTGATTCGACCAAACAGACACCATAGCAAAACATTTGGAATGAGGGCCTGCAAGCTTCATATTCAAAACACTGCTTTCCACTTCTTCATCTGTATAAGTTAAACGATTTGATGAGAGTTTTGCTTGCTTAGCTGCCTCTAGAATTGCTTCTACATAGTGTACTTTATCTACTAAAGTCGCTCCAGAAATAGCATCTGAATCCATAACTTCCCATATAGACACAAATTCTTCTAACTCTGTAATTGTTTTCCCTTTAGTGAAAGCCACAATTTCTTTTATATTTTCGGTGTAAACTTTAGTCGAACCAGCCTTATCTTTCATTTGATTGGAATAATAGGAACTATTGACTATCTTTGAAGCCAAAACCATATCATCCACTGTATGTGCTTCTAAATCTTGTATGTTCGGCACAGGTGTCAAGCCTTCGGTAGTAGAAGAAAAATATTGAAATTCATCTAAAACACTATCTTGAATCACTTCCCCATTTTGTAAAACTACTGTGGCAATAGCAAAACTATTTGTACCATGTGCTGCATAAGTGACTTGTCCTATTTGATAAGATTTCTCTTCTTTTGTTGAGGATGCAGATTTTCCGTTTGTGGCATGGGAAACAAAAACCACAAGCAAAGAAAAAACAACCATTGTCAATAATCCTAAAATCCCTTTTTTTCTTTCTCCTACTTTCATCTGCTTCTCTCCTTAATCTTTTTTCGATTCTACTCAAGATATCTTATTCACATCAGATATCTTTTTTTCCTTTTAACGGAGTTTACTTTGTTTAATGAAATTTGTTAAAAGATATTATAGACAATTTTATTTTATCCTATCATTTTTTTGACAACTCCCTAAATCAAAAGTCGGGAAGTTCTTGATCCAGTAGTTTTAAATCTACTTTTTTATGCCCCCATTCATGACATCATTTAGAACTTAGATGCTACTTAAATTTTTATTTCCGCTTAATTTTTTCACTTCTTAATGGTGAAATATTGAACAAGCTTCTCTATCATTTACAAATAAACACCCTATTTTATCTAATAGAATATCACAAATGTACAGAGTTTGGCAAGTACAGAAAACTTTGCACAAGTCTCCAACTCTAGGGCGTATTCACACGAATCAAAATACCCAGATTTTGGGTAGTTTTTGCTCTGCAAGGCAAATTTGGCAGACAAGCCTACATATTTCAAAAAATTCATGCAGACCAAAAAGATCACCAAAAGATAAGCATTTTAGGTAGCGTGAACACGCCCTAGCTAGTAAGATCCTTTTACAACATTTTTAGATCAGAAGTTATCCGTACCCATCAGGTCTTTTAGGCCTCAAGGTGAATAGCTCGAAGCTTGATATATTCATAAGTAGATAAAGGACGGTAATCGCTATCTATATTATGAGCGGCAATCATAATATCACCCGGTTTTTTTTCTCCTTGCGCTCCTACTACTAACACGGTATGAGAAAAAAGAGCCGGTGAAAAAGAAAGCTGTATGACATCCCCAGGCAGAATTTCCGTTAAATTAACTACGCGAGCTTTTATACCTTGAGAATGACTACGGGTAAAGTATTCATAGAATGTCTGCACAGATGTCCATGCAGGAGCTCTTTTATAGGAGGAAACATAGTACCAACCATCCTCCGCATAAGACATAGATATTCCGCCTGCGTGAAGACATTGAGAAACAAAATTTGTACAATCTCCTCCATAGTGTTCAAAATCAAAGTAAGCCGGATTCCGTTCATAGGACCAGCGATGAGCATAAGAAATGGCTAATTCACGAGAATATTTCATAAAATTACCTATTTTTTAAGATTATTTTAAGATATGCAAAAAGATACTTTTCCGTACATTGTTTTTCTGAAAAGTACCCCGTTATTTACTTCGGTGAACTATTCACCACTTAAATTAATTTAATGATGATTAACGCTTAACATGACAGATTTCTTGAACAGAAATATATATTGTTTACGGTTTAGTGTATTTATTTTAAGATAATGATCAATCTTTTATCTCTTATTCTGTTTTTCACCCAATATGACATAAAAATCCTTAATTTAGCGATTGAAATCTCAAGGCGAAGTGAAGAAAAAAATTCAAAGCACCTCTTTCATGATAGAGCAAAGTGATCATACTGTTCATTGAGTGCGGGCATGCAAAATCTAGACTTGAGAAATCTAATTAGACGATTGTTTTCTTAATCGAAACTGATACAAAGCCGAGCCTTTCCAGCTTTGTATCTAGAGAGTTAAGAATTTATATTTTCTATACCTTTTAAATCTCTTGACAAATATCGTTGCTATAACTATGATCACAATGTCTATGATCCATTTGATGAGAGGAAGAGGTATTGACAGTATCCTTCCATGAGTGCTTAGCCTTAACTTATCTATCAGATAATAGCAACTAAGTAAATAACTTACAAATATGATCTTTAATACAGACTAATAAATAATTGGAGGAATTTTTATTATGACAAACAAGGTTTTAATTACAGGGGCAAATAAAGGTATTGGATTTGAATTGGCACGTCAACTTGGACATCTTGGTTGGTCGATATTGTTAGGTGCCCGTAGCGAAAAACGTGGACAGGATGCAGTAGATGCACTAAAAAAAGATGGTGTTGCAGCTGTGGAATGGATAAAGATTGATTACAACAATATTGAGACCATAAATACTGCAGCTCAAATGATACAAGACAATCATTCCGATTTAAAGGTGCTCATTAATAACGCAGGTATTCCGGGCGATATGCGCAAACCGGGTTATGAATTTGAATTGTCTGAATTACGTGAAGTGATCGACATCAACTTTCTTGCTAACTATGCTATGATTAAGGCCTTTCTCCCGATACTTCACAAAAATGACGGACGTATTTTAAATATAACGATCCCGATTGGAAGTAATTCGTATTGGAATCCGTTTGCCTATACAACAAGCAAAGCAGCACTTAATGTAATGATTCAATCTTTAGGCATCAATTTTGAGCAAAACAAAATACCTATTGAAATTTTCGGAATAATGCCAGGCGGTATCACAACGGATTTAAATAACAATGCAACAGGACCTTATATGAAAACAGTTCAAGAAGGCGGAAAAGTGATTGTGGATTTGTTGTTAAACGGAAAAAATTATCAAGGACAAGTAATTAACGAATGGGGAGTACCCGCAGAATACGGAGCAAAAGATTCAGCACAAAGTTAAAAAAACATTTTTTAGATAAAGGAGAAAATAAAATTCTTTCCTCACCGCTCTGCCTCTACAATCAGAGCATAAGTATTGCACTCAGAAGAATTCAAAGATATTTATCGCACGCTGAAAAGTCCTACTAAGCCAAGAGAAACGAAACTACTTTAACCCAAATCTCGATTCTTTAGCGCATTTCAGACGAGAATTAGCGAACTACTTAGACTATAATTACTATAATTACTATAGTTGCTATTAAATTAAGAAAAAACAAAATGGCTTACTCTCTACTATTATAGAGAGCAAGCCATTTTTCGTTTCATTATTTTTGTCTAACTTTTTCGAGTCAGTTCACAATAATATTTTTCTTCATTTACGATTCACCTTGACCATTCCCCACATCTAAAGTCAAGGGATCTTTGCTTCTAGCGTCCGTTGTGATCAAGAAAAACATCGTCTTATCTAGACTTCCTCAATATAGATTCTTATGCGCCCATGTATATGATGGAATTTAAGTAAAAATCTACATCCGTAACATACTCCTGCCGCCTACACTTCCTTACTCTGCGCTCAGTCGCTTAGAGGCGGGAGTTTCCCCCGAACTCCTACCTAGCGGCGGGATATTAATCAAGCTATCCCCGTGTGTCCCACGGTTCCTCTTATGTTAAAACTAGGTTTTACCGCTTGTTTGATCAGATGCAAAGTGAAGAATACATTAACGTTTGGAGAATTGAGGCGCTTTCCTTGCTTTTTTCAAGCCATATTTTTTTCTTTCTTTCATACGTGGATCACGAGTCAAAAATCCTGCTTTTTTCAGCACAGGACGATATTCCGAATCTACTTTCAACAAAGCTCTGGATATACCATGGCGCACTGCTCCCGCTTGACCGCTAAACCCTCCGCCTCGTACAGTCACTTGAATATCAAACTTATCTGTAGTTTCTGTACTAACTAATGGCTGACGTACAATTAACTTTAGTGTTTCTAGGCCAAAATAAACATCTAATTCTCTTTTATTCACATGAATTTGGCCTGTTCCGGGCATAAGGTACACTCTTGCCACGCTTTTTTTTCTTCTGCCTGTTCCATAATATTTAATCGTTGCCATCAATAAATTCCCCCTCTTTTAATATTGAACCGTTAATACTTCCGGTTGTTGAGCCTGATGATCATGTTTTTCACCTGCATAAACTTTCAATTTCTTTCTCATGCTTCTGCCGAGGGGGCCTTTAGGCAACATACCTTTTACAGCAAATTCGATTACCCGTTCAGGATGGTTTTTTAGCATGTCCTTTAGGACAGTTTCTTTCATCCCACCTACATAATCGGAATGACGATAATAAATTTTTTGTTCTAATTTTTTACCTGTTACGCGGATTTTTCCCGCATTCGTCACAATTACATAATCCCCTGTATCTAAAAACGGGGTATAAGTCGGTTTATGTTTACCTCTTAAAATTTTTGCAATCTCTGATGCTAAACGTCCTAATGTATGACCGGAAGCATCTATAATATACCATTTTCTGCTAATTGTTGCTGTTCTAGCCACATAGCTCTTCATCCGGAAAACCTCCTAAAATTATTATTTTTCTCAGTAATCAATTTGCTTTACCGGGGCCGTGGCTAAGCAATCTCTGTCATTTCTTACTCAAAACATTATAAAGAAATAAACAGAAAGTGTCAATCTTTTTTCTAGGGCATGTTATACTACCGCGAGCACCTATCTTTGGTAAATTTTCTGTGGATCTTGGTTAAAACCTGTTTTCAGTGTCTCACTTACGGGAAAATATTTGGTCTATTTTTCCTCCTACAGTACCTAAATTCCTTGAATTATCTTCAATATTCTTGCTCACCTTTTCGTATGTTAGAACAAAAATATTTCGTATCTCACTTACGAGAGCATATTTATCTATTTTTCCTCCTACAGTACCTAAATTCCTTGAATTACCTCCGGTGTGCTTGCGTCACCTTTTCACCTAATCGTATAGAAAAAAACGATACACAACATTCTCCTTACTCTAAAAATACTGAATCACCTCTTGAATTTTTCGACACGCGTACAGTTATCTACAAAAATTCGTCGTATTCAGCAAAAAAATGATTCAAAATCTGGGTATTTTAGGTAGTATCAATACACCCCGACAAGCTCTCTAAAAATCTACTATTTTTAAGGCATGAGGGATTTTTCCAGAAATGATTAAAGAATAATTCGTATGATAAAGAACCGCGCCAGGTTTTTTGTTTTTGATTTTTTTTACATATTTACGTTGTATATAGTCAATTTCTACTTTTTCATTTCCCTGCGCTTTAGAATAATAAGCTGCTAAAGCAGCAGCATACTCAAAAATATGTTCGGGAGGCTCGTTTGTATCATTCATTTTTAAAATAACATGAGATCCAGGAATACCTTTTGCATGAAACCACCAATCCAAAGACGAGGCTAGCTGAAAAGTCACATAATCATTTTGTACATTATTTTTTCCCACATAGAAAGAAAATCCTTCCGGGCTTACATAATGCAGAGGTTGACTAGACTTGCTCCGCTTGTTTTTTTGAGGTTTTCGCCTAATATACCTACTTTCCATTAATTCTTCCCGAATATCTTGCAAGTCTTCTGTGCTAGAAGCAAAAGCAAAGGAATGATTCACACTTTCCAAATAGTTTAACTCTTCTAACGTTTCTTGCACAAAACCTTTTAAATTTTCTTCTGTGCGTTTTAATTTTTGATAACGTTCAAAATAATAAGAGGCATTTTGTGCCACAGAAAACTGTTCATCTAAAGGAATCAGAATTTTTTCATTATTTTGATAATAATTTTCCACTAAAATTTCTTTTTGCGGTGTAGGATATTGATATTGATAAGCTTGTATCAATTCACCGTATAAACGATATTGTTCTTTTTTCTTTGTATCTTCTAATTGTGCTTTTTGCAATTCATATTTTTTGCGATTACGTTCGTAAGCAATGGATACAATTTTACGTAAATCAAAAGACTTTTGCTTCATTCTCGTAAACTGGCTACGTAAAGAATAATATTCCTCTAAAATACAGCTGATGGATTCATTGGTCTTTTTCACTAAATGAACATGCGAAAGCAAATCTACAGAGGAAAATTCTATCGGCTGATTTTGTTCAAGCCAAATGCTAGGTGTGAATTTTTTTTGCCGTACTTGTTCTCTGATTTGATCAAAAGCTTGATACAAGCTAAAGATTTCCTCCTTATTCAAACTGCTGATCGGTCGGTCGGAGTCAATATTTGCTCGAAAACAAAATTCTTGCGCAAGTAAGGGACTAATGCCTGTAAAATTTTGGACAAAAAAATTACGACACTGTATGGCTTGTGTAGAGAATAAAGCCAAAAATTCTTCTTTTGCAATGAAAAGAGGATTGGCTTTTTTTACTGCCTGTACAAGAAAATAAGGCTTGAGGGGTAAAACTTCCCGTACAGAACTCATTTGTGCAGAAATATGCTTAATGCTATCCAAAATAATCCTTTGCTCATTACAGAAAATCAAGTTACTATGCTTACCCATCAGCTCCATAATTAAGTACATTCGACAATAATCACCTAATTCGTTCACATGTTCAATTTCTAACTCAATCACCCGTTCAAAGTCAGGTTGGGTAATGGACAAAATTTTTCCGTTCATAATATGCTTACGCAATAACATACAAAAATTCGGAGCAGTCAAAGGATTTTCTTTCTGCTTTTCTGTTAGATAAATTAAAGGTAAAGATGCATTCGCACACAAAAATAGACGGAAAGTTAATTTTTGCTGCTTAATGCTTAGAATCAATTCATCTTTTTCTGGTTGATAACATTTGAGAATTCTACCTCCTACCAGTTTTTGTTGTAACTCATCTACTAAATTTGCAATCACTATACCATCAAATGCCATATATTCCCTCCTTTCTATCAATGAAATCAAGAAAATTTACAAATTACTTCTTCTTATTTTACCAGCATGTTTTTCATGCTTGTGCCTTATACTTTGGAAAAACCATACTGATGTATGACTGTTACGACAATGAAATGTTTCTATTTTTGCTTTACACTTCGTAAACTGACTACTTCCTCAATCAAGTTTTCCTTTCTCATTTCAAATAGGATGGCACAAACATGCTCTTTGCTCAATTTGAATGAATCCGCAAAATCAGCAACAGTAACTTGATCGTACTGTTTAAAATAGGTGATCATTACAAGATTCTTTTCACTTGTTCGATTCACTTGCTTTTCACTTACTCTGACAAGCGGAATAATGCTTTTGCAAATGTTGCCCTCACTCAATTCCGCTTTACCGCCCGAGTCGAGCTTCGTGTATTTGATAAAATTCATACACCGAAACCAAGTGTATCAGCGTAACTTAAGACGTGTCCAGACTACTGTATCACAAGGTAGATCTTTGGGTGGATCTTGTGCTGGTCTGCGTTCAATTTTCTTGAAATACGCACCGTATGTCTTCGAAAATTTGCCATGTGGGGGCGGAAAATCTACTCAAAATCTGGACATTTTAAATAGTGTAGACACACCCTAGTGAACAAAGAATCATGCGAGTATAGGATTCTTTGGATATCGTTCAAAATTATCCGGGTCAAATATGACCATGCCTAAGCGCACAATTCCAGTTTTTAGGGACAGAGGCTCTTTCTCAATAATGATACGTGAAAAGAAGGTCCCTGAGTATTCCCTGTGAACAAGAATATTTGAGATGATTTCTTTTGCGATAACTATTTTTATATTAAATTCCGTAGCCTCGTAATAGGTTTTCTAATGAACAGTTCTACTTAACGTTTGATGCCTAGTATAACAAAAAAAAAGAGCTTACTCAAGGTGCAAGCTCTTTTGACTTTCTTACTTCCAAACTATCTTGTTTCGATTTCTTCCACAGTAAATCCTGTAATATGGTTTCTGAATAGCATTTCTGCTATTTCCAAAGTAATAAACCAACGATTTTCCTTCAAGCCTTTTACACAAAAAATACGAGCATACTCTAACTTGCTTTGATCTAAAATCAGACTTTCTAAATTACCTAAATGATCTCTCACACTGTCTTCATGTACTGCATCAATAGATCGTGGTTCGATAAAGTAGTAATCCGGTGTATTTTCATGGTCTCCTTTTTCATAAGCCCCTTTATAGATTGTATAAACACGCGTATCGTTAATTTCTTGTTCATAATAGTCTAAAATTTTTCTTAAATTATCAGAAACCATGGGACGTTGATTTTGCATCAAATAATCTACTATACTTTCTTGTGCAGATGGATTAACATAAGATCTAAGCCATCCAGTTCCTCTATGGTTAATCGTCGTAGGTTCTATAGTCGTTAGACGCATTACGTAACCAATATCTGTTCTTTCTTTGACTTCAAAGTATCTCATGCAATTTCCTCTTCCCTCATCCAGTGTATTTGCGAATTTTGCTTGGCTGTAAAAGGAAAATATCTCCTTTGTTCTGCGAAAAATTTTGCTCCCTCTAAATTTGCCCCTGTAAAATCTACTCCTTTTAATTGAGCTAAACGGAAATCACATCCTGATAAATTTGCTTCACGAAAACTAATCCCATAATAAGAAGGCACTTCTGCGCAAGCTAAATCCATATTTCCGGCAATAGAACGAAAGTTTGTGCCTTGGCAATTTGCACGAGAAAAATTTGCATCATGTAAAAAAGAAAACTCAAAAGAACAATTTTGCAAGCTGCAATCTTCAAAATGTGAGCCGACAAAAATACCTTCTTTAAAAATAGAGTGATCAAATTTACAATGATTAAAGTGGATTTTTGGTAAAATTATTTTTTCATATTCCAAGGACTCTGCTGGCATATCTGATACATCCTTGGCAAAATATTCTTGTGGTGCTCTGTGGATTAATTCAAATCTAGGATTTTCTTTCGTACGTTGTCCAGTATACATCAATTCGCTAATTCCGTGATATTCTCCCACTCGAAAATTTAATTCAGATAAACGGCTATCTTGAACTTGCAACAGACATTCACGAATCACTTCACGAACATATTGTTGAAAGATAGGAAATGCTTCATAAAATGCCCTTTCTAAAGATATTTTAGGAATAAAGGCAAATTTTCTTGTTGTTTCCTCTTGTAACATATGATAAAACTTCAACATATACGGCAGCAGCCAAGTATAATCAAAATATTCTATATCTGGTTTGCAGTCATCTATCCAGTTTTCGTTAAAAGATTCTAAAGTATATTGTAATTCTTGTTTCAGCCAAAAATTTGTTCTTAACCATGAAAGATGCACGTGTGTCAAATTTTCTTTTGTTGTTTTTTGCAGAAATTGTTCGATGATTTTCTGAAAGCTGTCCATATGTTTTTGTTTATTTTTATGGTAATCTTCATCTAAAATTTCAATTTGAATGCGTAAGGCAGGATTCACTACGGAATCTTTGTACTGCTGATATATAGATTCCTTAATCATACTTTTCTCCTTTTCCTATAGATGAATACCCCCTCCCAAAAGGGAGAAGGCAAACTTGCTTGATCGTTTTAGTTGATTTTTACTAGAGTACCGTTAACAAGAATAACTTGCGTAATGGTAATAGAATTTCCGTTAACACCCATTTGAATAATACCCGTAGCATCAAATACTACTCTGCTACCGTGGATAGTAATGGAGGCTTTAGCATTTAATGAAATACTAGTTGCCGCTTTAATGCTAATTCCTTCTAAGTCTGAAAGTGTAATTTCTGTACCTGCACCAATAATCGTTATTCGATCTGGCTCTAAGGTAATCGTTTTACCAAATTTATTTTTTAAAGTCTTTACAGCAGGAATTAAGTAAGGCATAACTCCTTGATCTTCACGAATAGAGGCTAAAGCATATGCATCTTTTTCTTTATTCGTCGGAAAGTATACACGAACACGATCACCAATTTCTGGCATCATATACCAACCAATATTATTATCTGATGTATA
>BNZI01000011.1 GCA_026000945.1 Clostridia bacterium | reverse complement strand
TACCACCCGAAAAAGCTCTACTGACTGGTTCTCCTATCCGTCGGACTTTACTACAGGGAAGCCGTTTAGCAGGACTAAGATATACTGGTTTTTCCGCTAATAAACCGATTATCTTAGTCATGGGTGGCAGCCTAGGTTCCGCTGCCTTAAATCATATTATACGCAAATTACTGCCCCGCCTGTTAAAAGATTTTCAGCTGATTCATCTATGCGGAGCAAAAAATACGGACTCTACATGCAAACATTCAGGTTACATACAATACGAATATATAGATGGAGCTCTGAAAGACCTTTTTGCCTGTGCTGGTTTAATTGTTTCCCGTGCGGGTGCAAATTCGATTTGCGAATTTTTACGCTTACGTAAACCCAACATTTTAATTCCTTTGCCGGCAACCTCCAGTCGAGGTGATCAAATTTTAAACGCAGCGTCATTCCGCAAACAAGGCTTTAGTGCTGTTATGCAAGAACATGAGCTAAACGAAGACAAACTCTACCAAACCATTCTACAAACTTATGAAAACCGCAGGCAATATATCTCTGCTATGGAAAAAAGCCCTCTGCAAGACTCCATTAAGCTTGTTTTAGATACGATTGAACAATATACCAAAACAACAGGTTGATGTAATCATTTACCAACAGAGCTTGATGAAATCCAGACTGATTTCCTTTAAACACTCACTTACGATAAAATATGGCGTGGTTTCCCTTATTTACAAAAATTAATCGGACTTTTAGAGAAGGGGTATTGACAGTTCACTGACTAAATTTTGAAATGTTTCAAGCGGAAAGGCTAAGGGTTTCCATTGCAAAGCAGAAAGATCATCCCCATCATAGCGAGGGATGATATGTAAATGAAAATGTAATACAGTCTGTCCTGCTGCCTCTCCATTGTTTTGTAATACATGGAAGCCATTTGCCCCTAGACTCAACATAGCCTGTTTACCTGCTTTTTTTGCCAAGCTCAGCAGTTGTTTTTCCTCTTTTTCTCCTAAATCCAACAAATTTTGTGCATGGCGTTTAGGTAAAATTAACATATGACCTTTACTAGCAGGTTGAATATCTAAAATCATTTTAAACAGGTCATCTTCGTACAAGGTATAAGAAGGAATTTCCCCTTGTATGATTTTACAAAAAATACAATTGTGTTCAGCCATTGCCTTACCTTTCTTAAGCATTTTTGTTTGTGTTCTTTTCTAGAATCCAAACTTCATGAATGACTACTTAGAACCTGTAGAGTATCTCCAAACAATAACATTGTGCGTATAGTCTTTCTCCCAAAATTGGGACGTGATCATTTTCCTAACATTCTCCTATCCGTGAGATAGATACTCTATAGACTCTTACTATTTTACCGTATTTATCGGAAAATTTCCATGCCTTTTAAGCAGAAATGGAGGTATTATGCTTCGGAATACAGATTTATCCATTAAGCAACAAGAAAAAGAATACTCCCTGTCGTATCTTTCTCATGAGTTGCACAATGCACTAACTTTAGTAAGCAGTACCGTACAATTGTTAGAACAGAATCAAAAACCCGAAAAACACAGCAAATATATACAGGACTTAAAAGCTAACATCCAATATATGAAGGATCTGTTATCTGATTTTTCTTTTTATCAAAATTCCGGTCAAATACAACTTTCTTTAATTAATATGAGCTTTTTGATTCAAGAAATATACGCTTTTTGCAAACCTTTAGCACAAGAACATTCCGTAACATTGAATCTAAGCAATAGCCCTTTTGCTCTGTGGGTTCAAGCAGATGCATTGAAGCTAAAACAAGCTTTAATTAATTTAATCAAAAATTCACTGGAAGCTGTACAATCTTTTTCAGGTTATATCCATTTATCTCTAGGACTTAGCGGAAAATATATTTTAATCAGTATTTCTGATAACGGTAAAGGGTTTAGTGCAGAAAAAACCAAATTTGTTTTTCAGCCTTTTATGAGTGATAAAGAAAATGGGACGGGTCTTGGCTTGAGTTTTGCCAAAAAAATTATTGAAGCCCATCAAGGGAATATCCGCTTCTTCAATAAACCAAATCAAGGCGTTGTTTTTCATATTTTCTTACCTCAAGTAACAAAAATAGCTACATAGTAAACTCCATAAGTAACAAGCACAGCCATTAGTAAGCAGAACATATTTTTCTTCTTACTAATGGCTGTGTCTATCTAAGTCACATTGTATTTCTATAAATAATATCCATTTTTATTCTTGAGAAACAATCACGATTGGATTGTTTCTCTATTTGAAATCATAATACCGTCTTTTTTTGCATTGCTAAAATAATTGATATATCTTACCCTTATTTTTCTAGTTTTAACGATTTAAAAAAACTCCTGTAATAGATTTCTTCTCAAATGAAAAACATTGATTTAATTGGGATTTTCGTTTATGATATTGACAAGGCCAAAACTAGAATTGAGCCATTAGTTTTTGCTTTTTCATGAAATTTGTAGGGAAAAAACAAAAATACAAATTGAACAGTAGGGCCAAGCCCTCTATTATCTAAATTACAGGAGATACGCATTGTGTTAGAAATAAAAAATTATATGAATTTAATGAATGGGGAATGGAGAACATCCAAAGAACAAATCTCAATTTTTTCTCCTCTTGATCAACAAGAACTGGGGAAAATTCCGGCAATGACAAAAGATGAAATCGACGAAGCCATGACAGCTGCTTGTGTTGCCTTGCAAAGCTGGAGAGAAACGCCTATTGTAAATAGAACAAAAATTCTCTATAAAGCGGCGGAACTTTTAGATGAACGCAAAGATCTCATTGCCAAAGTGTTAGCAAAAGAAATAGCAAAAAATTTCAAATCTGCTGTTTCAGAAGTTGTACGTACCGCTGATTTAATCCGCTATACTGCTGAAGAAGGGATCCGCATCCACGGCGATGTAATGAAGGGAGATACGTTTGAAGCCAGTAGTAAAAATAAATTAGCGATTATCAGCCATGAGCCAATGGGCGTTGTTCTTGCTATCGCTCCGTTTAATTACCCCATCAACCTAGCGGGTTCAAAAATTGCTCCTGCTTTAATCGGTGGAAATGTAGTTATTTTCAAACCACCCACACAAGGAGCAATGAGCGCTTTGCTTTTAGCGGAAGTTTTTCATGATGCAGGACTTCCTAAGGGTGTACTAAATACAGTAACTGGAAAAGGAAGTGTAATTGGAGATTATATCATTTCTCATCCCGCTGTCAATTTTATCAATTTTACCGGCAGTACAGCCGTAGGTAAACGGATTGGAGAACTTGCAGGTATGACTCCTCTTTTGTTAGAACTTGGGGGAAAAGATGCTGCTATTGTGCTAGAGGATGCTGATTTAGAAAAAGCGGCAAACGAAATCGTTCAAGGAGCATTTAATTACTCTGGTCAACGCTGTACCGCAATCAAAAGGGTACTTGTTATTGATCAAGTAGCAGATCAGTTAGTAAAATTGATTCAGCAAAAAGTAGAAAGTCTTAAAGTCGGAGATCCCTTTGACAATGCCGACATTACTCCCTTAATCAACACGCAAGCAGCAGACTTTGTGGAGGAACTTGCTCAAGATGCGATCAAACAAGGAGCGACTGTCATTGTCCCGATAAAAAGAGAGGGCAACCTAATCCATCCCGGAGTATTTGACCATGTGACTTTGGATATGCGCATTGCTTGGGAAGAACCTTTTGGACCAATTTTACCAATTATCCATGTCAAGGATGAACGTGAAGCAATTGCCATCAATAATAAATCCGAATATGGCTTACAGGCTGCTATTTTTACCCAAAATACAACAAAGGCCCTTGAACTCTCCTCCAAATTGGAAGTCGGTACCGTACACTTAAACAGTAAAACACAGCGCGGTCCGGACAATTTCCCTTTCCTAGGAATTAAACAATCGGGAGTCGGTGTACAGGGTATCCGTTACAGCATAGAAAGTATGACAAAAATTAAATCTGTAGTCATTAATATTTAAAACATATATTTCTTATCCCTGTCTAAGCTTCATCTAGCTTTGACAGGGATTTTCATCCTTTCAACAGTACACTTTACTTTTAAAGGACTGTGAAGTGTCTTTGAACCAGAAAGTTTTTATGTTTATTGTAGGACGTGTTCACACTACTGCAAGATATGAAAAATCTAAGCATTTCAAACAGTGTAAACACGCCCTAAGTTAGGTATAAGACAAATTCTAATAATTTTCCTCCATGCATAAGGAGTATGATCAATGGAATATTTTACTGCTGCCTTTATTGGTTTAGGATTAATCGGAGGGTCTTTAGCACAAAGCATCCGTTACCATTATCCCCAATCAAAGCTTTACGCATATGATACCGACAGTCATTCCTTACAACAAGCAAAACAAACTGACTGTATTCAAGAATATTGGGATACTTTGGATGAGCGTTTACAAAATTGTGATTATCTTTTTTTAGCTGCGCCCGTATTGGTGAATTGTACATATTTAAAACAAATTCAACCTTTTATCCAACAAAACTGTATTATTTGTGATTTAAGTAGTACCAAAAACCACATCCAACAAGAAGCTAAAAAACTTGGACTACAAGCACAATTTATCGGGGGACATCCTATGGCAGGTATAGAAAAAAGCGGTTTTTCTTATGCAAATAAAGATTTATTCAAGGGGGCTTACTTTCTACTCACTGCTGAACCGGAAGTATCTGTTGAAAAAAAAACAAGATTAACTCATCTTTTAGATTCACTCAATACAAAACCTCTTTTTCTATCTGCAAAAGAACATGACCTTTTACTCGCAAATATTAGCCATTTACCGCATATAGTCGCCGCTTCTTTGGTACACATAGTACAACAACAAAAAGATCCCGAAAATATCTATCAAAAATTAGCAGCTGGAGGCTTTAGGGATATTACTCGCATTGCTTCATCATCTCCTGAACTATGGACTCAAGTTTGCCTATCAAATAAAGAACCTATTTTATCCACGCTCAAGCAATACCAAAAACAAATACAAGACTTGCAAAAAATGCTACAAGAAGAAAATATAGATGATTTAAATCACTTTTTTCAGGTCGCAAAAGATTACCGAGATTCAATATAAGGAGAAAATCATGAAAATTAAGCCCTGTTCTTCTCTAAAAGGAGAAATTATGGTTCCCGGCGACAAATCTATTTCCCATCGCTGTATTATGTTTGCCTCTTTAGCTAAAGGGATCTCTACGATACACCATTTTTTAAATGGTGCTGACTGCCTTGCAACCATTCAATGCTTTACACAATTAGGGATTTCCATTGAAGAAAAAGAGGATACGATTTATATTAGCGGAAAAGGCCTATATGGTTTGCAAGAATCCACAAAAACTCTGGATTGCCAAAACAGTGGAACTACTATGCGCTTGTTATCAGGAATTTTATCCGCACAACCTTTTTCTTCTACATTGGATGGCGATTCTTCGATACGAAAAAGACCAATGAACCGCATTGCAGAGCCTCTTTCCTTAATGGGAGCACATTTTCAATGGAAAACTCAAGAAAATTTTGCTCCTTTTAAGCTATCGGGCACAAAATTACAAGCCATTGAGTATACTTCTCCTGTTGCTTCTGCGCAAGTCAAATCTGCTGTTTTATTAGCAGGACTTTATGCTCAGGGACAAACCAAAGTGATTGAACCCGAACTTTCCCGTAACCATACAGAAATCCTATTGCGTTCTTTCGGCGCAGAAGTAGTATCCGATGGCTGCACTCATACTATAATGCCAGAGCCAAATTTAGTTGCTCGTGATATCTTTGTTCCAGGAGATATTTCATCAGCCGCTTATTTTATTGCAGCCGGATTATTAAGCCAAAATGCGCAAATTTATTTGCAAAATGTGGGAATCAACCCTTCTAGAGATGGTATACTCAAAGTTTGCAAACAAATGGGAGCAAATATCCAAATCTTCAACGAACATCAAAATGATGAACCAACTGCCGATTTACTCATTACCCCCTGTTCCCATTTGACCGCTTGTACCATAGATCGACGACTCATTCCCTCTCTGATTGATGAGCTACCGATTATCGCTGTTATTGCTTGTTTTGCGGAAGGTACTACCATAATCAAAGATGCCTCAGAATTAAAAGTCAAAGAATCCAACCGTATCCATACTGTAGTAAAAGGTCTGTCAGATATGGGAGCAGATATCCAAGAAACTGAAGACGGTATGATCATTCACGGTGGAAAACCTTTGCACTGTGCTTGTATTGACAGTAAAGGTGATCACCGTATCGCCATGAGTTTTTCGATTGCTGCTTTATTTGCTGAGGGAGAAAGTGAAATTCTTAACAGCGAATGTGTAAACGTTTCCTATCCTCATTTTTATTCAGATTTATTTTCCTTAATCAATTAACAGGTTCTAAACACAGAGCAACACGAAACCTACCAAAAGATGAAATGCCATCGGTAGTGTGAACAGACCCTAAAAAACTTAGTCCGCAAGAGATTTAGCTTCCTGCGGACTAAGTTTTTCGTTTAAAATCTACAATAACGTTTCAGCTAGCTACAAATTTGCTCTCATTCGTTCTAATTGGCTGCTGTCGTCTCTGCTTTTCTTTCAACATATTTTCCTTTTTCTAATGCCACAAATTTTGCTTCTTTTTTGCATTCTCCATTTTCATCAAAACGAATCATACCTGTCATTCCCGCAACTTCTATTTGCGTCATGACCCTAACCAAATCTTCAGTCTTTATACTTTTTGCTTGTTCTAAGGCTTCTTTGAGTACATACACCGAATCATAACCATCTGCTGCAAATTGATCTGGTAAGCTTTGATACGCTGCTTGATAATCATCTACAAATTTTTTTACTTCTGGTGCAGAATTCACAAAAGGACTAAGAAACACTGCTCCATCTGCCACAGATGCATCACTTAATTGTTCCAGAACACCGTCCCAAGCATCTGAACCCAAAAACGGAATTTTCATCCCTGCAGCATTCGCTTGCGGTAGTAGATAAGCTGCTACTTCATAGTACACAGGAGCAATAATAATTTCTGGATTCGCATTTTTGATTTTTGTTAATTGGGCAGAAAAATCTACATCATCCGTTTGAAAAGATTCTTTTGCTACAACTTGAATATTACTACCTTTAATTTTATTGATAAAAGCATCTACTATACCTTGACTATACTCATCTGCATGATTATAAATCATACCTACTTTGCTTATTTTTTTTTCTTGTACATACTTTACCAAAAGTTCACCTTGTGCAAGGTCAGTAAAACACAAACGGAATTGATTCGCATAAGGAATACAGTTTAAAGCCGTAGCTGTTGGAGTTAATTGGAAAATATTATCTTTTCCGATTAACTCTGCAACTGCCAAAGTAGAACCGGATGTTGCTCCCCCCAAAACTGCATTTACTTTTTTGTCCAGTAAACTATTATAGGCATTGATCGCAATATCTTCTTTTGCTTGATCATCTACAAAAGTCAATTGCAAAGTATAGATTTCGTCACCTACTTGAATACCCCCTGCCTTATTGATTTCATCCACTGCCAGCTGTTCTCCTTGCTTGATAGAAACTCCGTAAGAAGCGGCTCCTCCTGTCAAAGGTCCGAAACTACCTATATGAAAAGTTTTTGTTTCTGTTATCGAAACTCCGTTACTATCTATAGAGGTTGCTGTTGTGCCAGAGCATCCTGATAAAGATGTGACCAAGGAAACTGCAAACAATCCCCATGCTAATATTTTTTTCCTTAAATTCATTTTGCCTCCCTTAATCATTCTACCAATCCAAATCCATATGTTCTGTAATTTTATCTCTAGTCATTAAAGTCAATACTGCTTCTCTAGGATCTTTAGCCGAAAAT
The DNA here is from genome assembly GCA_026000945.1 of Clostridia bacterium. Classification (GTDB taxonomy): domain Bacteria; phylum Bacillota; class Clostridia; order Lachnospirales; family Lachnospiraceae; genus BNZI01. The sequence goes on along the minus strand of BNZI01000011.1, from coordinate 18,392 downwards.
AGCACAGCATTCACCTCTCGAATAATGGGAGTTTCTACCTGATATTTTTTTGCTAATTCCAAAGCTGCTTTAGCAGAATATACGCCCTCCACTACCATCTTGACTTTTTCCATTGCTTCTTGCACAGATAAACCTTGCCCAATGAGCATACCTGCCTTGTGGTTACGGCTATGTACGCTGGCACAAGTGACAATTAAATCCCCTATACCGGAAAGTCCGGCAAAAGTTTGAGCTTTTCCTCCCATAGCCAAACCCAAACGGGTAATTTCTGCTATACCTCTAGTAATGAGAGCGGCTTTACTGTTATCCCCAAATCCCAAACCATCCGCTGCACCCGCAGCTAAAGCAATAACATTTTTTAATGCTGCCCCTAACTCAATTCCTAAAATATCTGGACTCGTATATACACGAAAAACCTCACTCATAAAAATTTCTTGTAAAAAATTTGCTGTTTTTTTTGTTTTAGCACCAATTACACAAGTAGTAGGCAAAAACCGACTAACTTCTTCCGCATGACTAGGACCAGATAAAACTGCCACATCTATGCTCGGTAGCTCTTCTTGTACAACTTCACTTAGGGTTTTTAAGCTTTTTTCCTCTATACCTTTCGCTACATTTACCAAAATTTTACTCTCTGGTAGGAAAGGTCGCAGTTTTTTCGCTGTTTCTCTGACAAAAATAGAAGGAACTGCTAAAATCAAGACTTCTTTATCTCTTACTGCTTTTTCTAAATCTGGTTCCAATAAAATTTCTTCTGACACCACTGCTTCCGGCAAACTAGGATGTTTATGTTTTTCTTTGATCTGTTCCAACTCTTTTGGCAAAGCTGACCATAGCGTTACTTGATGTCCTTTGCGAGATAACAAAATCGCTAAAGCCGTTCCCCAAGTCCCGCTTCCTAATATTGAAATTTTTGACATCGTTTATCTCCTCTTCGTTAAAAGTCTGTTCAATCTCTTACTTATGGTAAGTATGGTCTAATCAACATAAATACTTTATTATCTGCCATTACGTCTGCCCCACTCTAGGCCTTATCGTGGGCGCCCTAACTTTTAGTAGGTTTGTGCTGGTCGGCCTTATATTTTCTTGCAATATGCATGATTGTTTTCAAAAATTTACCTTGCAAATCGGCAAAGCTACTCAAATATAGATATTTTAGTTAGTACAAATACGCCCTAATTTGCTCACACTAAAGCCACAGACAAGATTGAACAGACTCTTAGCATTCTATAATTCTACAGTTATTTCACTTTCTTTTTTCTCTCCCATTTTATGTTCTGTGCCGGCTTTTAGTCTAACAATATTACTGCGATGCGTATAAAAAGGCAAAGCAGCTAAGGCCAAGGCCAAAAGCAAAAATTCCGCCTTCGGGAAAATTCCCCTAATAAAATAGGTTTGTGTCAGCGTAAAAAACACCGCTTGAATAAAAAATACCACAACCATAACTAAAGAACTCAGAGAAACATAACGACTTAATGCCAAACAAATCAAAAAAGCAAGGATTGCAGGGGTATGCCGTAAACTTAAAGATAAAACCACTCCCATAGTCACTGCAATTCCTTTACCTCCCTTAAAACCTAAATAAAAAGGATAGTTATGTCCTAAAACTGTACCTAAACCAGTATACAAAATCAATACAGGCAAAATATTCCGATAACCCACACCGAACAAAAGTCGCACTAGAAAAATTGCTAGAACTGCCTTTAATACATCAATGACAAAAACTGTTACTCCTGCTTTTTTACCTAGAATACGCAAAGCATTCGTTGCTCCTGCATTTTTACTTCCATGTTCTCTGATATCGATATTTTTTATTCTTCCATAAAGATAAGCGCTCTGTACCATGCCCAGACTATATCCTATAGCTAAACATATCATCCTAATCATTGTATTTTCCCCTCCGTTCCCGAATAATCCACTTTAATGGTGTTCCTTTAAAACCAAAAGTTGAACGAATCTGGTTTTCTAAATATCGGATATATGAAAAATGTGCTAACTCTTTATCATTAACAAATAAAACAAACGTTGGCGGTTTTACCGATACCTGTGTGGAATAATAAATTTTTAAATGTTTTCCCTTATCAGATGGAGCTTGCTGATAAACTGTAGCTTCAGATATAATCTCATTCAAAGCACCCGTAGAAACACGATTATTTTGACTGTGTATAATGGTATCAATCAAAGGAAACAGCTTAGTCAAGCGCTGTCCGCTCAAAGCGGAAATAAAAAGACATTCTGCATAATTTAAATAAGACAGCACTTGCCTAATTTTCTTTTGATGCTCATAAATTGTTTTATCATTCTTTTCTATTGCATCCCATTTATTTACTGCAATCAAAAGTCCTTTCCCTTTTTCATGAGCAATACCCGCTATTTTGGCATCTTGTTCTGTAACACCTTCGGTTGCATCAATCAATAAAATAACAATGTCTGCTCGATTTACCGCAAAGATACTACGTATTACACTATAACGCTCCAAATTTTCTTTTACTTTGCTTTTTCTACGTATTCCTGCTGTATCGATTAAAATATATTCCTTACCTTGAAAACAAATTTTCGTGTCGATAGCATCTCTCGTTGTCCCTGCCATATCTGAAACAATCAGTCTTTCTTCACCTAATAAACGATTAATTAAAGATGATTTTCCTACATTTGGCTTTCCAATTACCGCAATTTTCGGAGTCTCCTCCTCTTCTTCTTCTAAGTTCTTTTGTGGAAAATGAGATACAACTTCATCTAATAATTCTCCTAAGCCTAATTTTCCTGTTGCGGAAACAGCAAGAGGGTCACCTAGACCCAATTGATAAAATTCATATACATCATTCATCCACTTTTTTATATGATCTACTTTATTTACACAAAGAATAATTGGTTTTTTAGACTTACGTAAAAAAATGGCTACTTTTTCATCGGTATCCGTTAAGCCCTGGCGTACATCCACCACAAAAACAATGACATCCGCCAAATGAACAGCAATTTCCGCCTGTTCCCGTATATGCGACAAAATGACATCTTTGCTATCTGGTTCTATTCCTCCTGTATCTACCAAAGTAAACTGATGATCAAGCCAAGTACCCTCTGCGTGTACTCTATCCCGAGTTACTCCAGGAATATCCTCCACAATAGATAAAGCACTACCCGCTAACATATTAAATAACGTGGACTTGCCTACATTAGGACGGCCTACAATTGCTACCATTGGCTTTGCCATTTCTTTTTTCCCTTCATTACGATTTATTTTCTCTGTAAAGATCATTTTTACGTGTGAATCACTCTCAAAATCTCGTTGCTCTTTTGGTCTGGGATAAACCTCTAGCTTAGAAAAATCAACCTGTCATCCATCACACGAAATGTTTGTCATCGTTCATATTGCTGTATTGCTTTATTTCTTGTTCTTTTTTCCAGTCCACAAACTGCTTGTACAAAAGATTTTCCATCTGTCTCTACTTTTTGTATAGGCACAGCTAAATTTTGTTCCAATTCCTTCAAATGGATATCATCCAAAAAAATATCTTCCGTACTTTTTAGCATATGTTCAGGTAGTAAAAGCGCAGTGCCTAAATCTTTTCCTTTAAGTTGATTTTGTATATCTCCCCCAGTAAGTAAACCGGCAACCGTAATTTTTTCTCCAAAAAATTCATTTCGGATAGGATAAAGCATAGCATGAATTTGAGGAAATTTTTTACAAATTTCATCTAGCACTTCTCGCAAGTAAGGAGCTGCTAATATTCCTGTTGCCAAACTAATTCTCCGTTGTTCTTTCGGTAAAACTTTTATCTGATTCAGCGTATCTTTTGCTTCTTCCATAAAAGAACGCAACATACCTACGCCATTTTCCCATTGTAAATATCCATCATAACTTTCTGCTTTGGGTAAATTTTTCCCTGCTAAAAGATAAAATTCATCTGAAGCATGAACAAAATGCACCCCATGTATCTTCCAAAGCACTGTCTGCCACTTTTCAATAAGCTCCAAAACTTGAATGGCATCTTCCCGTTCAAAAGATTCTAAGGGATACAATTTATCCCGAAAATTTGTCAATCCTACTGGTACCACGGACAAACTCTGCATAGCAGGAATATATTCGCTCAAATCAGCAATCGTTCTCTCCAGCTCTTTCCCATCATTTATTCCTTTACATAATACAATTTGCCCATTCATCGCTAAATTTGCATCAGCAAAACGTTTAAGAATCTTTAAAGACTCTCCTCCCAAACGGTTAGCAAGCATACGATTGCGCAAAACAGGATTTGTCGTATGTACAGAAATATTGATGGGAGAAAGGCGATACCGTAAAATTCTTTCTACATCCACTTCCCGTAAATTCGTCAAAGTAATATAATTTCCATGTAAAAAAGACAAACGGGCATCATCATCTTTGAAATACAAAGTTTCCCTCATCCCTGAAGGCATCTGGTCAATAAAACAAAACATACAATGATTACTGCAAGAATGGTATTCATCCATTAAATCATGATCAAAAACTAAGCCTAAATCTTCTTCTTCCTCTTTTTCAATTTCTAAAATCCATTCTTGCCCATCTTTTTTTTTCAGCAGTACTTCCAATACTTCTTCTTGAATCAAATATCCATAGTCTAAGCTATCTTCTAAGATCTTTTGGTTAATTTTTAATAAAATATCTCCTTTTTCTATACCTAATTCCTCGGCGATAGAATTTGGTTTTACCTCGATTATCCTATGCTCTTTACCCATATACTCCTCATTACTCCATGATAAGGTCTTTCGCTTCAATCTCTTCACCAAAAAAACTCTTTAAGGTTTCATCATAAGCTTTAACAAAGAATTTTTCTTGCGTCAAGCTTTTAATTTCTTTATTTAACCATTCCAATAAAGTGCTATTACCTTTTTTGACTGCTGGATTAATGGTTTCAATTTCTCCCAACTCCTTAATTCCTACTGCAAAATCAGGATTATTTTTGACCCATCCATAAAGATAACTGTTATCATCTGCCAAAGCATTTACACGTCCATCTGTCAAAGCAGCAAATTGCTGAGATTTTGAATCAAATTTTTCTAGCTTTACCTGAGGATGATTTTTAGTAAAATACAACTCAGACGTTGTACCTTTGGTGACAATCAAACTTTGTCCATCCAATTGTTCTACATTCGTAATTAAATTATCTTTTTTTGATACAACTCCAATTGCTACTTTCATATAAGGTTCGGCAAAATCTACTACTTTTTCCCTCTCTGCAGTTTTTGTAAAGTTCGCCAATACAATGTCCACTTTATTGGATTTTAACGCATCTACTCTTTCCTCTGCATTCAGTACCACAAATTTCACTTTATCTTCACTACCTAATAAATCTTTTCCAATTTGTTTAGCCAAATAAACATCATAACCTTGATGATTTCCATTTTCATCCATGTATCCATAAGGAATCAAATCTCCAAAAACAGCAATACGAACTTCTCCTCTTTCTTGAATTGCCGCTAAAGAAGAATCTCCACCAGATCCTGAACCTGTGCTGCATCCTACCATGCTAAAAGCACCTAACAAAAAAGCAATACCTAATCCTACAATTTTTTTTCTTAATTTCATAACTCTCTCCTTTCACTTTTCAGTGAATGATATCATTCCTCTATCTGCTTTTATCTAGCGTGAACACGCCCTAATTCAACACTTAACATCAATGGGTTAAGCTATTTAAAAAGCGAGTAATTCGCTCATTTTTTTGTTCTTCAAAAAATTCTTGTGCTGTATAATCACTGATAATTTCTCCTTCTTCCATAAAAATCACTCGATCAGCTACTCTACGAGCAAAATCAATTTCATGGGTAACCACCATCATCGTTTTTCTCTCTTTTGCTAAATCCTGTATCATTTCCAGTACTTCCCGAACCATTTCAGGATCTAAAGAAGCGGTAACTTCATCAAATAAAATCATGGTCGGTTCCATTACCAAAGCCCGAACAATAGCAACTCTTTGCTTTTGTCCACCTGAAAGTTCTCTTGGATAGCTTTTCAACTTTTCTCCCAAACCAATGCGTTCTAATAAAACTTTTGCCTGTTTCTCTACTGTAGTTTTCTCTCTTTTTTGTACTTTAGTGGGACTGAGTAACAAATTTTCCATTACTGTCAAGTTGGGGAAGAGTTCATAATTTTGAAATACCATAGCAATCTTTTGTCTAATTGCTTGCCACTGTTTTTCCTCGCCTTTTAGTAACTCTCCTTGAAAATAAATTTCTCCTTTTTGTATACTTTCCAAACCATTTAATGTCCGTAACAAAGTACTTTTACCTGATCCACTAGGTCCAAGTAACACTAACACTTCCCCTTCTTGAATAGAGAAAGAAACATTTTTTAGAATTTCTTTTTCTCCAAAACATTTCTGTAAATGCTTGACTTCCAGAATTTTTTTACTCATCCTCCAATCCTCCTTTCCCAAAATTTAGCTGCCATGTTCAAGGGAAAACATACAATAAAATAAAGCATAAAAATAAATCCATAAATCCATAAAGGAGCAGTCGAAATCGTTACTGCATAATGTTCTATCATCTGCTGACCTACGCGGATCACTTCTGTTACACCAATCATCATCAGTAGAGAGGTTGTTTTAATCACTCTTGTCACTAAATTAATCATTGAGGGAATAGCACTTTTTATTCCCTGTGGAAAATAAACATATTGATATAATTGTAAACGATTAAATCCTAAAGCCTTACCGCTCTCAATTTGATGTTTTGACACACTCATCAAACTGCTGCGGATAATTTCACTCATTTCTGCACTGATCCACAAGATAAATACTAGCACAGAAACGAGTTGATTGGGAAGATCTATATTAAAATTTTCTGGTAAAATATAATAAAATACATATAATAAAACTAATAAAGGGATAATACGAAAAATTTCTAAATAGATACGAAAAATGATCCGAATTAACGAAGAGGGAAAAGTACGTATCACACCAAAAAATGTTCCTAAAATAATGCCAAAGCCTAAACTGACCCCTGCAATTTTAATCGCTTCCCACAAACCCAAAAGCAATCTCCCTAAATTATTTCCATCCCATAATATGCTAATCCCCAAATACACCGTATCTCACCCTCCTTTCAATATAACTAATGAATAGTCCCATTGGAACCAGAATGATCACGTAGGAAATAACCAACATCAGCATATATTCTTTGGTTAAGTAGTACATCGAAATTAAATCCCGGGTAACATTTGTTAAATCCATAATCGCAATAGCAGAAAATACAGAAGTTTCTTTTAACAAAAACAAAGCATTTGCACCGATATTAGACACGCTACGCAAAAATCCTTGAGGAAAGATAATATATCTTGCCAGCTGTACACGGCTTAATCCAATCGCTTTTCCGCTTTCTATCTGGATCAAAGGCACATCTTCAATGCCTCCCCGTATACTTTCCGCCATGTATCCTCCACCTAAAAAAGAAAGTCCAATGACCCCGCAAAGTTCTTTAGATAATTGTATTCCTATTTTAGGTAATCCGTAGTAAATAAAAAATAATTGAATTAGTAAAGGGGTATTTCTAGATAATTCTGTATACCCATCAGCTAATTGTTTTAAGATAGGAACACGAAAATAACGGATAAATCCCACAAGCAATCCAATCAAAAAAGAGAAAAAAATTCCTCCAAAAGCTAGTTTTAGTGTAGTTCCCATTGCTTGTAAATAATATGGAAAACTCTCTACTATTGCTTGTATATCCAACGCCATCCCTCCTTGTCGTTTTACAAACTCTGTTCATCAAGATTTCTAATCAAAAAATCTTTGTCATTCATTCAAAACCATGTAAATAGAGTCTGCACTTACTCCATTCTATGTATTCAAGTGGATATGAGAAAAGAGAAGATAAGCAAAAGCTACCTTCTCTTAAAACCTATGTGTAAGTTGTTCAGTCTTCATCTATCCTAATGATTTAGAGATTTATATTAAGAACCTGTATGCATAGAGTGAAAATATTAGATTTGCGGTTATTTTTTGTAAGATAAGAAAAATTGTGCCGCTTTGCTGAACTCAGGCAAAAAAATTTGCCGTAATATTGCAAAAACAATAACAGCATTGAGTAGGCAAAACTAGGTTCCTACATCATACCCATTCCGCCTGGTGCACCTGCAGGCATAGCCGGAGCTGGTTCTTTAATGGAAGCTACCACAGACTCCGTAGTCAGGAAAGTAGACGCTACACTTGTTGCATTTTGTAAAGCACTTCTTGTTACTTTTGCCGGATCTAAAATTCCTGCTTTTACCATATCTACATATTCTTCTTTGTAAGCATCAAAACCAAAACCTGGTTGAGAATCTCTTACTTTACTGATGACTACTGCACCCTCCAAACCTGCATTAACGACAATGTGATACAAAGGAGCCTCTAGTGCCTTCAAAACAATCTGTGCACCCGTGCGTTCATCGCCTTCAAGAGTATCCAACAAATCTACAATTTTCTTTGATGCGTGGATATAAGCGGAACAACCACCTGCAATAATGCCTTCTTCCACTGCTGCTCTAGTAGCGGCAAGAGCATCTTCCAAACGAAGTTTAGCTTCTTTCATTTCCGTTTCTGTTGCTGCACCCACACGAATAACTGCTACTCCTCCTGATAGTTTTGCTAATCTTTCCTGCAATTTTTCACGATCAAATTCAGAAGTCGTTTCTTCAATTTGTGAACGGATTTGACTAATACGAGCAGAAATATCTTCTTTCGTACCTTCTCCGTCTACGATAATCGTATTTTCTTTTTCTACTCTTACCGATTTTGCACGTCCCAACTGTTCCATCGTAGTATCTTTTAAATCTAAACCAATTTCTTCAGAAATTACAGTAGCGCCAGTTAAAATGGCAATATCTTTGAGCATTTCTTTTCTGCGATCACCGTATCCGGGAGCTTTAACTGCTACTACATTAAATGTACCTCTTAATTTATTTAAAATTAAAGTAGTCAGTGCTTCACCTTCTACATCTTCTGCAATAATTAACAGCCTTGAACCAGATTGTACGATCTGTTCTAGCACTGGCAGTAAATCTTGGATATTCGTAATTTTTTTATCTGTAATCAAAAGATAAGGATTATCTAATTCCGCAACCATTTTATCCATATCCGTAGCCATATACGCAGAAATATATCCTCGGTCAAATTGCATACCTTCTACTAAATCTAATTCTGTCTTCATGGTTTTTGATTCTTCAATGGTAATTACGCCGTCATTGGATACTTTTTCCATGGCATCAGCCACCAATTGACCAACTGCTTCATCTCCAGAAGAAATAGCCGCTACCCGGGCAATCTGTTCTTTTCCACTAACTTTGCTACTCATGGCTGCAATCTCATTGACAGTCACATCTGTAGCCTTTTTCATGCCTTTTCTCAAGACAATAGGATTTGCACCTGCCGCTAAGTTTTTCATTCCCTCATAAATCATAGCCTGTGCTAGTACCGTAGCCGTAGTTGTTCCATCTCCTGCCACATCGTTTGTTTTTGTTGCTACTTCTTTTACTAATTGGGCACCCATGTTTTCAAAAACATCTTCCAATTCAATTTCTTTTGCAATCGTAACACCGTCATTCGTAATTAAAGGTGTACCAAAAGATTTATCCAAGACAACATTTCGTCCTTTAGGACCTAAAGTTACACGAACTGTATCTGCTAATTTATTTACGCCTGCTTCTAACGCCGCTCTGGCATCCGCACCATATTTAATATCCTTTGCCATATACAATATACCTCCTTCATTCTTTTCATGTACTTCTATCTACCGTTCTTCAAACTTACTCAAACCTGCTTGGTGGTACTAATTACCTAACTTAAGTAGGCCTGATGTTGAATCCCTGTTTCATTGAGATTCTACCAAGAACTCTCTACAGGCTAACACCGCAGAACTTACGGTGTATTCATTAAGTTAACCGCAACATACAACACATACTACCCATATTCTGCATAACACGCTAGATACGCCCAACGACGAACGTTTAACTCAAGCTGTTTACGCTCATAACCCCTGCTTACTCATTGAATTTTTATTTATTTTTCTACTTTAGTTAAAATATCACTTTGTTTAACTACAATATACTCATCTTTATCTAATTTAACTTCATTACCTGCATATTTTGAATAAATTACTAGATCACCCACTGAAACTTGCATCACGACTTCTTTGCCATCTACCACACCGCCTGGTCCTACCGCAACGACTTCTGCCTGCTGTGGTTTCTCTTGCGCCGTTCCTGGCAATACAATCCCTGAAGCTGTAGTTTCTTCTGCAACTAACTGCCGTAATACTACCCTATCTCCCAAAGGTACCAATTTCATTGTTCTTTCCTCCTTTTGCTTTATTAGCACTCTTCTTTATTGAGTGCTAGAATTATCGTTTATTATCATAGGTGATTTAAGGTAAAATTGCAAGCCTGTATATTTAGGCATTTTTTTATTATATATTCAGTTATCTCCTATTTTCTCTACATTTCTCAAATTTTTGTGATTTTTTAATCAGATTGACAAATTCATCGTATTTATGTTATGTTGACTAAAAAGCGAATTAGAAACTGATCTTTAATCAAAGTTCAACATTGAGGAGAATACACAGAATTATGAAATTATCACGTACAGCCGTAAACAATAAGAATTTTTGGCAATCCCGAGATATTACTTTACCCCAATATTCTATTTCAGAAATGCGAGAATCCACGAAGCAAAACCCTCGCTGGCTGCATTTTGGAGCAGGAAATATTTTTCGCGCTTTCATTGCCAAACTACAACAAGATTTATTAAATCAAAAAATTGTTACCGAAGGACTTATTGTTGCTGAAAGTTTTGATTTTGACTTAATTGATGAAATTTATATGCCTTACGAACAACTCACTTTACTTGTCACACTATATCCAAATGCTTCAACTCAAAAAGAAATCCTTTCCAGTATAGCTTCCTCTTACCGTGCACATTCTTCTTTTCCAAAAGACTATCAAGCGCTGCAAAATATTTTCCGTCAACCTTCTTTACAAGTCATCAGTTTCACCATTACAGAAAAAGGCTATGCTTTAGAAGATATTGCTGGAAATATCTTACCAATTCTTGAGCAAGACAGTAAAAAAACTCCTGATCAAGCTAATCATACTTTAAGTATTGTCACCGCTTTACTTTATCAACGTTATCTTGCAGGCGAGTTACCAATTGCTCTCCTGAGTTTAGACAATTGTAGCCATAATGGCGATAAACTCGAAGATACGATTTTATACATTGCCAAACAATGGATTTCAGCTGGCTTTGTCAAAACAGATTTTTTAGCCTATCTCACAGATAAAAGCAAAGTTTCTTTTCCGTGGAGTATGATTGATAAAATTACCCCACGTCCTGCCATCACCATTTATGAACAATTAACCGCACTTGGTATAGAGGGAATGGAACCGATTACTACAAACAAACAAACGTTTACCGCTCCTTTTGTCAATGCAGAAGCTCCTCAATATCTTGTTATTGAAGACCATTTTCCTAATGGAAGGCCTCCTTTAGAACAAGTAGGTGTATACTTTACCGATAGACAAACCGTAGATCAAACAGAAAAAATGAAAGTAACCACTTGTTTAAATCCTTTACATACCGCCTTAGCGATTTGGGGTTGTCTGCTGGGCTATACAAGCATCGCCGAAGAAATGAAAGATCCTGATTTAAAACAGTTTATACAAAGATTGGCACATCAAGAAGCTCTACCAGTGGTAACAAATCCTAATATTATCCAACCTACAGAATTTTTAAACGAAGTATTAGAAACCAGATTGCCAAATCCTTTTATTCCTGACACTCCACAGCGTATCGCTACAGATACCAGTCAAAAAATGGCTATTCGTTTTGGGGAAACAATCAAAGCCTACGATTCCATACCGCATTTAGATGTCAATAACTTAACCTATATTCCTTTAGTCATTGCTGCATGGTTTCGCTATCTTTTAGGTGTTGATGATAACGGAAATCAATTTACGCCTAGCAGTGATCCCTTACTTAAAGAACTACAAACCAATCTTCAAAGTGTTCAATTTGGAGAAATTCAAAGTTATCATGGTCAACTACGGACTTTTTTAGGTAATACTTCTTTATTTGGCATCGACTTATGTAAAACTGGTTTAGACCACAAAATCGAAGAAATGTTTAAACACTTAATTAGCCAAAAAGGTGCTGTTAAACATACTTTGCGAAAATACTTAGAAAATTAATACAACACTCCATAGGAGATAAAAACTTTTTAGGAAGTGTTTACACTACTCGAAATGCCCATATTTTGAATAGATTTTCCACCCATTAAGGCAATTTTTTCTAGATATACTGAGCATGTTCCAAGAAAATGCAGAGTTTATTCAGTATCTCCGAGCGAGGAGAATGTTGTAGATCTTTTTTTCTCCTACGAGAAAGGTTAGATAAGAATACGGGAGGTATTTCAAGGAATTCAGGCACCGTAGGAGGAAAATCTAAATGCAGACCAGCGGGGAAGCTACCAAAAGATAGGCACTCTGCGGTAGTGTGAGCATGTCCTAAGTCCTTTTATTCAATGAAAACTTGAGTAAAAGAATTGCTAAAGGAAGGACTATACCACTATACGCCATAAAGAAATAAACTTTTTGCTTTCAATCGAAAAATTATTCAAATTCAGCTAAAACAAAAAGTTTGATGCAACGGCACTTTAGCAGCAGCAAAACCCGAATCAGCAACAGAGGAAGCTCAACTGCTGATTACAGTTAAATAAATCAAGTACTGAGTTAACGGAGTAAATAAATGTGGATTTCTAATCATTGGAAAGAATTTAAAATACTAGAGTGTTCTTCAGGTGAAAAACTTGAACAGTGGGGAAAATATACCCTCATACGTCCTGATCCTCAAGTGATTTGGCAAAGTACTAAAACCCACCCTGCATGGAAAAAATGTCATGCCCACTATCACCGCAGTTCACAAGGCGGCGGAAATTGGGAATTTTTTGACCTTCCCTCCCAATGGAATATATCCTATCAAAACTTGTCTTTTCATTTAAAACCCTTTCAGTTTAAACATACGGGGATTTTCCCTGAACAAGCAAGCAATTGGGATTGGATTTCCCAAAAAATCCAACAAGCAAAACGCAATGACTTACAAGTCCTCAATCTGTTTGCTTATACCGGAGGAGCTACTTTAGCAGCAGCGGCAGCAGGAGCAAAAGTCACTCATGTAGATGCTTCAAAAGGTATGGTTGGCTGGGCAAAAGAAAATGCCCATCTTTCTCATCTAGAAGATAGACCTATCCGCTGGATTGTGGATGATTGCATAAAATTCATTGAACGGGAATTTCGACGTAACAAACACTATGATGCCATTATTATGGATCCTCCTTCTTATGGCCGAGGTCCAAATAAAGAAATTTGGAAAATAGAAGATCATCTTTATCCTCTTTTGCAGTCTTGTATGAAAATTTTATCTGCAAAACCTCTTTTCTTTCTGCTCAACACTTATACTACAGGTTTAGCTCCCGGCGTATTGTCTAATTTGCTCGGTTTGACCCTTTACCCTAAATATAAAGGAAAAATTCAAGCTGAGGAATTAGGCTTACCTGTAGATACGCAAAATATAATATTACCCTGCGGGGCAAGCGGAAGATGGGAAAACTAAACGGAAGCTTACAAACAGATTCTTAAATAAAATAAACGATAAATTCTAATCCAGCAAGTTCTAAACAGTCTCCCTCCCTTAACACTGTTTTTTCATTCGTAATGAGAACTTGCTGATTGAGTTTACTTCCATTGGTGGAATTTAAATCCGTCACTTGATAAGCATCTCCATCCTTGTCTATACATATATGAAAGCGGCTGATTGCCGGATGGGGGATGGTATAGTCCACTCCCTCTTGACTTTGCCCAATCACAAACGGAAAATGTTCAACCAAAATATCAGAAGTAATATGTGTCATACAACTTTGTAACCGAATCCCTTTTGTCTGCTGAACCAAACTGCTTTGCATTAAAATTGTATGTACGTCCTCTGTACTGCTCCGCTCCTGTGAATACGGCTGATAAGTATTTTCCTCTTTTAAAGCATAAGTTTTTAAATAATCTATTTTTTCTTTTTGATCAAAATTTTCTTTTTTCTCAAAAATATGTTCCTTAATCCAATTTTTCCATCCGGAGTAAGAAATGATTTTAGCTTGTTTCTTGTTATCTTGCCCTTCATCATTTTCTTTCTTCTCTTCTTGTTTCCATTCCTGCTGCTCTTCTTTCTTTACTTGACTACCAAAACACAAAAGCAAATCTTCAATATGGTAGTTTTCTTTCATTGTTTCTTGATACAGGCGATACATCAACGCTACTTGCTCTTTATTTTGGTAATCCATTTTGTTCAAAAAAAACTGAAACAATTGCCGTATACTTTCTGAAAAATCTGTAAAAATTCCCGGTACATAACAAAAATACATTGAGGTATCCGCAGGCGCAAGATAAATATGTTCGGCTTCTAGTAATAATCCATTTCCATCCAATAAGTAATTTTCCAAACCTTTAACTAAAGTTGATAAGCCAATCAATAAATTTCTTAACTCATTTTGACCAAATCCTTTATACTCAACAATTCTTTTCAAAGGTTGCTTAGAAGAAATTTCGTAATAATACTCGGCATGTTGTTCCTTGGGCTGATAAGTAAATTTCAGCAAACCTTTTATCGGATTTTCTTCTAACATACGAATTTGATATAAAAAAGGAGAAATTTCTTCAGATACAGATAGTACCATGAAATTTTTATTCGCCCGTCTTTTATAATTCACTTCCACTTTGTTTTTCCCCTCTTTTTTGTCTAAGCTGCTTTTCCAAACAATAAATTTTTCTGTTTCTTTCTACTTTTTCTGGCAAATCAAAAATTGAAGAAAAATTATTGAATAGCATAGGATACTGAATACGCAACTCATTTTCTCTAAGTTGAACATGATAATCCACTCCTTTTACCATAAAAAGAAAAGCTTGTTCTTTTTGTATCCTCACTTTGATTTCACTTTCTGTTACCTCCCTTCCTCCATCTATTTCTGAAGCCGCCCATAACAAAGCTCTATCCGCTTTTTCTGCTAAACACAAACGGTCATAAACCAAAAAAAGATAAGTAAACAAAGAAACCAACAACATAATCAATACAAAACTTAGTAAAGAAACCTCCACTGTAAATGATGCTTTCCACTCACTATGCATACTACCCTCCTGATATATCTTGTAAATTTTTCCTTTTTTTAGAGCCTATTCAAATCTGTAAGTCAAGAGAATCTTGCGTATATTTTCTCTAAAAAGCTGTTCAATATCTCTAAACAAAAAGATAAGCAAGAATACTTGAGAAAATTTACAAAACTTAGTACGCCACAGAAGAAAAATAAATCCTAATTTTTCATTCTACTTTAATATAGAAAATGAAATATGACCTATTCACATTACCCAAAATGCCCAGATTTAAAATAGATTTTCCGCTCCGCAAGGCAATTTTCTGCAAACCTACGTATTTCAAGAAAATTTAACACCAATCACGCAAAACCTACCAAAAGATAGAGCATCCGGTAATGTGAATACGACCTAGATTCTTAAAGATAAATACGTCCTAATATCAACCAAAAATCTGACAATAACAAAAAGGGTAAAAAAGGAAATTTCTTTTTGTTATTTTTTGTTACTATAAAACATCCCATCGCAAACATCGTACTAAAAAACAATCCCATTGCTAACAAATATAAATTTTTACTAAATCCTAAATATAAACCACTAAGACATAAAAATATACCATCTCCCAATCCAAATTTACCTGCACTAAAATAACTGAATGCCACACCTATGAAACCAATACCCACTCCCCCTAACAGACTCAACCAAGATTCTGTATTCCATAATATTTGTGCTACCACAGCAGTAATAGCCGTAACAATCAAATACCACAAAGGCAAACTTTGTTTCCGAATGTCCCTATATGCCCCAAAAAACAAAGCAGCCATAAATATTTGTTCCGCTCTATTCATCATTTACTTCTCATACAATCCTTACAGATTGATTTCCCTTCCGCCTCCTGTAAAGTCACTTGATGAATTTGCAATTTCAATTCACGACAATTAGACAAAGAATGGTATCGTGTTCCATAATCCGTAATATACACACTTCCTGAGTTCCCATAAGAAGAACATACTTCACAAGCGTGGTATTTTGCTCCATTCTTATTGCGTACATGTTCAATATCCTGTTCTTCTTTTTGATGAACTTCTGATTTCAAATGCCAGCAATTGCGATTAATATGATATACTCCTCCCGTTTTTGTCTGATACACATAAAGCAAATTTTCATCAAATCCATCCCGAAAATCACTACCGATCCAAAACCTCTTTTTCACTCTCTGTACGCATTCTATCGGCTTAATCGATAATAATGGCACAGGAATACGTACCTCATAACGGGCAATGAGTTCTAAGTAATCTTCTTGGTGGCTTAAGCGAAGACTAATCCCCTGATGTCCTCCTCTGACTACTACACTTGGTCCCGCTCTTTGTCGGATACGGGACTGGAAATATTCTTGTACAAAAAGTGCTGACACCAACGATTCTTCTTGTCCGGAAAATACACTCAATGTTTCGCTTGCTGCCTCATCTAACGAAATTTGAATAAGATTTTGTACAGCCAAAATTTCTAAAGGGAACACCAAAGCTAACACAGCAAAAAAAAATAAACAAAAGCTTAAACTAGCCTCTATACTAAGACTAGCGTTAAATGAATCTATCTTTTTTAGTGGTATTTTCTTTTTTTGCTTATCCAATATTCCTTATCTCCTAAATACCGAAAATGACAAGACACTTCCATGGCATAATAACTATGTTCCAAAGAAAAGTTAGGAATTTCCATGCGCAAATTGCTTTGAATCAGATCCATAACCCGGTAACGTTGTTCCAAAGGATTTTCTAAAGCTAAAAAAATGGATAAATAATTGATATAGGATAATTCCCCTAAATTTTGTATGTCTTTTGCTTCATCCTCTTCTCTTGCTATCTCTACATTCATTTTTTGTATCAAGATTTTACTAGCTATAAAATCATCTTTTTGCCGTACTGGAAGCTGCTGATTACTTTGTATTTCATTTATAGGCTCTTTTACCCAGAAAATATCCTGCCATTTACTTCTCCACTGATGGGCATTTTTATAAAACCATACCTTTTTCCCTGATAACAGTGCCTGTACATCCATTTCTGACTCTGTATTAATCCACAATACACGAATAGCATGTTCAATTATTCCTGTTAATTCAGGAACAGCAAAAATCAGAGAAAGTACAGCTGCCAAAGCTTTTGTTTCGTTTTTCTTCTTTTGATCTTGCAAAAAAGAAATACCATTCATAACTTCTCGTAAAGTAAAAATTTTTCCTGCTATTTGTTGAAGATTTTCTTTATCTGATAAAGCTCCTCCTAAAATGTATTCCTGCTCATAAAGCAGCTGTGTCTTTTGTTCTTGATTTTTTGCATTTAAGAAATGGGAAAAATGATTTTGAATATATTGATTCCAAAGATAACGATCCAGAAAAGTCGATTGAGATATAGAATTATCCCATGAAGAACTGTTAAAATTTCGAGAAACTTTATCTTTTTGAGATAAAGTGAACGGAGAATACTTTTCTTCTTCTAAAAATGATAAAGATATTTTCCCCATCCATTGAGTTAAAACATCCATAAAATTTGTTTGTTCAGACTGAAGCAGTTGCTCTTGCATTTTTGATACGGAATCCTGAGATAGTTTTTCTACTGGGATACTTTCACTTTTCTTTACCCAACCTATCCATCCTTCCAACTTTTTTAGCATACCTAAAGCAAAATTTCCATCTGAACTAACAAGTTTAGCTGCTTCTTCAAGATAAACGCCAAAAGAATCGCTTACTCCAGACATTTCTAAAATAGAAACATCTTCAACTTCCCATGCTGACCAAGAATCACTTTGCGCATAAGCCTCTAAATCTTTCCGAATATATTGCTCTATTTTTTCCTCTGATAAAGCAAATGCAAAAATTCCATACCGTTCAAACAAATTTTTCTCATATCGTGAAAATAAGGAGGATAACACAGAACTAACCGATTCTTCCATCCGATATTGCATGGTATTCATCCGAGCACAAGCTAATAAAACGACTAAGAGAGAACAGACACTCATCCACAATAAAGAAAATAATACGGTGAATTGTCCAGATAAAGAAAACTTAGGCATAGATTAGTATACCTTTTTAGATTGACTAGTAATTTGTTTAAAAATACTATTAATCAAGCTCGTTAATTGATCTTTAAAAATTAAGACCAAACCAATTAAAACCACTAAAATCAACACAATTTCCCCATTTTCTTTTTTATATAACTCCATAATCTCTGAAACTTTCCGTTTTCCCTGCCTATCTCTTTCCAAA
>BNZI01000010.1 GCA_026000945.1 Clostridia bacterium | reverse complement strand
TGGAGGGGCTTGTACTTATTGTATTATTCCTCCAGAAGTGATGGAGCTAGGTTGTCTACTGCATTTTGACGGAGAAAGTTATTTTGACGCTTCCTTAGGTGAACCGATGTCTTGTATCATCGGCGGTTATCATGCCAATTACCACACAAACAAGCAAAACTACAACCATGCTATGGGAATCAAACCGGGAGGCAAAGTTTTAATTCTGGGTGGTTGCGGTCCTATGGGTCTTGGAGCTGTGGAATATCCTTTGGCAGTGGAAAATAAGCCCTCTGCCATTGTGGTAACAGATGTAGATACTGCTCGCATTGACAGAGCAAAGCAGTTAATTTCTCCTGAATTTGCCGCTGAAAAAGGAGTAAATCTCTCCTATGTCAATCCAAAAACGATCGAAAACGATTATCAGTACTTGATGGATTTAAGTGATGGAACAGGTTATGATGACATTTTTGTCTATGCACCCATTAAAGAACTTGCTGAATTAGGCGATCGTCTTTTGGCTTTTGATGGCTGTATGAATTTTTTTGCAGGTCCGTCTGACAGTGGTTTTCGCTCAGAAATCAACTTATACAATTGTCACTATAGCAGTACCCACATTATGGGCACTACTGGAGGAAATACGGATGATTTAAAAGAGGCTTTGCTTCTTTCTGCAAAAGAAAAAATTAGACCATCTGTCATGGTAACCCATATAGGAGGAATTGATAGCATAATTGACACTACCACCAACTTACCAGTAATACCAGGCGGAAAAAAACTTACTTATACGCAAATTGATATGCCTTTGACCGCAATTTTGGATTTCAAAGAACTAGGAAAGACAGATCCTCTGATGAAACGACTTGCTGAAAGTTGTGCAAGACACAATGGATTATGGAATGCAGAAGCAGAGAAAATTTTACTTTCGGAAAAAAGCATCTCAAATTTTTAATGATTTCTTCTTCTATTTGATTTACTACAGATATTCCCATCAATATATGTGAATACTCCATAAGCTGCTAAAGCTTATGGACTTCCAACACGCTGTAAGGCGCATACATTGTAATGCTTTATTTCCTGAAATGATTTCCATGTCAAACCTAAATCATACTCTACTCCTTGCGCATATAAACCTTCAACGTCAGCGGTACAAAGATCACAAGTACAACGAATATGCTCGCTAATGCCATCCAGAAGTCTATACCGACTGTACCGCTACTCAAGATCTGCCGAACCGCTGAAACGGCTTTTGACACTGGATTAATGTGCTCAGCAAAAAATTTGAGTGCGCCTGGCAATGCTTCCACCGGAACAAACGCGTTTGACAGAAAGCAGAGTGGGAACATAATCAGCATTCCAGTAGTAGAAGCGGCAGTTACTGACCGTACTGAGAGCGCTACAAATGAGAACAACCAACTTAAACACCAGGCGATTAGAGTCATAAAAAGTATGCTCGCTGCTACTGCTAATATTCCAGCTTCAGGCCTATAACCGAGGATTTCTCCCATAGTGAAGATTACTATTCCAGCAATTGTAAATCTTAAGATATCTGCTACCAACGCTCCGGCAAGAGGAGCAATCCGAGCAATTGGCATTGATTTAAAACGGTTTGTAATGCTCTTTTCCATATCCTCCCGCATTTGAACTCCAACTGCTGAGCAACTTGTTAAAAACGTCTGAATTAAAATACCCGGAATAATAATCGGCAAATACTCCGAAACACTGCCTGAAACAGAACTTCCAAAAAGGAAAGTAAATACCAGGGTGAACATAATGGGCATAATGGTTACATCCATTAGCGTTTCGGGATTGCGTATTGTCTTAATTAAGGTACGATAAGCAAACGTAAAGATGTTTTGAAGCGCAGTCCAAAAACTTACACTATTTTTGAGCTTTCGCTCCATTGCAGGAACAATAGCTGTATTTGCTGACATTGCTCTGTTCGTTGTTGATGTACTAGCCATTTTGAATCTCCTTTCTTAATTATCCACGTTACCCGTCAAGGCGAAAAACACTTCGTCAAGTGAGGGCTGACGAACATTGATTTCTGTCAAGATAATTCCGGCGTTTTTCGCTGCCGTCAATATATCAATTAGTTTATCCGTGCTTTTCATTGGCACCGTTAAATCTGCTACTTCTGTGATTAATACATGTTCACCAAGAATATTTTCGATTATCTGCGTAGCTTCCAAAACATCATCTGGATTTTTCACCGTAACTTGTAGAGATGAAGCTCCGATCGATTTTTTCAATCCACTTGGGGTGTCGTTAGCAACTACTTTTCCTCGGTCAATAACTACAATATTGTCGGCGAGTTGGTCAGCTTCGTCAAGATATTGCGTTGTAAGCAATACCGTTGAACCGTTTTTTACAAGACTGCGGATTGTCATCCACATCTGAGTCCGTGTTCTTGGATCAAGCCCTGTCGTCGGTTCGTCAAGGAAAATAAGTGGCGGACTTGACAACAGACTTGCCGCAAGATCAAGGCGCCGACGCATTCCTCCCGAAAATTGCGAAAGAGCTTTGTTCGCCGCTTCCATCAGATCGAATTCTTCAAGCAGCTCAATTGACTTTCGCTTTGAATCTTTTCTCGAATATCCGTGCAGACGACCAAAAATTGTGAGATTTTCCATAGCGGTCAAACTCTCGTCAATCGTTGCATATTGCCCTGTTAATCCTATTAACTGGCGCACTTTCTGGGTTTCTTTTAACACATCATAACCAAAAATTCTTGCGCTACCCGCATCCGGCTTTGACAATGTAGCAAGTATATTGATTGTTGTCGTTTTCCCGGCCCCGTTCGGTCCGAGTACACCACATATGCTTCCTGTTGGGATATTAAGATTTACCCCGTCAACAGCACGATTATTTCCAAATACTTTGATTAAGCCTTGAGCTTCGATAGCCATATTCTTCATCATCATTCCTCCTCAACTGTTATACTCGCATTATAGATAGGTTTTATAAATAAACGATAAACTGGCAAAATCATTTTCAAAAAACTAAACTATTGCATATCTTCAAGTTTAATTCCTCCACGCCATATCGTATCAATGTTTAGTGTATGAGAAATGTCAATCAGTGGGTCACCATCGATCAATAGAAGATCAGCACGCGCACCAGGAATAATCTGACCACGATCATCCAAGCTGAAACGATGCGCTGGAACAGAGGTTGCTGCACGTAATGCCTCAGTAGGTGTAAATCCTGCCTCTACCAATAGTTGCAATTCATGATGCAGGCTGGCACCGTGTGCAAGTCCACCAAGACCGGGAACAGGTTCCGACACATCACTGCCTGCCAAAATATCCACACCCGCATTATGTAGTGTCATAACAGTAGTATAAGCCTCCTCAAGATTACCTTCGGGATAAACATTCGCACTGGTAGATAATGAATCAAGCCACTCTTTACTGAGCTTTGAGCTTACCCGTTCATCTTTTGCAAGCCAAGCTGCGTCAGTGCCAAAAGCAGTGGAAAGTGTTACAAGAGTTGGTATAACAAAAACATCCGAAGATACAATATCGCTAACAAGTCCATCAGAAGGTTGATCGTCAAAGAACAAATGTCCCAATCCGTCTATCCCCGCTGCGACGACACGCTCTGTCTCGGCGGCAGTAGTTACATGAGCAATCGTCAGTTTATCAAAGCGGTGCGCTTCGTCAATAGCGGCTTGAAGCGTTGCATCGTCCAACACAGGAAGCCCCGGAAAGCCGATATTATCGCCATTTTCAACAAGAATTTTTATGTAATCTGCGCCTTCCTTAATACGCTGATCAACAAGTTTCATTGCCTCTTTTGGAGTAGAAGCTGAGGGAAATTTAAAAAAATAGCGTATCAACAAATTGTTGCTAGAACTCTGATATTCGCTTGGATGACCGCCTTTGGATGTAATGCCCATACCAGGGGAACGTAAATCTGCCATATTGTTGCTGTTTGTAATTTTTTTGCGCTCATTGGCGGACCATGTACCGTTCATCTCAAGCTCTGTAGTCACTCCAAATTTTAGCGCATCTTTAAGACCATTCATATCAGTATGCGTGTGGGAATCAATCAATCCCGGCATAAGCGTTTTACCCGCGGCATCTACAATGGCTGCACCTTCGGGAATTTCTCCACCCACTGAGTGGATTATTCCGTCTTTGATTACCACGGTTGTTGTATCAATTACGCTTTCACCGTCAAAAACTTTTGCGTTGATTATAGCAACAAAGTCTTGGTCAGTATTAGCTGTCTTGTTCGAGCAACCACCCATCATTCCGATTATCAACATTCCTGAAACCAAGAGCGATAACACTTTCATCAACCTTTTTGACATTCCTGTTTTGCGGTTCATCATATTCTCTCCTTTATGATTTTGATTTGTTTTATACCTTGCTTCTCAAAATGGTTTAATCTCTCACTTACGGTAGCATATTATGTCTATTGTTCCTTATTGTGTACGCAATTAACAATCCATCAGCAATGAACGTGGTTGCCTATATTGAAAATAGTAGCTACCAAAATTCCTAAATAACTTTCAACGGTATACGCCCTACATTAACAACATACTTTGCTAAAATTGCTATACTGCAAACAATTTCTCCATATTTTTTATTGGAATGAAAACCGACCATACTCCAAAGAAAATCCCTCCTATAATGTAATCACCACATTATAGGAGGGATTTATAAACTGACGATAAATTGTGGATAAATGTAAGGTAAACCGAAAAAATCATTTTGAAGGCAATGTAACGATAAATATCGTTCTCCGGCCGAGTACACTTTCAACCGTTATATTTCCACCGTGCAGCTCCACAATTTTTTTTACAAGCGATAATCCCAAGCCATTTCCGCCAATTGAGCGGTCACGTGCTTTGTCTACTTTATAAAATCTCTCAAAGATTCGCATCTGGTCGGTGGGAGCTATACCGATACCACTGTCGGCAATGTGGCACTCAATACTGCCTTCACCCGATTTCACTGATACCTGAATTTCACCGCTTTCAGGCGTGAATTTGATTGCGTTAACCAATAGGTTAATCCACACCTGCTTCAGCAAGTCCTCGTTACCAAGAACTTCTATCTTGTGCAAGTCAGTTTCTGGTTCAATGTTTTTTGCTGACCATTGGGGTTCAAGTAGAAGTATCACATTTTCAAGCTGCCTATCTAGTCGATAAACGGTCTTTTCCATTGGAGCTGCATCTGTTTCGAGTGCAGAAAGTAACAAGAGATTATCCGCCAGCTTAGACAATCTCTTGCTTTCTTCCTCAATAATGGTGGCATATTCTATCTGCTGTGACGTCGCTCCGTTTTTACGCAAAAGTGTGGCATATCCGATTATGGACGTTAATGGCGATTGAAATTCATGGGATATATTGGAGATGAAATCCTGCCGTAAACGTTCCATTGAGCCGAGTTCTTTCGCCATCTCGTTAATTCTAACAGCCAATTCATCAAAGCGGCTACCCTTGTTCTGCTCAATCAAAACATTGAAGTTGCCCTGTGAAACATTCCTCAATGTATCAAAAATGCTAGTGACATAATCTTCGTTATCTTCAGGTTTTAGTTGAAACAGCAACCAAAGAAAAAAAAAGAAAATGGAGACTGACACCAAATATTGAATCAAATCATTTGATGTCCCCATTCCCTTGAAAATGAATACGGCAAGAACACGGCTTACGACGCAAGCAATACCGACTACAAAAAACATAAACACTCCTCGAAACAAATTACGCAGCTTATTCTTTTTCAAGACAGCACCTCCAAGCGATACCCCAAACTACGGATAGCCTTAATCCGAAAACCGTATTTCTCTGACGGAAATCTCTCACGCAAGCGATTAATATGTACATCAACCGTGCGCTCGTTACCCTCAAAATCGTAACCACATATGTCCTCTATTAACTGATTGCGTGAGAACGTTTTACCAGGTGTGTTCGCCAACTTGAAAAGCACTTCAAATTCCTTCATCGGAATATCCGAGCGAACACCGTCCGCTGTTACTGTATGACTCTCACGATCAATCGTAAGTTCACCTACTGTCAGCGTTTGCGCCGAAATAATTTGATAACGTTTAAGCAATGCCCTAATGCGCAGAATCAATTCCTCAGCGTCAAAGGGTTTCGTCAAATAATCATCTGCGCCGGCACCAAATCCCTCTTTCTTTTGACTGATTCCCGTTTTAGCCGTAAGCATAAGCAAAGGAATATCCTGGTTTTCACTACGAATATTGCGGCAAAACTCGAAACCATCCATATTCGGCATCATGATATCTACGACACATACACTAATATCGTTTATATAAAATTTTTCCAAAGCGTCATTTCCATCGCTAGCTTCACAAACTGCAAAGCCTGCATCAGTCAATATTCGGCAGATAAGCTTGCGAATATTCACATCATCGTCAACGACAAGTATTTTATTCAAACTTGCACCCCCATTCCAAATGAATTTAGTATAGTAATCGATACAATGTCGCTCTCCCATTAATCAGAACCTTGTCTCCAATTTCAATATAAGCTATTCTACAGCCAACAGCTTAAAAATCACTCTATCATGCGCATGCATAGCTAAACCCTATTTTTGAATCCACAAAAATTAACTTAGCAGTGTTCTATATAGAAATTACTCCCCATGCAGACTCATTTATTCCGCTTACCCGCCCTGAAAGAGTTTTAGATTATCTAACTCTATACTTGCTGTACATCTTTGTATAGTCTTGTTTAGATTTTTTGTAACGATTTAGTTACCCATTCACCAAAAGACTCACTTTGATATTGTTAACCCATACATGTATAATTTCCCCAAATACATATTGTCGATAATCGTTTACTTCCTGATAAGCCTCTTTTAGATAAGCTATCGCTTGTGGTGAATAAAAATCTTCTGGTTTAGCAAGAGTACTCTGCGTCAACTTACATTCAATAATCAGTTTAGCTTCAGAAAAAGCCATGTTACCAGATGGAGTTTGAATGCCAGTCAATGCTGTTTCTTGCATTTTATTGCTATCTCGTCCTGATTTACTCCCCAAAAACATCAATTGTTCCTTATATTTGTCTGGAAAGAAAGACAAGGTATAACTCTGCTCTTTCCGAATGAGTTCGAGCGTGTAGCGGTCTGATTGAAAGATACACCACGTTGCCGGTTTTTTAAACTGTATCACCAAACCACCTCCGCTGCCCACCATAGAATTGTATTGATCTTCCCTGCCGGCAGTCACTGCATAACAATCCTTTCCAAACAATGTACATACATTGTATTGATCACAGACCTCTTCCGGTGAAATTTGCTTAAATAGATTATTGAAATTCATTTCTTCACTCCTTTATTATTCTTGTCATTGTTATCGGTATTTACATTGAGTTCTTCAAAGCGCTTAATGAGGCGTTCCATATATCCACTTAAAATATCCAATTCATCCTCTTGCAAACAATCAAACTCAGTACCTCTTTCATGCGGCACAATTTCCATTTCAGTAGCCAACTTCATTCCTGACTCGGTAAGCTTGATGATCAAAACACGACGGTCCTCTTTTGATGTATTTCTTGTGATATAATGATTTTTTTCCAATTTGTCAAGCAACTGCGCCGTTGCCTGTTTTGTCATATCTAGAATAGAAGTCAATTCCTTTTGACTAATTTCTAATTTTTCTTTTAGCAGTAATAGCACACGCCCCTGTCCACTGTATGGGCTAGCACTTAGACCGACACTTGCAAAATGCTGTTTTTGATGGCGATTGGCCAGAGCTTGTAAGCGTGCAAATTGCGCAATCAGCTTTTCCTTCTTAGCGTTCATTGAAGTCTCTCCTCTTCTATTGTAATCTGCTTATTAGTCAAGTAATTGACTATAGACTATCACAGGAATTTTACTTTGTCAAGTAGTTTACTAATATATTAAACTGTTTTTGTATATTATTGTACATTCTACTCTTTTATCAGTCTTATACAACTTTTCCAAAATAAACTTTCTAAAAAAACACCTAGGCAGAATATATCTCTTAAATCCCCTATATTGATTAGGCAAAATACCCATTCAAACATGCACATTCAACAAAAGAGAAATACAAAAATAGGTTGACATATCCTCTTGATCATGCTACTATTCAAGAAATATTGGGAATGAAGTTCTCCCCGTGTCGGCAAGCCGACCGAAACGCTTATTGAAAAAAGCTAATGACTTCTGCACGATTAAGTTGCGGAAATCATTAGCTTTTTTACATTTTTTGTATATGGAGGTTCCATGATGTTGTTTAGCCTTGCTGTTATACTCCTTTGCGCTCTCGTTTTAAGCGGAGTTATGCAAAAGCTTAGATTGCCCGGTCTTTTCGGTATGCTTCTGACAGGTATTATTCTCGGTCCATATGCTCTTGACCTAATTGCTCCTGAAATACTAGGCATATCCGCTGATTTAAGGAAACTTGCGCTGATTGTTATCCTGACAAGGGCTGGTCTCGCCTTGGATATTGAGGAATTGAAAAAGGTCGGCAGACCAGCTATCCTGATGTGCTTTGTCCCTGCAACGTTTGAGATAGTCTCCGTAACTATAATTGCACCTATATTTTTTTCGATTTCACCTTTAGAAGCGGCAATAATGGGAACAGTTCTCAGCGCCGTTTCTCCAGCGGTGATTGTTCCGAAAATGATCAAGCTGATCGAAAGCGGCTATGGAAAAACAAAGAGTATTCCGCAACTCATTATGGCAGGAGCTTCTGTTGACGATGTATATGTAATCGTTCTATTTACATCATTTTTGGGAATGTATAGTGACGGCAGCTTCGCCGCACAAAGTCTAGTGAAAATACCAATAGGTATTTTACTCGGTCTACTTACCGGAATACTACCAGGACTTCTTTTGGTGGCGTTATTCAAAAAAATCCATATGCGAGATACCATAAAGATTTTGATTATCCTAAGTACGTCTTTCCTGCTTGTAACCTTGGAGACGGCTCTTCCCCTCTATGTTCCCGTCTCCGGTTTATTGGCTGTTATGGCTTTGGGTAGCACGATATTAAAGCGCTATCATGTTCTGGCAAAACGTCTTTCGGGAAAGTTTTCAAAAATTTGGGTAGCGGCTGAATTACTGCTATTTGTACTGGTTGGTGCGACAGTCGATATAAACTATGTGACTAAAGCAGGAGTGTTCGCTATTGCTTTTATCCTTTTTGTACTACTCATGCGAATATGCGGTGTCTGCGTATCCCTCATGAAAACAAGTTTGAATCAAAAAGAACGTCTCTTTTGTGCTGTTGCCTATATACCAAAAGCTACCGTTCAAGCAGCGATCGGAGGGATTCCTTTAGCTACTGGCGTTGCGGCGGGTAATATCATTTTGGCAGTCGCCGTACTTGCGATTTTAATTACTGCTCCACTGGGAGCAATTGCTGTGGATATGAGCTATAAAAAATTATTGAGCAAATAAAGACAAACACCACAGGAATAAAAGCTTGTGGTGTTTTATCCATGCATATTTCGTTGAGTTTAAGAAGCTACTCAAAATTTTACTTACAGTAGCATGTTATGGGATGATCAGTATAAACGTTTATCTATATTATTACTATTTATCACGTTCCAACTCGCTAGAGCCAAATTTGACTTTACTGAATTGTTTGTCTTTGTTGTTTTGGCTACCCACATATTTGCTTGTTATACTTATTCCTATTCTCCCTAAAAACGATCAAACTGTACCAAAAAATTCATCACACATACTAATTCATTGTTTTGATAATTTTAAAATTTTACTCATCAAATGATTATACTTTCTAAATGATGTAGCACCGTTATATATCATCATTACCAGCTTGCATCTGGATCTACCATCCATTTATAATATACATCATCTATAGTCATTTCGATATAAGAATCATCTTCATGAACAGTTAAAATGTACTCATTCTTGTGATCAGATGGCCCAACGAAATTTTTACGAATTTCTCCATCCTTTGTAACAGCCTTCACATTTTCCATTATCGTATGTACACTATTATAAATTTTAGTATGGATTTTAAGAAAAAGTACTTCATCAGGTGGTATCCCATCCCCATTCCCTATTGCCCAAGCGCCCTTCTTTGTCTGTTCCGTGTGCTTTTCACCATTTTTATCATAATATGTATAGTCAGCACCCTCATAAGATGACACCTTATAACCTTTTCCATTATCTCCTTTTTGGTACTCTCCTTTTGCACACTCCATATGAAGATGAAGGTTATCCGGCGCTTTTTTTTCACCTTCTGTGTAGAATACCTCACCTTGCTTTATCTCAACATCTCCTTTACGTTGCTCTTCTGTAAGTTTATTAAAATCATTATCATTAGCATGCATAAAGAACATAGTAAGCTTACCAACACCTCCATTTTTAGGATATTCCACAGATTCCACAGATTCCAACCATACCATATTTGCCCATAGATCTATATGACGTACTTTTCCCGTATAAGGAGCATATACAGGCTCAGGCTCACCTACTTTATCATTTCCACCATTATCTATAGCTTGTGTTCCTATATGAGTCCAATAAGCTTTATGTTTCCCATCATCTATACCCGTTGTTATTCTCATGTATTTCATGGGAAAATGTGCTTTCTCTTTCTTTGGTTCTTCCTTCCCAGCTTTCTCAGCTTCATCGAACAAAAATTTTGTTATATCATATAAAAAAACTCTCTCATCTAACAAATCTATAGTCCCTTTATGATCTAACTTATACTGAGGTCCCAAATCAACAATTCCCGATATAGTTTCCAAGCTTAAAGAATTACCTCCTGGAGTAGAATTAGAAGTAAGACTTGAATTTATATCTATATCTTGAACAGAAGGAAGAGTAAATGTAGCAGAACCAGCATTTAATGTTGTAGGAATCCAATGATTATGAGTCCAAAACCATGTTGCAGATTCCCATGGATATGTATTTACAACCGTATCTTTTCCATTCGTTTTATCCATGATATTTTCTTGTTTTATATAATCAAATTCTATTTTTTTCTTTTTCTTTTGTTGAATTTCTTCAATTTCCTGATCTTCTTTATCTTTTGTTTCAGGATCTATCTCCTCTTCACATTTTTCTTTTAGTTCTTCTAGTTCTGTTAGTTCTTTTTCTTTATTTTGTTTTATCTTTTCTGAAAATGCTCTATAATTTTCCTCTCCAGTTAAATGAAGATATCCCGCACCTTGATAGTCTTTATTTTCATCTTCAGATAAAGAGAAACCTACACCAGATTCTACAGCACATTGTACTAAAAAATGATGTATACTTTCTTTACTTGTAATTCCATATTTAACTAAATTTTCGTTTAAATTATTTAAACTATTATTTGGACTATTATTTAATGCCCATGGCGAAAGACCTTCCTCCTGAGGGTTTTTAAAATTTTCAAAAGTATCTCTAATATCTTTCAATTCAACTATTTTAGAATTTTTTTCATCAGATAACTTTGGTTTCCACCAATTCCACAACGATTTCTTCCATTCTTTATATTTCTGTCCCATATAGTGATAATAAGATAATATATCCAGCTGAGACTGCGTCACATATTTCCCATTTGAAGGATCTGGCTTATCTTTTTGATTAATTTCCTTTATTTTACTTTCTTGTGTCGCTTCATCAGATACTAACATTAAGTCTTTCTTTAGCTTTTCCAATTCTTTCTTTCGCTCTTCTATTTTCTTTTGCTCATCCGCCATTTTCGTTCCTCCTCAAATCCTATATTTAATTCGTTCATATACAGTTTTTTAACTCTTTATCAAAAAAGATGTTCATCTCTTCAACCGATAAAACATGGTGTGACAACTATGCTTTCTTCTGTACTTCATCATCAAAGTGTTCATTCCCTTGTTACTAATCACCGTCCATATTCCATCCTTCTTCATCTTCCCCGTTGTCATCTTCTAACTCTTGAACTTGAACTCTAAGGTTAATTTTCATACCTGATTTCTTCTGAACTTTAGGAAAGCAAATGTTGTCACTATACCCAGTATTGCTATCTCCGTATCTTCTATAAAAATAATAATTTTTTATTCTTTATATAAAAATAATCCATTTAAAAATTCTATAAAAGTTTTTGCAACAAAATACATGCATTCATCTTCTGTAGAATTTTCATAATCTAAATAATTATCCCAAAAATAAATTCCTTTTCAATCTTCTTGATTTATTAATAAAACCAAACCACTTCCTGTTGCATGTCCTATAATTAACATATTTTCTAGTAATTCATCCCCATACTCATTTATCCATGTTTCAATAGATAAACTTTCTTTAGCATTACCCACTCCAAATAATGCCCCTAGCGCAATTGGTTCTGCTATCTTTTCAGCATTAAAGCAAACAATTTTATCATTGGCACTACCACCATTATTTTTTAATAAATATTCTTTATAATCATCAGGTAAAATAAATGATGATTTCTTTAGAATACTTCTAAATCTTCATTATCCACAAAACTTGATAACATATGTTAACCTACTTATTTCATCATATTTTAATTATTTTATGTGTAAAAAAGCAGATATTAATCATTACTTTTCAGCTGTGATATTCCCCTTGATGTCTAAACCTATCATGGAGTAGTGTACTTTTTCCCTCTAAGATTAAGCTATCTTCAATTTGATCATGTAAATCTGTTTCCCAAGTGTAGACAAAAAATCATTAAGCCATTGTTTTCTTTTTTATCGTTTAAGAGATCGTCAAACCTATTGCATTGATCTTTGCTCTACAGACCTTTAGATATAACAATCCCCTTGTGATTCTCCTAGATAATTATATTAAATCCATATAATACATATCATTATCCTGTAATTTCTGTAAAAACTCCATTAGAGAAGCTGCTATTTGTGTATTGTAATAAAAAATTGCATTTTTATTGTTTTCGGTAAAACCTATTGAAATGAGAACAGATTCATTACCCTCAAAAAAAATAACTTTATCTATTTCAAATTCAGTATATATTTCTATATCAGGATAAAATTCAAAATCATTTTCTCTCATTCTAAAATCTCTTATCGAATATGGATCTAAAATACGATTAACATTGTTTTCTGATCCTTTAATAAATCCATATCCTATTTCATTGTATAAATCCTTTAAACTGTTTGGTAATACAAGATCAAGAGAATTCTCAACTTCAATTATTTCTGTACTACTAACAGGGTAAAAAGTATTATTTTTCTTCGTTAAAAATTTATAACTCATCTATATTTCTCCAATCATTTAAATAATTCATTTGCAGCAGAACCTGAACCATGAATTCCACCTTGATGTTTTTTCGGGAATTCTGCTGGATGTATGTTCCACCATTCATGTTCACCACCATAAGAATTTTCTATTATATGGTGAGCATCGTATCGATCTCCTGCTTTTCGCGTAACCTTTCCTTTTTCGTTAATAACATCTTCCGTATAGGTCGGCCACTTTTTTCCTGTATTAATTTCCCAATCTTTAATAATATTATTTTTCCTTTTATTAAACTCAGTACGATGTTCAATAGCTTCAGCTGGTGATAATTTAGTATATTCGTTATTTCTAAGTGCCTCTGCTAATTTATTCTTTTGTGATTTTGTTAGCTTCATTCCTGTGTGTTCTTTGAGTTCTTTTACGTATTGTCTTATTAATTTAGAATTTATTTTATCCGAACCCTCAGAATACTGATCCTTAAATTCTTCTTCCTGTTGTTCAAATTCTTTACTTAGTACATTATCATCTGGAGAATCATTTCCCCCGTTTCCTGTACTAGGAACCCCATTTGGATTATTTGTTGATGATTTTATCATTTGGAGAAAATCTTTTTTCTCTTCACCAAGCAATACTACTTTCCCACCTACAGCATCAAACTTTTCACTCAAGTTCAACATCGTAGGGATTACTCCTGCTTTAGCCAAGGTCACTTGTTTTTTTCCTTCGATTAAGATATGTTCTCCTTCAATGAGGATATCTTTCCCCGATTTCATCTCCATAAGATAGGGGCTTTGGAGTGCAATCCCACGTTCATCGGACATTTCCACCGCTAGGGGTTCGGGAATGGATTCTGGTTTTTCCATGTAGGAAGCAGCATAAAAGTTGAGGTCTTTCGGACGAAGTTGAACTTGTTTGATGTGGTTTGTATGATAATAGCGATTATTGGGGTTATGAACTTGTGTAGCGAGTGGTCGCCTACAACGTATAGAGTGGATGACTCTCGCATCATGATCTTTTTCTGAATCCATACTTAGATATACGGTTTCGCCTACTTCTGGCATAGTGTAGACCATATTCCCCATGATTGGACGATACGGAAAAGGATAAGCTGTCGCTAGGTCTTGTGTTTGATCTATATGCAAATGTAAATAAACGCTCTCATTTTCTCGTTTGAGTACAGTTCCGCTATATTTTATCCCCTGCAACTTGCGATTGGCATACGGTCGTCTAAGTACTTTAGAACGTAACTCATAGCGAAATTTCCAAGCAGCACGTTCAAAGATCGCTTCTTTTTTGGCAATGGTGTAGCTTTGTCCCTCTAAAATTAGGCTATCTCCTATTTGATAATGTAAATCTGTTTCCCAAATGTAGACAAAAAAATCATTAGGCTGTTGCTTGGTATCTCTTCCGCCCATTTTATAGTAATCTCCGCTCCAAAATTTACTTTGTGGAAGTTGTTCAGGCGCTATCTCTATTGATTTAGTCTGTTTAACCATACCACAAGAGATTATCCTATTGGGAAAACGTACTTCAGGGATAACACCCTGTGATAATCTTGCAAATAGGCGGTTCAAAAATTCCCAATCTGTTTCTTTTGATTGAAAAATAGGTTGTCCAATTTTTTCTTCTCCTGCATAGTAACGAGCAGAAAAATCTCCGCGTTCTGCCACAATACGATTCACTACGTCTTGATACGTCATCTGAATATCTTGAAAAGAACGATGATTTTCTTGATCATCCCACAATACACTGAGGGAAATCAGTTCAATCGTTAGAATATACTCTCCTGTTTGTTCAGATAAGCTATATTCATCCAAAATCCCGATAAACCAAGGAATTTCTTTCCCTTCTTTTACTTCCACTAAAGAAAACGGTACATCATCTTGAACCCTTACCCATTGTGAAAAAGAAAATCCCTCTTGCACAGCGACGATAATTTTTGCCGTCGCATGTTCACCATAGGCAATATGTACTTTTGCTTCTTTCATTTCTGTTTGGACTGGTATTCCTAAAAGCTTTACTTCTTGTATGGTTAGAGCCATTATTTTCTCCTTTATCGTTTAACGGAAACCTCTTTCCTACTCCTAAAGTCTCTACCTCATGCGCTACTTCTTTTTCTCCACTCTACTTTTTTAGATTTTCTATCCATTTTGTTAGACACAAACCATTTTACAACTAAATAAATATAAAATAATCCCTATCTCAAGTGTTCCTGTTTAACCTATAAGGTACAATTTAACTAAATACATACCCTTTTATTTTGCATTGTGTGTATAACGGTATCATCAGTGTTTTATGCTTATTATGCCATGGCGAAAGACACGCCTGTAACTTTTTGCGCATTTTCTATCCATTCTTTGCTCTGATAAATTAAACTGATCATTTGTGGACATCCACTAAATACAAAAAAATACTTGGAATTATTTTCTTTTTCTAATATTTCGTTGAGTGCAGTGATCACATCAATATCAAACCAATCATCACAAATTTTTGCATGGATTTCATGTACATTTCCTTGATTGTATGTAAAAGTAATTTGAGTTGTCTCATCATCGATATCTTCTTCTTGAATATCACTGATCTGAAAATCACCTTGTGACATCGCTGAAGCAATCGTCAAGAAATCTTCATAAAAAACATCTTCGCCATATTCGCAATCAAAAGTATACATATAAGGAACTTTTGCTATCCAATTTCGATCACCATCAAGAATGCCTTCTCCATAACGACTTATCGTTGCATAAATCATTTCCTTTAAATCAAACTCGTTACGATTCATCATTGTTTCAAAAAACGTAATCTGATTATCTTTATCTTCTTGACTCCATTGAGGTAAACCCAAAGAATAAAAACCATTCAACATATGATCTAAAATATCTTTTGCTTGTTTCATTTTCTCTTCTCCTAATTGCTCACTTTGTCTTGATAAATATTGTTTTATTTCTTTCGCACGTTCTAATTCTCGTTGCTTTGCTTCTTCCAAATTTTCATACTCTTCAATCCACAAGTTTTTTTCTTTACCTTCCCATACAGAAAAACACTACCAAGTGGATCAAGAATTTTAAAATCAAAACCCTTAGCATAAATTAATTTACAGAATAAAAAGCCTCATCAAATAGGGGTTGATTCTCACCGATTAATTCTAAATAAATGAGATGATCCTCTTCTGAAAGATACACTTCTACACTTGACATAGCTAAACATTTTAATTCTTGTATATTTTGACGAACATTTTGCTCAATTGTCTTCCATTTTATTTTACGATTAGCTAAACGAAAAACAGAAGAAAAACGTTTTATCTTTACAGCATCAGTATCCTTGAAAGCAATATCTTTTCTAAATAATTCAAAGTTTTCAGAATTTAATTCAGCTAAAATATAAATATGATTTATTGATTTACCAACTCCACCTCCTATATTTTCTGCTTGTGAATAAATTTGTTTTGTCTCTGGAAAGCTGGGAAATATCGTCAATATACGTTCACGATCGTTGAAAATATTGGATTGAAAATTGGTTTTTTTACTAATAAACCAATAAGAACTAAAAAGCCAAACCAATATTCCAATCAAAATACAAATACTAAAAGTTGCTATCATTTTTTTCATGATCAGTTATCTCCTTCTCGCAATCTTTCTTCTTCATCTTGCAGGAGAAAAGGTATCCTCTTCACAAATGCTTATTGTACTTTCTTCATCTTTTGACTTTAGATAAATTTTACTGAATTTTTTAAGTATGAAGCATACTATACTAAATATACGCAAAATGATCACGATCAAAGTATTATAGTTTAGTATATAAAAATACAACTTTACTTAACCAATACAGTTGAACTGTTTCAAAAAGTGCTAACCAATTTGTATATCAAAAATGTTCCTGTAATGAAAAAAATAACACGACTGATAACATTTTTCTTTTTCCAACAGACTATAGTTAATGCTAATACAATAGGAAAAAATAGGACAAAAAATACCCGGATAAGTTCAATCGCTTCTTTATCTCTACCTCCCCATTCTTCATAAGGAATAATAATGAATAAAATTAAAGAAATAAATAATAAAAAGATATCTAAAATGAATAAACCAGTCTTTTCTAGTATTATTTTTTTGTTCGTCATGATATAAAAATTCCTCTATCACTGTCTTGTGTGACGTACTCCCCCGCCTATAAAGGCGCAGGAGCTTCTCTCTCAAGACTCACAGGCGAGCTAAACCCGTAAGTCTTACCGTTTACTACCAATTATCCCCGACTCCTACTTCTTAACAACCTGGGCTAAATAAATGCCTTCTGCACATCCCCAATGATTTTTAAAGTGAGTCTCTATAAATAGCCATAGATTCTAGTAAAGAACAATATTGCTCTTTTAAACATTCTTGATCTCTGTGATACCAAAGGGAAAGCATAAAATCTAAAGGTATTGGATGTATATCAATAGGGGTTTTTAATTCACACTTTTTTTTATGATTTAACCCCCATTTTCCTTGGAACTGTTTTTCAATAATGCTTCCATAAATCGCTCCAAGTCCTAACAGAATTTCTTTCACATCCTGAAAATTTTTTTCAACATTTTCTTCTATTTTTTGATTCATTTGATCAATAAATTGAATATCTAGCATACTGGCTTGACTACTGGGCAATACGATATCCCAATCTACTTGATATTTTTCTGTAACTTCCTCGTGGTGATCTAAGAGATATTTCTCCTCTTCATCTGTCCAAAAAACATCCTTAATCTTTATCGTACTCGTAAGCATTTCTTTTTTCTTTTGTTCTTTTAATGCTTTCTCCATTTGTTCCTCAAAATCATAAAATTTTTCTACCAAAGACTTCTGATATTTTTCCATCCATAAATAAAACCCTACCGAAAAAGGAAAAGCTAGGATCCATCCATTAATAAAATAGTTATCACCAGTTTTAATCCAAGGACTTTGAAAATAACGACTCAAAAGTTCTCCATATACTGCTGAAACTCCGAAAAGCATTTCTTTAATCTCAATAAAATCTTTGTTTTTTTCTTGATTAATCCTATTTTCTAATTTTGTAAAGTACTCAACCATTTGTTCACGATCTTTTGTATCTAAATTGATATTCCATTGTAAACTATATTGTTCTGATAATTTTTTTTGATTGTTTTTAAAAAAAAGAAAATCGTCTCTGTCTAATCGTCCCTTGGGTACTTTTGTATCTGGCGAATGACTTGCTTTTTCTAAATCGTCTAAAGCATAACTTTGTAATACCTGAGCAAATATTTTTAGTGCATTTACAAACTCTTTTTCATTGTGATAAAAATATCCTTGAAAAATTTTATCTCCTGTATATTCATCCGCCGGTATTAAGTCCATCAGTGATTTTTCATATCCTGCATTATTACTAATGTATAATCTCAAATACTGTCCTGATATTCTACTAATACTAATATTTTGTTCTAAATATCCTTCAACTTTAGTAAAATCCCAACCTTCCGGACTAACGATATGACAAGAAAATCCGTATTGTGATAGCAATTCTCCAATAATTTGCTTAACTAAGTTTGTTTCACGTTTAGACACCTTATTTCTCCTTTACACATATTTTATCGATCAAATTTTCTAAATCTTATATATCAATTCCTATCATTAGAAATTATTATATTGATCTTAGAACTTAAAATTTTAATAAGCAGGACTTAGAACTCTAGAAAATAACTGTATTGCTTTTGCGACAAAACCAACTGCAACAGGATCATCTGCTACACCAATTCCAGTTGCATCATCTAAAAACAGCGCTCCTGCGGCTAATATTAATGCACACCCCCCCACTACATATTGAGCTTTCTGCCACCCACTAGCAGTTTTTTTCTCCTTCGCTTCCACAACTACCGGTTGTGGGGCAGGTTTAGGCTGATTTACATATCCATAGTAGATCAGCCCAGGCTGATCTTCATAAACATAATAACGCAAATTTTTTCCTTCTAGAGCTTTACTAGGACAAAATAAATCCCGCTGCCAAGTATTGTTTGTTGGATTATACATGAAGCCTGGTAAAGGTGCAGGTCTTGGATTAATTTGAATGTTAGGATTCATTGCTCTTAATCCATTTTCATAGGATTCCCTTTGCTGTGTTGGTGTTAATCCATTATGATTTCTTGAAGGAGATTTACGTTGAGTTATGGGCTTAATTTCATAAACATTTGCTGCACCTCCATTATCATAATAAACTATATCTGCAAAACCCCATTTAAACGGACTTCCTAAATAAGGACTTATAAATTTTTCTACTTCTACTTGATTTCCTAATCTAACTTTTGTATCAGCTTCTAATATTCCATGGGCTTCTATTCCCTCTAAGTAAGTAAATTCTCCCGTGGGATCCACATACTTCAGCGGATTCCCCTGACAATAGCCGTAGTAGTTAAGTGTCTGCATATCTGCTAAGCTACCTTTTAGCGGATCTACTCCGCCAAATCTTCCGCTTTCCGGATCATAGTACCTGGCTTGGGCAAAGTTTAACACGCTTTGTTCATCGAATAAATATCCCGTAAAGCCAAAGTCTTGTGCTTTTTTCTGATGTGGAAACAGATCGTTTCCGAATTCATCATAGGCATAGCTTGTCTCTTGTTTACCCACGCTTCTCATGACTGTGCCTAGTTCATCTTGTAAAAGAGTCTGATAAGAAAAAGCATCTTCTTTACAAAGGACTGCGGTACTTTCTTCATCCCAAATATAGCGCTTTTTGCTTTCTCCTTGTTGTACGGCTAATAGGTTTCTACATTTTTTCCCCATATCCCAAAGGTAGTGGACTTTTTTCTGAGGATCTTGTTGAAACACATGATCCATTCGCCCGACATAGCTTTCTACGTCTGGATCATAATAGACTCGAGTGAGTTCATGTGGGTTTTCTCTGCCTACTTCTTTTTCCGTGAGATAACCCAAACCATTATACGTATATTTTGCCATTTTCGCTTGTACTTGTCTAGTCACGTTTGTTTCTTGATCCTGCGTGAGTTGTTCCTCGGGAGAAACTGAACTCTTTATCGCTTTATTCCAAGCATAGAGCAAATGATTTCTTTGATCATAGTCATGCGCAAGGATCAACTGTTCATCTTTCCATTTTCTGATTAAGTTTCCTCTTTTGTCATATTGGTAAACGTTCTCTCCTTGAAAGCCGGTGGAATGGGTCAGCTGATTGGCTTCGTTATACGCATAATACTGGATAGCCTCTGCCCCGTGATCACGTTCATTCGCTACTTGAGAAGTAAACAGTGAGTCTCCCAAGCGGTGGTTTTCCCATAAGCTTGTCCGATTATTGTGGAGATCATAGGTATATTTTCTTAGCGCTTGCCCATTTTTTTTGACTTCCGTTAAACGGTGTAACGCATCATAAGCGTAGTGAAAGGTTCCACTTTGCTCTTCTAAGCCGTGCCGGTGATGCGTCTTTTGGATCACGTTTTGCTCGAGGTCATACCCATAGCTTAGGCTTTCTAGCATCTGTTCGGATTGATAATAGCTTAGGGCTTTTAATTGCCCATTGGGTAAATAGGTATACTGCGCTTTGATGCCTTTAGGGAGTTGCTTTTCCTGAATGCGGTTATTCGGATCATAAGCATAGCGGGTGACTTGCTCTCCTTCTTTCCACTTCACTAAGCGTCTAGCAGAATCATAGGAATACTCCACGGTGGTTTCATCTGGATAAATGAGTCTTTTGAGTAAATTTGCACTGGTCCACTCATAGGCTACTTTCTCCCCTTGGTAATCGGTCACTGCGGTAATTCTCCCTAAAGGGTCTCGCTCAATGTGATGTTCTCCTAACGCATCACAAAATCCAATCAATTCTTTGTTGGGATTATACTGCATTTTTACAGAGGTATGATTCGGATAACGAATTTCTTCCAATTCACCGCTTTTGGTATAGGAATACTCGGTGAGATAGCCTTCTTTATCGATTTGTTGAAAGAGTTTTCCATTTGTCCCATACACCCATTTTTCTTCCTGCCCTAAGGCATCTTTGGCAGACGTGACTTGCCCTAAGAGGTTTCGTTGATACTCCACAAAGAGAGGTTGTGCAGGATCTTGTTTTAAAGTTTCTGCCTCTAGCTGTTCCTTTAGTGGATTTCCATTGAAAAAGGGGTTTTTACTCCGGTCATTTGGTAAATCCGCTAAGTTGCTTTTCGGATCAGCAGGATATTCTACTTGAAGTAAACTCCCGGATTCGTCGTAGTGACAAGAAACTACTACGCCGAGCGCATTTTCTACTTGTAAGAGTTTTCCTGTCAGAGAATAACGATAGTGCGTGGTATTGCCTAGACTATCGCTAACGGATGCCACTTGTCCCAGTGGGGTATAGGTATAACTTTTTTTCGCATCCAGTGAATCTTTGATTTCAGTGATCCGATTTAACGCATCATAGTGGTAAAGGACCTCATAGCCACTTTGATCTTTTCTACAGCGGATATTGTTGTTCTCATCATATTCATAGAGAAAAAAGTTTCCATTAAAAAACTGGACTTTTTTGAGTAAGCCTCCGGGAAAATATTCATAAGTCGTTTTTGCTCCATCGGGATCTATTTGTTCCGTCAGTAGGGATAAGGCATTATAAACAAACTGGGTACATTCTCCTAAGGGATTGGTTTGGGATTTCACTTTTCCATTGGGATAATACTCTGTCTTCCATCGGTTTCCGCTCGCATCTACCACTTCAATTAAGCGATCTCTGGAATCATAAGTAAATGTGGTTTCCCGTCCTTCGGGATCGATTTCTTTGATTTT
Source organism: Clostridia bacterium (assembly GCA_026000945.1). GTDB lineage: Bacteria > Bacillota > Clostridia > Lachnospirales > Lachnospiraceae > BNZI01. Next base: position 7,916 of record BNZI01000010.1, on the reverse strand, counting down.
TCGGTCCAGGGCATCATATTCGATAACATATTCTTCTCCATTTGGACCAATTTCTTTGACGAGATTTCCGTTGGGATCGTATTCATACGCTACACTTGCCCCTAAAGCATTGGTCGATTTAACTAAACGATTTTTCCGGTCATAGTCCCACTTGGTTACTGCCCCATTTGGCGCAATTTGCTCTTTGACATTCCACATGGGATCATAAATGAACTTAGTTTCTTCTTCCAAGGCATTGAGATAGCTGGTTACACGGTTTAAGGGGTTAAACTCTTGCTTGGTGATTCCCCCATGAAAGTCTTTGACTTGTTCGACTAATCCTTGTGGATTATAGGTAAATTCTCTCGTATTTCCCTCTGCATTACAAACCGATAGACATTGTCCCATGGCATCATAATCAAGTGCCAAACGGTTACCCAAAGCATCAATCACGGCAATCACTTGATTTTGTTCATTATGTTCAAATTGATGGATACTTCCATTGGGATTTGTTAGGGCAACCAGGCGATTTTTCTCATCATAGCGATAGTGTTGTGAGGAGCCATCCGGAAAGCGAATACGTTCTAATAAACCATTACCGGTATAGGTATAGCGTATGGTATTGCCTACTTCATCGGTTTTGGTTTCCAGCTGAACCTTTTGGTTATAGGTTAAGGTTACTGATGAACCATCAAAAAACGTTTCTTTGGTGAGTTGTCCCAAAGCATTAAATTCTTTGTAGGCTTTTTCTCCTAACGCATTGATACACTCCACAGCGTTTCCTTGCTCATCATAAGTAAAGCGAGTTTCTTGTTTGTTTTTATCCCGGTAAAGAATGACTTGATCTTGTTCATTATATTCTCTGATTTCTGAACCTTCTGAATCCGCTACCCGAATATTTCGAAAGCGTTCATCTCGGTAATAACGTGTACGATTTCCATTTTGTTCAACCATGACCGTTTTTTGCGATTGATCGGTATATTCATACGTCATGACTCCCCCATCAGGAAAGATTTGCTTCACCACACGACCCAAGACATCATATTCATTGTTTAAGGTACTTTCTCCCGAAGCATTAAAAATCTCTGTTAACCATCCCTCTTCGCTATACGTATAGCTTTCTCCATATCCTAAAGCATTTTTCGTAAAAGAAAGTTGACCGTTTTTGTTATAGAAAAAGCGAACAAATTTTCCAAATCCATCTGAAATTTCCCGCAAAAAACCATCAGCATGATAGAAAAAATGCATACTTCCACAAGGATTTTTTGCTTCGACTAACTTTCCCTCTTGATAAAAAAATTCTTCGCGATATCCCGAAAGCTCTACAATAGATAGGCACTGTCCTGCTTCATTAAAACGGTACTGCGTAAACTTTGGCGTTTCTAACAGATACTCTTTTCCTTCTTTTCTTAAGTGACTCAGTATACCAGTAGCAGCTTTTAGCCTTCCCTCTTCGGCTTTCCAGTAGGTTTCTATCCGGCTATCTGGCTGCACAATTTCTATCCGGTCATCGTATTCTGTTAACCTTACCTCAAAGTTATGTATCCAACCTTTTCCGATTTGCCCCACTCTGGTTTCCAAAGAATTGTATGTACGATGAAACGGCAAAGGATAAAGCCCTTCTATCCGCAGATCTTCCTTGGTCATGGTCAAATTTCCTGTACATAAATTGACGGGATCTTTGCTATAAGGCGAACAAGTCTTAATCCCATTTAATAACTTTCGTCTTTCTTCTTCTGGCAAACTCGCCAGCAGCGCCATCACTTCCTTTTGTCCAGAGCTTTCGGGTAAGATTAATGCTCCACACAGACAAAACAAGCCAGAATCGGTAGTAATTGCTGACTTTCCATCGATTTTCGTCGTCTTTTTGGCAGCCATCCACTTTGGAACGGGCATCGGCGTACAAGGTTTTCCGGTAATGCTACAAACGCCAAAAGAAGGAATATTGAGAATCGGTTTCGTATCATCCTCATTGCAAAGGGCATCCCCTTTTACATAGATTCCGTGACTTTTTGGTAAAGACAATTTTCCTGTACAACTTCCTGCTACACATTTTAGTGGGGCTCCTGCTACAAGATAGCTATGTGCCATTTTTCTTCTCCTCTTTTGATTTCTAATATTTTTTAATGATTTAACATCATATCCTAAATACTATTTCCAGGGTTTCTAAAATTCTTGCTTTTCTCCAGTTTCAAACTAGAAACAAGTGAACAATCTTAAATGTCTAAAATAGAGCAATAATCATAGATCTACCTATTTTCAAAAGAAAATGAGGTAAAACCTTATACAGCATGCTGATTAGGTTTTTCTACATTCTTATCAAACTTTTTTAAAAAAGGATACCAATATTCTCCCGTAAGTGAGATACAAGACAGGCTCTTAGACGCAGACTAAAGAAAAACTGCCTAAGGACGGACACCCTGCGGTTGGGTCAACATGCCCTAGCACATTTCTATATGTACAGAATGGATGGATAATCCATTTAAACATCTTACACCCAAACTATACACCAATTCTTCTTGCACAATTAAATGCTTTGGATAGCCTTTTTCAGTTGTTTGAAAGCAAAGTGGTAGACTCTTTTGCTGTTGACTAAAACGAAAAGATAACACATCTTCTCCCAAATTTTTTGTATGAATAAAACTTTCTTCAATACTCAGTTTTGGAATATTCGGAATATAATATAATTCCTGAATATTTTGAGAAAAGATGATGACTCTTTTCCATATTACATCCGGAAGATACATCGCATACCGTTGATGGATTTTTTCCGTAACACAAAATAAGGGAAAACAAATCACTTCTTGTAAATAATCAGGCTCAACATCTAAAGTCCATACATTCCAATATGCAAATGAATGTATTTCTTGCTTTTCAATTTCATCTACCTCACCAATTAACCCTATTGTACTAAGTGGATTTCCATATAGCGGATTATTTTCAAGCCAATAATAACTCATCTTGGCCAGCCTCCTTTGTTCTTTTTAGAAATCAAAATTTTATCTAGTAACAATTTTAATCATCGGGATTTTATCTCTTGCTTAAGCAGTGCAAATAGTAAATCAATCTATTCAGCATCATCTTTTCAGAACACCATAAATGTTAATTCCGAAGAAGTGAATGCACTTCATTGTACGTGTTACTGTTCATCCTTACCATGCTCAAAAAAATATCCATTTTTATCTAAGGTTTTAAGTATCGTATTAGATTTTTTGTAGATTTCTTTATTTATTTTCTTTTTTAGAATCACAAATTTATCTGTATCTATTTTTTTATGACAATACAAACCATTTTCATGGTATTCATCTAATACTGATGAAGCAATTGTATTCATTGCTATGGATCTATTGTCAGATCTCCTTAGTTTCTCACCTATGGTAATTCCAATTTGATTATTCAAAAGATTGATGATCTGATCAGCTTTTCTAGAAACCGAAAGTATTTCTTTAGGATTCCAAGTCTCTAAAGCGTTTGGATTCTCTTCATGCACGGCACCGAATTCCTTTCCTAGATCTGCTCCAACTTCATAGGTGATACTCGCTTGCCGTAGAGTATGACAAAAAGCATTTATCTCTGATCCTTCGTAAACCATATTTTCTTCTAAGCCAAGAGCATTGGCAAAACGTGTGGCGTTTGTGCTAATGCTTGTAGAAAAATTTTTATCTACTCCAATAGCCGCAGCTTCAAAGGGGTGCCTCAGGCAAAAAATCTCTTCTCGTATTTCTTTACTCAAACTGGAATCCCAAGCATAAGTATTATCCATTGATTTATTAGATAAATATTGAATATAGCTCTTTTTCACTGTACTTTTTTGGCTTTCTGTTTGAAACATATTCTTTGGTATTTGATTCAACATACTTTCAGGTAAATTGGTTTGATAACTTGGAGTAGTCGTAACTGCCACGTCATTCCAATTTGGTTTAAGTTGTAGTCTTTCATGAATTTTGGGACCAGCAGAAGTTCTTTTTGCTCCTATTTTAAAAGGATCACTACCCATGATTTTCTCCTTTAACGACTTCATATTTTGCTAAACACAACATTTTATCCCAATACATCCCGAATAAAAAGAGGCATTCTTGCGCAATGAGATTTAATTCTGCTAATAAGGATAAAATTTCTTTAGCTTCTTTTTGACAAAACTGTTGTACGATATGATGATATACATTAGAATAACTTCTCCATGTTTCTTCCCAAACCCAAGGCGGACATTTTTCTATGCTCCTTCCTTGTTCAGCTTCTTCTTTAAAATATTTCCAAATCCACAGTGGACTCCACTCCGTAGAAACCTCCGTTTGTTTAAGATAAAAATCCTCGTCATAAAAAGCTAATCGATAAGCGTAGCTCTTTGTATAAATACTTGTAGGTAAAATCTGAACAGTGACAAAATGTATTGATTTTTTTATAGAACGATTGCGTACTTCTTCAATGAGTGAAAAAAACTGTTGTCTATATTCCGCAAGAATTTCATCTTGTTTCTCCCAAAAATCTTGCTCTATTTGTTGACAAATACTTAAAATGCGTTTTTCCCAAAACTGTAAAATATTTTGATTATTTTTCTCTAAATGGAATCCTCTCATCTTATTGCATGTCCAATTTTCCGTTGATAAAGGTAATATCATCGTCAATACAAATGCCAATCTTACTTTGTTTAATATCAACCTTTTCTTTTGCTTGAATTAACACAGAACCTTCTTTACTTTCTAAAGAAACATCTTTTTTTGCTTGGATTTTAATATCATTTGGTGTTTCTAAGATAATGCCTTCATTATCTTTAATCGTAATACTGGTTTTATTATTATTGTGGATAACAATTGAATCGGGTGTAAATAAAATTTCTTTTCCGTATTTCGTTTTCCAAGATTTAAAATCCGGATTTTTTCGATCGCTAGAAGCGGTCGGCAAATGTACAGAACTTAATACATAAGATTCATTCTCTTTTAAATTCGGAAATACTAAACGTACTTCATCCTCAATCTCTGGCATAGAATACCATCCTGTTCCATTCATCGCTGAATAGGGCGTACTATAAGTAAACCAACGACAAGGGGCTGAAAAATTTTCATCATTTTCTACTTTGATTTTTACCATATCATTAGATACTTCTTGTACTCTCGCTGCTAAAGACAATCCTGCAAATGAGGTGTTTTCTCGTTTAAAAGCATCCCAACCCTTTTGGGGTCTACACTCATAATAATGAATGAGTTCTCCACCTTCATACACGCTATGACTAGCAAAAATCCATACAGATTGTTTTTGTACTTTTAATTTTTGCATTATCGGGTAATAATCTCTGCTAGAAAAATGAAATTCTAGTTCATGATCTGGTTCTAAACCATAAGCTTCTTTTTTTCTTTTTCTACTGCTTTGTCTTTTCCATGTCCCTTCCGTTGGAGAAATTGATATTTCTTTATGAGGAGGAAAAAATAAGCCAAACGATAAATTTAAGCCTTCATGACTATCATTAGGAATAAGCATTAATTGATAAAGACTGGCTAAACGTTTTAAAAAGACCCAATCACTTTCTGCATACTGTACAACAAAACGATTTAATTTTAGTTCGTCACTTATAGCAAATAGGCAGGTCGTTTTTCCATAAGTTGTACAAATACTTTTGACTAAATCGGTTACTTTTTGTTCTGGATTTTGAAATACACGTAAATGCGGAGATAAATCTAACAAATAAGTAGCACTAATTAAACGAATTTCTAATTCAGTATATTCGGCATAACTTTGTAAAGATAGGTTTTCTAATAGTCCAACAAATAACGTTTCCTCTTTATTATTTTTCTCATCTTGTATCTTTGCTTTTATTGCACAAAATTGTTCTGTAGCAGCAATATGAGAATAGTCTTTCACTTGGTTTTGTTGAATAGTCCCCTGAATACAGGCAGTAAAATGTTCATTGGCAGTTTTATGAATTTCCACCTTAGTTAAAGAATGAAATTCAAAAGGTGGAACTAAAATTTGGATATCTCTCATCAGCTTTCTCCTACTTAAGCGGAGACAAAACATCCGCTTTTTAATTATCTTTAATGAATAGATGTCACATTTTACACTGGAAAGTGCTTTTCCTATGTGAATGATAAAATTGAATTGAGTAGTCGAGTAAGTTTAGTAGCCACGATAAAAGTTAACGTGTAATTAGGGTATCAAGGTAATCGACTGTGTAATATCTTGAAAAATTGGTCGCCAAAAATCGTATAGGGAAAAAGGGCATTGAAAAATTGCCGTGAAAAATTGTTTTTGTAAGATGAAATTTACAAAATAGAGATAAAAGATTTGTTTCTTATATAAATATTTTCCGTCAAAGTAAAAAGCTAGATTATTATCTAAAGCAAAGCTTTCTTCTTCAAAACCATAGAAAGTAGGAAGCAAGATATTTATGTTTTCTTTTTGTTTATTTCTTTGTTTTTTAACATTAAAATCTCCACTACGATAACCATGTCTAACAAAAGAAAAAAGAAGATTTTCTTTTGTTATTTGATAATCAGAATATTGCTTTACTTCTTCTAAAACAATCTGAGAGAGTGGATTCGCTTGCTGACTAAGTACTATATCGTCAGGTAAAGGAATGAAAAAAGAATTCAATATTTCTTGTTTGGTGAAGGTATAAAATTGATTTCCGTTAAATAATGTTTTTGGTAAATGAAAGAATAAATGTTGCAATTTTTTTTGTTTTTCTTGCAATCTTAAAGAAAGAACCATATCATCTAAAAACATAGCATTCTCCTATCAATTTTATTTTAACGGTAACGATATCCTATTTTTTAGAATAGATCATCTGTTTATTATATTTTTTGTCATTTTATCTATAGGAAAACTCTTATATGTAAAAAGATATATTTATTATAATTCGACATTTATTCTTTTAAAAGGATTTTTTCCCTAATTTTTTATTACTTTTTTATTAAAATCTTACTTTTTCTTAAATATTTCATCTATTCATTTATGCCACATCTACAAGAAATAGTTCAATTAATCTTTTTTATATTTTAATTTGTTAGTTGACCAGTACGGCTCAACTTTTCTTTCAGAATATAGCTTCTACACCTTTTTCTTGCTTTTCTTTTAGGAGCTACTTCAACATAAAATCTGTTAATACAGCCTATAAAAAATTATTAGGGCATGTTCATACTGCCCGAAATGCTCAGATTTTAAGTAGATTTTCGCCCCGCAAGGAAATTTTTTCAGACAAGCATGCGTATTTCAAGAAAATTTAACACAGACCAGCATAAAACCTAGCAAAAGATAGACGCTCCGCGGTAGTGTGAACACCCTAAGCAAATAAAAAACAAAAAACCACAGGCATAAAAAGGCTTGTGGTTTTTTGTTTATGTGAATACAATAAGAAAGCCCTTAAGGGCTAGCCCGTGACCGTAGTGCGGAAGGCGAACTTTTTCAGAGCCTCTTGAGAGGCAAGCAGGGAACAGTAGCTTATAGTCGCAGAGCAAACCACTGGCTCTTAAAGCCGGTGGTCATGATTCATTCAAATTGTATTGATTTTAAGGACTTGTAGAGTAACGTATGATATTAGGATTCCTTGAACTACCAATATTCTACGTCACCTCTTTATAATAGGAAAAAACTATACAAAAAATTCTCCACATTCTCAGATAGAAAATAGGCTCTAAGATTCCCATAAACATTTTGGATATTTTTCCTGTCTTTTCATTTCTTTAATGGTTTCTTGTACTGCATGTTTATCTCCGGCATAGGTCACACCATACCAATTTTCAGAAGAAAAAATCACATTAACCAAAGCTTTTTCTTCTTTAACTAAACGATTAATGACCGCCGGTAAGTAAAATTCTTGACTTTTTTTTGCTTCCTGATCTAAAGGCTGATAAAATGCAATAAAATCTTCTTCTAAAGCTTGAAAAATACTTGGCGTAAGTCCCCAAAAATTCATCGAAACTTTTGCATCTAAAGGTAAATGT
>BNZI01000009.1 GCA_026000945.1 Clostridia bacterium | reverse complement strand
TAAAACCGGACGTAAATTGAGATAAATTTTCTATTAAAAGTTATTTTATCATAAAACGACAAATAGAACCAATAAAATTTCACTTTCACTTTTGAAGAAAAGATAAAGAATAAAGCCAGATTATTTTTATTAAATTATTCAATAATACCCTATATTATTTTTCTTTCTCCTCTTTACACTTGACAAAAGAGAAGATATATAGAGAAATTTTCTTTATTGATAAATGAAAATCTTTATTTTCGTTCAAGCAAAGTATTTTTAATCAACAGAAAAAGCCCTCCCTTGATCTATCTCATCTTAGGAAAGCTTTTTTATATTCTCGTCTTACTCAATCCATCTATTATTTAGGGCTTATCGCCTAAAAATTACAAAAGCAAGCAATAAATAGTTCTACTCCTATACTCTCTTGCTTCTTTTGACATCGTTTAAAGATTATTTTTAAAAATACTGTCTAGACTATATCATCATTTTTCTAAATTCTCGTGATTGAGCACTAGGATAGACCGATCTAAACATAAGACTTACAAACTACAGATTTCATGATAAAATAAACCAAAAACGTTTATTTTATCGTTTATGCACACAATTTGATTAAGAAGATGATGTGCAAAGCACACTCAAATTGGCGCGATCATGATTCACTTCGCAATCATGACAAAATAGAATATCCATAACGAGCAATCAACTCTTTTAATTGCTGAATATATTGCAATGCCATTGTACTTAATGGCATTTTCTCATTACAAATCCAACCAATACGCATTGTTTCATCCGTATCCAACTTGACCGCAATAATATTATCTCCATTTAAATCACTATTTAAGATTCCACTGGAAATGGTATAGCCGTTTAAACCAATGAGTAAATTAAAAAGTGTCGCTCGATCACTAACATAAATTGATTTTTTATGTGGCATAGTACTCAATATTTCCTCTGAAAAATAAAAAGAGTTATAGCTTCCCTGCTCAAAAGAAAGACAGGGAAAATCATCTAATTCTGACAAAGAAATTTTTTCTTTTCCAGCCAGAGGATGCACTGCACTAACAAAAACATGCGGTTCAGCATCAAATAACGGAGTAAAGAGTAAATGATTTTCAGCCAATAGCTTATTTAATACTTTTTCATTAAAATGACTAAAATAAACAATGCCAACCTCACTCCGAAAAAATGCCACATCTTCGATGATTTCATAAGTTCTGGTTTCACGAAGCGTAAATTCATATTCATCTGCTGCTAAGGTGGAAATCAAATTGACAAAAGCACTGACAGCAAAAGCATAATGCTGAGTCGAAACTGAACACAGTTGTTTAGACAACTTTTTATTGAGATATCTTTGTTCCAACAACTCAGTTTGATCTATGATTTGCCTCGCATAAGATAGAAATTCCCGACCATCCGCCGTCATCGAAATACCTTTTGTCGTACGGTGAAAAAGTACTATTCCAAATTCTGCTTCCATTTCCTTGATTGCCGCCGACAGACTCGGCTGCGAAATAAATAATTGTCTAGCTGCCTCCGTAATAGAGCCGCATTCAATCACTTTAATCATATATTTTAATTGCCGTAACGTCATACTTTTTCCTTAATTTTTTAAGTACTTATTTAAATTTTTATGGGTATCTTCATTATCTCGTTTCCAGTCATTGATGAACAGCCTAAGGCTTGGAACTTTCTGTTTTTAAGTTAATGCTATCCATTTTCCGGATAAATGGTAGATAAATAAAGAATCCCAACATCAAAACTACTGCCTGCAAAATCGCTGTCCGCACTCCACCAATCAAAAAACCGGAGATAATTGGCGGTGTTGTCCATGGAACTTGTACCGCAGTAAATAAAGGCACGATTCCTGTATACAGAGCAACATAAGTCACGATTCCCGACACAACAGGGGTTAAAATAAAAGGGAGCATCATAATTGGATTCATTACAATGGGCACAGCAAAAATAATTGGCTCATTGATATTGAAAAGAGCAGAAGCAAAAGAAAGACGCCCCAATTGTTTATATTGTTTAGATTTTGCCCAAACAAACATATAGAGTACTACACCAATAGTCATACCTGCTCCAGTTACTGTCATAAACTGATCCAGAAATTGCTGCGTTACAATATGTCCTCCATTGGCTACAGTAAGCGCTGTACCAGATTCTAAGATTTTGGTATTTTCTAAGGAATTTGCTGTTAAAATCGGTCCCATGATACTACCTACAATGGTAGAACCATGTACACCAAAAAACCATAAAAAAGGAACAAAAAAACCTAACATCAATGCGCCACCAATCGAATCACTAACTCCTTGCATAGGTGCTTGAATCGTTTGATAAATCCATTCAATTAAAGTCGTTTTTAGTACTAGATCAAAAAAAACATAAACTAAAGTCGATATGGTAATCAATACGGCTGCTGGAATCAAGGCCGTAAAAGAATTGGCTACATTTTCAGGGACTTGCTCCGGTAATTTAATCCGAATATCCCTTTTCATAAACCACGTATAACCCCAGCCTACAAATAGACCGATTAAAATTGAACAAATCATACCTTGCCCACCGGTCCAAGTTTTGTTAATCAAGTTTCCAAGCGTAATACCAGATTTTGTATCCGTAATTTCTGGTCTTATGGTTAAAATAAACGAAACTAAAGCAATCATAGCTGCGGGCAATCCTTCAAAACCTTCTCTTTTAACGTAAGAATAGGCAATACCCATAACAGCCATAAATGCCATAATACCAAAAGATGCGCCAAAGGCTTGATTAAAATAGACTGCCAAACCTGAACGATTGACCCAATCTGCTACTCCTTGAATAGGAAAATTAGAAAGAAGTAAAAAAATAGAGCCTACAATCGTAAAAGGCATCACATATAACATGCCATTACGTAAAGCTAGCATTGGTTTAGTATCCACAAATTTTAATACTGGAGGCAAAAGCTTTTCATTAATCCAATCATTCATCAGATTCTCTCCTTACTCAATTGAGGATGCAATATTCAGTACTATCACTAATTTTATCTGAATATTTAAAAATTTATTGTTTATATTATAATATGCATCATAGAGAGTTTGAAATCATAATTGGAAAAATGCACAAAGATGCCAAAAATGTTTTTCTCATCAGATACAATATGCATCTTTAGATGAGAGGAATTTTTTTCAAGGATGAATCCTAGAAAAATGATTATACTAAAAAAGAACATTTGATTTATTTTTGCCTACCGTGAAGATCGTTTTGTTTATGATAAATTCTGCAAAAGAAAAAACCCGATTAGTTTCCTAACCGGGATAATATTTCAGTAAATTAATTAAATTTGCGTTTTCTGGCAGCTTCTGATTTTTTCTTACGTCTAACACTAGGTTTCTCATAGTGTTCCCTTTTACGAATCTCCTGTTGAATACCTGCCTTAGCACAGTTTCTTTTAAATCTACGCAAAGCACTATCCAAAGTTTCGTTATCTTTAACGATTACGTTTGACATAAACTCACACCTAACCTCCCTCCAGTTGTTGTATATTGTGCATAATCCAACTGTTCAGGTATTTATCAAAAGACTTAACATACAACCCTTTTGATCGCACTAATATGATTATATCATAAATATTCCCTACGTCAATAGCTAAATTGAATTTTAAAGCCCGTAAATATTCAGTATTCTAGAGAAAAATAAAGAATTTTGCTTTCTCCTTCAATTCAATTTTAAGAGGATAAGAAACAGGCGTAAAACCTGTTTCTTATCCTCTTAAAAGTAAAGCTTATCATCTGCGTGACACACTCCCACTTTCTTGCTCTGCGCTCGGTCACTTAGAAGCAGGATTTCCCCCGAACTCCTGCCAAACGACAAGATATTTACCAAGCTAATTCCGTGTGTCCCACGGTTTTATGCAATTCATTCCATCACCTTAGACGTGATGGATCTCTTGGAAATACAAGTTAAAAGATATTCAAAAGCTTTAGAGTAACTGTTTTTCTAGGGCTATTCTTGCTTTTTCTTGTAAAATTTCCATACCTTGAAAGTCGTTCCCCCCTGCTTGCGCCATATGGGGGCGTCCTCCACCTTTTCCACCAATATAAACGGATAATTCTTTCACTAAATTTCCGGCATGTACACCTGCTGATACTGCATGATCTGTTGCCATCACCAACAAATGTACCTTATCTTCTAAAGTAGCAAGCAATAAAACCACACCGTCTTGAAGTTTTTCTTTTAATTCATCTCCTAACTTTTGCAAATTATTTTTATCCATATTTTCTACTTTTGCACATAAAAAAGGAGTATTCTTCACGGTAATTGCTGTTTTGAGCAAATCTTTACTCATATCCACTGCTAATTTTTGTTTTAAACTACTATTTTCCTTTTCCAGTTTCTTCACTTCTTTTAATAAACTGTCAATCTTTTCTGATAACAAATGAGGTTTACTATTTAACTGCATAGCACAGTGTAAGAGATCATTTTCTATTTTAGCAAAATGAGTAAAAATATTTTCCGCAGTGATTGCTTCAATACGTCTAACCCCTGCAGCTACACTGCTTTCACTGACAATTTTAAATTTTAGAATATTCGCCGTGTTTTCTACATGTGTTCCTCCACACAATTCCTTGGAAAAAACTTCTGATTCTCCCTCTTCTTTTCCCATAGAAACCACACGGACAGTATCACCGTACTTTTCATTAAAAAGAGCCATTGCCCCGCTTTTTTTCGCTTCTTCTATCGACATGAGCTGTGTAGAAACCGGCAAAGCCTCTTCTATTGCCTGATTCACCAGTTTTTCTATTTTTTGCAGCTCTTCTTGTGTTAAAGGCGCATAATGCGTAAAGTCAAAACGCAATTTTTGCTGATCAATAAAAGAACCAGCTTGTTCCACATGTTTACCTAAAACTTCACGCAAAGCTTTATGCAATAAGTGAGTAGCACTATGATTTTTCGCTGTAGCTTGTCTTTGACTTTTTTTCACTTCTAATTGAACAAGCTCACCCAGATGCAACGTACCTGATAGCAATTTGCCGATATGTGCAATTTTTTCGCCCACTACAATGGTATCCCACACTTCAAAATTTGCTGTTTTGCTCCGGATAAAACCGCTATCTCCTTGCTGTCCTCCTTTTGTTGCATAAAAAGGTGTAGATTTCACGAAAATACTTGCTTCTTCTCCCTCTGCCAATGTTTGTACCAATTCGTCTTCTTTGGCAATAACTAAAAGTTCTGCCTCGCCAAACATTTGCTCATAGCCAACAAATTCTGTGGAAAGATTAGGGTCTATGCTGTGATAAATTGTGGTATCAGTTCCCATATAATTGCTGATTTTCCGGGAACTTCTCGCCATATCTTTTTGCTTTTCCATTTCTTCTAAAAAAGTTTTTTCTTCTACAGAAATACCATGCTCTGCTAGAATCTCTTTCATTAAATCCAAAGGAAAACCATAGGTATCATATAAGCGGAAAGCATCCTTTCCAGACAATTGATTTTCTTTTTTTTCTTTGAGCTGTTTTTGCAAATTTTCCAGTAAAAGCAAGCCTTGCTCCAAAGTTTTATCAAACCTTTGTTCTTCTTCTTGAATCACGGTCAAAATCATTTCTCTTTTTTCTAGTAATTCTACATAAGCATCTTTCGATTGCTCAATGGCTAATTCACTTAGAGCAGCAATCCACTTTCCTTGAATCGAAAGCAAATGCCCGTGACACAAAGCCCTTCGAAGTAAACGCCTAAGAACATAGCCCCTACCCTCATTAGAGGGTAAAATTCCGTCCCCAATCATAAACGTAACAGAACGGATATGATCGGTAATCACACGTAAAGAAATATCTGTTTTTTCTTCTTCACCATAAGTGACTTTTGCCAAATTTGCCGTATACTCCAGCAAACTCTTTAAAGTATCTATTTCAAAAAAAGAAGCCGCATTTTGCACAACTACCGCCAAACGCTCCAAACCCATACCCGTATCAATATTTTTTTGTGTCAATTCGGTGTAATGGTTTTGACCGTCACTTTGAAATTGAGTAAAAACATTATTCCAAATTTCCATATAACGGTCACAGTCACAGCCTACTGTACAAGTTTCCTTGCCGCAGCCGTATTCTTCGCCTCTGTCATAATAAATTTCAGAACAGGGTCCGCAAGGTCCTGCTCCATGTTCCCAAAAATTATCTTCTTTACCAAAACGGAAAATTTTCTCCTTAGGAATCTTCATTTCCTGATTCCAAAGGAGAAAAGCCTCCTCATCATCTTGATAAACCGAAGGATACAAACGTTCTGCATCCAATCCTACAACACGAGTCAAAAAATCCCATGACCACTCTATAGCTTCTTTTTTAAAATAATCTCCAAAAGAAAAATTACCCAACATTTCAAAAAATGTTCCATGTCTAGCTGTTTTTCCTACATTTTCAATATCTCCTGTACGGATACATTTTTGACAAGTTGCCATACGTTTTTTCGGAGGAATTTCCTGACCAGTAAAATACGGCTTAAGCGGTGCCATGCCTGAATTAATCAAAAGTAAACTATGGTCATTTTGTGGAATTAATGAAGCACTTTTTTGAATAAAATGATCTTTTTGATCAAAATAATCTAAAAACATTTTTCTGAGTTCATTTACCGTATAGTTTTTCATTTCCCCTCCTTTAAGTTTAATAAAACCTGATGGTACACTTTCTTTCCTTTGCGGATGAGTAAGCCTTTTTGAATTTCTTCACTGCCAAAGCGGTGTTCAACTTGCGCTATCTTTTCGTCATTTACTGAAATTCCGCCTTGTAGTACTAAGCGCCTAGCTTCCGAACGACTAGGAGCTAATTTTGCATGAAGCAACAAAGAAAGAATGTCCACGCCCTCTTTTACTTCTTCTTCTTCATAATAAGTTTTTGGCATATTTTCATGCGAACCTTGCCCGTTAAATAAAGCGGAGGCTGTTTCTCTAGCCTTTTTTGCTTCTTCTTCCCCATGTACAATTTTCGTTACTTCAAAAGCCAAAATTTCTTTTGCCTGATTAATTTGCTCATCTGGCAAAGAACCTAAACGATTCACTTCTTCCATGGGCAAAAAAGTTAAAAGTCCCAGACATTCTTTCACTTTAACATCTTCAATATTACGCCAATATTGGTAAAATTCATAAGGAGAAGTTTTATTTGCATCAAGCCAAACCGCTCCTTTCATGGTTTTACCCATCTTTACTCCTTCACTAGTCGTTAAAAGAGTTAAAGTTAAACCATAAGCTTCCTTTCCTGATTTTCGACGAATGAGGTCTGCTCCTGCTAAAATATTTGACCACTGGTCATTCCCACCTAACTGCAATTTACAATCATAACGTTCATTTAAACAATAAAAATCGTAAGCCTGCATTAACATATAATTAAACTCAAAAAACGTTAACCCTTTTTCCATTCGCTGCTTATAAGATTCAGCAGTCAACATTTTATTCACAGAAAAATGTACGCCTATCTCACGCAAAAAATCAATATAGTTTAAGGATAAAAGCCAATCTGCGTTATTGGCCAAAATGGCTTTTCCCTCTTCAAAATCCAAAAAACGAGAAAGCTGGTGAAAAAAACACTCTGCATTGTAGGCAATCTTTTCTTTTGTCATCATCGACCGCATGTCCGTTTTTCCTGTGGGATCTCCAACCATAGTCGTTCCCCCACCTAAAAGAGCTATCGGACGATGTCCTGCCTTTTGCAGGTGCATCATAGCCATAACAGTCAAAAAATGCCCTGCTGTCAAACTATCTGCCGTTGCATCAAAACCAATATAAAATGTCACAGACTCTTGTGATAGAATTTTTCGAATTTCTTCTTCATGTGTACTTTGGGCAATAAATCCTCTTTCTAGTAAGGTATCATAAACGGACATTTTTTCTCTCCTTATCTGCGCCTAAGAGCTTGTCTTACTCTCTAAACGAGAAGAATTTTTCATTTTTTAAGAGCCTGTTTCATCTCTTTTAACACAAATAGAATTTTGCGTAATGTTTTTTATAGCTTATAGGGCGTGTTCATACTACTCGAAATACCCAGATTTTGAATAGATTTTCCGCCCTGCAAGGCAAATTTTTGCAAAAATACGGTACGTATTTCAAGGAAATTTAACACAGACCAGCACAAAATCTACCCAAAATGGAGTTGAGCGGTCGTGTAAACACGTTCTAACTCGCTTGTGACTTTCCACAGCATTTTTTATATTTTTTCCCACTATTACATGGACACGGATCATTTCTTCCTATTTTTTCATCTTTCACCACTGTCCCTGCTGCTTTTTGTTCATGATATAACTCTTTTCGATGTGATTCCGGAATTAGCTTTTCCCATTCTTCTAAATTATACAACCAGTCTGCTTTAGCTGCTACCATGTTTTTATATAACTTTTCTAGATCTAAAGATAAACTGACCTTACTTTCTTCACTGAGATTTTCTTCTAAATGATTCTCTTTTGTCAGACTTTCATTAATCCCATCTAAAAAACCAGTCATCGTAAAAACGTCTGTTTCAAACCTCTCTGCTAATTCTTTTACTGTACCTTGTACTACAATATCCGGATTTTGAAGAATTTGTTGATAAATCCCTTTCTCTACCTGAAAGTATTGACTCCACAAACGATTGGTATCTTGTTTGCTCTTCTGCTGATCATATGCTTGTTCTCTCCAAATTTCTAATAATCCCATAAATTTTACCTCACTTTAGTTAAAATTGTGTATAAACTTTTTACTTTGACCCATACTATAACCATCATAGAAATGAATCCCCTCATTTCCATGATTCACAAAAGAAAAGAAAATACTTATATCCTCCCCTTTGAGCAACCAATTCCCCTTTGGTTGCTCATCTTTTTGCGTTTATTGTTAAAACAACAAACTTGCCTTGAGCAAAAGGAGCTTGAAACTTCTTCCCTATTACAGATTACACATGCGCATATTATAATACAATCCCAACACATGCGCAATATCGCTCCTGGCGTTTACCTTTTCTCCAAACAAGGCAAAGACAGGGCTGGAGCTTTTCTTGAAATTCCCTTGCGATTTCTTCTCGTAGGTCTTATAATGTCTTTTATCAAAAGGCTTGGTATGAAAAGCCTTCTTTATCCAAAACCAGCAAGGAGATAATACATAAATGAAAATTAAACGGTTTTTTGCGTGGATTGCTCTCTTTCTTTTATTGGGCTTGTACTTATCCACGATTATTTTTTCTTTGTTGAAAGCTCCTTTTGCCCAAACATACCTTATGCTTTCTTTATGTATCAGTATCCTTTTACCTATTCTTCTTTACGCTATTCGTCTGATCTGGAAAGTACATCAAAAAAAGAGGTAGCAAGATGTTAAGTGACCGATTAAAAAAACTAAGAAAACAACGAAATATCAAACAATTTGATATTGCAAAAGAATTAAACTTATCCAGGGAAGCCTATTCCATGTATGAAACAGGAAAACGCCAACCTAGTTTTGACTGCCTTTTCAATATAGCAAATTATTTTGACGTAAGTATAGATTATTTACTGTGCCGTACGGACATTGCAAAACCCGTAGCCATCACTCAAGAAGAACTAATGATTATCCGTTATTATCAAAAATGCGACTTAAAAAGCAAAGAAACGATTCGTACCCTATTGCGCTTAGAAGCAAATCGAATGACTTCCATCCGTAAAGTTGAACAAAGTACTTGAATAATCATATCAAACGTTGGAAACGATAACTAAATCAGCCTAGATCAACGAGTCTACATACAAAAATAAAGGTAGACTGGCGCGATCAGTAAGATGCTCTTTCAAACCATTCCGTTTGAATAGAGGTCTATTTTTAACTCTTACGGTGCTTAATTTTAATATTCCTATGTCTTCTTCGTGAGGAGAAAACATATACGAAATTTTTTTCATTCACAGATATAGGACAAACTCTAGGGTGTATGCACACTACCCAAAATATCTAGATTTTGTGTGGTTTTTTCACCCCACAAGGCAAATTTTTGCATATAGACATGTATACTTCAAAAAATGAAGAACTTGTCCAATATTTTCCCCGCAAGGAGAATGTTGTGGAGCGTTTTTCTAAAAGTCCGTTTTTGTATCTCCAAAAGAGGTGAATGTTGTGTATAGTTTTTTTAAGAGTCTATTTCCGTATCTCCGAACGTGGAAAATGTTGTGTATAGTTTTGACGCAGGAATACTGAAGGTATTTCAAGGATACTCGACACCGTAGGAAGAAAAATAGACCAAACATTCTCTCGTTAGTGAGATACAAAAACTGGCTCTAAACGCAAATCAGTACAAACCTTCCAAAAAATAGATGCCCTTAGCAGTGTGAACACGTCCTAAGAAAATAAACAAAGGAGTTTTTATGGATAGTAAAGAATTACGAGATTTAGCCAAAAGACTGATTGATCAAATGCCAGAAAATAAATTAATGTATGTCATCCCTTATTTACAAGGGGCTGCTTTAAATGCTGCAGACGACAATATTTCTGCACAAAGCTCTGCGACAACTACCAAAACAGAACACGCAAAATCTCAATCTGCCAACGACAAAAAAGACACGCAAACAGACTCCACCGACAGCAAAAACACAGAGTCACAAGAGCCTCCAAAAGATCAACCCAAATTGCAGTTTAAAACCACTTGGAAATCTGCCGGTCCTTATGATCCTTGGGCAGATTATGACCCGGAAAGAGATAAAGATGATGAATACTGGCAAAGGAAGTTGAGGGGTAATGGCAAATAAAAATCTGTCTTATCATGAATCTTTGGATC
Organism: Clostridia bacterium; assembly: GCA_026000945.1. Lineage (GTDB taxonomy): Bacteria > Bacillota > Clostridia > Lachnospirales > Lachnospiraceae > BNZI01. The sequence continues at coordinate 21,234 of BNZI01000009.1, read as the reverse complement.
GCAAAAATGTGCAGAAACTACGTAAACTCTTAGAAATTTTACCGCCCTATACCACAGATTTTTTCCGTGAACTAGAGCCGCGTACATCTTCTCGCACACGCATTGCCTACGCTCATGATTTAAAGGTCTTTTTCTTTTATTTGGTACAAGAGCTTCCCGCTTTTCAAGATAAAACTCCCACGCAAATTACTTTGGAAGAATTAGCCGAATTAAAAGCCATTGATTTAGAAAAATACTTAGAATATCTAAAGTATTATCAGCAAGAGCAAACCGAACGAACAAACAAAGAACAAGGGCTGATGCGTAAACTTTCTTCTTTAAAAAGCTTTTTCCGTTACTTTTATTTAAGAGAAAGAATAAAAAAAGACCCTACTATTTTATTATCTAGACCAAAATTTTATCCAAAAGATATCATTCGCTTAGATACAGAGGAAGTTTCTTCTTTGCTAGATGAAGCAGAATATGGAAGCCATTTAAGTAAACAGCAAAAATTCTTTCACCAAAAAACGAAATTGAGAGATGTGGCTTTGCTTAGTCTTTTACTCGGCACTGGTATACGTGTCTCTGAATGTATTGGACTAGATTTAAATGACTTAGATCAAAAAAATAAAGGTATCCGTATCCGCCGAAAAGGCGGGAAAGAAACTGTGATTTATTTCAGTGAAGAGGTAGATCAGACTCTCTCTCTTTATTTAGAACAAAGAAAACTTTCTATTCCGGTAAAAGGTCATGAAAATGCCCTTTTTCTGTCTTTACAAAAAAAACGTTTAGCAGTACGAACGGTAGAAAATTTAGTAAAAAAATATGCTGAACTTATTACACCCTTAAAACGAATTACTCCTCATAAATTGCGTAGTACTTACGGAACAAATCTCTATCGCCAAACTGGTGATATTTACTTAGTCGCTGATATTTTAGGTCACGCCGATGTCAACACCACTAAGGCACATTATGCTGCTTTAGAAGAATCCAGAAAAAAAGAAGCAAGAAATGCAGTAAAATTGAGAGTATAAGCGCTCCCCTTTACTGCACAACTTGCAAGCGCAAACTTTCTAGATATTCTCCCGCTATGGATTCTCGCAACTCTTGACATACCGTTTCATATGCCAAAGCCGCATAATTATTTTCTTTGCTTAAATGCCCCAAATAAATATCTCTTAGTCCTTGATGCAAAATTTTCGCTAAAAATTCTCCTGCCGCTTTATTTGAAAGATGTCCATATTCACTAGCAATTCGCCGCTTAATGACATAAGGATAAGGTCCGACCTCTAACATACGCAAATCGTGGTTTGCTTCTAAAAGTAAAGTATGCAATCCCTTTAAATTTTCCTCTAAATAGGTATTATACTCCCCCAAATCTGTTAAAACCGCAGCTTGTCTTCCTTCTCCTCCATCAATGCGATAAGCCACCGGATTGGCTGCATCATGAGAAATTTTCAATGGTAAAAGATTAAATTGCTCAATTGAAAACTCCCGATCAGGATAAACCACTTGAAAAACATCCGGTAAAGCTCCTAATGATTTTTGTGAACGTATAGCTGCAATCGTTTCCTCTGTAGCATAGACAGGTACGGGATATTTCCGTAAAAATACCCCTAAACCTTTAATGTGGTCACTATGTTCATGTGTAATACAAATAGCAGAAATTTCTTTTACATTCACTCCAATATTTTCTAATCCTTGTTGCACTTTTTTTGTGCTAATCCCCACATCAATCAAAATTTTGCTTTTGTCTGTTCCTATATATATCGCATTCCCGCTACTAGAACTTGCCAAAGGATACAAACGCAAAGGTTCTAAAGAAATCTCCCTCATCTTTGCAGTCCTTTTTTTATCTCTTGTTCTATCTCTTTTTCCGAAAGCAAACAAGTATTGTCAATCACAAAATCTGCCACTCTATAAAACTCTTCTTCTGTAAGTTGAGTGCGAAAAATTTGTCTGCACTTTTCTAGACTATAAGCTCTGTTTTCTTGCAAGCGCCTAACCCTTTCTTTTTCACTAGCATAAACATACCAAATTTCTCCGCATAAATCAAAAAAACCAGATTCAATTAAAATTGCACTTTCAATAATCGTCAAAGAATAGTCAGTATTGGCAAGCCTTTTTTTTACCTCTTCTTTAACTAAAGGATGTACAATCTGCTCTATTTTCTTTTTTGCTTTTTCAGAATGAGGGGAAAGAAAAATCCACTCTGCCAACTTATTTTTATCTAAATTTCCCTCACCATCTAGAAATACTGTCCCTAAATCAGAAACTAAAGCTTCAAATGCTACTTGTCCTTTTCTTAGCAATTCATCAGCAATAGTATCACAAATTAAGATTTGTGCTGAGAATTTTTTTTCAAAAACAGAAAGTATAGTCGTTTTTCCTGCTCCCACCCCGCCGGTTAATCCAATCACTCTCATTTTACTGCATACCAATCCTCTCCTACATGTAAATCGATTTCCAGAGGTACCAGTAAATCTGCTGCAGAAGACATTTGCCTAAATAAGATTTCTTTCAACTGCTCTATTTCTTCTTTTTTGGTTTCAATTAGCAATTCATCATGAATTTGTAAAATCAAACGGGAACTTAATCCTTGCTCTCGGATTTCTCGATCCACCGCCACCATGGCTTTTTTGATAATGTCCGCCGCCGTACCTTGTATAGGGGCATTCATTGCCACCCTTTCCCCAAATGCCCTTTGCATAAAAGCGGAAGATTTTAATTCGGGAACAGGTCTTGTTCTTCTAAACAAAGTTTGTACACTACCTTGTTTTTTCGCAGACTCTACTAAACTTGTCAAAAATTGCTTGACTTTAGGATAAGTAGCAAAATATTGTTCCTGATATTTCGCCGCCTCTTCCCTGCTAATATTTAAATCTTCTCCTAAACTAAAGGCGCTGATTCCATACACAATACCAAAATTCACTGCTTTGGCATTTCTCCTTTGCAAAGGTGTTACTTCGTCTAAAGGCACATGAAAAACTTCAGAAGCCGTAATCTGATGGATATCTTGCGCCTGCCGATATGCTTCAATCAACTTTTCATCTTGAGATAAATGCGCCAGTACTCTTAATTCAATCTGAGAATAATCCGCATCCACAAATACAAAGCCCTTTCTTGGCACAAAAACTTTGCGGATCGCTCTACCTAATTCCATTCTGATTGGAATATTTTGTAAATTTGGTTCTGTACTACTGATTCGCCCTGTTGCCGTAATCATTTGATTAAAAGTACTGTGTATCCTGCCATCTTCTTGAATGCATTGCGCTAAACCTTCGGCATAAGTAGATTTTAATTTACTCAATTGTCGATAATTTAAAATCTTTTCTACAATAGGGTAATCTGGAGCAAGCTTCTCCAATATTTCCGCCGCCGTGGAATAACCCGTTTTCGTTTTTTTCCCATGCGGAAGTTTTAAATGTTCAAAAAGCACCTCGCCCAATTGTTTGGGAGAAAGCAAGTTAAATTCTTCCTCTGTTTCTGCGAAAATCTCTTTTTCTAATTCGATCAAACTTACTTTGAGCTTTTCTCCATAAAGGGCTAACTGTTCTTTTTCTACCTGTATACCCTCTTGTTCCATATGAAACAACGACAATAAAGACGGTTTTTCAATTTCTTCATATAAGTCTAGCATTCCTTCCGAAATTAACATTTCTTTCAATAAAGGATAAAGACGCAAAGCAGAAGATACATAGTACGTGGAGTACTCTTCTTCCTTGTCTGAAAAGGTTTCTTGCAAATAGTCATAGGATAATTTTTGGTTTTGATAGCTTTCTTTTAAAGGGTTTAATAAATAGGCAATCAAACTCAAATCTTCTATGTCTTCCATATCGTCAAAAGTAAATTCTCTCCTTGAAGTCAAAAAAGAAAGTTGCTCTTTGAAAGCAAAGGTAATTTTCTTTTGTCCCTTGGTCTTTTCTTTACCTTGCCACCAAAAATCCACCAAGTCCGCCAAAGATAATTCTTCTCCCAAAGCAAAGAAATATCTTTCTTCTTCCCAAGCTAAAAACAAACCTTGACAATTTTTCTTTTCTATTTTCAAGGAAAGTAGAAATTCTCCTTTTCCTTCTAATTTATCTAAAGTATCTGTCAAAATAATCTCTGCTTCTTTATGGTCGTAAATTTCACGACATACAGAATCAGATGTTTGTGCTTTAGGCATAGATTCATGATTCAAAGAAAAACGAGACAATAAACTTTTAAACTCTAACTCTTGAAAAAGAGTATAGGCTTTTGCTGTATAAAGCTCAGTTAATTTTGCTTTTTTCCAATCATAATCCATAGCACAATCTAGTTTAATGGTGACCAAAGTTTTACTCAAATGGGCTAAGTCTTGATTTTCTTGTAAAAGCGTTTGTATCCGAGCGGGCTTTACTTCTTCAATACGCTTATAAATTTCTTCAAAACTACCAAAGGTAGAGACTAACTTAATCGCCGTTTTCTCACCTATACCAGGAACTCCTGGCACATTATCCGAACTATCCCCCATCAAGGCTTTCACATCAATAAATTGCAAAGGACTCACTTGATAAGTGTTTTCTACTTCTTTGGCATGGTAATCCTCAATTTCCGTTTTTCCCTGCTTTGTTTTGGGTATACGAATCAAAATATCTTCTTCCGCTAGCTGGAGTAAGTCACGGTCACCAGATAAAATAGTCACACAGAATCCTTTACTGACACTCATTTTTGCTACCGTTCCTAAAAGGTCATCTGCTTCATATCCTGCTTTTTCGATACAATAAACATCCATTGCCGCCAAAACTTCTTTTATCCTTGGTACTTGCTCGCGAAATTCTGGAGCAGGGGCTTTTCTCGTCCCTTTATATTCTTTAAATAAGTCATGGCGGAAAGTTGGACTATGTACATCAAAAGCCACAGTCAAATAATCCGGCTTTTCTTCCTCCAATACACGAAATAAAATCATCAAAAAACCGTAAACCGCATTCGTTTCTAAGCCTTTAGTATTGGATAAATGAGGAATAGCATAAAAAGCTCGATTTAAAATACTATGCCCATCTACCAAAAGAAGTTTTTGTTTCATTAGCCCTCCGCTTCGCTGCTATAATTCGGTGCTTCTTTAATGATATGAATATCGTGAGGATGACTTTCCCGTAAAGAAGCAGAAGAAATTTGTATAAATTTTGCTTCTTTTTTCAGGCTTTCTATATCAGCTACTCCACAATAGCCCATACCTGAGCGCAATCCTCCCATGAGTTGAAATAAGGTATCTTCGACCGTACCTTTATAAGCTACTCGACCTTCTACGCCTTCTGGTACTAATTTTTGCGCTTCCTGTTGAAAATAACGATCTTTACTTCCATTTTCCATAGCAGACACTGAACCCATGCCACGATATACTTTATATTTCCGTCCTTGATACAATTCAAATTCACCCGGACTTTCATCGCAACCGGCAAAAATACTGCCCATCATACATACATTTGCTCCTGCTGCAATCGCTTTGGTAATATCCCCTGAATATTTGATTCCACCATCTGCAATCAAAGGAATTCCTGCCTGTTGACTCGCTTCATAACAGTCCATAATCGCCGTAATTTGTGGCACACCTATTCCCGCCACTACACGGGTTGTACAAATTGATCCCGGTCCTATACCCACCTTAATGGCATCTACTCCGGCATCTATCAAAGCCTGACTTGCTTCTTTCGTTGCTACATTTCCTGCAATGACCTGTAAATCCGGATAATGACGTTTAATTTCTTTTAAAGCTTCAATGACATTCTTGGAATGACCATGCGCTGAATCTAACACAAGCACATCCACTTTGGCCTCTACCAAAGCTTCCACCCTTTGCAAAAAATTGTCTGTGATGCCTACTGCTGCTCCACACAACAAACGACCTTGCTCATCCTTTGCTGCATTCGGATACTTGATTTGCTTTTCAATATCTTTAATCGTAATCAGACCCTTTAGACAGAAATTTTCATCCACAATGGGCAGTTTTTCCTTGCGTTTAGCTCCCAAAATTTTCTTTGCTTCTTCCAAAGTAATACCTTCTCTGGCAGTAACCAAATTTTCAGAAGTCATTGATTCATAGATTTTTTTAGAAAAATCTGTTTCAAATTTTAAATCCCGATTGGTGATAATGCCAACCAATTTTTTATTTTCCGTAATCGGAACTCCCGAAATACGGTACTTTGCCATCAATTCATCCGCATCTTTTAAACTATGTTTAGGCGATAAAAAAAAGGGATCCGTAATCACACCATTCTCCGAACGTTTCACTTGATCAACTTCCGCTGCTTGTTCTTCAATAGACATATTTTTATGGATAATCCCTATTCCACCTTGCCTGGCAACTGCAATCGCCATCCTATGTTCTGTTACCGTGTCCATTCCTGCACTCATGACTGGAATAGGCAAGGTAATCTTTTTTGTCAATTTTGTCAAAAGTTCCACCTGATTAGGCGTAGTTTGCGAATACGCCGGCACCAATAACACATCATCAAATGTGATGCCTTTTCCTATCATTTCAGCCATATTTTCCCCTTTTCTCAATACTCTTTTTTGCTCAAAGAACCAAAGACCGCCACTTCATCTAGTTTATTTTCTCTAGATAATTTTTTTATTTTAACAAATATTCAAGATACAGTCAAACACTTCCCGTGGACAGCTTGATGAAGAAAAATATAGCCGTAAAATGCTGTCAAAAACACAACTGTTCAACTACTCCACTCATATCAACCACGACGAAACAGGACTCTTATCCATCATTGAATATAGGAAAATCCTGCTAATAGGCATGTTGAAAGCATTATGATTGATGTTTGATTTCATTCATACTACAATTTTAAAAGATAAAGAGCGGATCATTCATTTATTCTCATAGATATTCCCAACACAATCAAATATTTATCAATCAAATTGCTTTCTCTATTTGGCAAAAATAATTTCACGATCTGTCATCCGCAATAGACAATACTATTTACGCATTATAGAATATATTGAAAACAATCCTGCGAGTTGGCATAATGATCATGATTGTCTTCATTTAAATGCTAAATAACCAATTAAATGAAACAAAAAAGATAGAAAATTTGTCATAGCAGATACAAAAATTCTGAAACAAAAAATTTGTCAGTGCGCAAATGGACATGCCCAAACTGCGGCGCAACTCATGATAGGGACGTGAACGCGGCACAAAACATATTGAAAGAGGGTATGCGGATTTTGTCCGCTTAAATGCCCGCATATACCGTGGGACACATGGAAATCTACGCTTGGGGAGTCAGTGACTATCGAATTTCGAATAGCAACGAACGTTGAACCAAGAATCCCCTGGCTTTAGTCATGGGGAGGTGTCAATCATATAGCTTGATTATCCATTGCGCTAATCATGGCTTGATCAGCAAAGTCTACCTGAAAGAAATGGATATAAATTTCAAGTAAGACTTGATATTCTCCCTTAAGATTAGGTATACTATAAGAGCAAATCGATTGTCGTTTTGTTAAGGAATAGTTTGGTAAAAAAAAGAAAGAGGAAGAAGAAAATGTCTACAATTATTAAACATGGAATTGACGACTCTAGTCCTTCATTCATTCGGGATTTAGATAAATGTATTGGCTGTACACAATGTGTAAAAGTTTGCAGAGATGTTCAAAAAATTGATGTATATGAAATGTTTGTCAGAGAAGATGGCAAAAAATATGCCAACACCAAAAATGAAGGACCTGTTGCAGAAACAAACTGCATCAATTGCGGACAATGTGTTAAAGTTTGTCCGGTCGATGCTTTGAGAGATCGTAATCAAGTTGAACAAGCAGAATACGCTTTGGCAAATTCTCAAAAAACAGTGTTATGGGAAGTTGCCCCCTCTGTCAAAAACTTTTTAGGTGAAGAATTTTCCCTACAACCTGGAGATGATGTCACTGGAAAAATTGCCGCTGCTTTACACAAACTAGGTGGATTAGCCATGGATACAGATTTTGCGGCCGATGTCACCATTATGGAAGAGGCAACGGAATTTTTGTCCCGCATGAAAGAAAACTCTCATTTACCTATGTTTACCTCCTGTTGCCCTGCTTGGGTTTTACATGCTGAAATGGAGTATCCTGAACAACTAGAACACCTTTCTTCTACGAAATCCCCCATTGAAATTATGGGATCATTAATGAAATCTTACTACGCAGAAAAATCAGGGCTACCACTAGAATCTCTTTACCATATTTCTGTCGTTCCTTGTACGGCTAAAAAATATGAAGCTAAGCGCCCTGAAATGACTACCAACGGAGTAATCAGCATTGATTTAGTGCTTACTGCAAGAGAATTTGCCACTTTACTTAAAAAACGCAATATTGATTTAGCTGCACTACAAGATGAGAAGTTTGATCCTCTCTTATCAGAAGGTTCTGGCGGCGGACGTATCTTTGGGCGTTCAGGAGGCGTTATGGAATCCGCTTTACGTACAGCTTCTGTTTTAGCTACTGGGAAAAAATTAGGAAAAGTAACTTTTGAGCCGGTAAATGAAAATGATGGGATTACCGCAGCAAAACTAGATTTTGACGGAAAAGAAATTTCTATCGCCGTAGTCAATGGAATTGGCAACGTCCAAGCGGTGATGGAAGATGTGAAAAATGGAACTTCTCCTTATGACTTCATTGAAGTGATGTCTTGCAAAGGAGGATGCTGTGCAGGAGGCGGTAGCCTCGGACGTGCTAATAGGCAAAACATTCCTGCCAGAATTTCCGGAATAGATAAAATCGATGAGCAAAGAGAACTAAGTAATGCTCTAGATAACCGTGAAATGATGCAAATGTATGATGAATATCTAGGCAAAGCCAATGAAGGCAAGGCTCACGACCTTTTACACACACATTATACAAAAAAGAAATCAGCTGGAAGCTTAAACTAAATAAAACCAAATAAAACGCAAATTTTCCCTTTAAAGCCTGTTTGGTATTTCCTTGTTGGAGATATCAAACAGGCTTTTCTTTTACTTAAGCACTTTTAATGTCTTTGATGTGCAAAGAACAAAACCACTCAAAAATAGCAAAACACCTGTTACAATAAGCAAAGTTTCTATTCTCACGATATCACCCAGAGGACCAAACAAAACCATACCCACAGGCATAGCCAGAGCATTGATCATCACATCTACACTAAATACTCGCCCCATAATCGCAGGATCAAGCTTGCTTTGCATGATGCTTTGACAAGGTGTATGAAAAAAAGGAACAGTAATCCCACAAAGAAACATCATGAGCAAATAGACCCCAAAATTTGGTACTACACCAAATAAAACCATTGTTACACTGCATGCAAAACAAGAGAAAATCATGGTATAAAACTGATTTTTCCGCTCGCCCCATATCGAAATTGCAATACCGCCAAGCACCATTCCAAAAGAAAAACTAATCTCAATAGCAGTTAACCTCCACACATCATCACCAAAAGTTCTTGCAGTCTGGAGTGGTGTTAGCATAGCAGACGGAGTTATACATACACTAAAAAATGCCATATAGACCAGCAAAAATTTTAACCATGGAGTAGCACCAATATAATGCAAACCTTCTTTTAAGTCTACAAAATATGCTGAAATTCCCTTTGTCCTGTCCTTTCTCTCTAAATTCGGAACATGGACAAAAAGGAAAACCACTGAAATTCCTATTACTGCCGTAATGACATCAATAAAAAGAATATACTCTATAGATAAAAAGCTAAGCAAAGCACCCGCTAGCATCGGTGTAGCAAACATCGTAAGTGACTGTACGGAGGATTGTACCCCATTAAAGCGTGTCAAATGTTCCTGCGGCACAATTTGCGGAATCAATGCGCTAACTGCAGGCTGCTGAATGCCCTGACCCAAGCCACGTACAACCACTACCACAAGCATTAACCATATATTCTCATCACCGATGAGAAACACAAGTGCAAGAATCAATGTGGAAATAGCAATAGCCGTATCAGAAAGATTAATCAAATATTTTCGATTATACCGATCAGCCCATACACCCGCAAAAGGAGAGATGATGACCATAGGCAAAAGAGCAGCACAGGTAAACAGAGTCATCCACAGGCCAGACTGTGTAGTCAATGTGATATGCCAAGTGATCGCATATTGAACAAGCATTGAGCCAAATAGGGAAACAAATTGCCCGCCAATAAAAAAGCCTGCATTTCGTTTCCACTTTGTCGTCTGTATCTCCTGTGTCGTCAGATTATCATTATCCATATTACTCCTCTATATTACCTTTATCATTACTGTGCAATTACTTCATTAACATTGAAATTACTTTTGCTATTGCTCTAATTTTCATCTATTCTTCATTATTTTACGAATTTCAAGTGATAGATAACCGTTCCTACAATTTCGATTATGCTTATTATACCATGATGACAAAGTCAATCATGGTCGCACCAATTTGAGTGTGCTTCGCACATCATCTTCCTAATCAAATTGTGTGCATAAACGGTATAATAAGTGTTTTGTGCTTATTATACCATGATTACGAAGTAGATCATGGTCGCACCAATTTGAATGTGCTTGGCACATCATCTTCCTAATCAAATTGTGTGCATAAATAGTATAATAAACGCTTTTTGTTTATTATACCGTAAAAGCTTCTCTCTGTGATTGGATGAAAACTTGTGTGCATCAATATAATCCGGCATCCAATCAAGCTCCACTAAGCCATAATCTTTACATACCGCTCATTTCCAAGCGTATCCAACATAAACCCCATAGGAGATAAGTTACCAGACTGCAGCATGGAAAACACGCGGGGACTTGCACCCGACACGAGTATCACACCTTGCTCATTCTGAGTAACTGGTTGCTGCTCACTTCTGCTTTGTACATTCCAAAAAACAACCGTAGGCAAACTATAGCCGTGATTTGCAAACTCCTTTTTCGCATACTCAAAGTTGCTTACCTCGGCATTTACTGCACAGTCGTCGAACTCCATATCAGAAATAATATATAGCGTTGCAGGTAGCTTACTTTGGGATAGATGGTGTTTTACTGCTGTGGTCAAAATCAGATCAAATACAGCTTGAATGTTGGTATTTGCGACCTCAGTAAAGCCTCTACAATATTGGATTTTCTCAAAAATATCTTTGCCCTTAATCTCCACAAGGCGAGGTTTACTTGAGAAGGTAATAAAGTGGTTAGCAAATGCACCGCTACTATGCTCGGCAAAATACACACCTAGAGATAGCGCAACCTCTCCGGGTTTTGGGTTACCATAACCGTACATGGAGCCTGAACCGTCGATCACGACAAGAGCATTTTCGCCACGAGTAAAATCTTCTAGTGATTTCCAAGTTGCATTTATGCTCCGACGTTCATCAGCGTTCATTGTGCCAGCGAGAATCGGACGAATCACATCATAAGGATAAACTGTGCCAGTATGCAACGTGGCCTCACCCTTTTCAACACGGCTGAGAAATTCCTTGTAACGCTCGCCGTCATTCCGCAAAAACGCCTTGAGGTATTTCATCATTGCCTTTGAAGGTTGCTTTTCATAATCGAAAGTGTAATCTTTTTTACGGAGATTATTTTCAATTATGGCAATTCTGGCACGGAGTTTAGTCAACGTTTTACGGTAATCTGCATCAGTCATACCGAGAGCTTTTGCAATCATCTTGCCGTAACGTATAGTTTCAGCCTTGTGTGCATTGACAGAAGGCAACCACTTACCTAGTAGGGAAACTATGCCATCGCCGTTCAGTGCTTTTATATCAAGATCAAGTTGCTCTTTTATATATGTAATGGTGTCTGCCTTTAGCGGTGTATCCAGCAAAACAAGCAAGTCATCATAGCGACCTAATTCCGGCACAGCCCACAGATTTTTCAGCACAGCGGCAGACATATTGCTTGCCATATGCCGCAGAATTGTGCGAAAGACCTTACGTTCACCAAGACCGCCGCGAATATCCCTTGCAAAAAATAAAATCTTTACGGCAAGGTCTGGATTCTCGGCAAAAGCCCGGTCAAAGCGCTTGATCACCTCTGCGTCCGTTTCGCTGCGTAAAGCACCGATTGTGGCAAACAAATCAAGGCAGTCGGAATATGTAGTGATATTGGTAACTGCGCCATTTTCGGTTAATGTCTTGTTTGCTTCTTTTTTCAAAAATTGCAGCATGATTTTCATTCCTTTCAAAGGATTACAAGGCGTGGAATCCTTTCGAATTCAACAATTAATCTATTGGTTTTGATTGCTGTACACGCCTTATTGCCTACTAACAAGATGCCATTTTTTACCGAGATCTTTCGACCAAGGGTTGGATTCGAACCAGCATTAACCATTTAAATTGCTGTTGACATCTTTCGATTGGCTGGCACGGCACTATTGTCTGATGCTCTATCAACTGAGCTATCAGTTGCCTGGGCGGATTTCGAATCCGCGACACTCAAAGAATGCTGTATATGCCGTTATTACTTACTAGGACTTGTTCACTCTACCTAATTTCAAAGCACATCCGAGTTCATAAATCAGAAAACAAAATGGGTATCTTCCGTGTCTGTCTCGCTGTGCACCGATTGTGAAGAACCAATCGAGACAGTCAGATTATGTAGTGATTTTATCTTTTTTAGTTAATGTCTTGTTTGCTTCTCTTTTCAAAAATAGCAAGATGTTTTTCATTCCATTCTAATCATTACAAGGCGCGGAAATCCTTTCGGATTCAACATTTGGTTTGTTGATTTTGATTGCTGTACACGCCTTATTGCTTATCAAACTTCAAAGCACATATGGGTTTTGAACCAGAATATCCAATAGATTGCTGTATGTGCTTTTCTTTCCAAAGCGCATGGGATTTTTCCCATCTTTCACTGGCGGCCTCGCAGCCACTCCAGTGCCCTACAGATTATTTGCTGTCTGCGCTTTATGCATATTAGTATAGCATGCATAGAAAAGAAAGTCGAGAACACTCCCCACAGGTGCTTGCGAAGTCGTACATAAAAAATTCCCGCATGTAATCCAATGCGGGATAGGTCTTTGATCAGTTTGCTGTAGGCATGCGGGTTTGTTCTAACACTTCCTGTTACTTAGCAAAATGGTATTCCAAAAATTCATTTTAGGATTTATTTCTCCGAGGGTCTAGACTTCCTTCCACACGGAGTATGACTGCGCCCTTTGGGCATTGGACCATTGCAATCTGGCGAGAACCTTTCTGCACCGGGCATATCTTTAGGTGCTAAGCCTCGTCTATCTAGTCGACCAAAACCACCGCGCATTGACATAAAGCGATCAAACATATCGCCACCCATACGACTACGTGCCGCTTTCATCCAATTTTCCATTTCGGCATCACCATCTATGCCAATTTGTTTTTCTAATACTGTGATTACCCGATCAAGATAATCTTCAAACACTTTTTGTTCTTCGTCTGATAAACAGGTAAAGATATCACCTAAGTCCTTTGTTTCTTCCGGTTGCTCCTGCTGGGCTTTGCCTTTTTCAGTCAGTTTAACCAACATGATACGCTTATCCTGCTCGGACGCTTCACGAGTGATATAACCGCCCTTTTCAAGTTTTGATAGAAACTCATTGAGTGAAGAAACCGCCAATCCTAAAAGATAAGATAAGTCTTTTGTAGAAATACCATCCTGCATTTTCAGGGCGGCGAGTATCCTGCCTTGGCCACGTGTGGCATCTGCTAAATGACCCCCATGGTTAAACCTATACATTTGCTGTCTGTGCAACAGCCAGCCCAGCCGTGTGAGTCTTTCATAAAGTTCGTTGTTCATCAAAATACCTCCAAAATTTATTTTACTATACTAACGGTACCGTCTAATTATAGTATAAACGGTACCGTTAGTATTTGTCAATAGTTTTTGAAAATATTTTTCCCTACTCATCCATGCAAGCAAATCTGTATAAAATAAAACCATAAAAAAGGATGGTATAAAGATTTTCTTTATACCATCCTTTTTACTAATTACACGATATCTATATTACTATCCAAGAATCTAGAAATTATTGAGCTAAAGTGTCTTCTGCTTTTTTGATGTTCTCTTCAACTTCTTTTTTCTTTTCTTCAGCTGCTGCAGCTGCTTCTTCAGCTTTAGTCACTTCATCTGCTACTGCCTTCAACGCTGCGTCTGCTGCATCTTTTGCTGTCTGTGCATCAGTTACTGCTGCATCTGCTGCTGTTTGATCTGCTTTTGCAGCATCTACTGCTGCATCTGCTGTAGCCTGATCTGCTTTTGCATCAGTTACTGCTTGATCTGCTGTATCTTGATCTGCTTTTGCATCAGTTACTGCTTGATCTGCTGTATCTTGATCTGCTTTTGCATCAGTTACTGCTTGATCTGCTGCTGTTTGATCTGCTTTTGCATCAGTTACTGCTTGATCTGCTGTATCCTTTGCTGTCTGTGCTGCAGTTACTGCTGCATCTGCTGTATCCTTTGCTGTCTGTGCTGCAGTTACTGCTGCATCTGCTGTATCCTTTGTTGTCTGTGCTGTAGCTACTGCTGCATCTGCTGCATCTTTTGCTGTCTGTGCTGTAGTTACTGCTGCATCTGCTGCATCTTTTGCTGTCTGTGCTGCGGTTACTGCTGCTGCTAGTGCAGTATCACTCGGATCTGCTGCTGCTGCTGCTTCTGCTGCTGCAAGATCTGCTGCTGCTGTAGCTGCTGCTGCTTCTGCTGCTGCAAGATCTGCTGCTGCTGTAGCTGCTGCTGCTTCTGCATCTGCAAGTTCTGTAGCTGCTGTAGCTGCTGCTGCTTCTGCATCTGCAAGTTCTGTAGCTGCTGTAGCTGCTGCTGCTTCTGCATCTGCAAGTTCTGTAGCTGCTGTAGCTGCTGCTGCTTCTGCATCTGCCACTTTTGTTGCTGCTGCTGTAGCTGCTGACTCTGCTTCTGATACTTTTGTTGCTGCTTCTGTAGCTGCTGCTTCTGCTTCTGATACTTTTGTTGCTGCTGCTGCTGCTGCTGACTCTGCTTCTGATACTTTTGTTGCTGCTTCTGTTGCTGCTGCTTCTACTGCGCTAGCTGATGCTTCTACTGCACTAGCTGATGCTTTTGCAGATTCAAGTGCTGCGTCTGCGCTAGATACATCAGAAGCCGCTGATTCTGTTGCTGCTTTTGCTGATTCAAGTGCTGACTCTGCTTCAGATACAACTGCTTCAGCTGATGACAATGCTGAGCTTGCTGTTTCTAATACTTTGCTAGCTTCTTCTTTAGATGAAGCAGAACCTGTTACATCGTCTCCAGTCTTATCATCTAATTCAGCAATCGTCTTCGCATCTTCAAAATCTTTGATTGTATTAAGAGAATCTTTCTTATCATCTTCACTTGTTGGCTCTGTGGTGTTCTTTGGCCAAGCTGCTATGATTTGTCCATTTTTGTCTGTTTTATATTTTACATCATCAATGATTGCTGTAGTACTTTTTCTTAATTTTCCTGATTTTCCTGTAGAACTAACAAGATAAAATGTCTCATCATCGAATTTAACTATTCCGCCATCTTCGACTTTAGCTAAAACACCATCCACATAAAGGTAACCGTCTGCATCTCCTGTAATACCATGACCTTTTTTCGGTACTGATCCAGTTTTAAAGAAATACATCGTTGCTGTTTCGCCATCTTCAGCTTCTACTTTAGCGATTCTACCTGTTTTTAAAGAGCCATCGCTTTCTGCGCCAAAGTAATATCTTGCTGTACCAGTAGGATTAGCTTGATCAAACAAGTCCATAGTTGCTGTATCTGCAGTTAAACGTACCAAACCATAAAGCATTTGACCTTGGCTATTAAATCCATACTGCTTACTAGAAATACCTTTAATACTATTTTTTGCTGTTCCATCACCTACATAAGGATTTCCCTTAGTATCCATATAGTACCAGAATTTTTCATCTTCGCTGTCATCTTCTGGAGCATATTCTTTAATCCATGCAGATTTTTTTACTGCACCATCATCTTTTCCGCCAGCAAAAACAATATCTGTTCTATCTGTAAGGGTAATTGCTTCTTCATATGCAGTGTAGGAATCTTTATCTACCCAACCATAAAGCATTCTTCCTTCATCATCAAAAACATAAGTTTTTTGATTGATTGTTTTGGTTTTAGATTTAACACTCTTACCATTTGCATCAAAATAATACCAATCGGTTTCGCCTTCATCATCAGTCAATTTTGCCCAACCATTATTTACTCTTGCACCGTCTTCTTTGTGACTATGATAGTAATCGCCTACCCAATCATATTCCATTTCACCGGTGTCAATAAAGCTATAGATTTTTCCGTTAATCGTAGCAACTTTGTCTTTGATTACTTTTCCATCAGAGCCAAAATAATACCAGCTTAAGTCATCACTTGCAGAGATGGAAGGCAATTTTCTCCATTGATTGCTCACTCTTTCGCCCCAGCTGTCTACATAATATGTTTCATCAATCATTTGAGAATAGATCATTTGACCACTCTCTCCTAAGTAATACCACTTGCCGTTTGCTCCTTGACGCCATTCGTTCTCTACGGCTGTGTCTCCGTCATAATAATACCAACTTGCACCTTCTTGTACCCAACCGGTTACTGCTGCAAAGGAAGAAAGACTTGCCCCTAAAGTCATGACTGCTGCAGCACCTAAAATTGCTTTTAATTTTGTTTCTTTTTTCATTCTTAAATCTCCTTTTGATATGGTCGAAAAAATCGTGTGACATACTCCTCTATTTCATCTTCATGTTACAATAATGAAATGAGAATTTTTTGCTAAAGATCACCAATATAAGCAGCGTCAACAAGCTATCCCCGTATGTCCTACAGTTCTTTGCAATTCTTCTTCCCGCCTAAGACTTCCATACACCTCATTGCGTGTTGGAATTGAAACAGGAAAATTCTGACTGAGTTGTGTTAAAATGCAAGAAGAAAATCTGTTTTCTTGTCTTTTGGTGAAATTTCAGAATCACTATCTATTTTCTCTCTTTGAATATATTATCGAATCTTTGAATATTCAAATTAAGTGATAATCTGATTAATTTCGTTTGTTATTTACAAGATTTTCATTCTCATGTCATTTATTCTAAACTAAGTCTCAAAAAAAATCCACGGACAATTTTATTAACGATTTAATTCTATCCTTAATTTTTTTGTAATATTATCAACACAAAATGTTGGAAAACCGCAGAAGTGTGTACTGACTAGCCATACGTTCGACATGAATTGACTTTGACACTCTGATGAACATCATTTGATATTAGCATATCACAATCAGCAAATCATTCGGAGAATGTTTTGCGCCATATCTAAGAGGTCGCATTGTAAGCCCCTATTAGAACGTGTTCACAGCACTGAGTAGCGTCTATCTTTTGGTATATTTTGTGCTGGTCTGCGTTTAGCGCTTGTTTCGTATCTCACTTGCAGGAGAATATTGATCTATTTCCCCTCCTATAGTGCCTTAACTCCTTGAAATACTTTCAGTATTTCTGCGTTACCTCTTCATGTAGGAAAAAAACTATACACAACATTCTCCTTGTGAAGAAAATACGAAACAAGCTCTTCATTTTCTTGAGCTGCGCACCATATGCCTACAAAAATTTGCCTTGATGGACGGAAAATCTACTAGGCATTTCGGGTAGTGTTGAACACGCCCTTAAAATTCTCATGTGTTCTTAATGCATTCTGACAAGTATACATTGTCTATTCCTATAGGTCTATCTTGACTCATTTCGACGGTGCTAGGATTGCCCTCTACCATTCTAACCAGCCCCTACAAGTCTTATTTTAATGCATTTCGGCAGGGTCGGGACGGCATATTTTCCCTACCATTTTATTCGTCTACGAAATTTCGACAGAACAAAACAGATCAAAAAGGAATACAGGATAAGCATCCGTAAATTTTGAATATTTTGATCTTCGGTTTTTGGGACTTGTTGGTTGACGATCACAGAATCTTCTGGATCACTCGGCGTATAAATCGGCGTAAGTATTCCGTCTATTGGTTCCTTTGGCAAATCAGGAGAAGTTTCACTCTCTTTTTCTTTCTCTTCTTCTGGAAAGATTTCTGTCGGAGGGATGTCCACTGTTTCTGGTTCAGGTCCTTTTGGTTTTGATGTTTTTGGGATTTTTTGATTAAGAATTGGCTCTGGAATGGTAGAATTTTCTGAATTGGGATTGATGACAAGCAAAAATGAACTGTCTTCTGCGCTCACTCTGCCAAAAAGAACTGTTTTTGTGATTTGAAAGTTTTGCTGTATAGGCCTGTCCAATTTACCTCTTCCTGTGCAAAATATTTCTACGGATAAATTATTTTTTTGGAAATCCCAGAAAAATAAAGAACCTATAGAACTCCTTTGACTACCAAAGCTTCCTTTTGTCAAGTCTATACTTTCACTTTGCTTGCTTATATTATTCTGGATTTTTAACTCTACTTTGTTTTTTCCTTGATCATAATGAAAGAGAAAGCTTTCCTGACCATTGGGATTTTCTACAAAAATATCCTCTTTCTTTATCGCTGACCACAAAGAATCTGAAGAAAACACAAAAGAACTTTGCATTTCTTTTTCAGTATATTCATTTTCTTGTAAGGAAAAGAAATATTTATGTTGATCTAATTGATAGCCTGTAAAGGTAGAAATTTCTTTTACGTAATACAAACCAAAAGGTAAAGTAATCTTTTGCTTGATTTTTCCCGCTTGATCTGTCGTACAAATAGCAAGCAAATCATCTTTTTTGAAGCGATCACTACTCACTACACTTTCTTTCGGTTTATGTGCAAACACTTGTTCTTCTGCTGAAAAGATGCCAAACACTACCCCCTCTTTGCTCTGCAAAAGCTTTTCTTGTTCAAAAGTTTTTTCCAATAAAAGAGAAACATCTACTGCATAGTTTTTGATGGCTAACTTTTCCGTTACAATAGGGATTTCCTGTCCTGCGCTACTAAGCGTAACAAAATATTCCTGTGTAGAAGCAACTATACCCGCATGATTTCCGGGTTTTGAATCGTCTGGCAAATGCGTAAAGTTTTCTTTGATGAGATACGTTCCCAAAGGTAAAGCACGAGAAAGCCCTATTCCTTCTGCATTGGTCACAATAGTATCTACTTTTTCTCCTTTTACTGCTGCCAAACTTTTCCCTGGCTGCTGAAAATAAAAATCAACGAGCATTTCTTCTTCTTTTGTCTCTGCCCGTGACCATAAAATACTTTCATCCGGAAAAAGAAACACAAAACTCGAGTCCGTATTTTGATTTTTCTGCCAGCAAAGAATTTGATATCCTTCCTCCAAAGGGCTACATTGTAAGAAAAAGTCATCGTTTAACCATTGAAATTCATTTTTTGCTATTTCTTTTGTGTAGTCAATTTCTTCTTCTGGAATTACTCGACCAGCATTTTCTTGATATCCTTGAAATATTTTTGGTAAGGATTCTTTAGTCGGAAAATAAAGTTCAATTTTATTCCATGCGCCTTGCTGGCTATATTGCACTGTACTTTTATCTTCCAAATGAATTTCCCATTCTTGTGGATGAGCAGATAAAGTGAAAGATTCTTGGCTTTCCCTATTACTTTGTAAAACAAATTTTTCTTCGTTTAAAAGAATTTCCCAGAAAAAAGCTTGCTCATCTTCTGCCGTTTGATTAAATTCCACAAAGGAAAAGGAACCTGCATTTTCTTCATCAATCAACAAAGATACGCTTCCTTTTTCACTTCTCTTTTGATAAATATTTCCCCACTCATCACAGGGAATAAAGCATTTTTCCCCTTGTGGGTTATAAACATAAATCTGAAATTGTTTCTGGTCTGCTATCCCATCGCCATCTGTATCCAATTGTTCTTCTTTACTTTCGATAAAATATTGCCGATCTAAATTGCTTTCTTCCCACACAAAACCCTCTGGCAAATCTGGCCTTTCCTCTAAATCTGCTTGAACAATTTCATAAAGCTTTGTTGAAAGTCTTTCTGTTTCTTCAGAAATATCCATGAATCGGACATAGCTTCCATCGGCAAAAGTTTCATCATTGACGATCTTACTGCCTGCCCCATCTTCAAACTGATAATAGACGAAAGGAGAAGAGCTAAAGGGAAAATATCCCGTATATTCTTGAAAAATTGTATCCTTGTCCCATTCGATATTGACAAAGGCTTTATCTCCTTCTCTCCAAGATAAAACAAAACGGTACAGAACTTTTTCCGTATAATTACCATATGAGGTATCCTGTATTTCTTGGATGTATTCTACCTCATCAAAGACAGGTATTTTTTCTTTAGACTGCAAATGATACAAAAGCTCTTGAGCAGAAATTTTTCCCTCTTTTTCTTGTATACGATAAGTCTGTGTCAATACACGATCAGAAGACAAAGTTATAGAAGAAACTTTTTCTCCCTCTTTTTGCGCTTGTAAAATTTGCTCATCCCCTATCGGAAATAAATATTCCCCATCTTTTGTCACTGCCATAGCAAAAGCTGAAGCATCCGCATAAGTGATATGATCCGCTGCAAATACATCAAAAGAAATATTTTCTAAGGCTTGTTGTTCTTTGATTACTTGCGATATAACGCCATATTCGCTATTTTGCTGTTTTGTGCCCACAAAGACTTCTCCGGTTTTTTCCACCCGAATTTTTCCTTGAATTGCTCGGTCTAAAATTTCTACTTGAATATTCTGCTCTTCTTCGCCAACCACAAAAAAATACTCCGCTAACATTTCTTCCCCATAACCTTTGATATAGCCATCTGGTGCATATACTTCCTCTATCCGATACTGGCCTTTAGGAAGTATAAAGGGCAGATTAATTTTTCCATATTGATTCGTAAAAAATAAATATTGCTTTTCAGATCCTGCGGCACTCATCGAAGGATTAGGAATATATTGATTCGCATGTTCCTTTAACTTTTTCTGACAAATGAGGCAAAGCGCATTTTCTTCCGAAGCATCTACACCCAAATAGAAAATTTTTACTACTGTGTTGACACTAGGAATCGTTTGTTTACTCTGTTCATCTTTTTTGACTAAAGTAATTTCTTGCCTTTGACGGTGATTGATCACATCTTCTTCAATCACATTGACTAAATTTTTCTCCTCATTTAAAGCACTCGGATAACCTTGCAATAAATAATCAGCCGAAGCTAAGCCATCATCTTTAGCAACAATTTCTATTTCTTTTTGTACTAAAGTATAGCCTGCATTTTTTTCTACAGGCAGCTCTGTAAAACGATATTTTCCTAGCGGTAAATCATAAATGCGCAACATTCCCTGCGCACCGGTTTTGCATAAAGCTTCTTCCTCCGTTGAAAAAAACCGGTTACCTTCTTCAAAAATAGATAAAGTTTCATCTTCTACGCCTAAAATTG
>BNZI01000008.1 GCA_026000945.1 Clostridia bacterium | reverse complement strand
TAATTTTGTATACCATGTTTCATAACTTGGCTGAAAATAATAAGCTGCATTTACAAGAAGTGAGGGATACACTAGCTTTATCTCCCCCCACACTTACTGCAATTATCACTTCTTTAGAAGATAAAAAGCTGATTAACCGAGTTATTGATCAACAAGACAGACGAAATATTTGTTTGAATATTACACAAAAAGGAAAAGAGTACATCGAAACGACGGATAAAAAAATTGAAGAAGCAATTTCTCAATATATTGATTATATTGGCGAAGAAGATGTAAATAAATTCATTGAAATTTTATCTAAAACAGAAAATTTTTTCAGTGAGATTTGGGGAGGAAAAAAATGTTAGAGCTAAAACAGATCAAAAAAGATTACCAAGCGGGAGATACAAATGTTCATGCCCTAAAAGGTATTTCTTTAAATTTTAGAAAAAATGAATTTGTCTCCATACTAGGACAAAGTGGCTGTGGAAAAACAACACTATTAAATATTATAGGCGGTCTGGATCGTTATACTACAGGAGATTTAGTCATTAACCATGTTTCAACTAAAGAATATCAAGATAATGACTGGGATATTTACCGGAATAATTCCATTGGCTTTGTCTTTCAAAGCTATAATTTAATTACACATCAAAGTGTACTAACGAATGTGGAACTTGCCCTTACTTTATCTGGTGTTTCCGTAGAAGAACGTAAACAACGGGCAAAAGATGTCCTCACCAAAGTAGGGTTAAAAGACCATATCCACAAAAAACCCAATCAATTGTCCGGCGGACAAATGCAAAGAGTAGCTATTGCAAGAGCTTTAGTCAATAATCCCGATATTATTCTTGCAGACGAGCCGACAGGAGCTTTAGATACAGCAACTAGCGTACAAATTATGGAGATATTAAAAGAGATTTCCAAAGACAAACTCATCATCATGGTAACACATAATCCCGAACTTGCTGAAAAATATTCTTCTCGAATTGTAAAACTATCTGACGGAGAAGTTGTTTCAGATTCTCATCCTCATGAAAGCACTCCAGATCAACAGATTCAAAAACCAAAGAATCAAAAGAAAATATCTATGAATTTCCTTACAGCTTTAAGTTTAAGTAGAAATAATCTACTAACCAAAAAAGGAAGAACCTTCCTTACTGCCTTTGCAGGAAGCATAGGTATCATCGGTATTGCTTTAATCCTCGCTTTATCTAATGGCATACAAAACTACATTAATAAAGTAGAAGAAGACACCCTGTCCTCTTATCCCATCACGATAGAAGATACCAGTATGGATATGTCTGCGATGATCGGAAATTTAATGCAAGCAAACAAAGAAGACAACACAGCAAAAGAAAGTGGTAAAATCTATTCAAAAGAAATTATGTCAGATCTTTTGTCCACCATGTCAACAAGAATGCAAAAAAATAATTTAGAAGAATTTAAAAAATATTTAGAAAGCGAAAACAACACGGCAAAAGACAGTATCAACGCCCTACAATACAGCTATGATCTGAATTTAAATTTATATAGAAAATTAGAACAAAAAGAGGAATACTTACAGGTCAATCCAACACAAGTTATGAATTCTATCGGTATGGGACAGATGATGGAAGCCAGAGAAAACTCTTCTGTCAGTTCAATGATGCCCATGTCCAATCTCTCCAGTACTACTGAAATTTGGAAAGAATTACTAGATAATCCGGATTTGCTAAAATCTCAATATGATCTATTAGCCGGACACTTTCCAGAAAACTATAACGAAGTAGTTCTCGTTGTCAATAAAGATAATACAGTTAGTGATTACACTTTATATGCTCTAGGTCTCCGAGATCAAGAAGAATTAGCAGAGAAATTTTCCTCTCTTTTAACAGGAGAAAGTATAGAAGTCTTAGAATCTGTTTCCTATACTTATGACTATTTACTAGATTTAGAATTTAAACTTTTACTCAATACCGATTATTATGTCAAAGAAAATAATCTCTGGATGGACAAAAGAAATAATACAGAATATATGAATACTTTACTTGAAGAAGCAGAAAACATAAAGTTAGTAGGAATCCTACGCCTCAATGAAGAAAGTGTTTCCACATCCATGTCTTCAGGACTGATTGGATATACGAAAGAATTAAAAGAATATGTGATTAATCAGGTAAATAATTCTGAAATTGCTAAAGAACAAACAGAAAATCCTGAAATGAACTTATTAACTGGTATGAATTTTTTAGCTGAAAATACAACAAATAACGGATTTGATTACTCTTTATTAAGCGAGGAGCAAAAAGCCTATTTATCTAGTTTAAGTGAAGAAGAACAAGTAAACCTACTAGCAACCTATTCCACCAATCTCAATAATACTTATGAAAGCAATTTAAAAACACTAGGAATCGTAGATTTAAACAAACCTAATTCTATTCAGATTTACCCCGTGAACTTTGACGGAAAAAATAAAATTGCTGATGCCATTGATGAATATAATCAAAATAAAGAAAATGAGGGAAAAGAAGACGATGTCATCCATTACAGCGATCTTGTCGGTATGATGATGAGCAGTGTTACTTCAATCATTAATATGATCAGTTATGTTTTAATCGCTTTTGTTGCCATATCCCTTGTTGTATCTTCAATTATGATCGGAATTATTACCTATATATCTGTATTAGAACGGACAAAAGAAATCGGAATTTTAAGAAGTATAGGTGCATCTAAACAAGATATTTCTAGAGTATTTAATGCTGAAACCTTTATTGTCGGACTAGTCGCAGGACTGATCGGAATAGGCATAACGGTATTGCTGAGCATTCCGACCAATATCATTATCAAAAACATTACCAACGTATCCAATGTTGCCAAATTACCCATTGCGGGAGCAATTATTCTTATTCTCATCAGTATGCTGTTGACCATGTTCGCTGGATTACTTCCAGCAAAAATGGCGAGCAAAAAAGACCCTGTTATCGCATTAAGAACAGACTAAGTATTTACCTTACCACAAATACAAGGTCAAACTCCTTACTTTATCTATAAGAATATACGGTGAGACGATAAGAGAAAAATTCAAAAAACCTCTTTTCTGATCACCTTTAACCCTATGTATATTAAATACAATCAGATGAATACTATTCTATCAAAAAAGCTCTTTTGCTTAATGAATAACGGTTAGTAAACCTTTTTCATGATAGCAAAGGAGCTTTTTTCGCTAAAACTTTTAATCAACCTGTTATACAAATGATCTCCAATCTAGAGTTCAAGAAACTTACATGACAGGTATAGTTATCTCAATAGGATAAGAACCTGCACTCGGCAAAACCGAATACAGGTCCCTTTTTTTAATCTTTTACTGAATTGCGTTTAATTGAATTCAAAAATATGATCTTTAAGACAAAACTTTTAACCATTATCTCAAACTTACTCATATCTACTTTCAGATATGCAAATCTGTGCAGTAGTGATGCCTAAGTTCCTGTTTCACAGAGGTGATAGATTCACCTCTCCACAGACTGACATCATGTAACTCACAGCGTAATTTCTCAAATTTGTTGCACATTAACAGCTCTCTCGATGGTTGCTCCGCAATCGTTATCAGTCCATTCACGTACAGATAAAGTTAACGCATTGTTTTTGTAGCCCTTAATTATACATAGTACTCTTCTTCAATTTGTTCTCCAAAAGCCTGTTCACTTCTTGCTTTAAAAGGTGAACCACTATGATCTAGATTTTTATATGCCGTACTGAGCATTAATTTAATACGATTTAATTGGTTTACCTCGCTAGCTCCTGGATCATAGTCAATCGCCACAATATTGGCGTATTCATGCTGATGTTTAATTTCTTTCATTACACCTTTGCCAACAATATGGTTTGGCAAACAACCAAAAGGCTGTACACAAACAATATTATTTACGCCACTATCAATCAATTCCAACATCTCTGCTGTCAAAAACCATCCTTCACCTGTTTGATTTCCCATGGAAACAATATCTTGTGCTTTATGTGCTAATTCCTCAATAGGAACAGCAGGATAAAAACGTCTACTATTTTCAAATTCCACCCTTGCAGTTTTTCTTAGGTATTCCAAAACACCAATAAGCGTTTTTCCTAAAATGGCTGAAGTTTTCTTTTTTCCTAAATGTTCATGTTGAAATTTATTGTTGTAGAAACAATACATTAAAAAATCCATGAAATCCGGTAAAACTGCTTCTGCGCCCTCTGCCTCCAGTAATTCTACAATATGGTTATTGGCACTAGGCAAAAATTTCACTAAAATTTCACCTACAACACCTACTTTTGGTTTGTGGATAGACAACACCGGCAAAGCATCAAACGAGCGGATAATATTACGGATATTTTGTTTATACTCCTTCCACCCTACAGATTTTTGAAGTAATGATTCCATGCAAACCGCTTTCCATGTTTCATATAAAGCATTTGCTGAACCAACAGTTTTTTCATAAGGTCTAGTCGCATAAAGCACTCTCATCAGCACATCACCGTAAACAAGAGACTGCGCAATTTTCATCACCATTGTCGGTGTAAAGTGAAAACCTTCATTTGTTTCCATGCCATTTGCATTAACAGAAATAACCGGTATATGCGCAAATCCTGCCTTTTCTAAGGCTTTGCGTAAAAATCCAATATAGTTAGAAGCTCTGCAACCACCGCCTGTCTGCGTCATAAAGATTGCGCTGTGACTCACATCATATTTTCCTGAAAATAAAGCTTCTAGAATCTGACCAATTACAATAATCGCAGGATAACAAGCATCGTTATTGACATATTGTAGTGCTAAATCAATCATTGCCTTACTCTCATTTTGCAGTACTACCATTTGATATCCACAAGAATGTAATGCCGGTTCTAAAAAGTCAAAATGAATAGGTGAAAGTTGAGGGCAAAGTATCGTATAGTCTTTCATCTCTTTTGTGAACTGCACTCTTTCATAAGCCGTCGAAACATGTTGAGGTAGAATATTTTTTCTTTTTCGTTCCTTCAACGCAGCAATTAACGAACGAATTCGAATTCGTGCCGCTCCTAGATTATTCACTTCATCAATTTTTAAGGAAGTATAGATTTTATTGGATTTAGATAAAATGTCATTCACTTGAGTACAGGTTACAGAATCTAAACCACAGCCAAAAGAATTCAATTGAATAATGTCCAAATTTGCTTTATCTTTTACATAGCTTGCCGCTAAATACAAACGGGAATGATACATCCACTGATCATTCACTACAGTTGGTCGGTCTACTTTCGCCAAATGAGATAGAGAATCTTCTGTAAAAACGGCTATATCATAAGAAGAAATTAAATCTGGTATTCCATGATGAATTTCTGGATCAACATGATACGGTCTTCCTGCTAGAACAATTCCATGTTTACCATTTTTTTCTATGTACTCTAAAGCCTCTTCTCCTTTTTTTCGTACATCTGTTTTAAAATTGAATAATTCTTCCCAAGCTTTGTGTGCCGCTTTTTTGATTTCTTTTTCCGTTGCCCCAAATTGCCCTTTTAGTTTTAGCAAACCAGATAACAAAATTTCTTCACTCGTAAAAGCTAAAAAAGGATTTAAAAATTGTACTGGTTGAGTTTTTAACTCTTCTACATTATTTTTAATATTTTCCGGATAAGAAGTTACAATAGGACAATTGTAATGGTTATTAGCTTCTTCTGTTTCCTTATGCTCATAAGGAACACAGGGATAAAAAATCAAAGGTATTTGATTACGAATAAGCCACGTCACATGTCCATGTACCAATTTAGCTGGATAGCATTCCGATTCACTTGGTATGGATTCCATGCCCATTTCATACAATTCTTTTGTTGAATCTGGAGATAAAACCACATGATAAGACAATTCACGGAAAAACACTGCCCAAAAAGGATAATTTTCATAGAAATTGAGGACTCTGGGCAAACCTATCTTGCCTCTTTTCGCTTCTTCTACAGGCAAAGGTTCATAAGCAAAAGTACGTTCATATTTATAAGCAAATAAATTTGGTACCGTTTCCTTCGCTTTTTCTTTTCCTAAACCTCTTTCACAACGATTTCCCGTAATAAAACGACGATTTCCGCTAAAACGACTAACAGTCATCCGACATTGATTATTACATTTTCCACAACGAGCCATAGAAGTTTCATAAGTTAAATTATCCATTTCCTCAAAAGAGAGTAACGAAGTTTCTACTGTAGAAGCCTGTGCGGCAAAACGTTCTCTAGCAATCAAAGCTGCTCCGAAAGCTCCCATAATTCCCGCAATATCTGGACGGATCACATTCCCCTCAGTAATCAATTCAAAACTGCGCAATACGGCATCATTATAAAAAGTTCCACCCTGTACAACAATTTTTCTACCTAAATCTTTTGCTTTAGTCAACTTAATAACTTTAAACAAAGCATTTTTAATCACAGAGTAAGCAAGTCCCGCCGCAATATCTGATACTTGCGCTCCCTCTTTTTGTGCCTGCTTTACATTGGAATTCATAAAAACTGTACAACGTGTACCTAAGTCAATAGGGTTTTTTGCAAATAAAGCGATTTTTGCAAATTCCTTCACCGGATAATCCAAAGACTGAGCAAAGGTTTCAATGAATGATCCACAGCCAGCTGAACAAGCTTCATTTAACTGTACATGTTCTATCGTATTTTGCTTGATCTTCATAAATTTCATATCCTGACCGCCAATGTCCAAAATACAGTCTACTTCTGGCTCAAAGAAAGCAGCAGCATAATAATGGGCAACCGTTTCTACTTCTCCCTCGTCCAAAAGCAAGGCTGCTTTAATCAAAGCCTCTCCATATCCTGTAGAACAAGTATAGGAAATTTTAGCGGTATCTGGTATCTGCTGGCGAATCTCTTTCATTGCCCGAAGTGTTGTTTCCAAAGGTTTTCCCTCATTCGAACTATAAAAAGAGTAAAGAAGTTCGCCTTCTTGACTAATTAACGCTACTTTCGTCGTTGTAGAACCGGCATCAATACCTAAATAGCAGTTGCCCTCATAAATAGATAAATCTCCTTTACGAACAACGTTATTTTCTTGTCTTTTCAAAAATTCTTCGTATTCTCTTTCATGGGAAAACAAAGGCTCCAAACGTTTAATCTCTTGCGTAACATTTACTGTAGCAAGTAACCTTTCTTCCAATCTTTCTAAAGAAATCTCTAGTGCCAAATCTGCATGCAAAGCTGAACCAATTGCCGCAAACAAATGAGAATTGGGTAAATCTACAATTTCTTCTTCCGTTAGTTCTAGAGAACGGATAAAAGCCTGCTTTAATTCAGATAAAAAATGTAAAGGTCCACCCAAAAAAGCAACCTTGCCTCGAATAGGCTTTCCACACGCCAAACCACTGATTGTTTGCGTAACTACTGCTTGAAAAATCGACACTGCTAGATCTTCTTTCGTCGCTCCTTCATTCATTAAAGGCTGTACATCTGATTTAGCAAATACTCCGCAACGAGCGGCAATGGGATAAACCGATGTATAATGTTTTGCATACTCATTAAGCCCTAGAGCATCTGTTTGCAATAAAGAAGCCATTTGATCAATAAATGAACCTGTACCTCCCGCACAAATACCATTCATTCTTTGGTCTATGCC
This sequence comes from Clostridia bacterium, assembly GCA_026000945.1. Lineage (GTDB taxonomy): Bacteria > Bacillota > Clostridia > Lachnospirales > Lachnospiraceae > BNZI01. The sequence goes on along the minus strand of BNZI01000008.1, from coordinate 30,586 downwards.
ATTATCAAAGTAAATAATTTTTGCATCTTCTCCGCCTAATTCAATTGCGACATCTGTCTGAGGCGCAACCTGTTCTAATGCAGCTGCCACACAGACTACTTCTTGTTCAAAAGGTACAGACAAAGCTTTTGCTAAACCCATACCTCCAGAACCCGTAAGTACCGGGGATAACAGACATTCCCCTAATTTTGCTTTCGCTATATTTAACAACCTCGCCAAAGTTTCTTGAATTTTGGCATAATGGCGTGCATAGTCAGAAAATAGGATTTCTTGACTACTTGCATCCAAAATAGCTATCTTCACTGTAGTAGAGCCTATATCTATACCCAAAGTGTAATTTTTTTTATTCATTAAGCACTTTAACCTTTCTACCTTTGCGCTTTTCGCAAAGAAGCGGTACTTACACGCCGCTTTATTCTCGTATTAGCAAAGCTAATCACCGATAATGTGCAATTAGACCTTTCGTCTGATGGATCAACGAAACGGTTCACAATACCTTTATTTATTATATAACTTTTTATTTCTTAAGTAAAGTATATACGTTGACAAAGCCTAATAAAAAAACTATAATGTGGAAAGAAAGCAGAAAAGACTTTGATCATCCGTAATGCTCAAATTTTTGGCTAATTTTTCATCGAAAGAGCTTTAACTTATCACTTAAGTGAGATAGACTAAAGGCTCTTGCTTTAGCCATAGAACAAAGGCTTCTAGATTGTGTCTGCTTAATCTCGTCATATACTGCAAAACATGCAGAATCTATGCTCAGAGAGTCTAAGTAAGACCTGTTCTTTCTCTCATTTACGATCAAATTGAAATATCAGCAGACATTAAACTAAGAAAAATCTCCTGCCTTTAAGCAGTTGTTGATTGGACCAAATTACACACTTCCCTTGCCAACAAAGACGATTGTGTAATGAGGGCGCAAAACAAAAAAGAGGTTTCCGTACACCCCTGATCTTGACACCGTGCTAGAACAAAAATATGCCGAATAGGAGTTGACTATGCGACTTTTGGATAAACTGGAAAAGAAATGGGGAAAGTATGCCATTTCTCATTTAACTCGTTATGTTATTTTTTTCTATGTTATAGGGTTAATCATCTCTCTGTTTAATCCTTATTTCTATGTAGATTATTTAGCTTTGGACGCAGAAAAAATTTTACGAGGTCAAATCTGGCGTATTTTTACCTTTATCATTTATCCGATTATTCCCACATCCATGACCTCAATGTCTTTCACAGACGTTTTTTTTAATTTCATGGCTTTAAGGTTCTATCTTTGGGTCGGCGAAAATTTAGAAACCGCTATGGGGAAATTTCGCTATAATCTTTACGTTTTTTCAGGATTTTTTGTTCATACACTAGCCGCTATTGTGGTCTATTTGCTATTTGGAGGACGTTTTTACCTGACCAACGAATATTTTAATTTATCTTTATTTTTAGCTTTTGCTTTAATCTATCCCGACTTTACTGTCAGTCTTTTCGGTATTATTTCTATGCCTACAAAGTGGTTGGCTTTATTGGATTTATTATTTGTTCTCGGTAGTATGGTATTTGGAGGATGGGCTATCCGTATTGCTGCTGCTATCTCTCTTTTAAATGTCCTCATTTTCTTCTTTGCCTTAAAAGGCTCTCATTTAAATCTAGCACAACGAAATATGCGAAAAATCCTTAACAAGCCCAATCTTGCTCCTGCCAAAGAAACGAGGCACTGCTGCGTTATTTGTGGACGTACGGAAAAAGACGGCGATGATTTAACTTTCCGTTACTGCATTAAATGTGAAGGGAATTTAGAATATTGTCAAGACCATCTCTATACACACCAACACCAAACCAATGAAATGAACCAAACACAAACAAAAGAAGAAGTTTCTAAAAACCAGCTGGAAACTAACGAAACCAAAACTCATCTAGAAAATTTGGAGGATAAGCAATGAGAAAAACCAAAATTATTTGCACTATGGGACCTAATACCAATGACCGTCAATTAATGAAAGAACTAATTCTACAAGGTATGGATATTGCCCGTTTCAATTTTTCCCACGGCGATTATGAAGAACAAAAAAGCAGACTAGACTTACTAAAAAGTCTTCGGGATGAATTAAATATAACTGTAGCGGCTTTATTAGATACAAAAGGACCTGAAATCCGTACTGGCGCATTAAAAGATGACAAGAAAGTCCTATTAGAAACCGGCGGCACATATACCCTGACTACAAGAGAGATTATCGGTGATCATCAAATCGGTCACATCAATTATAAAGGTTTAACAGAAGATGTTTCCACAGGAAATCGTATTTTAATTGATGACGGTTTGATCGAATTGGTTGTAGAAAAAGTAAATGGTGAAGATATTATTTGCCACATCGCAAACGGTGGCGAACTGGGTTCAAAAAAAGGAGTAAATGTACCGAATGTAAGCATTAAACTTCCTTCTCTTACCCAAAAAGACAAAGAAGATATTCTTTTTGGCATCGAACAAGGTTTTGATTTTATTGCCGCTTCTTTTGTCCGCAATGCAGAATGCATTTATGAAATTAAACAAATTTTAGAGGCAAATAAAGCAGACTTATCCGTTATCGCCAAAATCGAAAATGCCGAAGGCATAAAAAATATGGATGCCATCATTGAAGCTAGTGATGGCATTATGGTCGCTAGGGGTGATATGGGCGTAGAAATTCCGCCGGAACAAGTACCTTTTATTCAAAAGGAATTGATCCGTAAATGTAATGAACGTTCCAAACCGGTAATTACTGCCACACAAATGTTAGATTCTATGATCCGTAATCCCAGGCCAACCAGAGCTGAAGTTACAGATGTTGCCAATGCGATCTATGATGGCACTGATGCAATTATGTTATCTGGTGAAACGGCTATGGGCAAATACCCAGTAGAAGCTTTAAAAATTATGGGTCAAATTGCAGAATTTACTGAAGAAAAACTAGATTATCACGAATACCACAACCGTACTTTGACTGCACACAAAAAAAGTATTTCTAACACTGTTTCTCGTTCCAGCGTATTTACCGCTTTAGCTTTAGATGCAAAAGTAATTGTTGCTCCTACGATGAGCGGATTTACTGCACGCTTAGTCTCTAAGTGGCGTCCTCAAGCATTGATTGTAGGAATGTCCCCTAGTATTACTTCTGTACGTAAAATGCAATTATATTGGGGTGTAAAACCTTTTCATGCAAAACGTGCGGAGTCCACTGATGCCCTCATTAAAAGTTCCGTAGATGTCGTAAAAGAACACGGTTTCGCTAAAGCCGGAGATATTTTGGTTTTAACTGCCGGCGTATTCTCAGCAGAAGACAAAAATACTTCTAAAGGGGTAACCAATATGATGCGTATTGTAACCGTATAACACACCCAAACGTAATCAGCAAGTTTGTGTCTGATAAAAGGAAAATGATGAAAAAAACACCATTCGTTACGCTAGAGCAAGTACAAGAAATCTCTAAGCAGTATCCAACTCCTTATTATTTGTACGAAGAAGCTGGAATCCGTAGCAATGCTCGTAGACTCAAACAAGCTTTCTCGTGGAATAAAGGTTTTAAAGAATATTTTGCTGTAAAAGCAACCCCTAATCCTTTCATTTTAAAAATTTTGCAAGAAGAAGGTTGTGGCGTAGACTGCTCCTCCCTCACAGAATTATGTATGGCAAAAGCCTTAGGATTTTACGGCGAAGAAATTAAATTTTCTTCTAATACAACGCCTGCTGAAGAATTTGTTTATGCTCACAAACAAAATGCTTTGATTAATTTAGATGACTTTACTCATCTAGCTTTTTTAGAAAAACACTTAGGAGCTCTCCCAGAAACTTTATGTTTTCGATTTAATCCCGGTGGTTTATTTTCGATCAATAATCAAATTATGGACAATCCTAAAGAAGCAAAATTTGGCATGACACAGGAACAGATTTTTGAGGCTTTGCGCTTCGCTAAACAAAAAGGTGTAAAACGTTTTGGTTTGCATTCTTTTTTGGCAAGCAATACCTTGACTAATGCGTATTACCCTAAACTAGCGGAAATCCTTTTTAGTCTAGCTGCTCAAATTAAAAACTCTCTTGGTATTGTAATTGATTTTATCAATTTATCTGGTGGCATAGGCATACCTTATCATCCGGATGAAAGCGAGAATGATATTTTCAGTATTGCAGAGGGCATAAAAAAACATTACCAAGATATCCTGATTCCAGCTGGTCTAGGGGGGATTTCTCTTTTCACCGAGTTAGGTAGGTATATGCTTGCTCCCTATGGTGCATTAATTACACAAACGATTCATGAAAAACATATTTACAAAGAATATATTGGATGTGACGCTTGTGCCGTAAATCTTATGCGCCCAGCGATGTATAAAGCCTATCATCATATTACTGTCTTAGGAAAAGAAAACGCTCCCTGTGACCACCTTTATGATATCACAGGTTCTTTATGTGAAAATAATGATAAATTTGCCATTGATCGTATGCTGCCTAAAATTGACCTAGGCGACTATCTTTTTATTCATGACACTGGTGCGCATGGTTTTGCCATGGGGTACAATTATAATGGCAAATTACGCAGTGCTGAGTTGCTCTTGCAAGCAGATGGGCAAGTTCAATTGATCCGCCGTGCAGAAACAATCAAGGACTATTTTGCTACTTTTGATTTCACTGAACTTTTAACACCTGACACCTACCTTTAATAAGGGACTTGAGACCACCTGCGTATGCTTTCCCCCCCTACTGCTAGAAAAAGATTGCAGCAGTCTTTTTCTAACAGGTAGTCTGCATTGTATTTTTTTATGCAAACTCTGTTCATGACTGTATTTCAAAATTTAGGAGGATCATATGATGAAAGATGATAAATTAAAAGCGCTAGAAAGTGCTTTGACTCAAATTGAGAAAAATTACGGAAAAGGCTCAGTAATGAAACTAGGAGACTCCTCCGTCAATATGAATATTGAAACAGTCCCCACCGGTTCTCTTAGCCTAGATGTTGCCTTAGGATTAGGCGGAGTACCAAAAGGCCGCATCGTAGAAATCTATGGTCCAGAATCCAGCGGTAAAACTACTGTAGCCTTACATATGGTTGCGGAAGTACAAAAAAAAGGTGGAATTGCCGGCTTTATTGATGCCGAACATGCTTTAGATCCCGTATACGCCGGACAAATCGGCGTAGATATCAACAACCTTTATATTTCTCAACCTGACAACGGAGAGCAAGCTTTAGAAATTTGTGAAACAATGGTACGCTCCGGTGCATTGGATATCATTATTATTGACTCTGTAGCAGCTTTAGTTCCCAAAGCGGAAATTGACGGAGATATGGGTGATTCTCACGTAGGTTTGCAAGCTCGTTTAATGTCCCAAGCACTGCGTAAACTGACCGCTGTCATTAGTAAATTCAATTGTATTGTTATTTTTATCAACCAATTACGAGAAAAAGTAGGCGTTATGTTCGGTAATCCAGAGACTACTACTGGTGGTCGGGCATTGAAATTTTATTCTTCTATACGTTTAGATGTCCGAAAAATTGAAACATTAAAACAAGCGGGAGAAATTATTGGCAACCGTACACGAATCAAAGTCGTAAAAAATAAAATTGCCCCTCCTTTCCGTGAAGCAGAATTTGATATTATGTTCGGTAAAGGTATTTCTAGAGAGGGTGATGTATTAGATTTGGCAGCAAAAGAAAACATAGTTGAAAAAAGCGGTGCTTGGTACGCTTATCAAGGAACAAAAATCGGGCAAGGCAGAGAAAATGCCAAAATTTATTTAAAAGAACACGCTGACATTTGGAACGACATTGAAAATAAAGTCAGGGAATTTTATCACCTATCCCCACAAGAGCCTATCTCTACTGATACCACGACAACTGAAAACAAAGAAAAAGGACGAGGTAAAAAAACAAAAGATGAAGCCAAGGAGAATGTTTCTGAAGAAATCTTAAAAGATTTAGAAGAACTTGAAGATATGGTAAATTTAGATTCTAGTCATGTTAGCTCAAGAGGAGAAAACTCATGAATTTTCAGATGATTCATAGTAATCGCAATATTTTAGATTTAAACAAAAGTTTGACGTTTTATCAAGAAGCACTGGGCTTTGTTGAAAAACGAAGAAAAGAAGGTCCAGATGGCAGTTTTATCTTGGTTTACTTAGAAGGAAAAGGCTCTCCTTACCAATTAGAACTGACATGGTTAAAAGATCGTAAAGAGCCTTACCAATTAGGTGATAATGAAATTCATCTTGCCGTCAGAACAGACGATTACCAAGCGGCACATACTTTACATGAGAAATTGGGCTGTATATGCTATGAAAATCCGGAAATGGGAATTTATTTTATTCACGATCCCGATGGCTACTGGATTGAAATCCTACCAGCCAATTCGTAAAATATTGATGAAAGGTTTGCGATTCTAAGTGATGAAAAAAATAACATATTTATTTTTGTTCGTTTTTCTATTATTAACTTTGGGAGCTTGTCAATCCAAGAATCCTGACACTCCTCCTGGTAAAAATATCCTCACTTCCGCTGATATTTCTGGAAAACATTACGCGGAAATTGAAATTGAAAATTATGGTATCATCTCTTTAGAATTGGATGCGGACCAAGCTCCTATTTCTGTTTACCAATTCACTACATTAGCAAAAGAAGGTTTCTATGATGGTTTAACTTTTCACCGAATCATTAAAAACTTTATGATACAAGGCGGAGATCCTTTGGGTAATGGTTACGGAGGTGCAGAACAAAAGATTAAAGGAGAATTTTCTGACAATGGAGTTAAAAATACTTTGCTACATACCCGTGGAGCAATCTCTTTTGCCCGTTCTAAAGAATTCGACAGTGCAAGTTCTCAGTTCTTTATTGTCCATCAAGAAGCAAGCGATTTAGACGGTCAATATGCCGTATTTGGCTATGTCACCAGTGGAATGGAAATTATCGATCAGATTTGTGAAAATACCTCTGTAGAAGATAACAACGGTACTACTTTACCAGAAAATCAACCCATAATCAAAACAATACGCATAAGCAACAAATAAGACAAATCAACTCACAGCATAAACATCTGCTCTTCTCATCAAAGCAATGCACATGACTGACAAATACTTAAAAAAGATGTTTACAACACAAAACCGTGACCTTTTTATAAAACAATACGTACAAGCGACAAGTAAGACAAAATTCATCAACAGAAAATTCTAAGTCTTTTGTTCAAAACAGTTCATTTCTGTTATATCTATACAAAAAAGAGATATAAAAAATTATTTTTTTATCTATTTTGACTTGCCAATGCATTCTTTTTTTGCTATGATAATAATTATAAACATAGACTTTTCAATCATCGACAGAGTTTGTATTCAAAACAATAAAATACAAACTTGGAAGTAAGGTCTCACTTTTTACTTCCAGCTTGAAAATCCCTCCTTTAGAAAAGAAGTTTGCTTACATATACGATTTTCTAAAAGCAGGGATTTTTAGGCCGTTTGATCAAAAGAAAAGGTTCGTTCATAGGGAGGTAAATATGAATGCATTAATGAAATGGATAGAAAAATATCTTCTTCCAGTAGCAGGTAGGATTGGTTCACAAAAACATCTTGTGGCTCTACGAGATGCCTTCATCGGCGTCCTGCCAGCAACCATGGCAGGATCTATTGCAGTATTACTCAATGCTTTTGTCCGTGATTTTCCTACAGAGATGGGATTGACCGGCTTTGTTTCCGCTATGCAGCCCATCATCGCGATTAATGGTCTCGTTTGGCAAGCTACCTTAGCAATCTTAGCAGTTATTTTTTCTTTCTCCTTGGGATATCAATTAGCAAAAATTTACGACGTAGACCCTCTATCTGGTGGAGTGGTATCTTTAGCAGCTTTCTTTGTTGGTTTGCCTGCTACTGCCACTGCTTCTGTCACGCTTACAGAAGCTTTACCACAAAACATTATTTCTGCCATCACAGAAGCAGGCGGCACCATTACCGAAGTTGCTGAAGGGGCAAAAATTAGTTTAGGAGCTTGGGGATTTTTTGATTTTGGTACGTACATGGGCGGCAGAGGTCTATTTGCTGCGATCATCTTCGGCTTCATCTCAACCATCATTTTTTCCAAACTAATGTTAAGAAAGATTACGATTAAACTTCCAGATTCTGTACCACCCGCAGTGTCTAAAGCTTTTGCTGCAATTATTCCTGGTTTAGTGGGTATTTACGCTGTAGCAATTCTTTGCTACATTGTAGAAAAAATTACAGGTAAATTTTTTGTAGACTTGATCAGTGAATTAATTCAAGCTCCTTTGTTAAAGCTCTCACAAGGATATGGAGCTGTACTCATTATCGTTTTATTAGTTCATATTCTCTGGTTCTTTGGTTTACATGGAACCAATATTCTAGGTCCTGTTCTACAAAGCGTTTACGGCACAACAATGAATGCCAATATGCTAGCTTTTGAAAGCGGTGAAGCTCTCCCTTATAAATGGACGTCAGGCAGCTTTGATGCTTTCTCTTGGCTAGGTGGAGCGGGTGTAACTCTAGCATTAGTGATTGGTCTTTTATTTGTCTCTAAACGTGAGGATCACAAGGCAGTAGGAAAGCTAGGTATAGGGCCTGCCATTTTCAACATTAATGAGCCGGTTATGTTCGGTTTACCTATTGTATTAAATCCTATTTTCTTCATCCCTTATATTTTAGCACCGATTGTTTCTACCACAATTGCCTATGTAGCCACTGTAGTTGGTTTTATGAACCCAACAAGGGTAAATGTTCTATGGATTATGCCTCCTATCTTGAGCGGATTTTTAGCTACCGGTTTAGATTGGCGTGCAATTATTGTCGGTATCGTATGTTTAGCAGCATCTTTCGGAATTTATTTACCGTTTGTAATGGCAGCTAACCGTATGGAAGAAAAAAATGACTAATCAAAAAGATAGTAGAAAGCAAAATGGTCTTTTCTTATTAAGCATTGGTCTCTTGATTTTTCTCATTCGTAACAATGCCATAACAGGAAAATATGATTTAGCTTCTACTGCTACTGCTCTTTTTTTTATTATATTAGGTCTGATTTTATATTTTAGTCGAAAAAAATAACAAAAATTTGCGTTTCTATTGATGTAGAAACGCAAATTTTTTCAATCATAGCTTTAAAAATAGGAGGGAAAATGAACCTTTCCAAAACCCTAAACCTTTCTGCTGAACAGCTTTACCATAAAATTATTCATTCTGTATTAGAAGATATCAAAAATAGTACAGGAGAAGCACTAAATGAAGATCAGCTTTCTGGTTTCACTTATCGCAAGAATTTTTCTCGTGGTCAATATATGGATATTACAATAGGAGACTGTATAAGCAACCAAGTTTATCAATACACAGCTGCAAATATTCGCAATGAGTATGCCATTCAATATCAAATCGAAAAAAAAGATTCACATACATGTACCTTAAATTATAGCGAAAATATGATTTCTCATGGAAAATTTCAACAATTTAATGACAAACTAGTAGGTTTCTTTTTATCCTGGAGCAAAAAAAGACAATTTTTAACTATGTTAAAACAAATCGAAAAAAGCGAAAGTGAAGTATAAAAATACTAGCCTGTTTTTAACGCATAAGGGAATCAAATATGCTCGCTTTAAATTTTATAATCAGTCCAATCTTTCCACATTACTTCTATTTTAAAGGAATTTGTATAGGCACTTCGTTGGCTTTGATCTTGATAAGAAGCATAAAGGTAGTATTACCAAAGGTTTGATTATTGGTGGATATTAATAAAAAAAAATGTTCTCTCCATTTTCAGATTAACTAGGCAATGGGCTTAATTGATTTTTCATCATTGACTCATTTTTTCTAGGACTTTTTACTACATCTATTGCTCTACCTATTTATTTCGATTTTTGTCAACTGCTTAGTTCCCAATCAATTTTTTTTACAGGAGTAAATATCCTTACAAGAAATACTTGTGAAAAAGGGTTTAGCGTATTTTTTTAAAGTGAAAAACCAAGTCAATGAGCAGCTTCATGTCAAGCAAGTTAAAAATAAAAAGCACAACATATCTAAGCCTATTGGTATCATACCTCCATCTGTATTTGCTTTCCTGATGCTATATGCCTGCGATAGCCTATCTTTGCCGCATCCAACATTCTTTTAGAAGCTTTTACAGCATCACTATCCGCATATTGGTCACTATCATATACAATTTCTTTTATCCCCGCTTGTATAATTGCCTTTGCACATTCGTTACAAGGAAATAAAGTAACATATAAGCGTGTGCCTTCCAAACTTCCCCCACGATAATTGAGTATCGCATTTAACTCACTATGTACCGCATAAGCATATTTACTGTCAAAAAAATCACCATTTTTTCCCCAAGGAAAGTCTTTATCCGCACAACCTATAGGAAATCCATTATATCCCATTGATAAAATCTTATTATCTATACTAACAATACAACTTCCCACTTGCGTACAAGGATCTTTAGAACGCATGGCAGAAAGTTTTGCTATTCCCATAAAATATTCATCCCAAGATAAAACATTTTTTCTTCTTTCAGACATCTTCTACCCTTTCTATTTGATAAGATGCAGCTTTGATTAAACGATTAAAAATTGCTCCTGATAAACCTTCTTCCATACGTATATTCTCTGCATAAATATAATCTACTCCCAAATCATCAAATTCACGTAAAATACGGTAAAGATTGCTTGCTACTTGTTTTTCATCACCTGTCTTACTCAAAAAACGATAAAAATCCTGTGGGTAATCTGATACTTTCCCTACTGTCATTATTCCCACTTTCTTCCCTTGTTCCGTTTTCTTTTGATAATAATACATTATCTTTTTTTTCACTGCTTTTGCATTACCTTCTAATAAAAACAAGTCTGCCCTAGGCGCATAATGTTTATATTTCATGCCAGGTGCTTTGGCCACACCTTCTCTTTCCTTTCTGACTAGTAAGGCTGGGTCATATTGTATTTGACCTTTTCCCAAAACTTCTTCCAGCATTTCTAAGGTGATATGACCCGGACGTAAAATAAGTGCAGGGTTTACGCTTACATCCACTATCGTGGATTCCAAACCCAGACTTGGTTCGTCCCCTTTAATTATGCCATCCACCTTTCCCCATAAATCCTCTTTTACATGAGTAAAAATAGTAGAACTAGGTCTACCGGAAAGATTTGCACTGGGAGCAGCTACCGGACACCCTGATAACTGGATAAATTTTTGCGCCAAAGGGTGAATCGGTATACGAATTGCTACAGTATCCAATCCTGCTGTAATATAGTGAGATAAATTCTCTTTTTTTGGTAAAATTAAAGTTAGCGGTCCGGGGCAAAAAGTATCTAGTAATATTTTTGCAAATTTTGAAACCTTTCTTGTCAAATCCACCATTTGCTCTTTTTGGGAAATATGTACAATTAAAGGGTTATCCATTGGACGACCCTTTACCCGATAAATTTTTTGAATTGCTTCTTCCTGATGAATACCTGCCCCTAAACCATAAACTGTTTCTGTGGGGAAAGCCACGATCCCCCCTTGAAGGATCATTTGCGCCGCTTCTTCCAATTCATCAGGCATAATCACTTTCGTCAACATCTCTATTTATCCTCCAAAAGTAATTTAAAACCTTCTCCATATACTTCCTTCGTTTCTGAAACAATGATAAAAGCATTGGGATCAATTTCATCAATAATATGTTTCACTTGATGGAATTCTCTTCTTTGCATTACGCAAAGCAAAGTTTCTCTCTCCTCTTTCCCATACGCTCCCCTACTTTTAAGAAAAGTTGCTCCCCTTCTAGCTTTACATAAAATTGCTTCGGCCATTTCTTCTGTTTTAGAAGAAAGAACCATAACCATCGTTCCTTTATCTTCACCGTATAAAATCATATCAATTACCTGATTCGTGCAAAACATTGTAATCAAACCATACAAACCAGATTCTATATTTTTAAAGACTAAAATAGATAGACCAATGATACAAAAATCAATGAGCCCCATCGCATAGCCAATCGGAAAATGAGGATAACGCTTTTTTAATAAGTAGCCGGCAATATCTGAACCTCCAGTAGTACTGCCTCTCCTAAAAATCAAAGCCAGTGCAGCACCGACACAAACACCTCCAAAAATAGAAGCAATTAACCTATCTCCCGTGTATTGCGGCAAAGTTGGACTAATAATAAAATCTAAAGCAATTGTCGTAATGATAATGGTCTTTAACGTCTTTAGCGTAAACTTTTTCCCCAAAGAAAAATATGCCATAAGTAAAAGTGGTATATTGATGGCAAGCATCAATATACCTATTGGAATAGAAACAAAACGATTGATTAAAATAGCCAGCCCTGAGGCACCTCCTGGAGCAATATCAGCAGGTACAATGAAACAATATATGCCTATTCCCTGTATTAAAGCTCCGATTATATCATATAAAATGTCTTGTAAATATCCCTTCACTTTATTCTGCATAAAATCATCCTTTTCTTCGTAAAATTTGCTGCTCTTTTAATCTCCCTTTTGCTTTGCCTAAGTCCAAATAAATTTTTTGTTTAGGATGCGGGGCTGACTCTATACTTTCCCACTCTTCATTCCACATACCCAAAATAGTTGCTTGTATATTTTCTCCTTGGAAATCCATAATTTCTATTTCTTCACCCACGGATAATTTATTTTTTTGTTCTATTTGGCACAATCCATCTTCTGTCACTGTTTCTATCGTACCCAAATAGATATAATTTTTTACATAGGTGTTATTTTCATAAATTTGTGTACTTCTATCTGATTTTTGGAAATAAAAACCTGTCGTAAATTCACGATATGTGCATTTACTAATTTCTTCTTTATACCAATTTAAATTTTTTTTGTACAGTTCCGGATCTTTTTGATAGTCATCTAAGGCCTTTCGATAAGTTCTAGCTACTGTAGCTACATAAAGCGCCGTTTTCATCCGACCTTCTATTTTTAGACTGTTAATTCCCGCATCTGTTAATTCTGGTATATATTCAATCATACAAAGATCTTTAGAATTAAAAATATACGTGCCTCTCTCATTTTCTTCAATCGGCATGTATTCATTAGGTCTTTTTTCTTCTACCAAGGCATATTTCCAGCGACAAGACTGCACGCATTCTCCGTTGTTAGCATCCATACCTGACAAATAATTGCTTAATAAGCAACGTCCAGAATATGCCATACACATTGCTCCGTGAACAAAGCTTTCAATTTCCATATCTTCTGGTATGCCTTGACGAATTGTTTTGATTTCTTCTAGAGACAACTCTCTTGCACAAACTGCTCTTTTCACACCCAAATCATACCAAAAACAATAACTTTCTGTATTCGTTGTATTTGCTTGTGTACTAATATGGTATTCCATATCTGTAAACACCTTTTGAGCTGTCCGCAAAACACCTGGATCAGCAATAATTAAAGCATCTGGAACAATTGTTTTTAATTCTTCAAAATAAGCTTTAATTTCCTCTAAATCAGGTTGATGTGCAAAAATGTTTGCTGTCACATAAACTTTGACACCGTATTGGTGAGCAAAATCTATGCCTTCTTTCATTTCTGCTAAAGAAAAATTTTTTGCCTTTGCCCGAAGTCCAAAAGCCTCTCCTCCAATATAAACGGCATCCGCACCATACAGTACTGCCGTTTTTAAAACTGGCAAACTACCTGCGGGTACTAAAAGTTCAAACTTTCCCACTTTTTTCCCTTTCTTTAATTAAAAACTTTAAATCATGCCTTAAGAACAAAGTTCAAGGCTCACATTTTACACTAAGTGACACACCATCTCCAATCGGCAGCACAGTGGTTTGCAGTTGTTCATGATGACTAATTTGATATAAAAACTGCCTCATCCGACTATGTATTGTCCTTTGTCGTCTAGACACCAAAAAACGGGACTCCAAAATTCGCCCCTCAAAAAAAACATTATCCGATAATAAAATCCCACCCGTTTTCAAGTGAGATAATAAATGAGGAAGCCAAGAGCCATATTGTCCTTTTGCCGCATCCATAAAAATAAACTCATAATTTTCAGTCAGTTTAGACAAAATTTCGCTTGCATTTCCCTCTTTTAATTCGATTTTCTCTGTTAATCCTAATCTTTCAATATTTTTTTTCGCCGAAAGAATTCTTTTTTCATTTTGCTCAATTGTAGTAATTTTTGCTTTAGCAGGTAAATATTTTGCCATAAAAATTGTAGAATAAGCAATTGCCGTACCAATTTCTAACACTCGTTCAGGCCTAATCAATAACAAAAGTGTTTTAATCAAATTTGCCGTTTCCCGCTTAATAATTGGCACATATTCTTTTTCCGCTACCTTTGCAATATTTTCACAATCTTCAGGAAAATCCGGTAATAAAGAACGTAAATACCATGCCATCCTTTCGTCATTGTTCATGACTACCCTCTCTTTACCTTTCACTTTTATTCTGTTGGTATTTCACTAGTTTCTGCTTCACTTGTTTCTATTTCCGCTTCTGCTCCTGTCTTACTGCTTAATTTAATCAAAATTTCCTTTTGTCCCATCAAAGCATTTAAACGATAAGTACCAGGATAGATGGAATAACCATAAAATTTTGCTTGCACAAAAAAACGAAAACGACTTTGAATCAGCTTTTTTTTCTTCAAAAGTGCTGAAATTTTCAGCAGAGAATCCCCTTTTTCAATCTCCACTACCTGCTCAAAATCTTCTTCACTGTTAGATTTCACTATTGTATTATCTAAAATATGATAACCCATCTGGTAAAATTGTGCAGCTAAAAGGTAACACAATAAAAATACGGAAGTAATAACGATTAAACGAATTAGTGTTTTTTGAGTCGAATTATTTGGCATAGAAATTTACTCTCTTTTCTTTTCCTTGCATCAATGTTGATTGCATAGATTGCATAACGGGTAAATCATCCAAAGTTTCGCAGCTTTAGTTATTGCGTAAAGCGGAGTTTTACACTCCGCTTTACCTCTTTAGGAAACTTCCATAATAATCGGCAAAATCATAGGATTTCTTTTGATTTTTTTCCATAAAAAATCACTCAAACTATCCCGAATATTATTTTTTATCTTACCCCAATCACTGATATGACGGAACAAACAATCTTGTACCACAGAATTTACTACTTTTTTTGCCTCTCCCATCAAATCTTCGGATTCCCTCACATAAACAAAACCTCTAGAAACAATATCTGGTCCTGCTAAAAGTTCGTTACTCCGTTTTTCTAAGGTCAGTACAACAATAATGATTCCATCTTGTGCTAAATTTTGCCGATCCCTCAACACAATATTTCCTACATCACCCACGCCCAAACCGTCTACTAAAATCCCTCCGCTAGGGACAGTATCCACTACTTTCGCTTCCGCTTCACCAATTTCTAAAACATTACCGGAATCTAAAATAATGATATGCTCTTTATCCATACCCATATCTTGAGCTAATTTTGCCTGTGCTATTCTGTGTAAATATTCCCCATGTATCGGAATAGCAAACTCTGGATGGACCAAAGCATAAATTAATTTGATTTCTTCTTGGCAAGCATGACCAGAAACGTGTGTTTCTTGAAAAATTACTTCTGCACCTTTCATTGTCAACTCATTAATGATTTTTGACACTGCTTTCTCATTTCCAGGTATAGGAGTGGAGCTTAAAATCACCACATCAGTATCTTTAATAGAAACCTTTTTATGCAAAGAAGATGCCATACGAGAAAGTGCAGCCATAGATTCACCTTGACTTCCAGTAGTAATAATGACTGTTTTATCATCCGGATAATTTTTTAATTGCTCAATATCAATTAAAGTCCCCTCCGGAATATGAATATAACCTATTTCACTGGCAGTCCCAATGACATTAACCATACTTCTGCCTTCGATCACGACTTTTCTGTCATATTTACAAGCCGAATTAATCACTTGTTGTACTCTATCCACATTAGAAG
The DNA here is from genome assembly GCA_026000945.1 of Clostridia bacterium. Lineage (GTDB taxonomy): Bacteria > Bacillota > Clostridia > Lachnospirales > Lachnospiraceae > BNZI01. The sequence continues at coordinate 14,686 of BNZI01000008.1, read as the reverse complement.
CAAAAGTAGCGACTAAAATCCTTTGATTTTTATGCTCCATAAAAATATTATCAAAAGTTCTGCCTACCGTTTTTTCTGACATGGTAAAACCTGGACGAATGGCATTTGTACTATCACACAAAAGAGCTAAAACACCCTTTTTGCCTAATTCTCCAAAACGTTGCAAATCTGCAGTATCCCCAAAAACAGGAGAATAATCAATTTTAAAATCTCCTGTATGGATAAGTATTCCAGCGGGGCAGAAAATCGCCAAAGCCGCTGCATCCGCTATACTATGATTCATACGGATAAACTCTATACGAAAACAGCCTAGATTAATGGACTGTCCGTGTTTGATTACTTTCACTTTTGTGGTCTTGGTTAAATTATGCTCTTTGAGTTTGCGTTCAATTAAAGCCATAGTCAATTTTGTACCATAAACAGGAACATTAACTTCTTTTAAAATGTAAGGTAAAGCTCCAATATGATCCTCATGACCATGAGTAATAACAAAACCCTTTACTTTATGCAAATTTTTCTTCAAGTAAGAAACATCTGGAATAACTAAGTCTATACCTAGCATATCATCACTAGGAAAAGACAAACCGCAATCCACAACAATAATGCTATCTTCATATTCAAATGCGGTAATATTCATTCCGATCTGATCCAGACCACCCAAAGGAATAATCTTAACTTTTCCTTTATATTCTTTTTTTAGCAACAATAACTTCCTCCTCTATCTTCATTCACTACCTCTTTCCTTTTTTTGTTTACCATTTTTACAATTTGAACAATATCCATAAAATTTCACTTCGTGATTGACTACAACAAAATCCAGTTTCTTTTCTACGAATTGTTCCAGTTTCTCTAATAAGTCATATTTAAAAGAAATTACCGCCCCGCACTCTAAACAAATGCTATGATGGTGGTCATGTCCCTTGTTTTCTTCTTCTTCTATATCTTTAATTTCATATCGAGTAAAACGATCATCTAAGTTAATTTTTCCAATAATATTTAAATCCAATAAAACTTGTATAGTCCGATATACTGTAGCTAAACCAAAATCCGAATACTTTTTTTTAATCATCGTATAAATTTCTTCAATTGTTAAATGGGAATCTGGATTTTGTGCCAAAACTTCTAAAACAATCAATCTTTGTTTGGTTACTTTTAATCCTTTTTCCTTTAATGTTGCTACAAATCTTTCTTGCTTCATCCAACCTCCCTTACCTTATTTATATTAAGTCAATTTCTATATCTTCTAAAAGCTCTGCAAAGACTTGACTTACAATTTCTAATTCCTTGTCGTCTTCCACAAAAATATATTGTGCTTCCGAAGAATCTTGCCCAGATAGATCTTTAAGAATATAACATAACGAGGCTTCCTGGTCTTCACTGACCAAAAGATATGGTATTCCTTGAATTTTTGTCTGTTCTAAAACAAAAAAATCTATGTTTTCTTCAGAAGATTTGATTGTGATTTTTTCCATAATTAATTTTTCATCCTATCCTATATCTCCAGATGGGATAACAGAAGCTGCCATTTGCCAATGCTGCCAATCCAAATAATTTTGTAAAATCAAGATTGCCGCCATTTGATCCAAAGATTTTTTTTGTTCCTTAGCGGAAATTCTCTCTTCCTGCAAAACTCGTCTAGCTTGTGCAGTGGTTAATCGCTCGTCCCACAATTTCACAGAAATATTCAATCTGTCTTCTAATTTCTTTTTAAATAATAAGGATTTTTCACTGCGTTCACTCAGGGTATTATTCATGTTTTTTGGATTTCCCACAATGACGAGAGTCACTTGATGTTCATATGCCAATGTTTCTATACGCGTTAAAGTTTGACGTAACTGGTTTTCCTGCTTCCTCCAAATTGTTTCTTTGCCTTGTGCAGTCAAACCCAGAGCGTCACTAATGGCTACCCCCACAGTTTTCGCCCCATAATCTAAAGCCATAATTCTGCCGGCCATTTTTCAACTCCCTTATCTGCGTCCTATGATTTTTTCTTTGATGTAATATTTCATTAATTCCTCTAAGATCTCATCACGTTCCACTTTCATAATCAAACTTCTGGCACTTTTATGGCTAGTAATATACGTAGGATCGCCGGAAAGAACATAGCCCACAATCTGGCTAATCGGATTATAACCTTTTTCTGTAAGAGCCGTATATACTTTCTCCAAGACATCTTCTACTTCAATTTGCTTTTCAGGCAATGCTTTAAAAAACTGCGTATGATGAATATTTGACATTTTCCCACGTCCTTAACTATTGTGATTTTTATTGTAATACAGATTAAGCCTTTCGGCAAGTTATTTTTAATAAAGGGCTTGAAATTTGCCGTTGCCCAAAAAAGACTGCAAGCAGTCTTTTCTCTAATTTAATGATGTGTAAATCGTTTTTTTGAACTTACTTAAACCTATTCTTCCTACCTCAATAGCTGTCTAGCAAACTATTGTAAGTTTCCACTCCATTTGAGCTAAGTAACTTCAAAACTCTTCACAAACTGACACCGTAAAACTTACGGGATCGCAGCACGGATCTCACGCTCATACTCTGTAGAACAACCTAGGATATGTTCACACTACCACTCGGCGAGCCTATCTCTTTTGGTCGGTTTTCCTCTGATCTGCGTTAAATTTTCTTGCAACACATATGGTTGTCTGCAAAAATTTGCCTCACAGGGCGAAAAATCTACTCAAAATCTTGGCATTTTGGATAGGGTGAACACGTTTCCTAGATACTTTCTGTGACAAACGCTGCAGTCTATCATTTCAGTTTTAGAACCCTCTTCTTAATGAGCAAAAGCTTTAGCCATGACTGCTGACCAATCCTTACGGTAAGCAAGCAATTGGCAAGAAGTAATCTGACCTTGTCTCGCTTCATCCGCTGCTATAGCCACTTTCACATATTCTTTGGTATAACCTGTCAAATAAATCTCTCCGTCTTTTTCTATCTTTTCTTCCCACAATACATCTACTACTTGATTTTTGTACCATTTCCTGAAATTTTCTTGCAAATGTGCTGTTAAATCCAAAAACTCCTCACTGCGTTGATTTTTAATTTTCTCATTGATTTGATCTGGAAGCTTCTCTGCTTTTGTTCCTTTCCTGCTTGAATATTTAAAGACATGCAAATCCGAAAATGCTATCTCACGGACAAACTTTTTGCTTGTTTCATGTTCTTGTATCGTTTCTCCCGGAAATCCTACAATCACATCCGTAGTCAATGCCGGATTAATAAAATTTTCTCTTAATAACTGACAAGCCTTTTGATATTCACCCGTATTGTAATGTCTATTCATGCGTTTTAATACAGAATCACTTCCACTTTGCAAAGATAAATGAAAATGAGGACAAAGTGAGGGCAAAGTTTTTATGGTTTCTACAAATTCCCGAGTTATAATGCGAGGTTCCAATGAACCCAAACGAATACGCAATAAACCAGGAATTTTTTGCAGTCGTTCTAATAAAACCAATAGAAAACTTTTCTCTTCTTTAGCCTGATCCTCAAAATCCATACCATAAGAACTTAAATGAATCCCTGTCAAAATAATTTCTAAAAATCCTTGCTCCACCAATTTTTTCGCTTCTTCTATTACCTGCTGCAAAGGTACACTTCGCACTTTCCCTCTCAAATAAGGAATAATACAATACGTACAAAATTGGTGGCAACCATCCTGAATTTTCAATAAAGCCCTAGTCTTGTTTTTTTTCTGTACAATATTGAATGATTTTTCTTTACTCAAAGAAAATTTCACATTATTTTCTTTAAGCCACTCATGTAGATAGTCTAATATATTTTCTTTATTTTGGTTATCAATCAAAATATCTGCAATTTGTTCTTTTTGTAATTCCTCTTTTTCTGCCTCTACATAACAGCCTACAGCAATTAAAATTGCATTTGGATTTAACTTTCTTGCGCGATGCAAAATTTGCCTAGATTTTTTCCCAGCTATTGAAGTAACACTGCAAGTATTCACAATATATACATCTGCTTTTTCTATAAAAGGCACAATTGTATAGCCGTCTTTTTCTAATAATTCTTGCATTTTTGTACTTTCATAGGCATTAACTTTACAACCTAGATTATGTAGTGCCGCATATTTCACCAATAAAACCCCTTCTATATCTCATTTCTTTTTTTCCATTCGTCGATGGTAATTCCACGAATAACATCCGTCACCGATTGACCTTTATGGATTCTAGCATTTGGAATAAGTCCTTCTTTTTGCATCCCTATTTTTTCCATTACACGTCCAGAACGTGGATTACGAATGTCATGCTTAGAGGCGATACGAAACAAATAACATTTCAAGAAACCAAGCTCCAACAGAGCCTCGCAAGCTTCCGGCACATAGCCTTGGCCCCAGTATGCTTTATTTAATGTATATCCCACTTCTGCACTAGCATGTTCTTCACTAATTCTCAAATCCACCGTACCAATTAATTTTTTCGACTCTTTCAATTCCAGTCCATATTTACCCAAAGGATTTTCCATGAAATATTTAGCAATATTTATGCGTGTATCTTCTACGGAATGATGTCTAGGAAAAACAAACTCAACATTCTCTTCATCAGAGGCATACTCAAACATATCTGGAGCATCCTCCAAAACTACCGGACGTAAAACCAAACGCTTCGTTTCCATTCTTTGATTTTCTGCCAATACCAACACATAATTCACTTCTTCTTTCACCATTTCACCGCCTTTTACATACGCCAAATTGATCATAACTACTATAATTAACCAACACTGAATGAGTGAAAGTTTGATCACTACTAATTTTAGTTGAAAATCATACGTATCTAGCACTCTTGCCACCCTATTGGAAAATGAAAGCGTATTAGGGTGCGTTTCACACTACCATGGGCATCTATCTTTTGGTAAGTTTTGTGCTAGTCTGCGTTTAACTTGCTTAGAAGACACATGTATATCTGAAAAAATTTGCTTTGCGAGACGGCAAATCTATTCAAAATCTGAATATTTCGGATCATGTGAATCACCCTAGCACGTGATCACTTCTTTGCCAAATGATTTGCATTGATCGTATGATAAGTATTTTTTACTTATCATACAAGAATTTGTAAAAGGATACAAGACCTTAAGCAAATTAAAGTATTTTTTTACTATTCAAATGTATAAGATAATGATATAATGAATGCCAGAAATAGATATTCGTCTGTAACCCAAAACAGCTATATAGATCTTAAATAAAAGGAGTTAATCTTTTGATGAAAACAATTACAATTTATTTGGATTCCATCAATAAAGTCAAAGACTTTGTTAATACAATAACGAAATTTGATACTGATTTTGATTTAGTCAGCGGTCGATATGTTATTGATGCCAAATCCATTATGGGAATTTTTAGTCTAGATTTAAGTAAAGCCATTGATCTAAATGTACATGAAGACAGCAAAGAAAAGCAAGAAAAAATCTTAGAAGAATTACAACCCTACTTACTTCCTCAATAACCATGCAAGCCAAAACCATTTTTATTAGCGGTTCATCAAAAGGAATCGGTAAAGAAATCGCTTTATATTTTGCCAAAAAAGGCTATCATGTGATTATCAATGGAAAAAGTGATCAAAATGCTTTAGAACAAACCAAAAAAGAAATCGAAAAAATTTCTTCTCTACCCTGCTTAGCTTTATTAGCAGATTTAGGAGATTTTGAACAAGCTCAAAAGGCATTTGCAAAAATTTTTTCCCTCTATCCTCACCTTGACTTATTGGTCAACAATGCCGGTATTTCTTACTTTGGCTTGCTTCAAGATATGTCTTCAAAAGATTGGGAAAACATATTACAGCAAAATTTATCTTCTGTTTTTCATTGCTGTAAACTATCTTTGCCTTCGATGATTGAACGCAAAAAAGGAAAGATCATACAAATTTCCTCTGTTTGGGGACTGTACGGAGCCTCATTTGAAGTTGCGTATTCAGCCAGTAAGGGAGGAATCAATGCTTTCACCAAAGCTTTAGCAAAAGAATTAGCTCCTAGTAATATCCAAGTAAATGCCCTTGCTTGCGGAATAATTGACACGGCAATGAACGCCCAGTTTTCTGAACAGGAAAAAAAAGAATTGCAAGAGAGTATTCCCCTTGGTCGTTTTGGATATGGTAAAGAAGTGGCGGAATTGGTTTATCTCTTAGCTCAAAGTCCCGCTTATTTGACCGGTCAAATACTTTCTCTAGATGGCGCCTGGAATTAGAATGTGTTCAATTTCAGTCGCTATTTCTTTTACTGCTCTTCCTTGCTCTTCTATAGTAATATCTGCATACTGTTCATATAAAACCCGCCGTTCTTGATAAATATCCTGAAAGCTCATGCCCTCTTTTGCCGCAACGCCTCTTTCCTTTAAACTACCCACACGTTTTTCTAAAACATCATAGCTCACTGATAAATAAACAAGTTTTGCAATTTTTTTGTAATGCTCCATTGCTTCTTTGCCATATACCACGCTACCGCCTGGTGAAATAACCGCTTGCTTGACATCCAGCTGCGCATTGACTTGATTTTCCACTTTCAAAAAATACGCTAAACCCTTTTTCACAAGGATTTCTTCCAAGGACATTTGTTCCTGTAAAAAAATCAATTGATCTGTATCCACAAAAGACCATTTTAGAGACTTTGCTAACAACGCACCTATCGTACTTTTTCCACTTCCTGGCATTCCAATCAAAACAATATTATCCATATCTTCCTCTCAAAGTTTGCATTTCCATTGTTGAAATTCAAACTCCTTCGATATCTAAAACCAATTTCACTACATTCCCAAAGTTAATTCATGAATAGAACAAGCTTGCCCATCTTGCCATATCCGTTCCAAATGATAAAACATTCTATTTTCTTTTAAGAACAAATGGACAATAACATCTCGATAATCCAATAAAATCCATCCTGCTGTACGATAACCTTCCACATGTTTACAATAATAGCCTTGCTGATGCAAACATTCCTGCACGTTATCCGCTAAAGCTTGTATTTGGTTTTCATTATTTGCACTGGCAATAACAAAATAATCAGCGATAACGGTCAATTTTTGTATATTAATAATACGGATATCTTCCGCTTTTTTTTCCTCTAAAGCATGGTAAACCAATTGTACCATGGTTTTGGATTGAATTTCTGACATCACTCATTCTCCTTTAATGAAATAGGTCAATTTACCCGAGATTGATTAATTTTTTCTTTATAATAATCATAAGCTTTTTCTGTCATTGCTTCAATGATTTTTCCAGATTTTTTTAAGTATTCTAAAGTATACCCCAATACTTGATAAGTAGCCAAATCTAGATCTTCAAAAGCATTTTTTCTAATTTGTGTTAATTTTACCGTTGTTTCCCGCCCTGGTTCAATCGCATCCGCAACATATACAATTTGCTCTAAAATGGACATTCCCGGCTTTCCAGTTGTGTGGTTTAAAATCGCTCGAATAATTTCGCCATCTGTTACTTTGAATTTATGCATGGCAATGAAAGCTCCTAGTTTTGCATGTAAAGTCTGCGGTATTTGTTTTTCTTCCTCTGATACGATAATATTATACTTTTCACACTTTTGAATAATCGTCTGTATATCATATGCTTTGGCACAATCATGAAGTAAGCCAGCGATTTCCGCGCGTTCTAAATCTACACCGTACTTCATTGCTAATGCTACACTGATATAAGCTACCCCTATGGTATGTTCATAACGGTAAGGATCTAAACAACGTTTCATGTTTTTTCGTATGCGTTTAATATTTTTGTGCAGATGAATCCCCTCCCTGCTAAACCTGCATTTTGTAGAGCTTTTCTTTTTGAATATACTGTAAAACAGTTTCTGGTACATAGTACTGAATAGAATAACCTTGTTGAATTTTGCTTCGCAAAGCACGAGAAGATATTTCCAGATTCGGTGTATGAACCAGATAAATTTCTGCTGCATACAACATTTGATAATCCTGTATCTTTTGCTTGATGATTTGTAAATCTTTTTCTCCCCGATTTGCAAGCAAAATTTTACTAAATCCAAAAATATCTTGAAACTCAAACCATGTATCTAATTGAAAAAAAGAATCCGCTCCCATAATAAAATACAAATCAGCATCTGGCTTTTCTGCTTTCAATGCTTTTAGTGTTTGCACAGTATACGTATTGCCCTCACGTACAATTTCTAAATTGGAGCAAGAAAAAAAAGGATTATCTGCCACTGCTAATTCTGTCATTGCCAAACGTTGTCTTGCCGATGAAACCCCTTGTTTTTCTTTATGCGGAGGAATCCCTGTAGGAATGAAAAGAATATGATCTAGAGAAAATTCTTCTTTACATTGTTGTGCTAAAATCAAATGAGCAAAATGGATAGGATCAAAAGTCCCGCCCATAATTCCAAGTTTTTTATTTTCCATTTTAAGGCAAAATTATCTTCTTTCTTTGTTTATTGTTGCTTTCTTTATATAAAATAATTTTTCTACCGATCACCTGCACTACCTCCGAATGAGTACGTTCAGCTAAAACTTTTGCCATTTCAGCAGGCTCTTTGTCACAATTTTTCAAAACAGAAATTTTTAAGATTTCTCGAGCTTCTAAAACTTCCGCAACCGATGCTGTAACTTCTGGAATTAAACCGGCTTTTCCAATATGCACTACTGCGTCCAAGGCAGAAGCCATCCCCTTTAAATACGCTCGTTGTCTGCTATTCATAATACTCAAACTCCAATCCGTAAACCTTTACCGTATCTCCCTCTTGAATGCCTTGCTTAACCAATTCTTCTAAAATAGCATTTTCTTTGAGGAACTTTTGAAAGAAAGAAAATCCTTTTTCTGACTCCAAATTCGTATAGCCAAGCATTTTCTCAATTCTAGGTCCTTCCACGGAAAAAATTCTTTCTCCTAAGCGTTTTACCGTATATGGAAGTATTTTTTCTTCATCATTTTCTGGGTAATATTCTTGCTCAAAAACCATTTCTTCTGTATCTAAACCATCCAAAAGCCGTTTAACAAAATAAAATAATTCCCGGATTCCTTTTCCAGTAACTGCAGACAAAGGAAAAACAGATACATTTCCCAGAGCAAATTTTTCTTTTATTTTTTCTAAAATCCCCTCTTGATCTTTGGCTAGTAAATCTATTTTATTGGCGGCAATAACCTGTGGTTTCTCACTCAATTTTGGACTGTATTGCTGCAATTCTCGGTTAATTTTATCAATATCTTCCAACGGATCTCTGCCCTCAGAACCAGACACATCCACCACATGAATTAATACTTTTGTTCTTTCAATATGACGTAAAAATTCGTGTCCAAGCCCTACGCCTTCGGCAGCTCCCTCAATTAAACCTGGAATATCTGCTAGCGTAAAACCTAAATGCTCATCTATATCCACCACACCTAAATTAGGACTTAAGGTCGTAAAATGATAGTTCTCTATTTTGGGTTTTGCATTACTCACTCGAGATAATAAAGTAGATTTTCCCACATTAGGAAAACCAATCAAACCAACTTCCGCAATCACTTTCAATTCCAATAAAACTTCCAATTCCTGACCGCTTTTTCCTGGCTGTGCATATTTAGGTGCTTGCATAGTCGGCGTAGCATAGTGCATATTTCCCCAACCGCCTCTACCGCCTTTTAAAATCGTTTCACGTAAATATTTTCCGGACATATCCCGAATAACTTGTCCTGTTTTCATTTCTTTAATTACTGTACCTTTAGGTACTTTTACAATAAGATCTTTCGCATCTGCTCCGTGACAACGTCTCCCTTTTCCATTTCCCCCATTTTTTGCAATGTATTTTCGAATATGGCGAAAATCTGTTAAGGTATTTAAACCGGAATCGACTTCAAAAATGATATCTCCACCCCTGCCTCCATCACCGCCATCCGGTCCTCCTGCAGGTACATAAAGCTCCCGGCGAAAACTTACACAACCATTTCCTCCATCTCCTGCTTTAATGATAATTTTTGCATAATCTGTAAACATATTTCATCCAATCTTCTTTTTTTACAAAGCAATCTATTTTCGTTTAATGACTTTCAACTTATGCTTTGAGGATAATCACTTATTCTTTTCGGGTTTTCTTTTGTTTCCTCTATACTTGTTATTTTGCTTGTTTAGATTTTTGTAACTTAACCATCTATTGATGACGATAATCCTCAAGCTATCTCGTATAGGAATACAAAACGCCCCATACATCAAAGTGTATGAAGCGTAAAAACCTTAGACAAATTATTCATTACTTGCCTTTGGACGAATAGAAACTTGTTTTTTATCTCTGCCTTTGCGCTCAAATCGAACGACACCGTCTACTAAAGCAAATAACGTATCATCGCTGCCGCGCCCTACATTTACTCCCGGATGAATCTTCGTACCGCGTTGTCTATATAAAATATTTCCCGCTTTCACAAACTGACCATCCGCCCTTTTCGCTCCTAATCGTTTAGACTCGGAATCTCTGCCGTTTTTTGTAGAACCTACACCTTTTTTGTGTGCAAAAAACTGCAAATTGATAGAAATCCTATTATTCAACACCTTTATCCCTCCTTAACTGAATTTGAAGATATTTTGAACCATACGTTTTTTGGATAGAAAACAATCCCAAAAATAAAGATTTCAGTAATAACCGTGCTTCTTTACTTGGCGGACAAGAAAAAGCAAAGCGAAAAACTCCCTGATTGGCTAAGGCTTTCTGCCAAAACCTATCCTGTGTTAAATGCTGTACTGAATGAAAAAAGTTAAATACAAGAGCGGACACTCCTGCACAAACAATATCTTTTCCATAAGTTCCATATCCTGCATGCCCTTTGATTTCAAACAGAAAATATGCCTTTTTTTTCTGCCTAAGACGAAGCGACTGTGTAATACTGACACAAATCATCGCTAAGCCTTAATCGATTCAATTTTTAATTTCGTGTAGCTTTGTCGATGACCAGTCTTTTTATGATAACCAGATTTTCTTTTATATTTGTAAACAACAATTTTTTTTCCACGACCTTGTTCTACAACCTTAGCAGTAACTGATGCTTGAGGAATGAAAGGACTGCCTACTTGCATAGTATCTTTACTGATCGCCAGTACAGAATCAAATACAACAGTTTCTCCCTCTGATTTATCTAATTTTTCTACATAAATCACTTCACCTTCGGCAACTTTATACTGTTTACCTCCTGTAGCAATAATTGCGTACATAGGAACCTCCTAAATATAACAAAACTCGCCAACTTCGGTAGCTGAATAACTACGATAAAAAGTATTCTACCTTTAGTTCAACACTTAAACCTCGTTGTGCGGCATAGGTTTACAGGATAACATCTTTTGTTATCCTTGTCAATCTTTTACGCCTCAGGTTCTAATAAACCATAACTATTTCCTCGACGTTGATAAACCACATTGGTTTCATTCGTTTGCGCATTAACAAAAACAAAAAAATTATGCCCTAAAAGATCCATCTGCGTACATGCTTCTTCTACATCCATTGGTTTAATTCCAAACATTTTATTTTTAACAACTGCACCTCTTTCTCCTTCGTCTTTTGCTGAATCATCTACAAAACTGGAAGTGAAAGATGGCAAGGATTGCTTTTTCCCTAATAATTTAGATTTATATTTACGTATCTGACGTTCAATGACTTGCTGTGCTGCATCTAAAGAAGCATACATATCTGAACTGGTTTGCTCGGAACGGATGATGTGACCTTTCACAGGAATGGTAACTTCTATTTTCTGGCTATTTTTTTCCACACTCATTTTAACTTGTACTTCTACATCAGAAGCAAAAAATTTATCTAGTTTTCCTAGTTTTTCCTCAATCGCATTCCGCAAACCTTCGGTGATATCAATATTTCTACCAGTTATTTTATACTTCATTTTGCTCTCTCTCCTTTAAATCATCAAACATTTATTTTTACTTTCAAGATACTGTATGTATTATATCATGCTTCAAAAAAATCTCAAGAATTTCTATTTTAAAAGAAAAGATAAAAAATAAAATCAGATTGTTTTTATTAAATTGTTCAATAATACCTATTTTTATTTCCACCATCCCATGTATACATTTACTCTAGGAAAAATTAATTTAAAGACATTTTAATACATCGTATCATTTTTCTCCTACACGAACATGTAACGCAGAAATCCTAGTAGTATTTCAACTCATGTTTAATTTTCCTACTTCTTTGTGTAATCACTTTTCGTTACTTCTATCAGAAAAGTAGTACTGCTATTTTTGATTTTCTCCTAGATTGGCATGAAAAATTTGATATAATACCTTTAAAATATGTTCACACTACCACTGGCATCTATATGGGTAAACTTTGGGTAGTTTTGTTCTAGTCTGTGTTCAATTTTCTTAAAATACAGCACCGTATGTCTACAAAAATTGGCCTTGCGGGGCGGAAAATCCACGCAACATCAGAGCATTTTGGGTGGGTTGAACACGCCCCAGCAAGATAGATTGATCATCGTGAATATTTACTTATGATTTAGCTATCTCATTTATTGAACATTATAGCTAAAAGTTTGGAATACGGAGAGAAATGAGATGAAAAAAATAGTTGTTTTATTCATAGGAATTTTGATTTTATTAGTAATTGGATTTAAAGGAAAAAACTATATGGATAGAAAACACGAAGAAAAATTATATCAGGACGCTTTCAAGCAAATTCAGACTGATGTAACGGAATATCTGGTTGAACATTATGAGGGGATTGAAAAGATTGAATGGGAAGGTGTTGGTGTTGAATGGCGCAACTCCCCTATTTTTGGTGCCTCAATGTTTGGCAATTATGTAGGTAGCGATGTCAAGGTCTATTCTTTTAGTGGTAAATATTTCACTATGGACTTCAGTTTGAATGAAGAAATGGAATATGATTGGGAGTTTCAAGAGAAATATGTTTATCCAGAATGGAATGAAGAAAGTAAAAACAGAATAGAAAAAGAAGGCGGAATTTACGCTCATTTAAAAAATCCAGAAAGTATAGATCATACGATTGCAGTAGGAATATATAATGCCACTGATCCAGCAACTAGGGCTTATCATGAAGAACCAATTGAATTTGAACAAATCAAAAAATCTGACCAGGGAAGTCCGAATGCTAAAATAAAATATGACTTACATATTTTTCAATATCCGTGGTCATAAAGAGGATTTGATATTGCTTTATCTACGAGATTCTACCTGCCCCCGTAGGAGGAAAATTCATCTATTCATTATCCCAAATATCTTAAGCGCAGTTTGGAACAATCAAACCCGGAAACCTTAGAGATAATGATCAATCGCCCGATATGATACGAAATGTCGCCCAAAACGCAATGGTTTAACTATTCCTAAGTGAGACGTTAAACAGATTTCTCATTCACAAAGAGGTGATATAAAAATAGCTAGAGATATTTCAAGAATAACAAATAGAGCCTCTTTGGAAAAAGTAACCGTTTGCAGTCGCTTGCTTTTTACAGAGGCTTCTTTGTTATTCTTTTATTCAAAGATTAATTAACTGGTATGAGATTCTAGATAGTTGTAAAGTTCAATCAAGGAAGGGAAGCCTTTTCCGCTCATTAACTCTTCTTGTTCATCTTGAGGAAATTCGTTAGTGGCAAGGTAAGTAGCCAGGTAAGTTTCATCTTCACGATTGTAAACGAGAAGATATCCATTTTCATCTACGAGATAGCAAGGAAATTCAGGATTTTTTTTTTGGATAATTTCTTTTATTTTTACTGATGTATCCGAAAAATACAAAAGTTCATATTGTTTTTCATCATCGGAAATAGCTTCTAAATATTCTTCCACTTCTTCTTGTGTTAAGCCTAAAATATCTTGAGGTACACTTTCTTCTTCTTCCACTTGAGGACGATAGGAATTTGAATGATAGATTTCTTTAATCCATATAGTACTGTTTCGAACAATCTGGTCGCTTACCGGAGTGGCTTTGAAGTTGTTGGCTTCTTGAGCCTCTGCGTTCAGATTATTGTCTAAAGTTTTCCTTTGAATAATTTGATAGCTTGTATAATATGCAATGGAAAAAATAGAAATGGATAGAGCCACGCAAATTCCATAAATTTTTTTCATTCATCACCACTCCTTTATTGAATAATTCCTTCTTTTTTCTTAGATTGTAATAACTCGTTGATTCAAATTCGATTTTATATGAGTAGTAAACTTACCTTTGAGTATGTGTTCATTTACTCTACCATTCATCCTTAGTTTATTTTTCCCATATTTTCAAAAATTAAACGTATCCTAATTTTTAGATTAATTGATAGCCCATTTATCTCTGAAAGTAAGTTCACTGTTTTTAGTTGTCAGTCTTCCCAAATTCAAGTAAAATAAAAAGACTAGGAGGAAGATATGGAAAACGGAAAAAATTTTATTGAACAAATTATTGAAAAAGATATAAAAGAAGGGGTATATCCAAAAATCAAGACGCGATTTCCCCCTGAACCTAACGGATATTTACACATCGGTCACGCAAAGTCTATTTTGCTAAATTATACGCTTGCCAAACAATATGAGGGCACTTTTCATCTACGCTTTGACGATACAAATCCTACAAAAGAAGATATTGAATTTGTGGAATCCATAATGGAAGATATTCGTTGGTTGGGAGCAGATTGGAAAGAAAACCTGTTTTTTGCTTCGAATTATTTTGAACAAATGTATCACTGTGCGATAAACTTGATTCAAAAAGGAAAGGCTTATGTCTGTGACCTAAGCCCTGAAGAAATCCGTG